>NZ_JAOWGU010000036.1:0-505136 GCF_030332975.1 Citrobacter sp. Cpo032
TGAATCGCCACGGATAATCTAGACACTTCCGAGCCGTTGATAATACTGGTTTTCATATTCTGTCGGTGACATCTGATTGCTCGAACCATGCCGACGCTTACTGTTATAAAACATTTCGATGTAATCAAAAATATCGCTGCGGGCTTCTTCCCGCGTTCCGTAGATCTTTTTCTTTATCCGTTCGCGTTTCAGCAACTGGAAAAAGCTTTCTGCAACCGCATTATCGTGACAGTTACCGCGACGGCTCATGCTCCCCTCCAGGCCGTGTGATTTCAGGAACGACTGCCACTCATGGCTTGTGTACTGACTGCCCTGGTCCGAATGAACCAGCACCTGTTTTTGGGGATTACGCCGCCATACAGCCATCAGCAGTGCGTTCAGGACAATGTCCTTTGTCATCCGGGATTGCATTGACCAGCCGATAATTTTGCGTGAGAACAGATCAACAACCACAGCAAGATACAGCCAGCCTTCGTGGGTCCTGATGTAGGTTATGTCCGTTACCCAACGCTTATCCGGAGCATCCGGATTGAACTGTCGCTGGAGCCTGTTGGGCGATACGATACTGGCCTCGCCTTTGCGTGCCCACGGGCTCCGGTACCCGACCTGAGCCTTTATCCCGGCACGATTCATCAGTCGCCAGACTCTGTTCACTCCGCACTGTTGACCGCTATCCCGCAAGTCCAGATGGATCTTGCGATAACCATAAACGCAACCGGACTCCAGCCAGAACTGTTTGATCTGTCCCGTCAGTCTCAGATCTACCTGGTGGCGCTGAGAATACGGTTGCTTAAACCAGGCGTAAAAGCCACTGGGATGAACATCCAGCACCCTGCAGAGCAGACGAACAGGCCAGCAACGGGAGTTGTCACGAATAAAGGCGTACCTCAGTCGGACAGCTTTGCGAAGTACGCCGCGGCTTTTTTTAATATGTCCCGTTCGTCAGTAACCCGCTTCAACTCCTTCTGGAGTCGGCGGATCTCGGCCTGAGCATCTGACTGTTCTTTATTAGTGGATGAGTCCGGACCGTACTTCTTTATCCAGGCGTAAAGGCTGTGGGTGGTGATATCGAGACGTGTTGCAACGCTGGAAACAGAATGACCGCGATCAATAACCTGTTTGACTGCTTCAATTTTAAACTCTTCGGGATAACGTTTACCGCTCATGGGCACCTCTCTTTAAGTCATCTTAAATGACTCCGAGGTGTCTGTTAAACCCGTGGCGATTCATCCAGAACCTGAGATGAATTTTCACAGTAATCGATGAACTGCTCTCGTAAAGACGCACTCTCACCAACATATGGGGATATGAGAGTCCAGAAATGGGCTTCTGAATCTATGCCGTTAATTCGAGACCTAAACAGTTTATCGAAACACACATCAATTTCTTCCCAGTGCTCAGCTACTAATCTTAAAAGGGCTTTGGATTCTCCATTGTATGGCCCCAGTGAAACATCCAATGGTTTATTATTCCATTCTAGGTGAACAAACTCGTTTACAGCGCCATAACTCACCAGTCCTGCAAAAGCAGCTGCATGGCGTTCTTCAAAATCCGGAGCTGCAACCTGAGCATCTGATATCAAACGGTCAATAGTTGTTTGACGCTCCACGTTTGAGGGTAATAATGCCTGATAGTATTTTATTGCACCTTCGATTTTTAACTGGCTGTCAACTTCATCGTCATATCGGCTGAGTATTTTTTCTGCTGTCTCATTTCTATCAAATTCACTGGCTGCAGCGTTCATAATTTGATGGCGCATAGAAACGGAAAGAGATTCTACATGTTTTGTTAATTGTAAACGGACTTCAGGCAGTTTGTGATAAGTAGAGGCAATCATTGCAAGGGGTGGATTACGATCTTCAAGTTTTGAAAGCGCGTAATCTTTTAACCTAGGCTCATCCGGACAGATCAGCAGCAAATTGTTGAGGCCCGAGTAAATATTGTCTGGCTCAGATAAAAAGTGGGTAACCAGGAAGTCAGTGACGTCAGTATCTGAACCAACATCAAGTTGGGTAAAAGCAGACATGAGTAGGTCTGTCCTGACGCCATGCGTAGTCTTGGCAATACTAATCAGAGCTTCTATGCATTCTTCCCTGCCCAACATTTTGGGGAATAAACTGACAATATGCCGCTTTTTATTAGCTGGCCATTGCAGGATTTCTTGAATAAGAGAATCCACCTCGTGGTCGCCAGCCTTCCGCTTATGAAGCAAGGGGCTTAAAAACCAGAAAACTCTAAATCCTTCAGTAGTTTTTACCTTATTTATAAGGTGTTGTTTGATTCGTGGATCTTCTATTTCACTGAGGACAGGGTTCAACACATATTCTTTATGATCCATCCTTTCCGACAACATAGTGGAAATAACTTTTTCATGGATCTCTGTATTTTCCTCTGTAAAACGTAACAACCATTCCCAGTTCCGCCCGAAATGAGCTATAAAGGGGTGTTTCGATTCCAGTTCGCGTAAAATCCAGGCAATGACGTCTTTATTTTTTGCGTTGCAGTTTGTGAGGTATAGTTGGGCTATATCTTTTTCAATCCCTTCGTCTCCCCTGAACGAATTATCAAACGAATCTAGGCATTTCTTAATGAGTGAATCGTTATCCTTCCAACCCAATATCAGACATCGTCCAGCCAGATCTCTGTTGTGATAATCAAGGCGGCTATACCAACGAAGCAAATCCAATAATACTTCCAAGTCTTGATCATCATGTATAGATAGTTTTACTTTGCAAAAAATCGCACTGAGCTGCAGGTTTGGGTCTTTTGAGGTTGACGCAGAATTAATTAGCGCAGGTAATGCACTATTTTCTGACCAGCCAAGTACTAGAGCCTCTAATGCTATCGCCACTATCATTAAGTCTGAATCACCCCGAAAGAGTGATAGCAACCATTTCTCTACACTGGCATCCCCGGCGTATTTTAAAGCGAGAACATGAGCTGCTGGTCGTGCATTGTAGACATTTTCGTCCTTCATTCCGTGCTGAAGGATATTCAGCGTTTCATCTGAGTGAGGCCATGCTGCTAAAGTGTGATAGAAATTATGCAGGTAATCGGCGCTTTTGGTGCCCCAACAACTGATAGCTGTAGAAGTTTTTTCTCTGAGAGTTGTGTTATAAATTCCCTCAAAGGCGGCGGTAAGATGCGCACTCCTTTCCCCTATCCAGCCCGAACCAGTAATGATATTGAAACTTTGCTCGGCAAGCCTGATAGCGGTTGGCTTGTTGATCTCAGCACCGCCAAACACGACATTAGCAAGTAGTAAACGGCGCTGCAGTGCACCGATAGCATCATTTTCAGGCTCGTCAATAACTCTGACGATTTTCTCTGCTTCGGATCGCCGGTTATTTCTGGCAATCAAATCGCCAAAAACACTTCTCCAGCGAAAGTGGCTTGCATTAGCTCGGACAAACTCTAAAATCCGTTCAATAGGCCATCCGTGGATATGAACCGATGCCAGATATTCTTCTAGGCTTGCGTGTACAAATCCGACTTCTGCAGGTCCTTTTTCGACTAGCAACCCCATGGTTTCTGAATTCACAGCCAAGATTTCATTGGCAACTTCGATTGCCTCTCGTTGTGTATAGCTGAACCCCTCAGGATCTGTTAGAAACGTTTGAAGGCATTTTCGGGCCAGATTAATGGGATACCCGGCATCGCCACCCTCAGAGCGGATTTTAAAAGCGAGTGCAGCAAGTGCTTCTCGTCGCACATCATTTGAAGCTGCAGGTGAAAAACGCGGAACGACATCCCCCGCTGCGGTTGCGCGGCTGTGAGGGTGGCGTTCTAATAAAAGTTCAGTGAGCTGACTTAGAGCTTGAACTTTGTTAATAGGCAGAACCAACTGACGGATAGCAAGAGCAATAAGCCCTAACAGCAGTAGTGGTGTTTCCGCTAGAGTGGACAACCCACGGCCCTTGTTTAACTCATCAAAAAAGCGGTTTGTTTGCCACAGAACGGACTCTGCGCTTTGAACCGGATCTCGATGTTGATCTACGTTTCTTGAGAACCAGATGGTGGCAATTTGTGTTTGCTGCTTTTTCGACAAAGGCGCAAGTACACCTACGGCCCAATTATCTGGAATGCCTCCAATGCTTGTCAGTCCCCCAGGACGGGCACTGACCAGAACGGGAATGTTGTGTGCAGAGACCACTGTCAGCATTGCCAGCAGCGTGGTACGAGCAGCTTGCTCGTTAGCCCATTCGTCAAGGCCATCCACAAAAAGTACCACACGGTTTTCATCAATCGCCTTATCGATCAAAGCGACCAGATTTGCCGTCAACTGTTGTTGCCATGTTTCCCGGATTAAGGTTTTAATGCTCACGACACCGCCATTCGCTTCCGTCAGACGTACCCATTTCGCGAATGAGATGAATAGGGGGAGATGCCGCCCCCATTTTTTTGCTACGTGCGTGAAATGATTCTGCTCCCCAAGCAGATCAAGCGCGAGACAGCGCAGCACAGTGCTCTTTCCTGTGCCTGCATGACCAATAACAGCAATCTGATCAGATTGCGCTAACCAGTTCAGAATGGGGATTCGTCGGTATTGTTCAGCCTGGCGCCTTTCTTCACCCCGGGATTGTGAATGCGTTTCAATCGGCTGCTGATCATGCGCAAGGACCTTCTTTTCAGTAGTTTTCTTTTCGGGCGCATGATCCTTGATGTTTTCTCTAAGTAAAACATCAGGAGCAGAGAAACGTTTGAGTAGAGAAATGGGTTCAACCGGCTGATCGGAAAAAGGCGTTGGGGCATTGACCGGGATTTTATCAAGTAGCTCAAATCCAGCCTGGTAAACCCTCAACAGTTGTGATCTGACTTTCTGGATTTCCCCACCATCAAGCTTGTTAAGAAGATCCTGACTGACAGTATCGCCAAAAAAATGTTTTGCGCATTCTCGTCCAAAAAATTCCAGAACAATATCCGGATGGTCTCGTAGAACGGTGCATAAGTCATGTCCGCCCAAGACTTTTAACACAATATTCTGTACACGAAATCTCTCAGCCTGTTTTTCAATGGCGTCTTGAAGGCTTACATCATCAACAGAACATTGTACGACAATATAAAAGATATCCGTTTTAACCGCCCAGCCGCCTGACAGAAATGTCGAACAGGCGCTATTAAGATCGTTATATGTATATTTTTATAGCGTTTTGCCTGCCAAGTGTTGTATCTCCCATTGCGCTTCCTCGCAAAGATATCGATTCCCTGCTGGGCCTGGCCTGCTCTACCATACAAACTATGTGACTCTACATCCGCATCCTTCCCCGCTAACCGATAGCAGAGTTTTTCGAAGTTTTCCCAAGTCAGCTCAGCAAAGGGCAGCGTCATCGTAACGGAATGTACAGCTACAAAATCTGGTACATGGTTCGCAGGTGAAGTCACTGCCGTGTTTGTTATTTCATCCAATTCCATATTCACCAGTTCTTCCTGTTAAACGGTTTGGGGATTTCGAGCATCCGGCAGGCTATGCCATTGGTTTTATATCATAACGAATAGGTTAACTGACGTCGAAGGCCATGACGGAATTCCTGCTAATATGCAGTGCCTTTTAATCAAATGTGTATTTACCAAACTTGGTGGACATCTATACAGAATGTTCAATGCAGTTGACCTGATCAACAGGGAGCAATATTGAGGATGTACGCAACGTCTGCTTCTGGCACAAAGTGAACCTTGAGGAATATGTTCTATCCTCGTGGTTCACTAAGTTCTACTCGAATCCTGCTACCCAATTGTCCAACATATCCGCCCATTTCTGCATCATCACTTTACGCTCATCAAGATACGTTGCATGGTTGTATGTGCGACGAACATTGTTGGTATCAGCGTGTGCAAGTTGGGCCTCAATAGCATCAGGTCGATAGCCCATTTCGTTTAAACGCGTACTTCCTGTAGTTCGGGTAGCATGGGGACTATAAATGCCACTCCAGCCGAGGCTTTTTAGTCGCTGGCGCAGCGAGTGCGATGTCATTGGACCTAGAGGGTTATCTCTGCCTGGGAAAAGGTGCTGCCGATGCCCGGTTAATCCCTGTAGTGTTCTGAGCATTTTGACAGCTTGGAAGGGTAGGGGAATAACGTGTTCTCTGCGGGCTTTCATCCGCGCTGCCGGAATGGTCCAGAGGGCGTTATCAAGATCGAATTCTATCCATTCCGCTTCGGTGGCTTCTGCAGGACGCACCAATGTCCACCACATAAGCCACATGCAATAGTTAACCTGGTACGAGCCGCGACTACTGTCAAAACAGCTTAATAACTTTCCGATTTGCTGAGGATTCAGTGCTTGTTTGTGCTGTGTCTTATTGGCTGGAAGAGCTTTGCGCACGGGCCAGACAGGATCACTATCAGCTCTAAGTGTCGCGACTGCCAACTCGAAAACTGATGAAATGGTACGACGGGCTTCAGCGGCAACAGTCGGAGCGCCGCGCTTAGCCGTTTCCTGAAGAATTTTAAGAATGTGGTGTGGAGTGATCTCTCTGACTGGGAGCTTACCAATTGCGGGAAAAACCACACGTTCAAGCATATCCAGTCGCCGCGTTTTGGTGATCTCGGCCCAGTCTTTCATCTGCAACCACTCTTTGGCGATCAGCTCAAAGGTGTTAGAAGCGTCATTGACCTTGCGGATCTTATCTAATTGACGAGCTTGTGTTGGGCTAACTCCATCTGCGACTTGCTTACGCGCTTGCTCGCATTTTTCGCGAGCTTCGGCAAGTTTGACCGTCGGGTATTCACCCAACGCAAACATGCTGGATTTACCGTTGAGTCTAAACCGATAGCGCCATGCCTTTTTGCCATTGGGTTTCACTTCGAGGTAGAGACCATTGAAATCATTGAGCCGATAGAGTTTTTCTTTCGGCTTGGTAGTGCGGCATTGCGTATCAGTGAGCATAACGGGGCCTTGTTTATTTATTATACCGTTATTGTACTCACTTAAAATGAAGATGGAAGAATGTTGTACTCATCCATGTACTCATTTTTGACAGCGTTGTTACGAGATGAATTGAGACATTGTGAAATGAAAAATCCACGCAATTGCGTGGATTTTATAGAGTTTTACCGTTGTTATGAGATTCAGTGAAACCTCATGAGACAACAAATTTTATTTAGACGTTGAACAGGAAGTTCATGATATCGCCATCTTTGACGATATAGTCCTTACCTTCGGCACGCATTTTCCCAGCTTCTTTCGCACCTTGCTCACCTTTATAGGTGATGAAATCTTCAAACGCGATGGTTTGTGCGCGGATAAAGCCTTTCTCGAAGTCGGTATGGATTTTACCGGCTGCCTGCGGAGCCGTGGCACCGACAGGAATGGTCCATGCACGGACTTCTTTCACGCCAGCGGTGAAGTAGGTCTGCAGGTTCAGCAATTCGTAGCCAGCACGGATAACGCGGTTCAGGCCCGGCTCTTCCAGACCCATTTCAGCCATGAATTCTTCACGGTCAGCATCATCGAGTTCTGCGATGTCAGCTTCAACGGCTGCGCAAACGGCAACCACAACAGAACCTTCGGCAGCCGCGATTTCGCGCACTTTATCGAGGTACGGGTTATTTTCAAAACCGTCTTCGTTGACGTTGGCGATGTACATTGTTGGCTTCAGCGTCAGGAAACTCAGGTATTTGATAGCCGCTTTGTCTTCGTCAGTCAGCGTTTTCAGCGCGCGCAGCATGCCAGCGTTTTCCAGCTGTGGCAGGCATTTTTCCAGCGCAGCCAGTTCTGCTTTAGCGTCTTTGTCGCCGCCTTTGGCCTTTTTCTGCACGCGATGGATAGCGCGCTCACAGGTGTCGAGGTCGGACAACGCCAGCTCGGTATTGATAACTTCAATGTCGTCAGCCGGATCCACTTTGTTATTAACGTGGATGATGTTGTCGTTTTCAAAGCAACGCACCACGTGGCCGATAGCTTCGGTTTCACGGATGTTGGTCAGGAACTGGTTACCCAGACCTTCACCTTTGGACGCACCTTTTACCAGACCGGCGATGTCGACGAATTCCATCGTTGTTGGCAGGATACGCTGCGGTTTGACGATTTCGGCCAGCTGATCCAGACGCGGATCGGGCATCGGGACAACACCGGTGTTCGGCTCGATAGTACAGAACGGGAAGTTTGCCGCTTCAATACCCGCTTTTGTGAGCGCGTTGAACAGGGTGGATTTGCCTACGTTTGGCAAACCGACGATACCGCATTTGAATCCCATGTTTAAATCACCTTAATCTTTTGATATTCAACCTGTTATGGAAAACAGATTGTAGAAATGTAAATAACTTTGCCTATTATACACAGCACGCGAGAAAAATGCCCCACATCGCTACTTATTGCGCTTTAAAGGTGTGTAACCGGCTCGTTGCTTTGGTCAGGCCATCTTTGAACAAAATCTCGGTACAACGTACCGCTTCGTCAATTGCTTCATCAATTAACTTCTGTTCTGAAACAGGTGGTTTGCCTAAAACAAATCCGACAACTTTGTTTTTATCGCCTGGATGGCCAATTCCAACGCGTAAACGATGAAAGTTGGGGTTATTACCTAACTTGCTAATGATGTCTTTCAGGCCATTATGTCCGCCATGGCCGCCGCCAAGCTTAAATTTGGCAACGCCTGGCGGCAGGTCTAACTCATCGTGTGCGACCAAAATTTCATCGGGGTTAATACGATAAAAACTGGCCATCGCACCGACAGCCTTGCCGCTCAGATTCATAAATGTGGTTGGCACCAGCAGACGGACGTCTTCACCTTCAAGCGTAACTCTGGAGGTGTAGCCGAAGAATTTCGGCTCATCGCGCAGGGGAGCGCGTAATCTTTCTGCCAGCAGATCGACATACCATGCGCCTGCATTGTGTCGCGTTGCCGCATACTCTGCGCCGGGGTTCGCCAGGCCGACAATCAATTTAATCGCCACGTGTTTTGTCCTGAGTGTTTCGATAAACGACGTGTAGTTTACTGTCTGACGCTGCTGTTGACAAAAAACTGCGTGCTTATCGCCAAAAGCTGAATAATTGCACAAATGGACTATTAGAAAATGAGTATGTTCAGTAGCTTATTTGTAAAGTTTTGTTGCATGAGTGTTTGTAATTGTGATCGCTCCCGCACTTGCGAACGGCAGTGTTGTCTATACTTTACACATAAGGATTAGGGGTATTCCCTGTAACAACCCAAAGTTCCGGAGGTGACACATGAAACGCAAAAACGCTTCGTTACTCGGTAACGTGCTCATGGCTTTAGGGTTGGTGGTGATGGTGGGTGGTGTTGGTTACTCTATTTTAAACCAACTGCCGCAATTTAATCTGCCACAGTTTTTCGCACATGGTGCCGTGCTCAGTATTTTTGTTGGTGGTGTCCTCTGGTTGGCGGGTGCCAGAGTGGGGGGGCACGAACAAATCAGCGATCGTTACTGGTGGGTGCGCCATTATGACAAACGCTGCCGTCGCGGTGATACCAATCATCGGCATAACTAAATAGCTCTCCCAGCTTGGAGGGCAGTTGTTTGAACACAAAGTCCTGGTTTAAAAACCAGGGCTCTGCTTGTTCGTCAGTACTGGGGTAAACGACTTCTACCCTTGGTGGCATACTACAAAGAAGCGTTATTCGAATAACCGATAATGTAACGCTTTGATCGCGCTGTCTGCATTGTCAGCCGGCAACAGGATGCTCAGGTTGTCGTTTGATGCCCCATGGCAAATCATTCGTACCGTATGCTCTTCAAGCCAGGCAAAAACGTCTTTGCAAACTCCCGCAGCCTGTGTGAGTTGATTCCCCACCAAAGTGACCAACGCCAGCCCGGTTTCCACTTCCACCCGACAGTGGGAGGACAATGCGGTAAACAATGCGGTGGTCAACACATGGTCTTCACCTGAGGTTGCATGAGTGGCGTCCAGCGCCAGCGCAATACTATTCTCTGAGGTTGTAACCAAATCCACCGTGACCGCATGGCGAGCTAAAATGGCGAAGGACTGCGCCAGGAAAGAACAGGAAGTTTGCTTCTCCAGACTGTGTAACCGCAACAGCGTCTGTTTACGACGAACGGCGAGCGCGCGATAGCGAGGTGGATTATCGGTGGTGTTGTGTACCAGCGTACCTCCGGCGGCAGTATCCTTGCTTGAGCCAACAAAGACCGGAATGCTTTTACGCATTGCCGGGAGCAGTGTAGCCGGGTGAAGAACCTTCGCACCGTAGGCGGCCATATCGCTGGCCTCGGAAAATGAGATATGGTCGATTCGTTTGGCACGCGGCGCAATGCGTGGGTCGGTGGTGTAGATCCCTGCGACGTCGGTCCAGATGTCAACGCGTGTGGCGTGAAGCGCCTCACCGAGAAGCGTAGCCGTGTAATCACTACCGCCGCGTCCAAGCGTTGTGGTGTGCCCTGCGGCATCACGCCCGATAAATCCCTGAGTCACCATAATCGCTTGCTCAAGACGAGGACGCAGGTGAGTCTCCACCTGGTGGTGCAGTGTGCCAAGCTCGGGTTCGGCACAGCCGAAGTTCGAGTTAGTACGCATCACGCTACGGGCGTCAAACCACCCGGCCTCAGCATGCCGTTCACGTAACACTTCAGTAAACAGTAGCGAGGACATCAGCTCGCCATGGCTGACTAATTCATCGCTTAACGCATCAGACGGCGAAACCATCGCCGTTTGTGCAAGACGACGGATATTGTTTAGAAGATTATCGATTTCCGTGCTGATAACGGACGGCTGCTTCAGGCGGGAAATAATGTTGTATTGGATGGCGCGTAAAGTCTCAATCTTATCTAATTGTTGATGTGTTTCCAGACCTTCAGAAAGCTCAACCAGTAAGTTTGTCACGCCTGCTGAAGCAGACAAAACGACTAAACGGACATCTTGATCAGCAAGGACAATGCTGGCGCTGCGGTTCATCGCATCAAAATCAGCGACGCTGGTGCCGCCAAATTTGGCAACGACGGATGGTGGATAAATGCGAGTCATAACAATCTCATATCAGGGCGCCATAAAAGTATGGCTAGAAAATTTTCATTCTCGGCATAAGGGAACGAAGTTCGCCTTACGAAATGTCCGCCCGCGAACATTTCTGCTGACAACCCAGGGAATACCTGTTGTCGATAACGCGTGTCGCCTGTACGCGTTATCGGGTGCTGCGCATTAATTTTATCTACATAGCCTGCAAATAAGCGCGCCATACTAAGTGATTTATATTGAGGGATCGACTTTTTTATTCGATTTATCGACAAATAAGTGAAAAATCATGTCATCACAAGATATTGCGAGCATCATTAATGGTAAAAACGTGTAAAAAAATAATAAAAACACGAAAATTCCATGGTTTTTATTAGATTGTCTGCGTTGCAATTAGCTACAACATTGTTAATTAAATAGATATATTTCTTTAGGATTTAGTAATGGTAAATTGTTGTTACACTTTGAATTTAAAGGGGAAAGTTGTTATTTTTAATGCCGAAAAATAAATGATTGAGTCCTAAGCTAAAACAACATATATTAGCCGCGCTTTTTTACAGGTAATCCTTATAACCATTTATTCAATCAGGCGTTAATCTACACCTGGTTGTAGGAGTGATATGATGACGGATAAAGTCCGTATTGATACTTTAAGTGCTAATTCATTACCACAGAGCAATGATACCTTTTTAGCAAGACAGGCTGAGTTTGAATCTAATGTCCGCAGCTATCCACGTAAACTGCCATTAGCGATCGCTAAAGCGCAGGGCGTCTGGATTACTGATGTAGAAAATAATCAATATCTTGATTGCCTGGCAGGTGCCGGAACCCTGGCGCTTGGTCATAACCATCCTGAAGTGCTGCAGAGCATTCAAAGTGTCATCACAAGCGGCTTACCGTTACATACGCTTGACCTTACCACGCCGTTAAAAGATGAATTCTCATCATATTTACTTTCTTTATTACCGGGTCAGGGCAAAGGATATTGCCTGCAGTTCACCGGTCCGTCCGGCGCAGATGCTGTTGAAGCGGCGCTGAAGCTGGCGAAGAAAGTCACTGGCCGTTCCAGCATCATCAGTTTCTCCGGTGGCTACCACGGGATGACCCACGGCGCGCTATCCGTGACCGGCAACCTGTCGCCGAAAGAAGCGGTCAGCAACATGATGGCGGAAGTGCAGTTTATGCCGTATCCGCATCAATACCGTTGTCCGCTGGGTATCGGCGGCGACGCTGGCGTTAAAGCATTAACCTACTACTTCGAAAACCTGATCAACGACGTTGAAAGCGGCGTGCGTAAACCGGCTGCCGTGATCCTCGAAGCGGTGCAGGGTGAAGGTGGCGTGAATCCGGCTCCGGTCGAGTGGCTGCAACGCATTCGTAAAGTGACGCAGGAACACGGCATTCTGCTGATCATCGATGAAGTTCAGGCGGGCTTTGCACGTACCGGTAAACTGTTCGCCTTCGAACACGCCGGTATTGAGCCAGATATCATCGTGATGTCCAAAGCGGTTGGCGGCGGTCTGCCACTGGCGGTGCTGGGCATTAAAAAGCAGTTCGATGCGTGGTCTCCGGGCCACCACACTGGTACTTTCCGCGGCAACCAGTTGGCGATGGCGACCGGTCTGACAACGCTGAAGATCCTCAAAGACGACAAGATTGCCGATAAAGTTGCTGCCCAGGGCGAGTGGCTGAAAGGCAAACTGGCTGACCTGCAGAAACGCTACCCGGTTATCGGCCAGGTGCGCGGTCTGGGTCTGATGATCGGCCTGGAAATCGTGAAGCCGAACGAAGCGCAGGATCACATGGGCTGCTACCCGGCCGATGGCGAGCTGTCCGCGTTGCTGCAGAAAAAATGCTTCGAAAATGGGCTGATTCTGGAGCGTGGTGGCCGCAATGGTTGCGTGCTGCGCCTGTTGCCGTCACTGCTGATCACCAACGCTGAGCTGGAAATCTTCCTCGATAAATTCGAAAACGCCCTGCTGGGCGCTGGCGTGAAGCCGGTTTAAACGGAGTTGGATCGAATGTCAGACGTAAACCCGATTCTGTCCGGCTCGGCGCAAAGCATTGCAGCTTATCAGGACGCTATCGAGCAGAGTACGCAAGCGGTCGTTAAATGGTTGAAGCAGCCTGAGATGTATCAGGGTAAAACCGTTGAGCAACTGCGTGAACGTATCAACCTGAATTTTACGTCTCAGGGCCTGGGCAACCAGGCCGCTATTGAGCGTGCGGTTGAATACTTTCTCAAAGACAGCTTGTTGGTTCACCATGCGCAGTGCGTGGCGCATCTGCACTGCCCGAGCCTGGTGATTAGCCAGGCGGCGGAAGTGCTGATCAACGCCACCAACCAGAGTATGGACTCCTGGGACCAGAGCCCGTCGGCCACCATCATTGAGATCAAGCTGATCGAGTGGTTGCGTGAGCAGGTTGGATACCCGGCAGGCGATGCGGGCGTATTCACCAGCGGCGGTACGCAGAGTAACCTGATGGGCCTGATGCTGGCGCGTGATGCTTTTTTCGCTCGCCAGGGGCACTCCATTCAGCAGGATGGTCTGACCGGTGATCTGAGTAAAATCAAAGTGTTCTGCTCTGAAAGCGCGCACTTCTCCGTGCAGAAGAACATGGCGCTGATGGGGCTGGGCTACCGTTCCGTCACCCAGGTGAAGACCGATGCGTTTTCACGCATGGATCTGGCTGACCTGAAAGACAAGCTGGCCCAGGCGAAAGCCAACGGTGAGCAGGTGATGGCAATCGTCGCCACTGCCGGTACTACCGATGCGGGCGCAATCGATCCGTTAGCGGATATTGCAGCGCTGGCTGCAGAACATCAGATCTGGATGCACGTGGATGCGGCATGGGGCGGGGCGTTACTGCTTTCTGAGAAGTACCGTGACTTCCTGAACGGCCTTGAACTGGCAGATTCCGTGACGCTGGATTTCCACAAGCAGTTCTTCCAGACCATCAGTTGCGGTGCGTTCCTGTTAAAAGATGCGCGCCACTACGAGCTGATGCGTTACCAGGCGGCGTACCTGAACTCTGATTTCGATGAAGAGGCTGGCGTACCAAACCTGGTATCGAAGTCACTGCAGACCACGCGCCGTTTCGACGCGCTGAAGCTGTGGATGGGCCTCGAAGCGCTGGGCAAAAAGCAGTATGCCGAGATCATTGATAACGGTGTGACGCTGGCGCGTGATGTTGCTGAGTTTGTCAAAACCCAGCCACATCTTGAACTGGTGATGGAGCCGCAGCTGGCAAGTGTGCTGTTCCGCTTCCGGCCGCAAAGTGACGACATGGCGTTTGTCGCGCTGCTGAACCAGCGTATTGGTGACGTTCTGCTGGCTTCTGGTAGCGCCAACGTCGGCGTGACCGAAGCAGATGGTGTCACCTGCCTGAAGCTAACGCTGCTCAATCCGACGGTATGTCTGGAGGATGTTAAAGTCCTGCTGGCAAGCGTGAAGGCAACGGCTGAGCAACTGTTGAACGCGTAAGCAATAAGCTTGTTATAAAAATGGCTCCCAGGTAAGGGAGCCATTTTTTTGTCTGTCATTTGCAATCCGGCGGCGTTTCGCCTGGCCGGGCTACACGTTAGCGGATATCTGCTAGCGCAGCATCTTTATTCGGGAAGAACGTCAGGCGCCCGGCAATCGGCTGAATACCCGCGCGCGCCATGGTTCGTAGCGGCTGGAATTCCAGATTACTGATGCGTAATTCGCAACCTTCCGGCAGACGTTTTACAAAGCGCTGGAAAGCGTCCAGACCACCGGCATCCAGTACCGGGACCGCGTCCCACTTCAAGACTACGATGCGTTTACCTTCAATACGCGACTCAAGATCGGTAAATAATCCTTCCGCCGCGGCAAAGAACAGCGGACCAATAACGCGCAGCACCAGCACATCGTCCGGTACGTCTACGTTGACCGGCGCCAGGCGAGTCATGCGCGCAATACGACGCATAAACAGCAGAGAGGCGAGAACGATACCGACGCTGATGGCAATAACCATGTCGAACAGTACCGTCAGCGACATACACATCAGCATGACAATGATGTCGTCTTTCGGTGCATGGCGCAGCAAATCCACCACTTTATGCGCTTCACTCATGTTCCATGCCACCATCAGCAGCAGGGCGGCCATGGCGGAAAGCGGTAACCAGGAAAGCAGCGGTGCAAGTACCAGCAGGGCAAGGATCACCAGAATCGCGTGGATAACCGCAGAGATTGGCGAGGTCGCCCCGGCGCGGACGTTTGCCGCAGAGCGGGCAATTGCCGCTGTGGCGGTGATACCGCCAAAGAATGGTGCCACGATGTTACCCAGCCCCTGGCCAATCAACTCGCTGTTAGCTTTATGCTTGGTGCCGGTCATCCCATCGAGTACGACGGCGCACAGCAGAGATTCAATTGCCCCCAGCATCGCCATCGAGAAGGCTGCCGGTAACAGCGCCTGTAACGAGCTCCAGCTCAGGGTAAAGTTTGATTCCGGCATATTCCACGGCAGGACCAGCTGCGGCAGCAACTGCGGGATACCATTACCCTGTGAGCCGTCAGCCAGAATGTAGTGGAACTGAGAACCAATGGTGGCGACATGGCCGCCGGTCAGGTTCACGATACCCATTACCGCACAGCCTGCCAGCAGTGCGGGAAGGTGACCCGGCAGTCGGATCCCCAGGCGCGGCCAGAAAATCAGGATCCCCAGCGTCACTACGCCAATGGCGGCATCGCCGAAATTGATGGTCGGCAAGGCCATAAACAGCGCACCAACCTTCTGCAGATAGTGCTCCGGGACATGGGCCATCTGCAGGCCAAGAAAATCTTTAATCTGCATGGTACCGATGGTGATACCAATACCCGATGTAAAACCTAACGTTACCGACACGGGGATATATTCGATCAGGCGGCCAAAACGAGCGAGGCCGAAAAGGATCAGGAATATCCCGGACATGAGCGTGGCAACCAGCAGGCCTGCCAGCCCAAACTGTTGCGACACCGGATACAGAATCACCACGAAGGCGGCGGTTGGGCCAGATACGCTAAAGCGCGATCCCCCGGTAAGGGCGATAACAATCCCAGCGACGGCTGAGGTATACAGGCCGTACTGCGGCGCAACGCCACTGCCTATTGCCAGGGCCATTGCCAGCGGAATGGCGATGATCCCAACGGTTATCCCGGCGATCAGGTCACGGGTAAAGCGAGAGGCAGTATATTTTTCTTTCCAACAAGCGTCGATGAGGGCGCGGAAAGGCATCACATGTGAGGAAAATAATCTGTTCACAATAATGTTTCATCCATGAGCGCATCATCTGTCAACTAAATGGCAGGTGAAGGAGGCATAAGTCATACAAATAAGTATTGCAGATAAAAAAACCCGCCGCAGCGGGTTTTTGAGCCGGGCTCGATTAATGCTCGAACATAGCAGAGATGGATTCTTCGTTGCTGATACGACGAATCGCTTCGGCCAGCATACCCGACAGGGTCAATGTACGCACGTTTGGCAGCGCTTTGATTTCGTCAGTCAGTGGGATAGTGTCACAGACAACGACTTCATCAATCACTGAGTTGCGCAGGTTGTTTGCCGCATTACCTGAGAAGATCGGGTGAGTGGCGTAAGCAAATACGCGTTTAGCACCACGTTCTTTCAGTGCTTCTGCTGCTTTGCACAGCGTACCGCCGGTATCGATCATGTCATCAACCAGAACACAGTCACGACCTGCAACGTCACCGATAATGTGCATCACCTGAGAAACGTTCGCACGCGGGCGACGTTTGTCGATGATAGCCATGTCGGTATCGTTCAGCAGTTTAGCGATAGCGCGGGCACGCACGACGCCACCGATATCCGGAGAAACCACAATCGGGTTGTCCAGGTTCAGCTGCAGCATGTCTTCTAACAGGATCGGGCTACCGAATACGTTATCAACCGGTACGTCAAAGAAGCCCTGGATCTGTTCAGCATGCAGGTCAACGGTGAGGACGCGGTCAACGCCAACGCTGGACAGGAAATCAGCGACGACTTTAGCGGTAATCGGTACACGAGCGGAACGTACGCGACGATCCTGACGTGCATAGCCGAAGTAAGGAATAACGGCGGTGATACGGCCTGCGGAAGCACGGCGCAGCGCATCAACCATAACGACCAATTCCATCAGGTTGTCGTTAGTAGGGGCACAAGTGGACTGGATGATGAAAATATCACCACCGCGTACATTTTCATTAATTTGTACGCTGACTTCGCCGTCGCTAAAGCGACCTACAGCGGCGTCGCCGAGTGAAGTGTACAGGCGGTTGGCAATACGTTGTGCTAGTTCCGGGGTGGCGTTACCAGCAAAAAGCTTCATATCAGGCACGAGAAGAACCTCAGGCATGCGTCCATTGGTGGAAAGAATCTGCCGAAAACTGTGCGGGCCAGGCAGTATCCTCTCCATGCGGTGTATTAAAGAGCGCGATGCAACGTCTGGAACAGGGTGACGTTGTCACCGCAACTCAGCTTGCCCGGCTTACTCTTTATCTTTCGCGTTTCATTTGCGCTGGCATCAATTCCTCACACCAGTTACATACTGAAATTGTATGCATCTGGCGATTCGTCATTTCGCCATTTTCCTGAAACCCGAAGGATTTAGAGTAACGCTCTGTGCAATGGGGAGAGGTTGACGCCTTTCGCCACAAAGCCTTTGAGCCATTCCGGGGCTTGCTCAAGCACCTGGCGAGCACGAGACTCAGTGTCAAATTCAGCAAAGACACAAGCCCCTGTACCAGTCAGGCGCGACGGCGCGTATTCTAACAGCCAGGAAAGCGCCGCATCAACCTCGCGAAAACGTTTTCTTGCGATAACCTCGCAATCATTGCCGAATTCACATTTTAGTAACGTTTTTATTGACCTTTTTGGCGTGTTGCGCGGGAGGTCGGGATCGTTAAAAATCACCGGTGTCGGAATACTGACTCCCGGATGAGCAACCAGATACCACTTTTCCTCAGGCTCGACCGGCGTCAGAATTTCGCCAACGCCTTCGGCAAAGGCCGCGTGGCCGCGCACGAATACGGGAACATCCGCCCCCAGCGTTAAGCCGAGTGCCGCCAGTTCATCAACCGAAAGTCCGCACTGCCAGAGATGGTTCAACGCCACCAGAACGGTTGCCGCATTAGACGAACCTCCGCCAAGACCGCCGCCCATCGGCAGGCGTTTGTCGATACTGATGTCCGCACCGCTCCCTTTGGGAAGGCAATTGCTTTCAGATGCCGCTTTCATCAGCGAACGTGCCGCACGGACGATCAGATTATCTTCATGCGCAACGCCTTCCACTGGGGTTAACAGGTGAATTTCGCCGTCGCTACGCGGCGTAATATCTATCGTGTCGCCATAATCAAGAAACTGAAATAAGGTCTGCAGCGTGTGGTAACCGTCCGCACGCTGTCCGGTGATGTATAAAAACAAATTCAGTTTTGCCGGAGAGGGCCAATGGGTCATCATTTCACAATCCAGTTATCCATTTTCAGCTTAATACGCTGGGAGCCGTCGGACAGCTCCATGTTTGCTGGCATCGCTGGCTGGGTTTTGCTGTCGTAGGCGCTATAGACCACTTTCCAGTTTTTACCGTCTTTGCTGTAGTTCACTTCACTCAGACGATATTGGTCGTCGAGCTTATAATCGGTGGCGTCACCTGGCAGTCCAAGGATCCACTGGCGCAGGCTGTTTAATGGGATAGGCATGCCGGTCAGTTTGCCGATCATCTCTTCAGCGTCGTCGGCGGTGTAATGCTTGCCTTTGTTATCGACCAGTTCGACGTTGCCCGGCTGCGCATTAAGTTCCAGTTCAGTGCTGCCCAGAGGGTTGGTCAGCAGGAGACGATAGCGATCCTGACCGGTTTGCTGCCAGAAAAAGCGGGCATACACTTTCTGTTGATCGGAAATATAGGCAAACGCACCACGCGTCTGATACTGGTTCAGGGCGCGAACTTCCTGTTGGTGCTGGCGCCACTGCGGAGAATCGGGGCTTTTACCGGGACCTTTAGGCGCGTTGAGCGTACAGGCAGTAAGAACCAGGGCCGCCAGCGGCAGCAGGCGAATCAGGCGAAAATCAGGCAGGGTCATAATGATGACAAATCCTTGAGATACGTTGCAGTTATAACTCTTAATGCTAGCGCCGCCATCAGACATCGTCTACGTTCAAGTTATCTTAAATCGCTTAAATTTGTGCACTAAGCTATTACTCCAAAAGGGGTCAGTCTCTTTTATTGACCGCACGCATCCTGTATGATGCACCCAGTCTAACCTTATCAACGCTGGTACTATTCCCGCACACATGACCCTTTTAGCGCTTGGTATTAACCATAAAACGGCACCTGTATCGCTGCGAGAACGCGTAACGTTTTCGCCGGATACGCTCGATCAGGCGCTGGACAGCCTGCTCGCGCAGCCAATGGTGCAGGGCGGGGTAGTGCTGTCGACGTGTAACCGCACGGAGCTGTATCTCAGCGTTGAAGAGCAGGATAACCTGCAAGAAGCGCTGGTTCGCTGGCTGTGTGAATACCATAACCTCAATGAAGAAGATCTGCGCAACAGCTTGTACTGGCACCAGGACAACGACGCGGTCAGTCATTTGATGCGTGTTGCCAGCGGTCTGGATTCACTGGTGCTCGGTGAACCGCAAATTCTTGGGCAGGTGAAAAAAGCGTTTGCGGATTCGCAAAAAGGTCACCTGAACGCCAGTGCGCTGGAACGCATGTTCCAGAAATCATTCTCTGTCGCAAAACGTGTACGTACAGAAACTGACATCGGCGCCAGCGCCGTGTCGGTGGCGTTTGCCGCCTGTACCCTGGCGCGGCAGATATTTGAATCGCTCTCCACGGTAACCGTGCTGTTAGTCGGTGCGGGCGAAACCATTGAGCTGGTAGCGCGACATCTGCGCGAGCACAAAGTGAAGAAGATGATCATCGCCAACCGTACTCGCGAGCGTGCGCAGGTGCTGGCGGATGAAGTCGGCGCCGAGGTGATTTCACTGAGTGATATAGACGCGCGTTTACAGGATGCCGATATCATTATCAGTTCTACCGCCAGTCCGCTGCCGATTATCGGCAAAGGAATGGTGGAACGTGCGCTTAAAAACCGCCGCAATCAGCCTATGTTGCTGGTGGATATCGCCGTACCGCGCGATGTCGAGCCGGAAGTGGGTAAATTGTCTAACGCCTATCTGTACAGCGTTGATGACCTGCAAAGCATCATTTCGCATAACCTGGCCCAGCGCAAAGCGGCGGCGGTGGAAGCCGAAACGATAGTGGAGCAGGAAGCCAGCGAGTTTATGGCCTGGCTACGCGCCCAGGGCGCAAGCGACACTATCCGCGAGTATCGCAGTCAGTCAGAACAGATCCGTGATGAACTGACCGCCAAAGCGTTGGCCGCTCTTCAACAGGGCGGTGATGCGCAAGCCATTATGCAGGATCTGGCCTGGAAACTGACCAATCGCCTGATTCATGCACCAACCAAATCACTTCAACAGGCCGCCCGTGACGGGGATAGTGAACGCCTGAATATTCTGCGCGACAGCCTCGGGCTGGAGTAGCAGCACACCAATCTTATTTTTTACAGGGTGCATTTACGCCTATGAAGCCTTCTATCGTTGCCAAACTGGAAGCCCTGCATGAACGCCATGAAGAAGTTCAGGCGCTGCTCGGTGATGCGGGTACTATCGCAGACCAGGATCGCTTTCGTGCGCTGTCGCGCGAATATGCGCAATTAAGCGATGTATCTCGCTGTTTTACGGACTGGCAACAGGTTCAGGAAGATATCGAGACGGCTCAGATGATGCTCGACGATCCTGAAATGCGTGAAATGGCGCAGGATGAACTGCGCGAAGCAAAAGAGAAATGTGAGCAGTTGGAACAGCATCTGCAGGTCCTGCTATTACCTAAAGATCCCGATGACGAACGTAACGCCTTCCTCGAAGTGCGCGCGGGAACCGGTGGTGATGAAGCGGCGCTGTTTGCCGGCGATCTGTTCCGCATGTACAGCCGTTACGCAGAATCGCGTCGCTGGCGGGTTGAGATCATGAGCGCCAGCGAAGGCGAGCATGGCGGGTTTAAAGAAGTCATTGCCAAGATTAGCGGCGAAGGCGTTTACGGGCGACTGAAGTTTGAGTCTGGCGGCCATCGCGTGCAGCGCGTACCTGCGACGGAATCGCAGGGGCGTATTCATACCTCTGCCTGTACGGTCGCGGTTATGCCGGAACTGCCGGATGCCGAACTGCCGGACATCAACCCGGCCGATCTGCGTATTGACACCTTCCGTTCATCAGGCGCGGGCGGTCAGCACGTTAACACCACCGACTCCGCAATCCGTATTACCCACTTACCGACCGGTATCGTAGTGGAATGCCAGGACGAACGTTCACAGCATAAAAACAAAGCCAAAGCGATGTCGGTGCTGGGGGCGCGAATTCGTGCGGCCGAAGTGGCAAGACGTCAACAGGCGGAAGCCTCTGAACGCCGCAACCTGTTGGGCAGTGGCGATCGCAGTGATCGTAACCGTACCTATAACTTCCCGCAGGGTCGTGTGACCGATCACCGCATTAACCTGACGCTCTACCGTCTGGATGAAGCGATGGAAGGCAAACTGGATATGCTCATTGAGCCGATTGTCCAGGAATACCAGGCCGATCAACTGGCGGCATTGTCCGAGCAGGATTAATGGATTATCAGCACTGGCTGCGTGAAGCGATAAGCCAATTACAGGCAAGCGAAAGCCCGCGCCGTGACGCCGAGATTTTACTCGAGTTCGTTACTGGCAAAGGGCGCACCTTTATTCTGGCTTTCGGCGAAACGGAGTTAACCGAGGCGCAGCGTCAACAGCTTGATACGCTACTGGCGCGGCGTCAGCGGGGAGAGCCGGTGGCGCACTTAACCGGCGTGCGTGAGTTCTGGTCGTTGCCGCTGTTTGTGTCTCCAGCCACGCTTATTCCGCGTCCGGATACCGAGTGTCTGGTGGAGCAGGCGCTGGCTCGCCTGCCGGCCTCAGCGTGTCGTATTCTCGATTTGGGAACCGGCACGGGTGCCATTGCGCTGGCGCTGGCAACCGAGCGTCCGGATTGTGCAGTGACAGCTGTAGACCGCATGCCTGATGCCGTGGCACTGGCCATTCGCAACAAGCAGCAACTGGGCATCGACAATGTTTGCGTGCTGCAAAGTAACTGGTTCAGCGCATTGCAGGGACAGCAGTTTGACATGATTGTCAGCAATCCGCCGTATATCGACGAACAGGATCCGCACCTGGCGCAAGGCGACGTTCGCTTTGAACCGCTGTCGGCGCTGGTGGCGGGCGATCAGGGACTGGCGGATATCGTGCATATCATCGACCAGTCTCAGCGCATGTTAACGCCCGGCGGCTATCTGTTGCTGGAACATGGTTGGCAGCAGGGCGAGGCCGTCCGTGATGCCTTTACTCGTGCGGGTTACCTGGCGGTTGAAACCTGTCGTGACTATGGCGGCAACGAGCGAATTACGCTTGGACGCATCCCATCATGAGTACCTTCGGTGTGTTACTCAACGTCCATCTCATCAGCATTGCGCTTTCGGTTGGTTTGCTGACGCTGCGATTTTGGTGGCGTTACACCGACTCGTGCCTTGCCTGCGCGCGCTGGACGCGCATCGTGCCGCCGGTTGTCGATACCGTTTTATTACTCAGCGGCGTAGCGTTAATGGTTAAAGCGCACATCCTGCCATTCACTGAGCACGGGACATGGCTGACTGAAAAGCTGTTTGGGGTTATCATTTACATCGTTTTGGGTTTTATTGCGCTCGATTATCGTCGGGCGCGCAGTCAGCAGGCGCGATTAATCGCTTTTCCGCTGGCGCTGGTGGTGCTGTACATCATCATTAAACTCGCCACCACAAAAATACCGTTACTGGGGTAAGCATGAGGTCGTTAGCTGATTTCGAATTTAATAAAGCGCCATTGTGTGATGGGATGATCCTGGCGTCGGAGTCTATCCGTCTGGATTTTCCAACACAAACTGTCTATGACGAACTGGAACGTCTGGTCAGTCTGGCGCAAGAAGAAATTAGCCAGCTCCTGTCTCAGGATGAGCAACTGGAAAAACTGCTGGCACTTTTTTACGGCGAATGGGGTTTTACGGATACCCACGGCGTCTATCGTCTTTCTGATGCACTATGGCTTGATCAGGTACTGAAAAGTCGTCAGGGCAGTGCCGTATCCCTGGGTGCGATCTTATTGTGGATTGCCAACCGACTGGAGCTGCCACTGGTGCCGGTGATTTTCCCGACACAACTCATCCTGCGTATTGAATCGCTCGATGGCGAAATGTGGCTAATCAATCCGTTCAATGGCGAAACGTTAAATGAGCACACGTTGGAAGTGTGGCTGAAGGGGAATATCAGCCCGGTCGCGGAGCTGTTTAACGAAGACCTGGATGAGGCGGATAATGCAGAAGTAATTCGTAAGCTGCTCGACACGCTGAAATCATCGCTGATGGAAGAGCGGCAAATGGAGCTGGCGCTGCGTGCCAGCGAAGCACTATTACAGTTTAATCCTGAAGATCCGTATGAAATACGCGATCGTGGATTAATTTACGCGCAGCTGGAGTGTGAACATGTTGCGCTGACCGATTTAAGTTATTTCGTTGAACAGTGTCCGGAAGACCCGATCAGCGAAATGATTCGTGCGCAGATTAATACTATTTCGCACAAGCAAATTGTATTGCATTGATTAATGACACTTTACCTACCGTTTAAGGCGATCCTATGAAACAAAAAGTGGTTAGCATTGGCGACATCAACGTGGCAAATGACCTGCCGTTCGTGCTGTTTGGCGGAATGAACGTGCTGGAATCCCGCGATCTGGCGATGCGCATTTGTGAGCACTACGTAACCGTTACTCAAAAGCTGGGTATCCCTTACGTGTTCAAAGCCTCCTTTGATAAAGCCAACCGTTCTTCCATCCACTCTTACCGTGGGCCGGGCCTTGAAGAAGGGATGAAAATCTTCCAGGAACTGAAGCAGACTTTTGGCGTAAAAGTGATCACCGACGTTCACGAAGCCAGCCAGGCTCAGCCTGTTGCTGACGTGGTGGATGTGATTCAGCTGCCGGCCTTCCTCGCTCGTCAGACCGATCTGGTGGAAGCGATGGCGAAAACCGGTGCCGTTATCAACGTGAAAAAACCGCAGTTCGTAAGCCCGGGCCAGATGGGCAATATCGTGGATAAATTCCATGAAGGCGGCAACGACAAAGTAATTCTGTGCGACCGTGGCGCGAACTTTGGTTATGACAACCTGGTTGTGGATATGCTGGGCTTCAGCGTGATGAAGAAAGTTTCTGGCAACTCGCCGGTGATTTTTGACGTTACCCATGCGCTGCAATGCCGTGACCCGTTTGGCGCAGCAAGCGGCGGTCGTCGTGCGCAGGTTACTGAACTGGCGCGCGCAGGTATGGCGGTAGGTCTGGCCGGTCTGTTTATTGAAGCGCATCCTGATCCAGTCAATGCGAAATGCGACGGTCCATCCGCGCTGCCGCTGGCGAAACTGGAACAGTTCCTGACTCAGATTAAAGCGATTGATGACCTGGTTAAAAGCTTCGACGAGCTGGATACTGAGAACTAAGAAAGTGTTGCAGTCCGGAGAGATATCTCTTCGGACTGCTGTTTGAGAAAAGTGTTAAGGGTAGGCGTCAGGCGCCAAACGCACCATCAATTGTATGCATTGCCCCCGTCACAAATCCAGCCTCAGGGCCTGCAAGCCAGGCAACCATTCCCGCAACTTCCTCTGGACGGCCATGTCGTTTTAGCGCCATAAAACTGTGCATCACCTCTTTCAGTGGGCCATCTTCCGGGTTGGCATCGGTATCAATAGGGCCTGGTTGAACCACGTTTACCGTAATGCCCCGCGGTCCAAAATCACGTGCCAGCCCCCGGGCCAGCCCTTGCAGCGCTGATTTGCTCACCGCATAAGAGGCCAGGCCAGCAAGAGGCATACGGTCGCCATTCACAGAACCAATAATGATAATGCGTCCGCCGTCAGGCATCTGTCGTGCCGCTTCCACCGCCGCATAGTATGGGGAGTGAATGTTAATCCGGAACAGGCGCTCCACGTCATCCGGATCCTGCTCCAGCGCATCACCAAACAGAATAATGCCTGCATTAACTACCAGCACGTCCAGCGGGCCGCTTTCGCGTACCCGGTTGATGACGGCGTTACGATCGGCGCTATCGGTTTGCGCTGTCTGGGTACCCGTCTCATCAGCAAGCGCTTTGGCAGCGTCAGGGGAGCCTGAATAGGTAAAGGTAACCGATGCGCCATCCGCGGCAAAACGGCGCACGATAGCCGCGCCAATCCCACGACTGCCGCCAAGAACCAGAACTGACTTGCCATTAAAAGAAGACATGAGGTACTCCTTGAACAATTATGTAGTGATCGATATATAATAGGTGCACAGTTTTCTGTCAATGGATTTGTAATGAACACTACAAAATGCACTCGAGCACCTGGACGCCCACGTAATTTTGATCCAGAAATGGCCGTTGCCAAAGTACAACCCTTGTTTCACGCACATGGCTATGACGCCGTTAGCGTGGCGGATGTCACCGCGGCGTTGTCGATCAAGCCCCCCAGTTTCTATGCTGCTTTTGGGAACAAAATCGGTCTTTATGAACGTGTTCTTGACCGCTACGTACAAACTGAGGCGATTCCGTTTGATGATATTTTGCGCCCCGACAAACCCGTTTCTGAATGTCTTACCGATCTGCTTGAAGAGGCGGCGCGACGTTATGCCGCAGATCCGCATACGCCGGGATGTTTGGTCCTGGAGGGCACGCACAGTAACGATCCGCAAGCGCGGAAGGTCGCGCGGAATTTCTACTCGGCTGCCGAACATAAAATTCACGACTTTATCGCACAGCGGCATCCTAAAGAGGCTGACAGCCTGACTGATTACGTCAGTACCACAATGCTTGGCCTGTCGGGAAAAGCGCGTTGCGGGCATTCGTTCGAACGTCTGCTAGCCAGCGCGCGAATCGCTAGCGTAGCGGTGCGGCATCAGCTTTCCTGATTTTCATCACGTGAAAAGGTAGATAAATATGATGGGTAAACTGGGACTTCGCTTTAATACTCCCCCTCCGGCTATTCGCAAAGCAACGTTGGCCGCAATTCTGATCGGAACTTCATTTCTGGCGCATTCTCAGGACAAGGCCGATGTTATTTTGTATAACGGCAAGCTGATTACCATGGATGAACAACAACCCAACGCGCAGGCGCTGGCGGTAAAAGGGCGGCATATTATTGCGGTGGGTAATAATGAAACGGTGAAAAAATGGTCCGGACCGAACACGAAGGAAATCGATCTTACGGGGCAAACCGTTATTCCGGGATTAATTGATGCGCATCTGCATGGCATTCGGGGTGGGAGGACGTTTTTATTTGAAACCTACTGGTTTGATACTAAAAATTTACCCGATGCGTTAAATAAATTGTCGCAATCTGCGGCACAGAAAAATACTGCGCAATGGGTGGCGGTGGCTGGCTCATGGATGCCTGAACAATTTGCTGAAAAACGGGATCCGACGGTTCAGGAACTGAATCAGGCGGTGCCTCAGCATCCTGCGTATATACAAAGCCTTTATGACTATGCCCTGTTAAATCAAAAGGCTATCGAGACCCTAAAACTTAATAGTCCACAGCCGGATGTTCCGGCAGGGATCGTGATAGAACGCGATGACAAAGGGCTGGCAACGGGGAAATTGCGCGGGACCATTGGCAGTTTTAACCAGCTTTTCGCCCAGATTAGCCAGACTTCCGATGTTGAAAAGAACCTTAACGCCTTTGTTCGTTATTTAAATAAACGCGGCGTGGTCGGGTTTATCGATCCTTCTGCCGGGCATGAGCAAGCTTATCGTGATTTCTTTAAACTTCAGCAGCAGCAACCTCTCAGGATACGTGTTGGATATCGTTTATCCGCACCGCCTGGTAATGAAACGGAATGGTTTAAACAACGTCTGGCATTTCGCCCGGCAATACACGATGACGGCAGAATAGCCTTTCTGGGCTTCGGTGAAAGCCTGGTGATGGCAATGAATGACGGCGTACGGATGTCATCTGGATTTAAGTCTTCTGCACAATCCCAACAAGAACAATTTAAGGTGCTCCAGCTTGCCGCCCTGGAAGGGGTCGCCGTAGAAATACATGCCTATACCGATGACAGTGCGGATGCGATTTTAGATCTCATTAGCGAGGTGGCTAAATCGTATGACATTGCTCCGTTACGCTGGTCTATTGCGCATCTCAATACCGGTACGCCAGAAACAATTACCCGCATGAAGAAACTCGGCTTGGCCTATTCTGTCCAGATGGGGCCATATTTTGAATCTCCCGCCATTGGACGCGCAAATGGTAAAACGGTGGCGGCACTCTCATCACCAGTTCAACCCGCGTTAGAGCAGGGGGTAATCGTTGCCGGCGGTACAGATGCGACGCGGATTGGCGTTGCGGGAGTGTGGCATGCCATTGAGTATCATGTCACAGGTAAAGCACTCGACGGCTCAGTACGCCATGACACCCGCCAGTTAAGTCGGGAAGATGCGTTAAAAATGTATACCCGAAATGCCGCCTGGCTGGCTTTTGCAGAACAGCAGAGGGGTAGTTTGCGGGAAGGTAAGTTCGCCGATTTTGCGGTGCTTAATCAGGATATTATGGCTATTCCGGCAGACAAATTGCACCAAACGGAGTCGTTATTAACGTTTGTCGATGGTCAACAGGTTTATCCGGAGCTGTGAGCGGTAAAAGAAAACGGCCCTGAGAAGGGCCGTGGGTTCTACCAGAAAAACTCATCAGGCAAATATCGTCATCAGATAGGCGATAAACAGCGCCAGATGCGCCGCACCGTTAAGCACATTGGTGCGTCCGGTGGAGAAAGAGATGTGGCACAGTACCAGTGATGAAACCATCACAATCATCTCTGGCGCGCCCAGCGCAAAGACCAAATCATTCCCGGTTGCCCATGCGATCAGGGTCACTACCGGAACGGTCAGTGAAATGGTGGCTAATACTGAACCGAAAAACAAATTCATCGCCCGCTGTACCTGGTTGCTCAGAACCGCTTTCAGCGCACCCAGCCCTTCAGGAGAGAGGATCAGTAACGCTACCAGGAAACCGGTAAAGGCGACCGGCGCATTCAGTTCAGTCAGCAATGTCTCCAGCGGGCTGGCGTTCATCTTGGTCACAGCAATAACGGCGATCAGATGAATGATAAGCCAGGCAGCGTGCCATAAATTGCTATGTGCTGACGGTTTACCGTGATGCGGGTCGTCGTCGTCACCCTCGTCTTCATGCTCGTAAATGAACAGACTCTGGTGCGTTTTAGTTTGGATCAGCAAAAATACACCGTACATTGCCGCAGAAATTAACGCCACCAACAGCGCTTGTGCGGTAGTGAAATTCGCACCCGGTAAAGCCATCGGGAACACCAGTACAATAATGGCCAGTGGGAACAGAGCAATTAAATACTGCTTAATACCAAACAGATTCATATACTGAGTGGCAAATTTACGGCCACCTAACAGTAATGAAAAACCGACCAGGCCGCCGGTTACGATCATAATGATTGAATATAGCGTATCGCGCATGAGCGTAGGCGCTGCATCGCCGGTCGCCATTAATGCGGAGATTAAGCTGACTTCAAGAATAACAACGGACAGGCTGAGGATCAGCGACCCGTAGGGTTCGCCAAGTCGATGTGCTAATACATCCGCATGACGGACAACACTGAATGCACTGCTTAATATACCAATAAGGGCCAGCGCATTAATGCCGATGACCACTGGTAGTGACTGACTGCTCCCCCATAAGAACAGTACTACCAGTGCCAAAATCGGGAAGACGAGAGAGGTCTCCTTGTGGCGGGTTTTTACCGCCTCATTTACGTGTGTCATTGAATTAATTCTCCGTCTCTGCAGGTATTTATACCCGTCATACTTCAAGTTGCTTATGTGTTGGCTACGCTCGCTCACCCCAGTCACATAGTTATCTATGCTCCTGGGGATTCACTCCCTTGCCGCCTTTAAGCAACTCGAATTATTTAGGGTATATAATTATAAAAAGTATTAAAGAATGTAAAAAATAACAGAAAACCTGGTTTTGTAGGTGACATTTTACGAAATTTTACTACATCGCTTATTTTTCCTCTCAAAGCGGTCAAAAACAAAGTTCTAGTTTATAGACTGTTTAATTAACAGAAGGTTAGATGAAGAAATTTTCTATAAATGTCCATTATTGGCGCATCTCCGCATTGTTAACCACACTTAAGGTTTAGCCTAAAAAGAGGAGTTCACAATGCCATATAAATCCAAAAGCGATCTGCCTGAAAGCGTGCAGCATGTTCTGCCAGCCCATGCTCAGGACATCTACAAAGAAGCTTTCAACAGCGCCTGGGAACAATATAAAGATAAATCTGACCGTCGTGATGATGCTACCCGTGAAGAGACAGCACACAAGGTGGCGTGGGCCGCGGTCAAAAATGATTATCAAAAAGGTGATGATGATAAATGGCATAAAAAGGCGTAACAGTATCAATTATAATGCCTTTATGAACTAGCTTGCATCAGGCGTTAGCGAATCGTGCTACGCCGCGCCGTTGCTGGCTTGCAAGCGAGCGGTGAATTGCCTATTGTCCAGCTATTGGTTTCAAAATGAGCAGTTAAAAAGCCCGGAAGGCGTCAAAAAAGTTGTCGCAGGGAAGCAGCAGTGGCGGAGGTGTAAGGTGTTAACGCGTGATTTTTTATTGAATGCCGACTGCAAGACGGCATTTGGTGCTATTGAAGAATCACTACTCTGGTCAGCGGAACAACGTGCAGCCTCACTTGCTGCCACGCTTGCATGCCGACCAGATGATGGACCGGTGTGGATCTTCGGTTATGGATCATTGATGTGGAACCCGGCCTTAGAATTTGAAGAGTCCTGTACCGGGACGTTAGTCGGCTGGCACCGTGCCTTTTGCCTGCGTCTGACGGCGGGGCGAGGAACGGCGTGTCAGCCAGGACGTATGCTGGCCCTGAAAGAGGGCGGACGCACCACCGGTGTGGCCTACCGTTTGCCGGACGCGTCCCTGGAACAAGAGCTTTCACTGCTGTGGAAGCGAGAAATGATTACCGGCTGTTATCTGCCGACCTGGTGTCAGTTGGCGCTTGATGACGGCAGGACGGTGAACGCACTGGTCTTTATTATGGATCCGCGTCATCCGCTGTTTGAGTCAGACACGCGCGCGCAGGTTATTGCGCCGCTTATCGCCGCGGCGAGCGGACCTTTAGGCACCAACGCCCAGTATCTGTTCTCACTGGAACAGGAGCTGGTCAAGTTGGGGATGCAGGATGATTGTCTTAACGATCTGGTGATCACGGTCAAACGATTGTTGGGAGAGAATCTGCCGGAAGGTGTTATGCGTCCAGGATTTGCCTAATATCGCCCGATGTTGTATGCCCGATAAGCCAGGTGCTTATCGGGCGTTTAACGCTTAGGCTGCAATAAAACTTATCGAATGCTCAAGCGACTGGCTATGGCTGTCGATCAGCACATTCCAGACGCCGGTATACGGTACGGTTAGCCATGCGTTATCACGATCCTGCACGCTTAAGATGTCGGACTGCGTGTCTTTGACGTGATTTTTCTCGCTCATCAGGTGGATGTGGCAACGCTCAGAACAGCGCACGACTACCGTATCACCACCAAATAACTTTAAACTCGCCTTCACTAATGCCATTTTTCACCCCGTTCTTGAAAACAACGTACTTTCTGTCGAAAGTGCTGCGTGATGTTGTTCACATTTCACTCATTGCATAACACCAAAGGGGGGGCAACAGGATGCTGATTTTGATCAAAAAATGGCATAACGATTAAACAAAAGTGACAAAATCCCTCAAAAGGGTTGAAAAGGCGTGCTAACGTTCAACGAAACCGCGCCCATCTACGATTAAATCCGGAAATTATCGACACTTTCAGTGAGCTTGCCTGAAGCGGTGTATCAGAAGGTTAATACTTTATCTGCAGCCAACGTCCATTGAGCCAGTTCAACCAGCGTGCCGACGGCTACTCCGTCAATTAACGGTAGCGTCGTGATCCCACGGCCATCGGTACAGGTTTTACACAGTTTGACCGGCACATTTTGCGCTGTCAGGATCTCCAGCATTTGCTGAATATTATATCCTTCCGCAGGTTTTTGACCGCTAAGCCCCGCCGTTACCGCGTCCGACATTAAAAACAGACGCAGGTCGAGATCCGCTTCCTGTTCGCGCAGGGCGATGGCCAGACGCAGGCTATTAAATAACGATTCGCTTCCATAGGCCGCACCGTTCGCGACGATCACTATCTTTTGCATTATTACTCCTGTTGTCAGATGGAAGGGATAATTCCTGGCGTGTATGTTACTCCCTGTTCCTGATGTGGGAAAGAAAGCATGGTTGCAGGAGTGGGTACCTCTAATTATCCATGTCAGAAAATCCCGAAAACGGGGATAAAGGCTGCAATTAACAGCCGAAGACGTTATGGTTTAGGTTAAGTGTGTCTAATTAATTGATGTAAGAGACAACTGACGATTTGAGCCGTAATATTTATTTTTCTCTCGCTGTATTCTCACTCTTGCCATTGGCAGGCGGTATTGCCAACGCACGGACATCTTTTATTCACCAGGCTGAAAACCCTTTCGATAACAATAGTGATGGCTTACCCGATCTCGGTATGGCGCCGGAGTCGCGGGCAGGCGAAAAGCACTTTGCTGAAATGGTCAAAGCGTTTGGTGAAGCCAGCATGACCGATAACGGGCTTGATACGGGTGAACAGGCGAAGCAGTTCGCGTTTGGTCAGGTGCGTGACACGGTCAGTGAACAGGTTAATCAGCAACTGGAATCCTGGCTCTCTCCCTGGGGAAACGCCAGCGTTGGATTGCAGATGGATAACGAAGGCAGCTTTACCGGAAGTCGGGGAAGCTGGTTTATCCCATGGCAGGACAATCAACGATATTTAACCTGGAGCCAGTTGGGGCTGACGCAACAGGACGAAGGTTTAGTCAGCAATGCGGGGATTGGGCAGCGCTGGGTACGCGACGGCTGGTTTCTGGGTTACAACACCTTTTATGACAACCTGTTGGATGAAAATCTGCCCCGGGGAGGCCTTGGCGCCGAGGCGTGGGGTGAATACTTGCGCTTATCCGCTAACTATTACCAACCGCTGTCCTCCTGGCAGGAGCGTTCCGCAACCCAGGAACAACGGATGGCCCGCGGCTACGACCTGACTGCGCAAATGCGCATGCCGTTCTATCAACACCTCAATACCAGCGTCAGCGTGGAACAGTATTTTGGCGACCGGGTGGATCTGTTTCATTCCGGAACCGGGTACCACAATCCTGTGGCGGTGAATCTGGGATTGAGCTATACGCCGGTGCCGTTGATTACCGTGACGGCACAACATAAGCAGGGCGAAAGCGGAGTCAGCCAGAATAACCTCGGCTTAACGCTGAATTACCGCTTTGGCGTGCCGCTAAAAAAACAGCTGATGGTCAGCGAGGTGGCAAACAGCCGATCGCTGCGCGGCAGTCGTTATGACGATCCGCAGCGCAACAATCTGCCGACGCTGGAATATCGCCAGCGTAAAACATTGTCGGTATTTTTGGCCACGCCGCCCTGGGATCTCAAGTCTGGTGAGACGGTGGCGCTGAAGTTGCAGGTGCGTAGTTTGCATGGGATCCGCCATTTGACCTGGCAGGGTGATACCCAGGCGTTGAGTTTAACGGCGGGTAGCGATAACCGAAGCGCGCAAGGCTGGACGATTATTATGCCTAAGTGGGACAGCAGCGAAGGCGCGACAAACCGCTGGCGGTTGTCTGTGGTGGTAGAAGATGAGCAGGGTCAGCGTGTCTCTTCCAATGAGATCACGCTATCACTGACCGAACCGTTTATTACCGTTTCGGAAAATGATCCTCGTTAGCAATGAAGCATCAACGCGTTATCAGAAAATGCGTTCCTGATGTACCCATACCGCGGCTTCGACGCGTGATTTGAGCTTCATTTTCTTCAACATATGCTTCACATGGACTTTTACCGTACTTTCAGTGATGTCCAGACGACGGGCGATCATCTTGTTCGGCAGCCCCTGGGCAATGAGTTTGAGAATGTCGCGCTCACGCGGTGTCAGTTGGGTAACATCACGGTCCGACGTTGCACGATTAGCACGCAGGCTGGCGGCCAGAACCGGCGTTAAGGCCTCACTCAGCACCATTTCACCGGCCGCTGACTGCTGTAAGGCTTTGAGTAAATCTTCAGGCTCCATATCTTTCAGCAGATAACCATCAGCGCCGCGTTTCAGTGCGGTAACTACGTCTTCTTCATGATTGGATACGCTAAACACAACGATACGGCCCGACAGTGACTTTTCACGCAGCTTATCGAGAGTTTCCAGGCCGTTCATGCCGGGCATGTTGAGATCAAGCAGGATCAGATCGGGATCAAGGGATTCAGCCAGCTCGATACCCTGCTCACCATTGCTGGCTTCGCCGACAACGGTAATATCGGGCGCCATGCTGACAAGCTGTTTTACACCGGTTCGCAGCATCGGATGATCGTCGATCAACAGGATGGTTGCCGGTTCCAGATTACTCATGGGTATCTCCTTGGACTTCTGTGAAGTTTGTTTCGGGAATAAAAGTGACAGCAACTTCAGTACCGCCCGTCTCGCGACGGCGTACGCGGCAATCGCCGCGCAAGCTCTGCGCACGGTCGCGCATTATAATCATGCCGTAGTGGTTACTGCGTTCGGCGTTTTCCGGTACGCCGCAGCCGTTATCTTGCACTGTTAGTTTGACCTGCTTGCCATTTTGCACCACCGTCACGACCACTTCATTGGCCTGAGAGTGTTTAAGTGCATTACTCAGGGCTTCGCGCGCAATTTGTAGCAGGTGAATCGCCTGATGCGAAGGGACCAGGCGTGGCGGTAGCTGATAATCCAGCTTAACCGTAAATCCAAAACGGGCGCTGTACTCCTGACAGCTGGCTTCAAGCGCCGGTCGTAATCCAGGTTCCGTGAGCTATAAACGGAAGGTGGTTAACAGCTCACGCAGTTGTGCCCATGAAGCATTCAGCTCGTTACGTATCTGGCTGAGCAACTCGCGACAGTTATCTGAAAGCGCATCGCCCTGCATCTGCAAACAGCTAACCTGCATCTTCATACAAGAGAGCGATTGTGCAATAGAATCATGAAGTTCGCGTGCAATGGTGGCACGCTCTTCCATCACGATCAACTGCTGTTGACGCTCCTGATGTCTGTCGAGCGCGAGCGTTGCGGTCAGTTGCTCAACCAGGGTATCAACCAACTGCTGCTGATCGTGGCTGAGATGGCGTCCGTTCGGCAAGGTGGCGAGCAGAATACCATATTGGGTATGCGCATCGGTCAGCCGCCATTTCAATGTGATCCCGCCGTCAATCGCGGGCAGTGTTCCGCGAGGACACAGATGGCAACCTTTTTCATCACAGCTGGCATTGGACTGACAGGTAAATTCCTGATGATTGTCTTCATCTTCCAGGTCGTAAACCCGGAGTTCAATATCATGTAGCAAGGTCAAATTTTGCAGACCGTTCAGTACTGGTGAGAGGCGTTCGCACAACGGCACCTGAGAGTGCAGGCGGCGGTTGGCTTGCCACAGAAAAGAAAGGATCTGATTTTTGTGCTCCAGTCCCGCCGTTTTTTCCTGCACCCGCTGTTCCAGCACGGCATAACTCTCAGCCAGCTCTTCGGACATATTATTCAGTGCCGAACCCAGAGCGGCCATCTCATTACGCCCGCTGATACGCGCGCGTTGGGTAAAATCACGTTGGCTGACGGCTCGCGCCATCGCCAGCAGCTGTTTCCACGGCTCTAACAGGCGCACGCGCAGCCAGATAATGGTGAAAACCAGCAGCAATGCCATAAATATGGCCATCAGGCGATGCAGCAGGACGACGCGTTCAATGCGTAATTCGGTGGTATGGTCAAAGGCGGTAACCAGCTTATCCAGACCGCCTACAAAGCGCGTCACATCCTGCGCTACCGCATCAGGCGTTTGCGCATGCGCAAGCCCCGGCGCCAGTTCAGTGTGCCAGTAATCCTGTAGTGCTTTTAACTGTGCCTGTTGTCCGTCTCGCTTTGCGGCACGCGTCAACTCCGGGCTAAACGCCGTTTTCTCCATTTCATCCAGAAGCGGTTGATCGCTAGCGTCCAGCGGTACGGCTGCCAGCAGGCGATAACTCTGCATGCGCAGCGATCCCGCTTTGTTGATTGCATGGGCGCTACCCTGAACGCCCTGAACCAGCCAGCCGGAGACAGCCATACCCGCCACGCCGATGGCTGTGGACAATAAAACAATCAGCGCCACCTGGTTGACCAGCGTAAGCGGGGAGAGACAACGTTTAAACATGGTGACTTGTTCCTTCGGGTTTTCGTCGAACAGAAAACCTTATTGAATGACGATTCTGCTGCAGGCAGTGGCGTTATTCTCGGCGATACACTGGAGTATACCCATACCTCAAACGGGCTACCTCTTAATTGCCAGCGGAGGGAGAGATCCTGGGCGAGGGGGAGTAGGGGGCGACAGAAGCGTGAAAAACCACATCTTTTTTACCGAAGTTATGTACTCATTTAGGGTAATGATAAATTTTAGGCATGAATAATGACACCTTTTCCTTTGATTTATATCAACTTACCTCCAGCTGTAAACCCTAATGTTGCAGGCATCGAAACAAGTATCAGAGGTGTCTATGAGTCACTCATCTGCCCCGGAAAGGGCATCTGGAGCTGTAATTACCGAATGGCGGCCGGAAGATCCCGCCTTCTGGCAGCAGCGTGGTCAACGAATCGCCAGCCGTAACCTGTGGATTTCAGTCCCTTGCTTGCTGCTGGCGTTTTGCGTGTGGATGTTATTTAGCGCCGTGGCGGTGAACTTACCGAAAGTCGGTTTTGATTTCACCACTGAACAGCTGTTCATGCTGACGGCATTACCTTCGGTGTCAGGCGCGCTGCTGCGTGTTCCGTACTCCTTTATGGTTCCCCTGTTTGGTGGACGTCGCTGGACAGCGTTTAGCACCGGTATCCTGATCATTCCTTGCGTATGGTTAGGTTTTGCGGTGCAGGATACCTCCACGCCGTTTAGTACTTTTATTATTATCTCTCTGTTGTGCGGTTTCGCCGGTGCGAACTTTGCGTCCAGCATGGCAAACATCAGTTTCTTCTTTCCAAAACAGAAACAGGGTGGTGCGCTGGGTCTGAACGGTGGCCTGGGCAACATGGGCGTCAGCGTGATGCAGTTGGTTGCGCCGCTGGTGGTTTCACTGTCAATCTTTGCCGCATTTGGTAGCCACGGGGTTGAACAACCGGATGGTACGCAGCTGTATCTGGCAAACGCCGCATGGATTTGGGTACCGTTTCTGGCGGTGTTAACGCTGGCTGCATGGTTTGGTATGAATGAACTGGCAACCTCAAAAGCGTCGCTGAAAGAGCAATTGCCGGTGCTGAAACGTGGGCATCTGTGGATTATGAGCCTGCTGTATCTGGCAACCTTCGGTTCATTCATCGGTTTCTCTGCCGGTTTTGCCATGTTGTCAAAAACGCAGTTTCCTGAGGTACAGATCCTGCATTACGCCTTCTTTGGACCGTTGATTGGCGCGCTGGCTCGTTCAGCGGGTGGCGCAATCTCTGACCGTCTGGGCGGAACCCGTGTAACGCTGGTGAACTTCGTGCTGATGGCAATTTTCAGTGCCTTACTGTTCCTGACGCTGCCATCAAACGGCGTTGGCGGCAACTTTATCGCCTTCTTCGCGGTGTTCCTGGCATTGTTCCTGACGGCTGGTCTGGGGAGTGGTTCAACCTTCCAGATGATCTCCGTTATCTTCCGCAAGCTGACGATGGACAGAGTGAAAGCTGAAGGCGGTTCAGAAGAGAAAGCAATGCGCGAAGCAGCAACCGACACCGCGGCAGCGTTGGGCTTTATCTCAGCCATTGGTGCGATTGGCGGCTTCTTTATCCCGAAAGCATTTGGTACGTCTCTGGCGTTAACTGGTTCGCCGGTCGATGCGATGAAAGTCTTTCTGATCTTCTATGTCGCTTGTGTGGTCATCACCTGGGCGGTATACGGACGTCATTCTAAAAAGTAAAAAAGTAGTAGCAGTTGATTATCCATTGCGCGGCGTTAGACCGCGCTTTTTTTTTGCTTTAAATTAGTTACAACATACTTATATGTGAGCTCATGACGAAAGTCTGCGAAAACGGTGCTGGTAATATGCCTGGCAGGGGGGATACCCCTTAATACCCACTTATAAAGAATTTAACATTTGTATGATAAGTGAATTATTTAAAATTCTTTAAATTCAAAGTATTACGCTAAAAAACAATATCCCACTTTGGGGGTATGTAAAAACCAACCTTCATTTTTCATCCCTGCATGCCTTGATCGTTATCAATTCTCACGCCCTTTCAGAGCGTTACCTTCGCTCTCAATCAAGCAATGTCGATTTATCAGAGAGCCGTCAGGCTCCTACAGGAGAAAACCGATGAGTAAATTCCTGGACCGGTTTCGCTACTTCAAGCAGAAGGGCGAAACCTTTGCCGATGGGCATGGCCAGCTTCTCAATACCAACAGGGACTGGGAGGACGGATACCGCCAGCGTTGGCAGCATGACAAAATCGTGCGTTCAACCCACGGGGTAAACTGCACGGGCTCATGCAGCTGGAAAATCTATGTGAAAAATGGTCTGGTGACCTGGGAGACCCAGCAAACTGACTACCCACGCACGCGTCCAGATATGCCTAACCACGAGCCTCGCGGCTGCCCACGTGGTGCAAGCTATTCCTGGTATCTCTACAGCGCTAACCGTCTGAAATACCCGCTGATGCGCAAACGTCTGATGAAGATGTGGCGCGAAGCAAAAAGACTGCACAGCGATCCGGTAGATGCATGGGCATCCATCATCGAAGACGCCGACAAAGCAAAAAGCTTCAAACAAGCGCGTGGTCGTGGTGGATTTGTTCGTTCTTCCTGGCAGGAAGTGAATGAACTGATTGCTGCATCTAACGTTTACACCATCAAAACCTATGGCCCTGACCGCGTTGCAGGCTTCTCTCCGATTCCGGCGATGTCGATGGTTTCTTATGCTTCCGGCGCACGCTATATGTCGCTGATTGGTGGTACCTGCCTGAGCTTCTACGACTGGTACTGTGACCTGCCGCCGGCTTCCCCGCAAACCTGGGGCGAGCAAACCGACGTACCGGAATCTGCCGACTGGTATAACTCCAGCTACATTCTTGCATGGGGCTCTAACGTACCGCAGACCCGTACTCCGGATGCGCACTTCTTTACTGAAGTTCGCTATAAAGGCACCAAAACGGTAGCGATTACTCCGGACTACGCAGAAATTGCCAAACTTTGCGACCTGTGGCTGGCACCGAAGCAGGGAACCGATGCGGCGATGGCAATGGCGATGGGCCATGTCATGCTGCGCGAGTTCCACCTCGATAACCCGAGCCAGTACTTCACCGACTACGTTCGTCGTTATACCGACATGCCAATGCTGGTGATGCTCGAAGAGCGTGACGGCTACTATGCTGCTGGTCGTATGCTGCGTGCGGCGGATCTGGTCGACTCTCTGGGCCAGGAAAATAACCCAGAATGGAAAACCGTCGCTATCAACAGCAACGGCGAAATGGTTGCGCCAAACGGTTCAATAGGTTTCCGTTGGGGCGAAAAGGGCAAATGGAACCTTGAGCAACGCGACGGTACGTCCGGTGATGAAACCGAACTGCAACTCAGCCTGCTGGGTAGCCAGGACGATATCGCTGAAGTGGGCTTCCCGTACTTTGGCGGCGAAGGTACCGAGCACTTCAGTAAAGTAGAGCTGGAAAATATTCTGCTGCACAAACTGCCGGTTAAACGCCTGCAGTTGGCCGATGGCTCTACCGCGCTGGTGACCACCGTTTACGACCTGACCATGGCTAACTATGGCCTGGAACGTGGTCTGAACGACGAAAACTGCGCGACCAGCTACGATGACGTGAAAGCGTACACGCCGGCATGGGCAGAAAAAATCACTGGCGTATCACGTTCTCAGATCGTGCGCATTGCCCGTGAATTTGCGGATAACGCCGATAAAACACACGGTCGTTCGATGATCATCGTCGGTGCGGGCCTGAACCACTGGTACCACCTCGATATGAACTATCGTGGCCTGATCAATATGCTGGTGTTCTGCGGTTGTATCGGTCAGAGCGGCGGCGGTTGGGCCCACTACGTCGGCCAGGAAAAACTGCGTCCGCAAACCGGCTGGCAGCCGCTGGCGTTTGCTCTTGACTGGCAGCGTCCGCCTCGTCATATGAACAGCACTTCCTACTTCTATAACCACTCCAGCCAATGGCGCTATGAGACGGTTACTGCGCAGGAACTGCTTTCCCCGATGGCAGACAAATCCCGCTACAGCGGTCATTTGATTGATTTTAACGTTCGCGCTGAACGTATGGGCTGGTTGCCATCTGCGCCGCAGTTAGGGACTAACCCACTGCGTATCGCCGAAGAAGCGCAGAAAGCAGGTATGACGCCGGTGGATTACACCGTTAAATCCCTGAAAGAAGGTTCTATTCGTTTTGCGGCAGAGCAGCCGGAAAACGGTAAAAACCATCCGCGCAACCTGTTTATCTGGCGTTCTAACCTGCTCGGTTCTTCCGGTAAAGGCCACGAGTACATGCTCAAGTATCTGCTGGGTACTGAACATGGTATTCAGGGCAAAGATCTCGGCCAGCAGAGCGGCGTGAAGCCTGAAGAAGTGGAATGGCAGGATAACGGCCTGGACGGCAAACTGGATCTGGTTGTCACGCTGGACTTCCGTCTGTCGAGCACCTGTCTGTATTCCGACATCGTGCTGCCGACCGCAACCTGGTATGAAAAAGACGATATGAATACCTCGGACATGCATCCGTTTATTCATCCTCTGTCTGCGGCGGTTGACCCGGCCTGGGAATCGAAGAGCGACTGGGAAATCTACAAAGCCATCGCCAAGAAATTCTCTGAAGTTTGCGTGGGTCATCTCGGTAAAGAAACCGACGTCGTTACGCTGCCAATTCAGCACGACTCTGCCGCAGAACTGGCACAACCGCTGGACGTGAAGGACTGGAAAAAAGGTGAATGTGACCTGATTCCTGGTGTTACCGCACCGCACATCATGACCGTTGAGCGTGATTATCCGGCAACCTACGAGCGTTTCACCTCCATCGGCCCGCTGATGGAAAAAATCGGTAACGGTGGTAAAGGGATTGCCTGGAATACCCAGAGCGAAATGGATCTGCTGCGTAAGCTCAATTACACCAAGGCTGAAGGTCCGGCAAAAGGCCAGCCTTGGCTTAATACCGCAATTGATGCAGCCGAGATGATCCTGACGCTGGCGCCGGAAACTAATGGTCAGGTAGCCGTTAAAGCCTGGGCTGCGCTGAGTGAATTTACCGGTCGTGACCATACGCATCTGGCGCTGAATAAAGAAGACGAAAAAATTCGCTTCCGCGATATTCAGGCGCAGCCGCGCAAAATTATCTCCAGCCCGACCTGGTCAGGACTGGAAGATGAACACGTGTCTTATAACGCCGGCTATACCAACGTTCACGAGCTGATCCCATGGCGTACACTGTCTGGTCGCCAGCAGTTGTATCAGGATCATCAGTGGATGCGTGACTTTGGTGAAAGCCTGCTGGTTTACCGTCCGCCAATCGACACCCGTTCGGTGAAAGCGGTGATCGGCGAGAAATCTAACGGTAACCCGGAAAAAGCGCTCAACTTCCTGACGCCGCACCAGAAATGGGGTATCCACTCCACTTACAGCGACAACTTGCTGATGCTGACGCTGTCACGCGGTGGCCCGATTGTGTGGATGAGCGAAGTCGATGCGAAGGATCTGGGAATCGAAGATAACGACTGGATCGAAGTCTTCAACAGCAACGGTGCGCTGACGGCACGTGCAGTTGTCAGCCAGCGTGTACCGGCCGGGATGACCATGATGTACCACGCGCAGGAACGTATCGTTAACCTGCCGGGTTCAGAAATCACCCAGCAGCGCGGTGGGATCCACAACTCGGTGACCCGTATTACACCGAAACCGACCCATATGATCGGCGGCTATGCGCAGCTGGCCTACGGCTTTAACTACTACGGCACCGTCGGTTCAAACCGTGATGAGTTCGTAGTTGTACGTAAGATGAAGAACATTAACTGGTTGGATGGCGAAGGCAATGACCAGGTACAGGAGAGCGTAAAATGAAAATTCGTTCACAAGTCGGCATGGTGCTGAATCTCGATAAGTGCATCGGCTGCCACACCTGTTCAGTGACCTGTAAAAACGTCTGGACCAGCCGTGAAGGTATGGAGTACGCCTGGTTCAACAACGTCGAAAGTAAGCCTGGCGTTGGCTTCCCGAACGACTGGGAAAACCAGGAAAAATGGAAGGGCGGTTGGATCCGTAAAATCAACGGCAAACTGCAGCCGCGCATGGGTAACAAAGCGCTGCTGTTGGGTAAAATCTTTGCTAACCCGCATCTGCCGGGCATGGATGATTACTACGAGCCGTTTGATTTTGACTACCAGACGTTGCATAACGCCCCGGCAGACAGCAAAGCGCAGCCGATTGCTCGTCCACGCTCGCTGATCACCGGTCAGCGAATGGATAAAATCACCAGCGGTCCTAACTGGGAAGAAATTCTCGGCGGCGAGTTTGAAAAACGCGCCAAAGACCAGAACTTCGAAAACATGCAAAAGTCGATGTACGGTCAGTTCGAAAACACCTTCATGATGTACCTGCCGCGTCTGTGTGAGCACTGCCTTAATCCGGCGTGTGTGGCGACCTGTCCGAGCGGCGCTATCTACAAGCGTGAAGAAGATGGCATCGTGCTGATCGACCAGGACAAGTGCCGCGGCTGGCGTATGTGTATCACCGGCTGCCCGTACAAGAAGATCTACTTCAACTGGAAGAGCGGGAAATCTGAGAAGTGCATTTTCTGCTACCCGCGTATCGAAGCTGGTCAGCCGACCGTTTGCTCCGAAACCTGTGTAGGTCGTATCCGTTACCTCGGCGTACTGCTGTATGACGCAGATGCGATCGAAAGCGCGGCCAGCACCGAGCACGAGAAAGATCTGTACCAGCGTCAGCTGGACGTGTTCCTCGATCCGAACGATCCGGCGGTTATTGAACAGGCGCTGAAAGATGGTATTCCGCTGAGCGTCATTGATGCCGCACAGCAGTCTCCGGTTTACAAAATGGCGATGGACTGGAAGCTGGCGCTGCCGCTGCATCCGGAATACCGCACACTGCCGATGGTCTGGTACGTGCCGCCATTGTCACCGATTCAGTCTGCCGCCGACGCGGGCGAGCTGGGCAGCAACGGTATTCTGCCGGATGTGGACAGTCTACGTATCCCGGTTCAGTACCTGGCGAACCTGCTGACCGCTGGCGACACCCAGCCGGTACTGTTGGCGCTGAAACGTATGCTGGCAATGCGTCACTACAAACGTGCGGAAACAGTTGACGGTAAAGTTGATACCCGTGCGCTGGAAGAGGTGGGCTTAAGCGAAGCACAGGCACAGGAAATGTATCGTTACCTGGCAATCGCGAACTACGAAGATCGTTTCGTGGTACCGAGCAGCCATCGTGAACTGGCGCGTGACGCGTTCCCGGAGAAAAGCGGTTGTGGCTTTACCTTCGGCGACGGTTGCCACGGTTCTGATACTAAATTCAATCTGTTCAACAGCCGCCGCATCGACGCTGTCGATGTGACCAGCAAAACGGAGCCGCACCAATGATTGAACTCGTCATTGTTTCGCGTCTGCTCGAGTACCCGGATGCTGCCTTGTGGCAGCATCAGCAGGAACTTTTCGATGCACTCGCGTCATCTGAGAACCTGGATAAAGAGGATGCCCAGACTCTGGGCGTTTTCCTGCGCGATCTAACCGCGCAGGACATGCTGGATGTGCAGGCCGCCTACAGCGAACTGTTTGACCGTGGCCGCGCGACATCGCTGCTGCTGTTTGAACATGTTCACGGTGAATCCCGCGATCGCGGTCAGGCTATGGTTGACCTGATGGCACAGTATGAGCAGCACGGTTTGCAGCTCGACAGCCGCGAACTTCCCGATCATCTGCCGCTGTATCTGGAATACCTTGCGCAATTGCCGAAAAGCGAAGCGCTAGGTGGCTTACAGGATATTGCGCCGATTCTGGCGCTGCTCAGCGCTCGTTTGCAACAGCGCGAAAGCCGTTATGCGGTGCTGTTCGATCTGCTGTTAAAACTGGCGAATACCGTTATCGACAGCGATAAAGTGGCTGAAAAAATTGCGGATGAAGCCCGTGATGATACTCCACAAGCGCTGGATGCGGTCTGGGAAGAAGAGCAGGTGAAATTTTTCGCCGATCAGGGGTGTGGCGAGTCGGAAATCTCCGCTCACCAGCGTCGTTTTGCCGGGGCCGTTGCGCCGCAGTATCTGAATATCACCACCGGAGGACAGCACTAATGCACTTCCTGAATACGTTCTTCTTTGACATCTATCCGTACATCGCGGGTTCTGTCTTTCTGATCGGCAGTTGGCTGCGTTATGACTATGGGCAATATACATGGCGTGCGGCTTCCAGTCAGATGCTGGATCGCAAAGGGATGAACCTGGCGTCAAACCTGTTTCACATCGGGATCCTGGGTATCTTTGCTGGGCACTTCCTTGGCATGTTGACGCCGCACTGGATGTATGAAGCCTGGCTACCGCTTGAAGTGAAACAAAAGATGGCAATGTTTGCGGGCGGTGCCAGTGGCCTGATGTGTCTGATTGGTGGCGTACTGCTGCTGAAACGTCGTCTGTTCAGCCCACGCGTGCGGGCCACCACCACCGGAGCGGATATTCTGATCCTCTCACTGCTGGTGATCCAGTGTGCGCTGGGCCTGCTGACCATTCCGTTTTCCGCCCAGCATATGGACGGTAGCGAGATGATGAAGCTGGTGAACTGGGCGCAGACAGTGGTGACCTTCCAGGGCGGAGCGTCTCAGTATCTCGATGGTGTTGCGTTCATTTTCCGTATGCACCTGGTGCTGGGTATGACGCTGTTCCTGTTGTTCCCATTCTCTCGTCTGGTACACATCTGGAGCGTCCCGGTCGAATATCTGACACGCAAATACCAGATTGTTCGCGCGCGTCACTAATCGTATATTTGAGAATGACAAAACCCTGCTTCGGCGGGGTTTTTTTATGCCTGTTTGCCGGATGGCGGCGCAAGCGCCTTATCCGGCCTACGAAGGTATCAGCGAGCGCTGTAGGCCTGATAAGTGCAGCGCATCAGACAAATAGCGGGCACGTATCGAGTTCGTAGGCCAGATAAGCATAGCGCATCAGGCAAATAAAAGGCATTGCTGAGGAATTGAGTGTGTTGCTTTATGAAGTGATGGTGGTGGGGGAAGGATTACTCAGCGCTACGCGCTTCGCCCTTCGGGTCGTTGCCTGCGGCAACGCTTTCTCGCTACGCTCGAATCGAACCTTAGTCGAAGCTTCTCATCCTTCCCACATGGGCAGAATATGGGGCATTAGAGATTGATTTGCTGTTGGTGCTTTATGAAGTGATGGTGGTGGGGGAAGGATTCGAACCTTCGAAGTCGATGACGGCAGATTTACAGTCTGCTCCCTTTGGCCGCTCGGGAACCCCACCAGGGGTATACTAATTTTATGAATCTACAGGAATGAATGGTGGTGGGGGAAGGATTCGAACCTTCGAAGTCGATGACGGCAGATTTACAGTCTGCTCCCTTTGGCCGCTCGGGAACCCCACCACGGGGTAATGCTAATTACTGGCCTGCTTCCGTTGGAAGCGGGGCGCATCATATCAAATGATGCGCCCCTGTAAAGCATTCCGTTGATAAAAAAGAACTGGTTGCCTGATTTTTACACGTAAAGATGTAAAGGTAACCAATTAACTTATCAATCGATTACAGAATAATCGTTCGGTTACCGTAAACAAAGACGCGTTGAGCCAGAACCTGATATAGCGCACGGCTTAATACATTTTTTTCAACGTCGCGACCCGCGCGCATCATATCTTCGGCAGTGTAGGTGTGATCAACATGGATCACGTCCTGCATAATGATTGGGCCTTCATCGAGGTTATCATTCACGTAGTGGGCCGTCGCGCCGATGATCTTCACGCCACGCTCATAAGCCTGATGGTATGGACGAGCACCAATGAATGCTGGCAGGAATGAATGGTGAATATTGATAATTTTATTCGGAAAGCGTGAAACAAATGTCGGGGTCAGAACGCGCATGTATTTAGCCAGCACGACATAGTCCGGCTGGTGGGCGTCGATAGCATCAGCCATTTTCTGATCATGTTCGTCACGTGTTAAACCTTCATGGCTCACCAGCTCAAACGGAATATCAAACCGTTCAACCAGAGGACGCAAGGTCTCGTGATTGCCGATCACAGCGGCGATTTCAACATCCAGCCCGCCATAATTGGCCTTCATTAATAAATCGCCCAGACAATGCGCTTCCTTGGTGACCAAAATGACGATGCGGCGGCGGCCTGCTGGGGTTAATTCACGAATCGAGCCTTCAGGTAAGGCGCTGTCCAGATCGGCAAGCAGCGTGACGTCGTTAAAAATGCCCTCCAGTTCGGTGCGCATAAAAAAGCGTCCGGTACGGTGGTCCACAAACTCATTGTTCTGCACGATGTTCAGTTCATGCTTGTAACAGATATTTGTAATGCGCGCGATCAGACCTTTTTGGTCCGGGCAAATAGTACGCAGCACTTTTCGTTGTAATGAATGCATTTGCAGCGGTGATCCTGTTGAGAATGTTTGCAAAATTGATACTGTCGGGCGTTGATTAGCCGCAGCACTTTTTAAATTTTTTACCTGAGCCACAAGGGCAGGTATCGTTTCGTCCAATTTGAGGGCGTGTACCGTCTATATAGTACCACTGACCGTTTTCTTTTAAAAAACGAGAGCGCTCGATAATTGCACCTGTTTTACCTTGTTCAGAAAACCGTGCGACAAAACTGACATAGCCGATATTTTCTGTGTCTGCCGTCTCTTGTTCAAAAACGGTCAGTCCAAGCCATTCGGTATGAGTAAATCCTGCGATAATGTCGTCGCGAAACTCGGCCGCATGACAATCCGGATGCCAGGTCCTGATAAGGTAATCTGCGTCTTTCATCACAAAAGCACAGTAACGAGAACGCATGAGGTGTGACGGCGTAGGTGCTACTTGCGCGCCGGACACATAACGGTAGCAACATAGGCTATACTCGACAGCGCTACCACAGGGACAAAGCTGAGACACAAAGTACTCCCTGGAATATAAAAACGGCGTAAAAACGCCAGAGTGGCACTATGTTAACTGAGCGGTAGCGATGTTGCTACGTCTGCAAGCCAGGGGAAGTTTGTACGTATAATGAGAAAAATAAAAATTGGGCTGGCGCTAGGTTCCGGCGCAGCGCGAGGTTGGTCGCATATTGGCGTTATTAAAGCCCTTAAGCATATGGGCATTGATGTTGATATCGTGGCAGGGTGCTCCATCGGTTCGTTGGTTGGCGCTGCCTACGCCTGCAATAAGCTGCCTGCTCTCGAAAAGTGGGTCTGTTCTTTCAGCTATTGGGATGTTTTACGGCTGATGGATCTCTCGTGGCGCAGGGGAGGTTTACTGCGCGGTGAACGGGTATTCAATCAGTACCGTAATGTGATGCCGGTAGAAGCAATTGAGCAATGTACTCGCCGTTTCGCAACAGTGGCCACCAATCTGAGTACGGGTCGGGAACTTTGGTTCACCGAAGGTGATTTACATCTGGCTGTCCGGGCCTCCTGCAGTATTCCTGGCCTGATGTCACCTGTGGCGCACAATGGTTACTGGCTGGTCGATGGTGCGGTGGTGAATCCTGTCCCTGTCTCCCTGACTCGCGCGTTGGGGGCCGATATTGTTATTGCGGTCGACCTGCAACACGATGCGCATCTCATGCAACAAGATTTACTCTCCTTCAACGTCAATAGCGATGCCGAATCGGGTGATGATGCTGACGAACTCTCATGGCATGCCCGTCTGAAAGAACGCTTGAGCAACATTACTGCCAGGCGTGCAGTAACTGCGCCCACGGCGATGGAGATTATGACGACGTCTATTCAGGTTCTGGAAAACCGACTGAAACGTAACCGCATGGCCGGTGACCCTCCAGACATTCTGATTCAGCCGTTTTGTCCACAAATATCCACGCTGGATTTTCACCGCGCCAGTGCGGCAATTGCTGCCGGGCAGTTAGCGGTCGAGAAGAAAATGGATGAGCTTCTACCCCTGGTGAAAACCAACGTCTAACGCATTTTTTATCAACACTTAAGCTAATTCTGACAGGCGTGAGTGGCAATAGCATGCCACTATTTATTAAAGCCAGTCAGGGGGGAGAATATGACGCAGCCATTGGTCGGAAAACAGATTCTTATCGTTGAGGATGAGCCGGTATTTCGCTCACTCATGGACTCATGGTTTTCCTCTTTGGGAGCGACAACGGCGGTAGCTGGTGACGGACTTGAAGCACTGGACTTGCTTGGGCATTTTAAACCCGACCTGATGATCTGCGACCTGGCTATGCCAAGAATGAACGGTCTCAAACTGGTTGAGTATTTACGCAATCGTGGCGATCAGACCCCGATACTGGTGATTTCTGCGACGGAAAACATGTCCGACATAGCCAAAGCGCTACGACTCGGTGTGGATGATGTCCTGTTGAAGCCGGTGAAAGACCTTAATCGCTTGCGAGAAACCGTCTTTGCATGTCTTTATCCCAACATGTTTAATTCACGCGTTGAAGAAGAAGAACGGCTGTTTCGCGACTGGGATGCGATGGTGGACGATCCTGCTGCAGCTGCGAAGTTGCTAAAAGAATTACAGCCTCCAGTGTCGCAAGTGATCTCGCACTGTCGCATTAACTATCGACAATTGGTGGCAGCCGACCAACCGGGGCTGGTGTTGGATATTGCTCCGCTGTCTGATCATGACCTTGCATTCTATTGCCTTGATGTGACGCGGGCAGGGGATAATGGCGTGCTGGCTGCATTATTACTGAGGGCGCTATTTAATGGTTTACTGCAGGAGCAACTGACACAACAAAATCAGCGACTGCCAGAGCTAGGTACATTATTGAAACAGGTAAATCATCTGTTGCGGCAAGCCAATTTACCAGGGCAGTTTCCCTTGCTGGTGGGGTATTACCACAGCGGATTAAAAAATCTGATTCTGGTATCGGCAGGGCTGAATGCGACATTAAATACAGGTTCCCACCAAGTGCAAATCAGCAATGGCGTTCCGCTGGGTACCTTAGGTAATACGTATCTTAATCAGCTGAGCCAACATTGTGAGTCATGGCAATGCCAAATTTGGGGGGCGGGAGGTCGCCTGCGCTTGATGTTGTCTGCAGAATGAACAATTGAGAGGCGTGTAAATGAAATTGGTTCACCCTCCCCATGCTGTGAGTGCTACTATCAGCGCCAGTTTTATTCGTATTTATCTTAATTATACCGACGCGCGTCCTTTTCAGACCAGAAGCTTGTCGCTGTACTGATATACTCGGATGCGATACAGAATGATGAACACGTTCAATACATGAACAGTCCAGGAGAGTTTTAAATGGCTGCCCTTAATTCAAAAGTCAAAAAAGCCGTTATCCCGGTTGCGGGATTAGGAACCAGGATGTTACCGGCTACGAAAGCAATCCCGAAAGAGATGCTACCGTTGGTTGATAAGCCATTAATTCAGTACGTCGTAAACGAATGTATTGCTGCGGGCATCACTGAAATTGTACTTGTAACTCACTCGTCTAAAAATTCTATTGAAAACCACTTTGATACCAGCTTTGAACTTGAAGCGATGCTGGAAAAACGTGTAAAACGCCAGCTTCTGGAAGAAGTGCAATCTATTTGCCCGCCACATGTGACTATTATGCAGGTGCGTCAGGGGCTGGCTAAAGGTCTGGGCCACGCGGTATTGTGCGCGCACCCTGTGGTTGGCGATGAACCGGTAGCTGTAATCCTGCCGGACGTAATTCTTGACGAATACGAATCTGATTTATCCCGCGACAACCTTGCCGAAATGATTCATCGTTTTGATGAAACAGGTAGCAGCCAGATTATGGTTGAACCGGTAGAAGATGTTACGGCTTATGGCGTTGTTGATTGTAAAGGCGTTGAATTATCCCCGGGCGAAAGCGTCCCGATGGTTGGCGTGGTTGAAAAACCAAAAGCTGATGTTGCGCCTTCTAATCTGGCCGTTGTGGGTCGTTACGTTCTTAGTGCCGATATCTGGCCTCTGCTGGCTAAAACCCCTCCGGGAGCGGGTGATGAAATTCAGCTGACAGATGCTATCGATATGCTGATTGAAAAAGAGACGGTTGAAGCTTATCACATGAAGGGCAAAAGCCATGACTGTGGTAATAAACTGGGCTATATGCAGGCGTTCGTTGAATATGGTATTCGCCATAATACTCTCGGCGCCGAATTTAAAGCCTGGCTGGAAGACGAGATGGGTATTAAGAAGTAACCTTCTGGTATTATCTGGTCAGAACGGCGCTGTATTAACAGCGCCGTTTTTTTATACCTAATCCGGGTAGGGTTGAGCGAAGTACCGGTAAAAAAAATCCCGCCACTGGCGGGATTTTAAGCAAACTATTTCTGAATTATTCCTTGATCAGGAAGTCGTCCAGTTGTTTACCTTGTTCTTCCATCGCTTTTTTGATCACTGCCGGTGTACGACCCTGGCCAGTCCAGGTTTTAGTTTCACCGTTTTCGTCAACATAGCTATATTTAGCCGGACGTGCAGCGCGCTTAGCTTTGGTGCCAGATTTAACAGCAGCCATGCTATTCAGCAATTCGTTCGGATCAATGCCGTCAGCTATCAGCATTTCACGATATTGTTGCAGTTTACGAGTACGTTCTTCAACTTCAGCAGCAGCAGCGCTTTCTTCTTCGCGACGCTCGCTAACTACAACTTCTAATTTTTCCAGCATTTCTTCAAGCGTTTCCAGAGTGCATTCTCTTGCCTGCGCACGAAGAGTACGGATGTTGTTCAGAATTTTAAGTGCTTCGCTCATTGTAGTAATCTCAAACTTATATTGGGGTGGTTTGTTGAGCTAATAATAGAGCGATAAATTCAGTTGTGCAATAGCCAGGAATGTAAGGAATTCAAAATTGCGCTTTATTTAGTATCAGAATTAATTCTCCTGTCTTAAATTCCCCATGATGTTGGGCATAAAAAAGGCTTATTGGCGAGGGGGCTTCTCAGCGGCTGAGAGTAAAAATTCAAGATTCAGGTCACATTTTATGGTGTACAAATAGTATCTCTTTGCAGTGATTTCAACCTTTTGTATTAGTTTTGCTTACGTGAATTCGCTAATACATGGCGACAGTGGGTAGATTCAATAACAATATGGGAAGGGTTTCTTTATTGCCGTATGATGATAAGTGACATTGATAAATTTCATGAGCACTATTTGTGAAAGAGTGTGTATATACGCGTCCGAGCACAGGCTGTTTGGTCGATGGTTGTATGCTCTCTCACTATCCGTTACTTAAATTCAGGCGGCACTGTGCGAGCTTGCCCGCTCATTTATACGCCTTTGCGACCAACGCTACACCGACATGTTCGTGAAATATGATACAATCCAGCCCATATTTATTTCCCCGGGTGAGGGCCTTCGGTCAATGGCACAACTATATTTTTACTATTCTGCAATGAACGCAGGTAAGTCGACTGCATTGTTGCAATCTTCGTACAATTATCAGGAACGTGGGATGCGTGCCGTTGTATATACAGCGGAAATTGATGACCGTTTTGGTGCTGGAAAAGTAAGTTCGCGTATAGGTCTGTCGTCACCTGCAAAATTGTTTAACCAAAATTCATCATTGTTCGAAGAGATTCGCGCCGAGAATGCGCAGCAAAGAATTCACTGTGTACTGGTCGATGAGTCTCAGTTTCTGACCCGACAACAGGTTTATGAATTATCTGAAGTTGTCGATCAACTGGATATTCCTGTTTTGTGTTACGGCTTACGCACTGATTTTCGTGGTGAGTTATTTGGTGGCAGCGAATACCTGCTTGCGTGGTCAGATAAACTGGTTGAATTAAAGACCATTTGTTTCTGTGGCCGTAAGGCCAGCATGGTATTACGCCTTGATCAGGCTGGAAGACCTTATAACGAGGGCGAGCAGGTGGTTATCGGCGGGAATGAACGCTATGTGTCGGTATGTCGTAAACACTACAAACAAGCGCAGTCTGAGGGCTCTCTGACGGCGATACAAGAACGACACAGCCACGATTAACCCTGTACGCTTCTGAGCGCTTATAAACGCAGGGTAGGCTGGAACCTTCGCCAATGTTCTCTACCCTGTCAGACTCTCTTCTGATGGCTATTCTCACATCTTCCTGAATACATCTCTTACAGTGCCATTCTATTCACACGGCTAGATTGCGTATCACCCGATTTTCATAACACAAGACGAAAAAAAACGGTCCCAACTGGGACCGTTTATGGTGAAACTAAAACTTATCTGAGCAAATTAAGCGGATTTCTTCGCTTTCTTTTCTGCTTTCGGTGCAGCTACTGCTTCAGTCTTAGCGGCAGTCTGGTCTTCGCTGTACTCGCGACCGTAGTAGGTATCCAGCAGAATCTGTTTCAGTTCAGCAATCAGCGGGTAACGTGGGTTAGCACCAGTACACTGGTCGTCAAACGCGTCTTCAGACAGTTTGTCCACGTGTGCCAGGAAGTCAGCTTCCTGAACGCCAGCTTCACGGATAGACTTAGGAATACCCAGTTCAGCTTTGATTTCTTCCAACCAGCCCAGCAGTTTCTGGATTTTCGCGGCAGTACGGTCGCCCGGTGCGCTCAGACCCAGATGGTCTGCGATTTCAGCGTAGCGACGGCGTGCCTGCGGACGGTCGTACTGGCTGAATGCAGTCTGTTTAGTCGGGTTGTCGTTCGCGTTATAGCGAATAACGTTGCTGATCAGCAGGGCGTTCGCCAGACCGTGAGGAATGTGGAACTGAGAACCCAGTTTGTGCGCCATTGAGTGACATACACCCAGGAAGGCGTTAGCAAACGCGATACCGGCGATAGTCGCTGCACTGTGTACACGCTCACGCGCTACCGGGTTCTTAGAACCTTCATGGTAAGACGCAGGCAGGTTTTCTTTCAGCAATTTCAGCGCTTGCAGAGCCTGACCGTCAGAGAACTCAGAAGCCAGTACTGAAACGTAAGCTTCCAGAGCGTGAGTTACGGCATCCAGACCACCGAACGCACACAGGGACTTCGGCATATCCATAACCAGGTTGGCGTCAACAATCGCCATATCCGGAGTCAGCGCGTAGTCTGCCAGCGGGTATTTCTGCCCAGTTGCATCGTCAGTAACAACCGCAAACGGAGTCACTTCAGAACCGGTACCGGAAGTGGTGGTAACTGCAACCATCTTCGCTTTCACGCCCATTTTCGGGAACTTGTAGATACGTTTACGGATGTCCATAAAGCGCAGCGCCAGTTCTTCGAAGTGAGTTTCCGGGTGCTCATACATAACCCACATGATTTTCGCGGCGTCCATCGGGGAACCACCACCCAGCGCGATGATTACGTCTGGTTTGAAGGAGTTAGCCAGCTCAGCACCTTTGCGAACAACGGTCAGAGTCGGGTCAGCTTCAACTTCAAAGAACACTTCGGTTTCAACGCCAGCAGCTTTCAGAACGGAGGTGATCTGGTCTGCATAACCGTTGTTGAACAGGAAGCGGTCGGTCACGATCAGCGCACGTTTGTGACCATCGGTAATCACTTCATCCAGTGCGATTGGCAGAGAGCCACGACGGAAGTAGATAGATTTCGGAAGTTTGTGCCACAACATGTTTTCAGCTCGCTTAGCAACGGTTTTCTTGTTGATCAGGTGCTTAGGACCAACGTTTTCAGAGATGGAGTTACCACCCCAGGAACCACAACCCAGTGTCAGGGAAGGTGCGAGTTTGAAGTTGTAAAGGTCACCGATACCACCCTGAGAGGCCGGGGTGTTAATCAGGATACGTGCGGTTTTCATCATCTGACCGAAGTAAGCAACACGCTCTGGCTGGTTGTCCTGGTCAGTGTACAGGCAAGAAGTATGGCCGATACCGCCCATCGCAACCAGTTTTTCAGCTTTAATGACAGCGTCTTCGAAGTCCTTCGCACGGTACATTGCCAGCGTCGGAGACAGTTTTTCGTGAGCAAACGGTTCGCTTTCGTCGACAACCTTCACTTCACCGATCAGAATCTTAGTGGTTTCTGGTACTGAGAAGCCTGCCAGTTCAGCAATCTTGTATGCTGGCTGACCAACGATAGCTGCGTTCAGCGCGCCATTTTTCAGGATAACGTCCTGGACTGCTTTCAGCTCTTTGCCCTGCAGCATGTAGCCGCCGTGAGTCGCAAAACGCTCACGTACTGCATCATATACAGAGTCAACCACGACGACAGACTGCTCAGAAGCACAGATTACGCCGTTATCGAAGGTTTTAGACATCAGAACAGATGCAACAGCACGTTTGATATCAGCGGTTTCGTCGATAACCACAGGGGTGTTACCTGCGCCTACGCCGATAGCTGGTTTACCGGAGCTGTATGCCGCTTTAACCATGCCTGGACCACCGGTCGCAAGGATCAGGTTGATGTCCGGGTGGTGCATCAGCGCGTTAGACAGTTCAACGGAAGGTTGATCGATCCAGCCGATCAGATCTTTCGGTGCGCCAGCAGCGATTGCTGCTTGCAGAACGATGTCAGCTGCTTTGTTAGTTGCATCTTTTGCGCGCGGATGCGGAGAGAAGATGATGGCGTTACGGGTCTTCAGGCTGATCAGTGATTTGAAGATTGCAGTAGAAGTCGGGTTAGTGGTTGGAACGATACCGCAGATGATACCAATCGGTTCAGCAATGGTAATGGTACCAAAAGTGTCGTCTTCAGACAGCACACCACAGGTTTTTTCATCTTTGTAAGCGTTGTAAATGTATTCAGAAGCGAAGTGGTTTTTAATCACTTTATCTTCGACAATACCCATGCCGGATTCGGCAACGGCCATTTTCGCGAGAGGAATTCGAGCGTCTGCGGCAGCCAGAGCGGCGGCACGGAAGATTTTGTCAACCTGTTCTTGAGTGAAACTGGCATATTCACGCTGGGCTTTTTTTACGCGCTCTACAAGTGCGTTAAGTTCAGCGACATTAGTAACAGCCATGATGCTCTCCTGATAATGTTAAACTTTTTTAGTAAATCATCTGCTCGATACGAGAGTATAGACAGACCGACGAAAATTTGTGTAATGGTTTGAAAATCAAACGGTTAATTAACGTCCACTTTACTTTGATTTACTAAAAGAGCTTATACGCTAGCGCCTGTTAACTCTAACGCGTTACCTCCAGGTGGCGTAAGCAAGATTACTCACTTCTGAGTAGTAATTGCGTGATCTGGATCAAAAATTCGCAAAGCTGACACCTTTCAGCAGACCCTTTTAGCGTTTCTCGTTAAGTGTTAATAAATTGACGTAATGAATGCTAATAACATTAGCATATTTAATACATATTAATAACACTGAGTATTGGTAGCGTATTTACATTGATATACGCAGATAGAAGGTGAAGTATGCTGACAAAAGGCGTATCTTCAGCGCGGATTTTATCAATTTTTATGACTCATTTTATCCGGCTAACGCTTCGGAGCTAACCGTGATCCAAACGCTATTTGATTTTCCTGTCTATTTTAAATTTTTCATTGGGTTATTTGCGTTGGTCAACCCGGTAGGGATCATCCCCGTCTTTATCAGTATGACCAGCTATCAAACTGCCGCAGCACGAAACAAAACCAACCTCACGGCAAACCTATCGGTCGCAATCATCCTGTGGACTTCGCTGTTTCTTGGTGATGGTATTCTGCAACTCTTCGGCATCTCAATTGACTCGTTCAGGATCGCTGGCGGCATTCTGGTTGTGACTATCGCGATGTCAATGATTAGCGGAAAACTAGGGGAAGATAAACAAAACAAACAGGAAAAATCAGAAACCGCAATCCGTGAAAGTATCGGCGTTGTGCCGTTGGCATTGCCGTTGATGGCGGGGCCGGGGGCGATAAGCTCAACTATTGTTTGGGGTACGCGGTATCATAGCGCGATTAACCTGTTTGGCTTTTTTGTAGCGATTGCGTTGTTTGCCCTGTGCTGCTGGGGGCTGTTCCGCATGGCACCATGGTTAGTGCGTCTGTTGGGCCAAACCGGTATCAACGTCATTACGCGTATTATGGGACTGCTGTTAATGGCTTTGGGTATCGAATTTATCGTTACAGGCATCAAATCCATTTTCCCTGGTTTGCTGGCCTGAAACCTCTCTTCTGTGCAAACGGAGTCGTGTCCGGCTCCGTTTCCTTTCATTATCAGTAAAACTTCTCACTAAAGTTGAAAATCAGCAGAGCAATAATAAAAAATGCTGATGATTAACTCTCCTGTTAGCCATTGATTCTAAAGATATAACACGTCCCAGTACGCCCGGCGAAGACCGATACTGCTGTTATTTTATTAACATCATACTCTGGGGCTTGCTGAAGGATTATCGAAATGTTATTAGTTATTTCAGCCTTTATTTCAGATGAATGTGCTAATTAATAACCAATTGTTAAATTTATGTGCATTTTGACATGGCGTTGACTTCGGACAGGATGGTTAACACCATGGTCGACATAATGCATTGATTTTTGTGAACTTTCCATAATAAATCTTCATTCGTAAGACTTTTTAAGTGAGATTTATTTCCAATAAAAGAGAATTGGTTAACAAATTTGTAAAATGTATTGGCGGTTAAGAAACGCATTTGATACTTTCCGGCCAGGTATTATGCAGAAGAATTCACGTTGATGAGAATCATTTGCAGTTAGTTTCTCTCAACAGGGTAATAGCGTGTTTCCGGCAGGGGAGGCACGTAGAGAATCGACGCAAGGCGGTCATACGAATCGCCAGAATAAATAAAGTCGGTGATAGCAAGCAGTAAAACAATAAACCACCTGACGGCAGAAAATCTCCGGTGCCGTACAGGGATCCTGACAGGATTAACAGTCTGGTTAAAAAACCAGCCATAATAATGAGGGAGTACAACACAATGACTAACATCACTAAAAAAAGTTTAGTAGCTGCGGGGATCTTAACTGCGCTAGTCGCTGGAAATGTTGCCACGGCGGCAGTAGTGCCAGCGGGTGTGCAGCTTGCTGAAAAGCAGACTCTGGTGCGTAATAACGGTTCGGAAGTGCAATCACTCGATCCCCACAAAATCGAAGGTGTACCTGAATCCAACATTAACCGTGACCTGTTTGAAGGTTTATTAATCAGTGATGTCGATGGCAAACCATCGCCTGGCGTGGCTGAAAAATGGGAAAATAAAGATTTTAAAGTCTGGACATTCCATCTGCGTAAAGATGCTAAGTGGTCTGACGGCACGCCTGTTACCGCGCAAGATTTCGTGTATAGCTGGCAACGTTTGGCTAATCCAAATACTGCATCACCGTATGCCAGTTATTTGCAGTACGGTCATATTGTCAACATTGATGATATTATCGCCGGTAAAAAGCCGGTCACCGATCTGGGCGTAAAAGCTCTCGACGATCATACTTTTGAAGTTACCCTCAGCGAACCAGTTCCTTATTTCTACAAACTGCTAGTGCACTCTTCCGTTTCACCGGTTCCCAGAGCGGCTGTTGAAAAATTCGGCGAGAAGTGGACCCAGCCCGCTAACATCGTTACTAACGGTGCGTATAAACTGAAAGACTGGGTTGTGAACGAGCGCATTGTGCTTGAGCGTAATACCAACTATTGGGACAACGCCAAAACGGTTATTAACCAGGTAACCTACCTGCCTATTTCTTCTGAAGTGACTGACGTTAACCGCTATCGCAGCGGTGAAATCGACATGACCTATAACAACATGCCGATTGAGTTATTCCAGAAACTGAAAAAAGAGATCCCGAACGAAGTCCACGTTGACCCGTATCTGTGCACCTATTATTACGAAATCAACAACCAGAAAGCACCGTTCAACGATGTTCGTGTTCGTACCGCCCTGAAGCTGGCGTTGGATCGTGACATTATCGTCAATAAAGTGAAAAACCAGGGTGACCTGCCAGCATATAGCTTTACTCCTCCATACACCGATGGTGCGAAACTGGTTGAGCCAGAGTGGTTCAAGTGGTCTCAGGAAAAACGTAATGAAGAAGCGAAGAAACTGCTGGCTGAGGCCGGATATACCGCTGAGAAACCGCTGACCTTTGATCTGCTGTATAACACCTCAGACCTGCATAAGAAGCTGGCTATTGCCGCGGCATCTATCTGGAAGAAAAATCTGGGTGCTAATGTGAAGCTGGAAAACCAGGAATGGAAAACGTTCCTCGATACGCGCCATCAGGGCAACTATGATGTTTCACGTGCAGGCTGGTGTGCGGACTATAACGAACCGACGTCCTTCCTGAATATGGTGCTGTCCGACAGCTCCAATAATACCGTCCACTATAAGAGCCCGGCATTTGATAAGCTGATTGCGGATACGCTGAAAGTGACGGATGAAGCGCAGCGCAGCGAACTGTATTCGAAAGCGGAACAGCAGCTGGATAAAGATTCTGCGATTGTACCGGTTTATTACTATGTTAACGCCCGCCTGGTGAAACCATGGGTTGGCGGATACTCCGGTAAAGACCCGATGGATAATATCCACGTTAAAGACTTGTATATTATCAAGCATTAATGGCAAGACGTGGGGCAATCATGTTGCCCCACAGTGTCTTTTTCTTCGAACTATATATACCTCTTTAGACAAAGAGAGGTATACCCTAAATAATTCACGTTGCAGGAAGGCGGCAACGCAGCGAATCGCCAGTCACTTACTTAAGTAAGTGACTGGCGTGAGCGAGTAAAGCCAACGCACTTGCAGCTTGAAGTATGACGGGTATAAAGGCACACGCCAGAAGGTACGGGCAATGTTAAAATTTATATTACGTCGCTGTCTGGAAGCGATTCCGACGCTGTTTATTCTTATTACGATTTCATTCTTTATGATGCGCCTTGCGCCCGGAAGCCCATTCACCGGGGAACGCGCGTTACCGCCAGAGGTGCTGGCGAATATTGAAGCGAAATATCATCTTAACGATCCCATCTCGACGCAGTACTTCAGCTATCTGAAACAGCTGGCGCACGGCGATTTTGGACCATCCTTTAAATATAAAGACTACACGGTTAACGACCTCGTTGCCTCGAGCTTCCCGGTTTCTGCGAAGCTGGGTGCGGCAGCCTTTATTCTGGCGGTACTCGTCGGTGTTAGCGCCGGAGTGATAGCCGCGCTGAAGCAAAATACACGTTGGGACTATACGGTGATGGGGGTGGCAATGACCGGGGTGGTTATCCCCAGTTTCGTGGTCGCTCCCTTATTGGTCATGATATTTGCCATAACCTTGAAATGGCTACCCGGCGGGGGCTGGAACGGCGGGGCGCTGAAATTTATGATCCTGCCGATGGTGGCCTTGTCACTGGCCTACATCGCCAGTATTGCCCGTATTACTCGCGGTTCGATGATTGAAGTACTGCACTCTAACTTTATTCGTACCGCACGCGCTAAAGGGCTGCCGATGCGGCGGATTATTTTCCGCCATGCGTTGAAACCTGCGCTGTTGCCAGTGTTGTCCTATATGGGACCGGCATTTGTCGGCATTATCACCGGTTCGATGGTTATTGAAACCATTTATGGTTTGCCGGGTATTGGCCAGTTGTTCGTCAATGGGGCGTTAAACCGCGACTATTCGCTGGTTCTTAGCCTGACCATACTGGTGGGTACGCTGACCATCGTGTTTAACGCGATTGTCGATGTGCTGTATGCCGTTATCGACCCGAAAATTCGTTACTGATACTGGAGCTCGCTATGATGTTAAGTAAGAAAAACAGCGAGGCGCTGGAGAATTTCAGTGAAAAGCTGGAGGTCGAAGGCCGCAGCCTGTGGCAGGACGCGCGTCGACGCTTTATGCATAACCGCGCGGCGGTAGCAAGCCTGGTGGTGCTGGTAATTATTGCGCTGTTCGTAACGCTGGCACCGATGCTGTCGCAGTTTACCTACTTTGATACCGACTGGGGCATGATGTCTAGCGCGCCGGATACAGAATCAGGCCACTATTTCGGTACTGACTCGTCGGGACGCGACCTGTTGGTGCGCGTGGCGATTGGCGGGCGTATCTCGCTGATGGTCGGCATTGCCGCGGCGCTGGTCGCGGTAGTAGTCGGTACGCTGTACGGCTCTCTGTCGGGCTATCTCGGCGGTAAAATCGACTCGGTGATGATGCGTCTGCTGGAAATCCTCAACTCCTTCCCGTTCATGTTCTTCGTGATTCTGCTAGTGACCTTCTTTGGACAAAATATCCTGCTGATTTTTGTCGCTATCGGAATGGTCTCCTGGCTGGATATGGCGCGTATCGTGCGTGGACAAACGCTGAGCCTGAAGCGCAAAGAGTTTATTGAGGCGGCGCAAGTCGGTGGGGTGTCTACCGTGCGTATCGTTATCCGCCATATTGTGCCGAACGTGTTGGGTGTGGTGGTGGTTTACGCTTCATTGCTGGTGCCTAGCATGATCCTGTTTGAATCCTTCCTGAGCTTTTTGGGACTAGGTACACAGGAACCGTTAAGTAGCTGGGGCGCGCTGCTCAGTGATGGTGCCAACTCTATGGAAGTCTCACCATGGCTGCTGCTGTTCCCGGCAGGTTTCCTGGTGGTCACTTTGTTCTGTTTTAACTTTATTGGCGATGGCCTGCGTGATGCCCTCGACCCGAAAGACCGTTAAGGAGTGCAGCCATGAGCGTAATTGAAACCTCAACCGCGCCGCTCGCGCAACAACAGGCTAACGCACTGCTGAACGTAAAAGATCTGCGCGTGACGTTTGCTACCCCCGACGGCGATGTAACTGCGGTCAACGATTTAAACTTTTCTCTGCGAGCCGGAGAAACGCTGGGTATTGTCGGGGAATCCGGTTCGGGTAAATCGCAGACGGCCTTTGCCCTGATGGGGCTGCTGGCGGCGAATGGTCGTATCGGGGGCTCCGCAACGTTCAACGGGCGTGAAATTCTGAATTTACCGGAACGTGAACTGAACAAACTGCGCGCCGAGCAAATCTCGATGATTTTCCAGGACCCGATGACGTCTCTCAATCCGTACATGCGGGTCGGGGAGCAGTTGATGGAAGTTCTGATGCTGCATAAAGGCATGAGCAAAGCGGAAGCTTTTGACGAGTCGGTCAGAATGCTGGATGCGGTGAAGATGCCAGAAGCGCGTAAGCGTATGAAAATGTATCCGCATGAATTCTCCGGTGGTATGCGTCAGCGCGTAATGATCGCCATGGCGCTGCTGTGCAGGCCCAAATTACTGATTGCCGATGAACCAACCACTGCGCTCGATGTGACGGTACAGGCGCAAATTATGACGCTGCTGAATGAACTGAAAAGTGAATTCAACACCGCGATTATCATGATCACCCACGATCTGGGGGTTGTTGCCGGTATTTGCGATAAAGTCCTGGTGATGTATGCCGGACGTACTATGGAATACGGCAGTGCACGGGATGTCTTTTATAAACCCGTTCATCCGTATTCGATTGGTTTGCTAAATGCCGTACCTCGTCTGGATGCCGAAGGGGAAGAGATGCTCACTATCCCTGGCAACCCACCGAACCTACTGCGTCTACCAAAAGGTTGTCCATTCCAGCCGCGTTGCCCGCATGCGATGGAAATCTGTAGCAGTGCTCCGCCACTGGAGGAATTTAGCCCAGGCCGTCTGCGTGCCTGCTTTAAGCCGGTGGAGGAACTGGTATGAATACGGTGACCGAACAACGTAAAGTGCTCCTTGAGATTGCCGACCTTAAAGTCCATTTCGATATTAAAGATGGCAAACAGTGGTTCTGGCAACCGTCTAAAACCCTGAAGGCGGTTGATGGCGTAACCCTGCGACTGTATGAGGGCGAAACCCTGGGCGTGGTCGGTGAATCAGGCTGCGGGAAATCGACCTTTGCCCGTGCGATTATCGGCCTGGTGAAGGCCACCGATGGAAAGGTTGCCTGGCTGGGTAAAGATTTACTGGGTATGAAACCCGATGAGTGGCGGGAAGTGCGCAGCGATATCCAGATGATTTTCCAGGATCCGCTGGCATCGTTAAACCCGCGCATGACCATTGGTGAAATCATTGCCGAACCGCTGCGAACTTATCATCCGAATCTTCCTGGTCAGGAAGTCCGCGACCGTGTGAAGGCGATGATGATGAAGGTTGGACTACTGCCTAACCTGATTAACCGCTACCCACATGAGTTTTCCGGTGGCCAGTGTCAGCGTATTGGTATTGCCCGCGCGCTGATCCTCGAACCGAAGTTGATTATCTGCGATGAACCGGTTTCGGCGCTGGATGTATCAATCCAGGCCCAGGTGGTTAACCTGCTGCAACAGCTTCAGCGCGAAATGGGATTATCGTTAATCTTCATTGCCCACGACCTCGCGGTGGTTAAACACATCTCCGACCGTGTGCTGGTTATGTATCTCGGACATGCGGTGGAATTAGGGACTTATGACGAGGTGTACCATAACCCGCTACATCCTTATACCAAAGCGCTGATGTCTGCGGTGCCAATCCCCGATCCGGATCAGGAAAGGAATAAGGTTATTCAGTTGCTGGAAGGCGAGTTACCGTCCCCGATTAATCCTCCTTCCGGTTGCGTGTTCCGTACGCGCTGTCCGATTGCTGGACCGGAATGCGCAAAAACGCGCCCGGTTCTGGAAGGAAGTTTCCGACATGCAGTTTCCTGCCTGAAAGTAGACCCGCTATAATCCTGAGGGCTGACAAAGGTCAGCCCTTTTTTTGGTGAGGTATCTGTGCCAGGTTTAGTCTCTTCTGTCCGCCGTGCGCTCTATCGCAAATTATTTGATTTAAATACCCGTTCAGGGCGTCGCTTTGAAGGTATGTGCGCGCTATTTGCCTTGCTCAGCGTTATCGTTATCTTCATTGAGTCCGGAGTAGGGACGCAATACCATTTAACCTTTGAGGAATGGCGCGTTTTTGTCTGGCTGGAGATCTTCATTACTCTGGTCTTCACCCTCGAATATCTTCTGCGCTTATGTTGCTGGGCTAACCCCGCTAAATATGTGTTCAGCTTCTGGGGGATAATTGACCTTGCCACCATTCTGCCGCTGTATGTGATGTGGCTATGGCCGGAAATCAGTCTGAGCTATGTTTTCGCCTGGCGAGCGATGCGTGTCCTGCGCGTCCTGCGTATTCTCAAGCTGCTGCGCTTTATGCCTTCTCTGCGGGTGTTCTGGAATGCGTTAAAAAGCGCCCGACATCAGCTGATGCTGTTCTATTCCTTTATTGCCATCCTGATGGTGGTTTTTGGCGCGATGATGTATCTGATTGAAGGGCCAAAATATGGGTTTACTACGCTGAATGCGTCGGTGTATTGGGCGATTGTTACTGTAACAACCGTCGGCTATGGCGATATCACGCCGCACACCCCGTTGGGGCGCATGGTGGCGTCCGTGCTTATCCTGATTGGTTACTCGGTGATTGCGATACCGACGGGATTGATTACCACGCACATGAGCAGTGCGTTCCAGCAGCGCGGGCACCAACGAAAATGTCCGCAGTGCCAGCAGACGCAGCACGAACATAGTGCGCAATTTTGTAACCGCTGTGGAAGTAAACTGCCGGGTTAAAAATGAAAAAAGCTGCGAGAGCAGCTTTTTTGTCTGATTATTCGCGCCAGAGAATATGGCAGAGCTTATGATCTTTTTCGCGACATAATAAAACGCGCGCGAAAATATCGTTAATCTCGCCGTCTTCTGTATCTGCCAGACCAATCACCACTTCGGCAAAGAAGTCTGGGTTCAGGTCAAAATCAACATGCTCCTGCCAGTCTTCTGCCGGATCGAACAACTCGGCACCGCCACGCTCTTCAAACTGCAAATTGAACAGAATGATGTCGGCTGGATCCAGATTGTCCGCAGCCAGTTCGAGAAAAATGTCGTAAGCCTGCTCAAGCGTTTCGTCTTCGGTCAGGCGATTGTTCAAATCCATATCCATAATGACTACCTGTTTACTGTCTGATGGGCACGTTTTACAGCAACGGACTAAAGAAGTAAAACAGTCGCTCTGCTATCCGCTGCCAGAGTGGTCGTTTTACCCACAAACGGGCATCAAGCAGGCGGGAACGCGAAATATAATCATCCTGCACTGCCGCGAGATCGCCACCGAATCCGGCATCATCAATGACCAGCGTGATTTCAAAATTGAGCCACAGACTGCGCATATCCAGGTTAACCGTACCGACCAGGCTCAGCTCGCCATCGACCAGTACGCTCTTGGTGTGCAGCAAGCCACCTTCGAACTGATAAATTTTAACGCCAGCCGCCAGCAGCTCGGTGAAAAAGGCCCGGCTTGCCCAGCCAACCAGCAGGGAGTCATTTTTACGTGGAAGAATGATACTGACGTCAACCCCACGCTGCGCCGCCGTGCAGATCGCGTGCAACAGGTCGTCGCTGGGGACGAAGTAGGGGGTGGTCATAATTAAATATTCACGCGCTGAATAAGCAGCGGTTAGCAGCGCCTGATGAATCAAATCTTCAGGGAAACCAGGACCCGAGGCGATAGTGTGAATGGTGTGGCCGCTGGCCTGCTCAAACGGCATGATATTGACGTCCGGTGGCGGAGGCAAAATGCGCTTTCCGGTCTCAATTTCCCAGTCGCAGGAATAGACAATGCCCATAGCAGTGGCGACAGGACCTTCCATTCTCGCCATTAAATCAACCCATTGCCCGACGCCCGCATCTTGTTTGAAGAAACGCGGGTCGACCATGTTCATGCTGCCGGTATAAGCAATGTAGTTATCGATCATTATCATTTTGCGGTGCTGACGCAGGTCCATACGGCGTAAAAATACACGCATCAGGTTCACCTTCAGCGCTTCTACAACCTCGATACCTGCGTTACGCATCATCGCCGCCCAAGGGCTGCGGAAGAACGCCACGCTGCCTGCGGAGTCCAACATCAGGCGACAGTGAATGCCACGCCTCGCGGCAGCCATTAACGACTCGGCTACCTGATCGGCCATACCGCCTGGCTGCCATATGTAGAACACCATTTCGATGTTGTGGCGCGCCAGTTGAATATCACGGATCAGCGCCTGCATCACGTCATCTGAACTGGTGAGCAACTGCAGCTGGTTTCCCTTTACGCCGGCTATTCCCTGACGACGCTCGCACAGTTTAAACAACGAAGAGGCGACGCTGCTGTTTTCCTGGGCAAAAATATGCTTGCAGGCCTTGAGGTCGTTCAGCCATTTGGCGGTTGAAGGCCACATCGCCCGGGCGCGTTCGGCACGTCGCTTACCCAGGTGAAGTTCACCAAAAGACAGATAAGCAATAATTCCTACCAATGGCAGAATGTAGATGATCAACAGCCAGGCCATTGCGGAGGGCACTGCGCGTCGCTTCATCAGAATGCGTAACGTTACGCCAGCAATGAGTACCCAGTAACCCAGAATGACCAGCCAACTCACCACGGTGTAGAAGGTTGTCATAAATTTAAAAATCCTTTTGAAAGCGTATTGTTAAGAGTTTACGCATCAGGATTAATCTGGCAAATAAAAACACGGGAAAACCACTGGTCTGCATTCGGTCTGGCGTTATAATGGCCGCTCAGTGACTGGAAGAGTAGTTAACATGAAGCGTAGTAGAACGGAAGTGGGACGCTGGCGGATGCTGCGTCAGGCTAGCCGCCGTAAAGCACGTTGGCTTGAAGGACAATCGCGTCGTAATATGCGTATCCATACCATCAGGAAGTGCGTTCTCAACCACCAACGTAACTCGTTGTTGTTTGCGATCCACAGCATCTGATCCCAAAAGGGCACCGCTGGCGGTGCCCAATGTCTGTTTTCCCGTATTGATTCTTAAATACTTTCCTGGCTGCCATTATTGTTTTGGTCCAGGTAAGAGATAGCCATTTCATTATTTATATTATTGTCATTTTTCAGGTGCCGTATCTACTCGAAAAAAAGAATGCTGGTGACAAGAAAATATGTTTTTATTTCAGTGAGAACTGATACATTTTAACGATTAAACAATGAGACAGTATGATGGCATTCGACAAAATTAAAGCCGATACCCACCGTGAATTTGGTTATTTCTCATGGAGTAAACTAATAATTGGTACAGTAATTAGCAGAACATTCCGTATCATTGTGATGATGCGTTTATGCCAATACTGTGCGGTTTCGCGCACACCGCTGCGTATCATGCTCTATCCATTTAAGATCTTGCATCGGTGTGCTGCTCACATGGGCTCGATGGATTTTCCATCGAGCACGCAGGTTGGTGCCGGGTTGGCTATCACTCATGGCTGGGGGATAGTGATATCGCCGAGTGCAAGGATTGGAAAGAACGTTACCTTATTTCATGGTGTAACCATCGGTCAGCGAGATACTATTCGGGGAGCAGGAACCCGCATCACGGGTTACCCCATTATTGAGGATGAAGTTTGGATTGGTCCAAATGCTGTCATCGTCGGCGGGGTCATCATTGGACAAGGGAGTAAAATTGCTGCCGGGGCGTTTGTGACCGAAAGTATCCCGCCTTTTTCTGTCGTTGTTGGTAATCCTGGCGTGATTGTTAAAACCGGGTGCATCCCAGACGTAATGAATAAAGCACCGTTGTTTCAAGAAAGAACTGTTGAAAAAACGGCAGCGTAAATTTCTCGCTGATTATACTTTTATTTTTATTATCAATACGATGATTCTACATTCTGGGGCTAGTGGTTCATAATAGTGTGGTCAGGTATTACTCGTTATCCTATTCTGTTAGTTTATTGTCTTTTGAGGGAAGTCATTATGTGTACAAATCTTTTTGACAACGCTCGTCGCTACACTGACGAGAAAAAGTAACAACCAAAGCCGCTATCTGCGGCTTTTTTACTTGAGTGAATATTAGTATCCGAATGGATATGATTCCCATAGTTCTGGTCAAGCGTCAAAGTTGCAGGGCGTTAGTTGCCTCGGTATGTTCTGCTTGTTTAAATGCGCGTTGAAACATGGGGAGTAAAAGCCTACTGCCAAATGCACTTAGGTGGTTACTGTCTGAGTAAAGTGGACGTCCACCAGCATCTCCCCAACACCGCCCATCCTTGCAAAGATAGGGTAACGGATTGAGAATATTGACGCCGCAGCGCAGGGCCGCCTCATCTTGTGCTGCCCAAATGGCTGTTTGTCGCTGGTAATATTTATTGAGAGAAATAGATACTGTACTGTCTGACTTACCAAACATCAGTGCCCTGGCCATTGTATTAGGCACATCGACTGCCATTTCAGGAATAGGGCGGACCAGAAATACCCTCTGACTATTCTCTATGGAACACAGAGTTTTTACGAGTTGCTGGCTAAACTGCTGTGTTAAATTCTGATTGGGGTGTTCATTCGGCGTATCAAAAAATCCCATAGGAATATTAAAAAAATCGTCCTTTTCATTTTGTCCCAGGATAGCGAGGCTGCTTCTGTTGGCGATAAAGACGAGTTTATTTTTATATTCATTATTTAGTAAATTAATAGCTCGATCATTAAATAGTTTACAGTCATCATTAATATCCTCTCTTCGTTTCATGCCTAACACTGTCGGACAGCTCGCATAGGTCATCTCAACCACCGCACCGGGTGCAGCCTCTGCGACAGCTGAAACCAGCATGCTTGCATGACTGTCTCCAAGGACAATGGCCGTTAACTCTCCTTTGCCATATCTGCACATAGGAGACTCGCTTCCTTTACCCGGCGCGAGCAGACATTTTTCAAATCGGACTGCGTAATCAAGTTTCGGGATCATCGCTAATTCAATTGCCGGGTTAATTCTGCCGTCGACTTGCTGATAACGAGCCCCTGCGGCCAATCCACCAGTGCTCAAAATTAACAGTAATAGTACCCAGCTCTGTTTGCGTGCAGGGGTTAGCGCAAGCTGTTTGCGTGTCGGAATCTCTACGAGCAATAAAGAGGTCTTTCCCAATAGCAAACTCATTACGATGCCAGTAGCAATCCACCAGGGATTGTCCTGTTTGTCGGCATAACTGAGCAGCACCGCCAGCGGCCAGTGCCACAGATAAATTGAATAAGAACTGGCACCTATCTGGCGAAAAATTGCCGTAGATGTAAAAAATGATCGCTGGCGATTAGCCGCAAGAACCAGCACGGTCCCCAACACAGGAACCACGGCATAACTTCCCGGCCATGGTCGTGTCGCATCCAGGAGTGTGACTGACAGGGCAATTAAAATAAAACCCACCAACTCTAGTATCCGGGCTGGGCGTTGCGACATAGAATGCCGACGAGTTAGCCACCATACAGCTCCTCCAGCTAATAATTCCCAAATGCGGGTGGGGAGTAGGTAAAACGCACTACCTGGGAGTCGAGGGCTCACGTAAATTGATAGAGCTAATGACAGTACGCCTGCGGCGATAAGTGCAAACTTAACACCCTGCAGGCCAAACCAGCGCCAGAGTAAAATGCAGCCAACAGGCAACAAAATGTAAAATTGCCACTCCACCGAAAGAGACCATGTGTGCAGCAACCAGTTTTCTCTGGAAGTGATATCGAAATAACCCGCTTCACGCCAAAACTTGAGATTGGAAACAAAAGTAAGCGCTGTGATCGCATTGAGTGCCAGCACATGATAATCAGCGGTGGGCAACCAAAACCAACCCAAGAAAAGTAATGTGCTACATAATACAACTAAGGCAGGAATAATTCGTCTGGCACGTGCCAGATAGAAACTCCATAATGAAAAATTGCCACGTTCAAGGCCGTTCACGATGATGGCGGTCATCAGGAAACCTGATATAACAAAAAAAACATCAACGCCGATAAAGCCACCGCTAAATCCGGGTACGCCAAAGTGATAAAATACGACCGCTAATACAGCCCATGCTCGCAGGCCATTGATATCATGGCGGAATGCTTTAGGAGAGGGAGAGGCGGGACGGAACGAATCAAAAGCCATAATTGACTAAAATCCCGTATAGCGTAACAACGCAGCCTGTCTGCATTGTGACAAATTAATCTCGACAGATAATAAAATACACTGAGGTTGAGTAAGAAACAATCAATGACACGCTAATAAACGGTCGTTGCTACCTTTTATAAGGGTACTTATCATTGCTTTGATATGCTGAATTAATGCATAGAGACGAGAAGTGAGGGCGTTTAGACTAATGTGCACCTAAATGCGCCCTCAATGGCTATGTATTTTGCTTACTGTTCAGTATTTTTATAAATGAAAATGGCTTTTTGTTTTGTCAAAATACTTTCTTGTATTGTCATTCAGCCCTTTTCGAAGAATTTCGCATAAAAACGTTCTGTTACGTTGAACCCTTCTGCCGCCTGCCTTTCAGCCTTCCAATTATCACACTCCGAGTACAAGTGTTACATTGTGGGTATCTTTGAGCAATGAGTTTTGTGTACACTTTTGCGTACTCAAAAGCCAAATGTGTACCTATTCAATGATCACTGACACAAAGCTCAGGAAGGCCCTTGGCAAGAAACGCGATGATATCGAAATTATTTCAGATTCTCACGGACTCAACGCAAGAATCAGTCTGGCCGGAAAGGTCTCTTTCTTCTACCGGTACAGATGGGCAGGCAAAGCTGTAAAACTCAATGTCGGCGATTATCCAGCAATGAGTATTGCTCAGGCAAGGGAAAGGCGTCAGCAATTCAGAATCTGGCTTACTGAAGGACTCGATCCCCGAGAGCAAGTAAAGCTGGAGAAATTGACCCGCGAAGGTTCCATGGCCGTATCGGAAGCATTCAATTATTGGATCGAGAAACACTGCATCGCTAATCAACTGACAAAGACAGGTTATTATCAGTTGGTATTTGCCAAGCATATCGCCGAACCGATGCGAAACGTCAAAGTCGACAATTCGACAAAAAGGCACTGGATAGATGTTTTTGATCAGATTGAAAGCAGGGTGATGGCTCATTATATGCTTTCTCTGTGCAAACGCTCATTCAGGTTCTGTATTAACCGAGGCGTAATATCGACCAATCCGCTCGAGGGATTGCTACCCACTGACGTTGGCCAAAAACCGAAAAAGAGAACGCGGCGCTTGGATGATCGTGAGCTGGTGGCTATTTATCGGTGGCTGCAAAACCGCATGTCCATAGAGTCCGTGTTTCTTGTGAAATTTATTATGTTGACCGGCTGTAGGACGGCAGAGATTCGGTTAAGCGAAAGGTCATGGTTCAAGCTGGATGAAAATGAATGGATAGTTCCTGCTGGAAGTTACAAAACGCGAGTGCACATGAGAAGGGCTCTTTCTGATGCTGCGGTGGGACTGGTAAAAAATCACCTTGAGAAGATCAACACAAAGCATTTAGTCACTTCACAGCGCTTATTGGATGGGGAAATTAAAGACGTCCCGGTTCATCCGCCAGTTGCTTCGAACTACGCCAGGTATATTTGGTCAGAATCCGGCATGGAGCCCTGGTCTCTCCATGATATGAGAAGAACAATCGCAACAAATCTTTCAGAACTTGGCTGTCCGCCGCATGTGATTGAAAAGTTACTTGGTCACCAAATGGTTGGCGTGATGGCGCACTATAACCTGCATGACTACATCGATGATCAAAAACACTGGCTCCACGTTTGGCAGAGCCATCTTGAAAACATCATCGGTGAGCCGTTCAGTTAATTGGCTGTTTCACACCTTCCCACTCTTTGACTGACTCCGACTTCCAGCGGTTAGGGTTACCGGGGAAGTCCGGGGCGGGGAACGGTTTCGCAAAACCCCGCGGCATCGTGTCTGTGCTTTGCCATGACCAAAGGGTTTTACGTGAGATTTTGTATCGACTGGTCAGGTCTGACGTCAGCAAAATATCATCCATCGTTTTTCTCCAATGGCCCGAACTGGGCCATTTCCAAAAGTAATATCAAGAAACCTGACCCGGCAACGCGCGCAACCGGCGCATACCTGTCATTGCCGTGGCCACGTAGCTAGCCTTACGGTTCACTACCTCCACCCAGACCTTCACACCTTCAACTCTCACCGTGTATGTCTCCTTCATCTTGCTGCGGCCATAGTCGCCGTAACGTTCTGCATGAGTGGCCAGTGCTATGTCGCATGCCTGACGCGCTAACGGGGATTGCTGGTTGCCTCGGTTAATTAATCGCATGGTCACCGCCTTCTGGATTGGATGGTTGACGGAAAACCGCTCGGGACGGCGACCAATCGCAATATGCATCGGTTTCGGTATGCCCGAAAATTGCCTTACAGCGACGGATATGGGCGCAGTCGCCGCAGGTCTTACCCTTCGGGAGTTGCATTTTATCGGGGTCTGCCGGGTTATAATTCAGCTCAGTCATTCCAGGCCTCCAGCTCGTTCTGGATTTCCTCGTCGATCTCGTCATTGGTGGCGTCTTCGTTTAGATAGTCGCGCGCCTCTTTGAGATACTGTTCTCGGCGTTCGTGGTACCAGGCAGAGAACTCCGGTGACCAGCCGCGACCATTACCTTGAAAATCAACCAGAGCGTTGTCCTCAGCCATACGCTCAACCATGCAGTCGGCAGTTGTCAGGGCGCATTCCCGGATGTAACCGCGAAGGTGGTGTTTGCGCCACCAAGGACTTACTTTCGAATCGCAACATCCTTTGAACTCAATTTCCCAGCGGCGGATGCAGCGTGCGTTTAAAGATTTACTCATCTCGTTACCGGGAGGGTTCGCCCTCCCGCCTCCCTTAGGCCATGTATTCCGGTTTCATATCCGCCAAGGTGATGCTGAACTGATCGTGCAGTTCGTCGCCCAGATGACGTTTCGCCGTTGCAAGAACTCGCTCAACTTCCCCAAACCGTTCAGCTGCATCCGGTTCATCCGGAGACGGCAGGGAGTTGATCGCGGCTTCAACCTTGTTACGTGAATCAACCAGGTAGTAGCGCTTCACTGCCTTATTCTTCAGCTCGGTGAACAGGGCAGATCCGAGCGTGGCCTTCGCGCTTTCGATATCAGCGCGCAGTGCTTTTGCGCTATCAATATCCTGTGCAGCCTCGATGCGCTCGCGGAAATCATCGGCAAGAGCGTCGATATTTACCGACGATTCGTGTGCGCTTTGCGTAGTTGTGACGGTGTCACCTGCGATTTCAGCAACGCTCATTCGTTGGGTTGAGCCAGGGTTAATAACTTTTTCTTCTCGTTCTTCGACTTCATCGGCACTGTAAACACCGAGAATCACATCAGGGCAGTACAAGCGAGCCCAGCGCTTTACCGCGAGATAAGCGAGCTGCTGACGCGGATCACTTGCCCATAGTGTCGAATTACGAACCTGAGCCTGAGAAAGCATGAGTACCAGTTCGCGTGGTTCATCCTCTCCTTTCATAGTTGCCCACACACGAATTCCTACACCGGCCTCATCCTTTAAATCCCAACCGGGCGCGATGTACTTATTGCCTTTAGAACTGGTTCTCTCTACAAATCGACCAATGATGTTTTCCCATGGGCCAAACCAATCGTAATGAAGGCGATCTTTTGTAGGCGACATGTTGGTAACAACCGCATTAACCAGTTGAGCTTCGTAACCCAATACTCCGCTATTACCGACGATGTGGGTCTTCTGAGCTACGGCAAACGGGTCCATACCCCATCGTGCGGCCTGCATGACCACAGCCATGCAGGCATCTGGTTTTCCGCGGAAGTGGTCAGGTACAAAAGCGCCACTATTTGCCATCACTGTCGACAAGGTGCGTAGGCGGTCGAAAAGTTCCCCATTAGTCAAAATTGAGATGTTATCGATCATTTGCGTCTTGTTTTCGTTGGTAGTAATTGCAGTAGACATGTTCTTTTCCCCTTATGCCTGAGTACGCAGCGCTTCAAGGCGGCGCAGGTCGAAGTCGTTCAGTTCGTCGGTGTAATCAGTTGTGATCGGCGCTGGCCATTCGCCAGTGTCAAAGCCGGTAGCGATAGCGCGCATTGATTTGCGGTACTCAAGCATGCCCAGCTCCAGCAGTTCGGCGGATGCCTCGATGATGGCGATCCAGTGGTAGTTCTCGTCTTTGTTGACGAAAATCCAGAAGAACTGGTCCAGCGCAGCTGTCTCGCAATACATTGCCGCGCTCAGGTGGTAGTCACGGTCGATGATTTCGCGGTGCAGTTTGGCTCGCAGACCTTCCTGCTTAATGTTCCACATGCTGATGGTTTTAAGGTCGGCACCGATGCGTACCCCGTCCAGGTCGATCTCAAGGTCAGGACGCACGCGGACTTCAAGTCCGGTTTCGTCGTCAAAGCCAAAGTAGCTCACCTCAACAGCGCGGCTCGGATGCTGAAGCAGCATCCCGGCGGTTGGGTGCTGTAGCAGGGCTTTCTGAATGGCCAGTGCGGTGCTCAGTTGCTGGCGGGTGACCAATACTTTCCCTTGCGGATTATCACGCCAGGCATCCAGCAGTTCGTCGGCAAAGACGGCGCCCGGATTAACAGACTTCACGGTCTGGATCAGATCCGCTTTGGTACCGGACACTTTTAGCGGTTGCGGCTTCTGCGCTTCCTGGGCCACCAGGTCAGGATTGATGATTGCCAGCTGCTCGAGTAACGCATCACGACTACCGCTGGTTTTCACCTGAGCAGGCAGAGTGGCGTTGTATTCTTTGATGCAGGCTTTCATCGCCGCTGCGGTCTGCTTCTGGTCAGCTTCGATACGCTGGTACTCTTCTGGCAGCGACATATAGCTCTGGCCAGTTTCCTCGACTGACCCACCCAGCGGCACCTGAGCAGGCAGTGTGGCGTTGTGTTCTTCCAGCAACACTTTGATATCGTCGGCTGACAGCTGCGCCGGCAGGCTGGCGTTATACTCATCAATAAACGCGCGAATAGTTGCTGTTGTGGTGAAAGCACCATCTGGAATCACCGGTTCAACGCTGAATTCTTCGTCGAGCTGCTCGGGCTGCAGCGCCAGCGCATGCACCAGGTTGCCCATATCCAGAACCTGGGAGCGCTCTTTCGTGATGGTCTTCTCGACGTGGCGTGCGTTGAAGTACATCAGCGACACTCGCGCGTCTTTTACCTGGGTAGAGCTGATACCGTTGGCTGCGTGATAAACCTCGTTCGGCAGACCTTCGTAGCGGCCTGGCTCGAAGTAGGCGGGATATACAACAGCTGGTTCGTCAGATTGCGCTTCTGGCTCGGTTTGATTCGCTTTTTGGGTGTTTTGATGCGCATATTCATCATTCTGATGCGCATTTTCCGGTTTTTGTTTCACATCGGCTTGCTGGCCGGTATGTGACTCTTCACCAGTTTCCAGACTGCTTTCGCCTGACTGCACTTCATCACCAGCCTGTTCTTCATCACTGACAGTTTCTTCCATCTGCACATTGCTGGTGGTTTCCTCATTAACTGGTGAACGGTCATCTGTTTGCGTTTGTTGATCACCCATCAGGCCTTCTATGGAGAATACGCCGTTGCCCATGTTGGCGATTTGTGGCTGTTTAGCAGCTGTTTTCTGCTCTGCAGCGACCTGCTCATTAACCTCATTTTCCCAGCTGACGTCCGGCGCATGACCAGCATCAGCCAGCGTTTCTTCTGAGGGATTTGAGTGGTCATTTTCGGTTAGATTGGCATTGATATATGCCCGCAACCGTCCAGGAAAGTTAACTAACTCGGATGACGTGCCGCGGATGAGTGCAAAGATGGCGGCGCGTGAATAGTCCAGGATGCCAGCGGTTTTGCGCAGCGCCTCAGACCATTCGCTGAACGGACTTTCTTTCTTGCTGACAATCTCTTTAGCGCGACGGTAGACCCCACCAGGAATGTCGTAGATATTGAAATCCATTGGCAAGGTGGCCAGCGCAATTTCAACATCCAGAGTGTCCAGTGTGTGGACGTAGTCGGTATTGCGATCGGTCTTATTTCCACCGCCAGCATTGGTTTTGACGTCAGTGCGTTGAATCTGCGCAACGCGGTTGCCTTTCTGCCATTCCTTGACCAGCAGGCCGCGATCGATGTATTCAGTTTTGAACCACACCGTCAGGAACTGGATAACTGTTGCCAGCTCCGGTTTTTTACCCTCGACAGGGAAGACTTTCTTAACGGCATTCACGACTTTATGAATATCGTGCTCAATGGCTTTTTTGAATGCTTCCACATTCTCAGCAGCCAGCAGCAGGTTCTGGATGTACGTGTCATCAGTGTCCATCTCAAGGCGGACAATCTCGTTTTTCTGCCCAGCGTCGATGTGATAGAGATATTCACCATCACCGATGAACTGAGCCAGTACGCGCTGGCGGAATGGCAGGGTGGCTACGACGATCAGGTTCGGCTGCTCTGACTGTTGAGATTGTTCTTCGATACCGACTTCATCACCAACGATGTCATCTTCGGCCCGGCCGTTGTCGTCGATCTGGATGCCGTCCTTAACAGTGAGATCTTGACCGGTTGCGTTCTCAGCAACGCTGCTGGTTTCAGTTTTGAGCAGCTGCAACTTACCACTGCGCCAGTCTTCTACCAGTTGATTGCGGTCACCGGCATCCGTGTTCACCCAGTCAGACATGAAACCAGCGATCAATCTTGGTTCGTGCTCTTCGTCTGGTGCGAAAATGTCCTTAACCGCCTGAATCATTTTCCACTCAGCATTCAGGCTGAGTTTGGCAGTCTCGGGTGCATCGTTCTTTGCCACAAGCAGGCTCTGGAGATATGTATTGCCTTCGTCGAGTGACATCTCGCTGGCAGCCAGTTGATGCTCTTTAGTGACGTGAGTCTGGTATCTATCGAGAGTTAGGTGGATCGCAAAACGGACTGCTGGAGTGCGGTTTTCAACTGGGACAATTTCGGACGCAGTCGCGTCTTCAACGATTACGGTCGGAGTAGGAGTGGAGGGGGCGTCAACGGTGCCAGTAGACTCACCAGCGGCTTTTGGCAGCCAGGTGCGCCCATCGTCTTGAAGTTCGTAACGATCACACCAGGTGAAATCAACTTCACCTTCTTCCGGAAGGTCATCAACAACCGGGAAGTCAGTGCGAATTGGCTTGGCGTAATCCTTGCCGCGGCCGGTTTCGATGCCAGCATCTTCCAGTGCAACATCCAGCATCAGGTTGGCGCGAGCCTCGGTTTTGGCAGTGAACCAGACCACTGCATCTTGCTTTCCGGATTTCTGAGTGGCTTTAACCACATTAAAGAATTCCATGTGAGATCCTCATTTTTGTGTGTTAGAATCCCCGGACCATTGATAGCGCCCATTGGGTTAACTTTGGTTTTAATGTTGTTTCCGGTGTAACTTTGGTCGGTGGCACCGGACGTAGATCCCGCTTTGCGCGGGTTTTACGTTAGCCTTCGTGAGCCATCTGGTCGTGCGAAGCGCAACGTCTTGAGCAATACTCTTTCTCTTTGCGCGCCAGCAGTGAGCCGTTGAGATAGAGAAGGGTACTTTTGACTACTTCTTCCGGTTTAACCGGCTTACCGCAATAACCGCATTTGGTCTGCATCATCATTTCCTCAGAACTTAACGTCTGCCTGAGCAGGTAACTCTTCACTACTGATGATCCTTTCAACTGGATAGCAACTACCTGAAACCTGCTGCTCAACTGCGGCCTGCTCACATTGATGTTGGTCGCCATAAACACCCAGTACAACATCCTGAAAATCACCGTTGGTCATGCCAATAGTCAGGACTAACGCGAAAAGAGTGCTCATCAGTGCGTACCTGCCGGTACCAGATTCGGTCCAATGGTGCGCGAAGCATACGGGCTGCGAATATGACGCAGATTACCCTGCGGTTCGTGCCAGTAGGTGCCGTTGATATGGTCATAGGAAACCTGCCAGGCTGCGCCGGTACGGCTATTTCGCATTGGGATGGCGCGACCGTTGTTTGGTACTGCGTTACTGGTTTTCATGACAGGGCCTCTTTAAATTCTGCAAAACTGAGTGCTTCCTCGCCATCGGCGAGGCCTTCAAAATATTCCTCGTATGCTTTTTCCATCTCACCCTCGATACCTTGTTGCTGGAACTGAGTGAACTTCGCTGGTGGTGCCGCGGCGCTGATCTTCACGGTTGAGCGTTTTAACTCTGCAATTCACCACCGCGAAGCTCACTTCTGTGCTTTGCCCTTGTCGCCAGGCTGGCGGAACGTTTGAACTTGATGCGCTTAGTGTTTCGCGATGAGGTGATAATGTACCATGAGTTCACTAAAGTAAAGTACCTTAAGTACATTTTAATAAATCAGTTAGTTCAGTTGGTCATAAATCTATGAACTTTAAGGTAATTTATTTTTTATTTGATTCCTGCTATGCTCAAAAAAACACCAGAGAGATTGTTGCTATGGGCTTAGGTATGGATATGTCACGTGATGAACTGCTGGAAGATCGCGCAGCTTTCATCGCTGGCGAGATTGGCGGCGCGGTGGTTGAATTGATAATCGATGGTGTGGTGATTGACCGTGACGCTATTGTCGACCAGCTGGAAGCTAAGCGTAAGGCTGTAGGGAATGTAATCCACAAGGGATTTTTGCGGGATGCAGCGGAGTTCGTGAGGAAGGGGCAATAATGGCCCGACTTTCTTTGCCGGGCAAATGGTGCTAGTCGGCCCAACCGGATTTGGTATTGATCGCCGATTCCGCCATTGTGTATTTTTGTACGGTATTATCTTTAAATAGAATGGTCAGTTCTTTCTTAGTGCCGTTCGTGCCGTTATGGAACAAGCCATAGAATGGAATGAATGAGGTTCCATTCACTTTAACTTTGGCAAATGAGTACTTCCAGATCTCATTACCACCATCGGTATAAGAGACTGCATCAGGAGAGCCAAACAAGGTTTTCACTTCAACCTTGGTCGTTTTCCCTTCCTGAATTTTAGACTGAACACTTGTTTCAGTTTCACTTTTAAGTTTCTGATTTCCAGAAGACGCGCACCCTGTGAGGGTTACAGCTAATGCTACTGCCAGAGCCATTTTTTTCATTATGTATATCCATTGATTGCAATCGGAATCATCTTAACATTATGAATTATCAGGTCAAATAAAAAACCGGCACGGTGGCAGGATTATTTCAACGATATATGTGTCATTAGCTCATTAAGCTTGATGATCCCGTCAGGATACCTATCAATCCACTCCTCTCGATCGGCTTCTGATTGCCCAAAATAAATAACTGGTGCCGGAGATTTTTTTATTTCATTCAAAATTGACTGGTAGTCATGAAGCACTTGCAGTGCTTTCTTTGGGTCTTTAACCCTTCTAATTGCTGCATCCCAGTTTTTGGATGGGAAGCTGTGGAATGTGCAATCAGGACATTTCTTTCTGCTTAGAAATATTTCATGCCCTTCTAAATACTCAAGGATTGGTTCAACAACACTATTCCATTCCTTTCTCTTTTCGCCCTTGATTGCATATCTATAGCTTAAATAACCACTTGCAGGAACAGCACTGATAGATACAATCATTGCAATAGTTGCAACAATGTCGCTGTAACTCATGGAGATTTCCTTATGTCCGGAGCAGATATTTTTGCCACAATTGCATTGGTAGTATCTGTAACAAACTTAACCGCCATTCTTTACGGAATATGGCGGTTAAGAGATTGATTGATCGTTACCCAAACGTCTATTCAGACCACTGTTAATCTGCTAACCATGCTTACGGTAGGTCTGCGGCATGCTACCGATCACCTTTCCGAATACGAATATTTTGTTCATCTCTTCCTTCTCAATCGGCTCCCACGGTCGATAGGTCTGGTTGTCTGAGATGACCAAGAGTTTATCTTTCATCTTCTGAAGTCGCTTCACATGGGATGTGTCGTCATAAATGAAAGCGTAAATTCCATCACCATCAAAGTGTTGAACGCTTATATCGACAAACAGCAAATCACCAGGCTCAATCGTTCCAGACATGCTGTCACCACGAACGTTGATGATGCGGATCTGTTCCTGTTTACGACCATTAAACATCTGACGCGCATCTTCTACTGAGTACTCCACGGAGCGTAATACCTCTACGAACTCACTATTGATCACGCCCGGTCCAGCGCTAACAGCTACATCGAGTACGTCTATACGAAATGTTTCGGTCGATTTCTGTAAGTGCCCCTCCGCAATACCATCAGCCACGCTGTCACCTAGCAGGTAAGCTGAAGTTGTACCTATGCTCGCAGCAAGCTCTTGCAGCTTCCCACGCCTTGGAATTGATTCCCCGTTAAACCATTTGCTTACAGCTTTTGGTGTCAGCTTCATATTTTTGGCTATTTCAGCCTGACGACCATGTACCGGCAAACCAGCTTTATCGCAGGCCAGCGCTAGCCTATGGGAAAAGTCTTTTCGCGCTTTTTCTTCCTGAACCATAGGTTCAATCATAATATCACTTGCGTGAACTATCAGTTCCAACATAATATGTACTTACAGTTCAATTTAAGGGTCAAAGAATGCAACCTATTAGTCTTGGCGAAATCATCAAAATGATTCGAGTACCTGTAGTAGCAAAAGCTTGTGAGCGCAGTCCGCGCGCAATTTACAAATGGATCAATAGCGGCTGTTTACCACGCACTGATTACACCGGTGAGACGGATTATGCGTCGAAGATTGCTGAAGCTTCAGAGGGGCGATTTACCACCACCCAAATTCTTGAGATCAGCAAACCAAAAGCAGCATGACAGCAAATTAACCACGAAAGGGAAAGCACTATGCAATCACTTACGTACCAACAAAATACCGGATTCCATTCGTCCGCGATGATAAATCGCACTCAACAAGAGCATGGCGATAAACATGATGCCATTCGTGACGCGGTCCGCTCCTGGGCTGGTGCCGATGGTCAGGACGTAGTTACGGCTCTGATCGTCGAAGAGTACCGGGCGCAGGGGGGGGACGAGATTACTTTCCCTGACGACCTCAGCCGACAGCGCCAGAAACTCTTCCGTTTCCTGGACAACCATTTCAACAGCGAACGGTACCGCGAAAATGTTCGCCAACTGACTCCGGCAATTCTTGCTGTTCTGCCGCTCAAGTACCGCAACCGTCTGCTACCAGAAGACAACGTTATGGCTCGTCTGGCGCGGCTGGAGAAAGAAACCAGCGAAGCGAAGATAGCCGTCGCGATGGACGCTCCACGTCATCAGAAGCTGAAAGAGTTGAGCGAGGGGATCGTGGAGATGTATCGCGTTGACCCTGGGTTAACCGGTCCGCTGATGGAAATGGTGCAGATGATGCTGGGGGCTCTATGACCGGTTCAAAAATGGCGAAAGCCGCGGTGCGCGAACACCAACGGCTTTCAGGTGCAATTCGTTGCGTACTCATTGCGAGGTCATTATGACAAAGAGTTTTTCAAAATACCAGGTAAGGGAGGCATAGCTATGTCGAATGTCGCCTACGCCGATTTTGCGGCGCGTACCGCCGTCAGGAGCAACCGGATGGAGAACCAGAAGACCGGATTCATCCCGTTGTACCGGAGTGTACTGAAGAAGCCCTGGGCTAAAGATGTCTTCCTGCGCACGCTATGGGAGAACCTTCTGTTGGGCGCCGCCCGTCAGCCCTACACGGCAAGCTTTAAAGGCCGGCAGTGGCCATTACAAACCGGACAACTGGTGACCACGTCGGCAGATCTCGGGCTGAAATTATGCGACCGAAATGGGGAGCCAACAAGCCGTCATGCAGTGGATCGAATGCTGTCTCTTTTCGTGAAAGAAGGGATGATTTCAACCGCTGGCGAGAAGAGAAAAGGCACTGTAATTACCATCACAAATTTTGCGCATTACGCTCAAAAAATGGACGATTTACCCGCGCATAACGCCGCGCATAACAGCGAGCATAGCCCCGCGCATAACGAACCCAGCAATGGCGAGGCTTCGGGAGTGGATGCCGAGCATAACCCAGAGCATAAGGGCGCGCTTAAGCCCGAGAATCATGAACAAGAAGTAATATTAAATACTAACGTATTTAATGTACGTCAGAGAATTTCAAAAATTGTTCCTGATGCAGCTGTCCAGACTCCGAAAGGTGACAAGTGGGGGACATCTGACGATCTCCGTTGTGCAGAGTGGATGCTGGCGCTGCGCGACATCACCAAACCATCCCTGAAAAAACCGAATATGGCTGGCTGGGCGAATGAAATACGCCTGATGCGCCAACTGGACGGACGCACCCACAAAGAGATTTGTGAGCTGTTCCGATGGGCCTGCAAAGACTCGTTCTGGTACAAAAATATTCTCTCCCCCGCAAAGCTCCGCGCCAAGTGGGACACGTTAACCCTTCACAGCGAAGACACTACCCGTAAGCCACGCACAGATGTCAGCGCAAACAAATCCGAAACTGGCCCGCACTGGAACAGTCCTGAAGCATGGGAGAAATTTTTATGACCCCGGATCTTTATCGTGCAATTCAGAATCGCGACAGCGAAATGCTATCGCGCATGGCTGGAGATTCTTACGACGGACGCAAGGTTGTAAACGCTGACGCTGAAAAGCTGGTGGATATGCTTTTTGAAAACCTCATGCAGGTATTCCCGGCATCCACTCAGACGAACCTACGTACTGACGCTGATATTCGCGTTGCAAAGCAGCAATGGATCGCGGCTTTTGCTGAGTCAGGCATCACCTCCCGTGAGCAACTTTCCGCCGGGATGCAGAAGGCCCGATCCAGCCAGTCACCGTTCTGGCCGTCGCCGGGTCAGTTTATTTCGTGGTGCCGTGAGGGGAGTGGTGCGCTGGGTGTCAGTGTGGACGACATCATGAGCGAATACTGGCGCTGGCGGAAACTTGTTTTTCGCTATCCGACCAGTGAGCAGTTCCCATGGAAGGATAAAAACCCGCTGTATTACCACGTCTGCCTGGAGCTTCGCCGTCGTGGAACAGAGGGACAGTTCAGTGAGAAGGAACTTATCCGAGCCGCTGGTGACATCCTGCATGACTGGGAAAAGCGAGCACTGTCCGGTAAGCCGGTACCGCCAATCCGTCGCGCACTTGCAGCGCCGAAAGCAGCTACTGGCCCAACGCCTGCAGAGATGCTGATGGCTCAGTACAAACAACGCAAAAACGCCGGTCTGGTCTAATGGGGGAAATCTCTATGGCAAGCAAATCACTATGGGCAATTGTCGATTTTCTTCGGGTTAACCAGACCGTAACGCCGCGTCAGGTTCAGAACCTTCTTGGATGCGACTGCAAGAAAGCACACAACCTGCTGCTTCACCTGGTACGCAGAGCGGTAGTAATCCGCACTGGCGAGCCACATCACCCGGTCTATTCGCTGCAACCAGGCGGGGAGTTGAACATTAAGCAGATCAAATCGAAAGTGAGAAGAAACATGGTTACTTCAGTATGCCGCACAAGTCCGGCTATGCAGCGTGTACTGGCGTTTTACGGGAGAGCATCAGCATGAAACCAGATGTTAAAAAAATCATCGCCGATATCAAGGCGACAAAAGGGAACCGCAAATTTTGTAATGGCCTGGCTGGCACACTCCAGGATGATAATTATGCGTCATCGATTTGCAAATACGTTAAAACCGTAACGCCGGAAAGAATCGATCTCCTGATTGAATATGCTGAAAAACTTGAAGCCGAAGTCACAGACATGGCAGTACAGCTCGCTAACGCCGAGAGCAAGTGCAGGGAGCTGGCGGCTGAATTAAGCGCTGTAGATAAAATTCACAACGAAGCGGTATTCATCACAGACGACCATTACGAACAATGCCCGCCAGAAGTTCAGAAGATGATTCGCTCACTGGCTGTATTGCAGATACCTGCTTACGACGCTTTCCTAGCTGAAGTGCGGGCAAGCGGCGCTGACGAAGTGTCGGCTATCTGCCGAGGGCTTGCCAATAAAGATGGTTGCTCGGTGAATATGCAGTGTAGCTACAACCTGACGGCTGAACGAGCCGAAGCAGTTGCAGCCCAACTTCGCAAAGGATCCGCGCTATGAGCACTGGAATTGAACTCATGCAGCATGCGCTGGGCATCAATGAGCGGAACCGCACGCCATACCGTAATTATTTCCTCGTAGGCGAAGGGCATACGGATAACGAGAAGTGGGAAGAACTGGTATCTGATGGTTTAGCTACCTCCCGTCCCGCACCTGGTTTTGTAGGCGACGGAACGCTTTATCACGTCACAGAAAAAGGTGAAGCAACGGCAATTTCTGCACTGCCAGAGCCAAAGAAACGCACTCGATACGAAGAATATCTTGATGCTGATAGCTGCCAGCCGTTCAGTGAATGGTTGTTGGGATATCGACTGCCTGAAGTCGAATACAGCCGTGATGGAAAATGCCGAATGTTTCGCTGCTCATACGACGCGGCTTATGGCTATCCACGACGTGATGTTGAAGGCGAGTGGTGCGACACCAAAAAAGCAGCAAAGGCCAGTTACAAAGAAGCTCTACGCAAATCGAAACAGGAGTCAGCCCAATGACAGCACTCAACAAACAGGCTGGAGCAGGTGACGTGAACCCGAAAACGTATTACATCCATCCGGCGGCATTCGGCAGTACGAAAGACCATGGTTACGGGCATGTGCCAGTTGTAAAGGCTGATGACTTCGAGAATCTGCGCGCCAAGTTGGAAGCCGCAGAGAAGCGCATAGCAGAACTGGTGGCGCGGATATACATTCCGCAGCCGCTGAATATCGAGGATGAATATCAAAATTACGAATATGTAGCCGGGTGGAATGATTGTCGTAACGCTACCGCTTGCCGCTCTGAACATATTGACCGCGACACTGGCATTGGCGTGAAGGGGGAGTGAGATGGATAAATTAATCAAACCTACCACCAAAGGTAAACATGACGGTTCATGTGATTATCTTTGCTCGGACGATGCGCGATTCATCGTTATGCGCGGCGATTATACGGAAGCGGAAATAATTCAGGCTTCTGTGTCCCAAGATGTAATCGACTCGGATGGTGCGGCTGATTTTGCAAGTAGCGCCCGCTATTACCAGTGCTGGTACAAAGTTAGCCCAATAGGTGGTCAGGATGGCTATTCAGGCTGGCATCATCCTCGTGACACGCCGTGTCGCGGCGCATATTTCGCATCAGTTTTGCAATGGGATTAAGGAGGACTAACCCATGACAACTAACCACCCGGCGAACGGTCCTGTATCACTCGATCGCCTGCACCAGATACGCGAAATACTCAGCAAAGCAGCAGCACAAAGCGACGGCGGTAATCTCGGCTACGCAATGGCTGATGCTGTGAAGGTAATTAATGCAGTGCTGGAAGCGAGGAACGCCGAGCCGGTAGTGCTGGATGAAGATCCGCGCGACGCATTCGAGCGATCATTCAAAATGCCAAAGCATGTCACCCGCTGTGGCACTGGCTATGCAGTAACGGAGTATTCCGCATGGTTGGCCCATGATTTCATCAGGATGTGGGAGGGCTGGAAGGCCTGCCGCGCCGCCATGCTTAAAGGGGGTGCAAAATGACCACTATTACCAGAGAACGCCTTGAGTGGCTCACTCAAATTTCCAGTCGAGATGAGATCGACGATATTGGCGGCGATGAAATTCGTGAGCTGGCGCGTATCGCGCTGGCGGCAATGGACGCAGAGCCTGTTTACCAATGGCGTGAGCGCTATGACGAGGGAAGCCTTTGGGATGATTGCACGAAAGCTCAGCACGACGGATTCGCAAAAAATCTTGAGTGTGAAACGAGAGTTCTCTACACCGCCCCGCCAGCGCCGGTAGTTGACGCTGATGATAATTTCTATTCATGGTTCGGGATAGAATGGGAGCAATACTATCAACCTAATAATTACTCTTCATCGGCAAAGAAACACCTGGGGGCAATTGCTGAATCTGCATGGTTTGCATGTCGCGCCGCCATGCTTCAGCCTCAGTTAACTCTGGGAGTGAAAAAATGAAATTGAACCGGACAACAAAAATACCTACGACTATGTTGATAGCTGAAGTACCAGTTGTGTCGCTATGCCTTACTACCAGCCCAATGTAGTTTTCGGAGACGCCACAAAGCGGAAAGAATTTATGGACAATGAAGCTAAAAATCAGAGAACAGCTGATTCAATCGAGGTGTTGATGTTACTCACTATCGATATGTCACCATCTTCTATAGAACCGCTTGCACAGAAAATACTTGATGCAATTGACGATCTAAATGAGCTACAGGAGCGCCGAAATGCTGATACTGGTCCCTGCAAATACTGTGGCGGTACAGGTTATTTCCGTTGGAAAAAGTCAGCGAATACGTTCCCTTGTCCCTGTATGGGGTGCGACCCTTCAGAAGCGCCACAACAGGAGGTGAGGTCAGCATTGGAAATCGGCATGTCCCGTTATGCAGGTGCTATGCAAAAGCTCGCAGATTCTGGTGATTGATATAACCTGCCACACAAGGGATATGGGAATTCCCATATCGACAATTCAACCCGCTACGGCGGGTTTTTTCTTGCATTGATTTTCCATTATCAACTGTACATAATGTCAGTGTCAGCCTGAACAACTGACAACTTGATGCGCCACGGAGAGCACCATGGCGCAGCTACAACTAATCAAGCAGTCTTCAGGTATCCTGATCCCGGCCACACCCGAGACCAGCGATTTACTGCAATCAAAAATCAAGCTTGGCGCCGTGCTGGTGGCCGAGTTCCGGCAGGTACGCAACCCTGCCTTTCACCGTCGCTTCTTCGCATTACTCAATCTCGGTTTCGAATACTGGGAACCTACTGGCGGGGCGATATCCAGCAATGAACGCAAGCTGGTGACCGGGTACGCAAAATTCCTCGCCTCGTTCGGTGGAAGTGAAGCTGCACTCCTGGACGCTGCCGAGCAATATCTCGACCGTATCGCTGATAAGCGTGCCGGTAGCATCAGCATCTGCAAATCCTATGACGCATACCGAGCATGGGTGATAGTCGAGTCTGGCCACTACGACGCCATACAGTTGCCCGACGGCACCCTTCGCAAACACCCTCGCAGCATTGCCTTCGCCAACATGGACGAAACCGAATTCCAGCAGCTGTACAAAGCCGCGATCGATGTTCTGTGGCGCTGGATTTTGTCCCGCACTTTCAGCAGCAGGGAAGAGGCCGAAAATGCCGCCGCCCAGCTTATGAGCTTTGTGGGGTGATGGCGATGAAATATTCCTGGTTTCACCATCATGAATGCACAACCGAGCAGGCCGACGAGCTGGTGGCCAGTTATCGCCGTCGTGGCGCTACGGTAGAACTCAGCCTTAATCGCGACAATATCACCTGGACTGTTAGCGCAAAATTACCTGAATGCGAGCATCCGGCGCGTACACCAAGAACCTTTCGACAAAAGGTCTGGGGGTGATTATGGCTAAATTACCGCGCCGGAAGTGCGCCAACAAAGAATGCCGCCAGTGGTTCCATCCTGTTCGCGATACGCAGACTGTCTGCGGTTATGAGTGCGCCAGCGCGGTTGGAAAAGAGCAGACCAGAAAGGTCAGGGAGGCGGCACAACGTAAGGAGTCTGCCAAAAAGCGCGCCACTGAGAAAAAAGAGCGAGCCGCCTGGCGCCAGCGTAAAGCTGCGGTTAAGCCGCTGAAGCACTGGGAAGATTTAACGCAGCGTGTAGTCAATGACTATATTCGCGAGCGTGACCATTATTTGCCATGCATCAGTTGCGGGACGTTCGAAACCGTCCAGTGGGAAGCAGGTCACTATCGGTCACGCGGTAAGGCATCACACCTGCGCTACCACGAAGACAATATCAATAAACAGTGCCACCACTGTAACGTTCAGCTGTCGGGCAATCAGCAGCAGTACCGCCTTGGCCTTATAGAGAAAATTGGGGCTGAGCGCGTCGAGGCGCTCGAAAACAATAACGTTCCGCACCGATACACAATCGAAGAACTCGAAGCCATCAGAAAGCGCTACAGCGCACTTCGTCGTGGATTAATTAAGAGCAGGGAGGCCGCATGACATTCGAATCCTATTTTGCCGATCACCTCCGCGTTCGTTGGCAACGATTGCGCTTATACCACTTTCCCGGCTCTGTGCTGACGGACTACCGAATACTGAAGAATTACATCAAAACCACAGGCGGTGCTGTATGAACACTCAATTTCTCGAATACGTGCGTCAGCAGCTGATAGTGGCCACCGCCGATCTGAGTGGTGCGACGAAAGGGCAGTTAATGGCCTGGCTGGAGAACGCGCAGTTCGATACCGGTACCTTTAAGCGGAAGAAGATGAAGGTGAAGGATGAGGTTACTGGCGAAATGATAACTCTGGATAACCCTCCAATCCCCGGTAAACAGTCGCATGCCAAGGGATCGCATATTCCCCTGGTACAGCCGGTTGAATACTCCACAGCTTCGTGGCGCCGCGCGTTAATGTCACTCGAAGAACATCAGAAGGCTTGGTTGCTATGGAGCTACAGCGAAAACACCGGTTGGGACAATCAGGTCGTCATAACACGCTGGGCTTGGGAGCAGTTCAGCCAACAGCTGGAAGGGAAGCGAGTAGCGAAGAAGACGATAGACCGTTTACGTCAGCTTATCTGGCTGGCGGCGCAGGATGTGAAGGCGGAATTGGCTGGGCGGGAGACGTACGAATACCAGAAGTTGGCAGAGCTGGTGGGCGTAAACCCAAAGAACTGGTCAGAGACGTTTACGGACCGCTGGGTGGATATGAGGCGTATCTACCAGCGACTGGATGGCGACGCATTATTGCAGGTTACGCGATCACGTTCACAACAAAAGGCGACAAATTTGGATGTAAGTCTTGCAAAACTGGATTGAAACGCATATATTTCGTGTAAATCTGATATTGTGCCATTGTTGTATGCACTGGCAGTAAGTCGATTTTTTAGCCCGAGGTTAACGCCTTGGGCTTTTGCGTTTCTGGTACTGACTGATAAAATAGAGGCACATGGCTACTTACAACTCATGTGCTGTGCCGCCACTAGCTCATCGGAATAGAGCATCAACCTTCTAAGTTGACGGTATGAGGTTCAAGTCCTCGGTGGCGGACCAACGCCGACTTAGCTCAGTAGGTAGAGCAACTGACTTGTAATCAGTAGGTCACCAGTTCGATTCCGGTAGTCGGCACCAGAATCCAATGGATAGTCAGTCCGAGCATGACTCTAAATAAGGCAAGCGGTGACTGTGGGGAACAGACCCGCAAAACAGCGGCTATCGTATAATGGCTATTACCTCACCCTTCCAGGCTGATGAAGCGGGTTCGATTCCCGCTGACCGCTCCATTTTTGAATGGTCGCTGCTTTTTGCAAAATTGCTGTGTAAAAATACTGACCTTTTGGTTCAGCGCTCATCCAAAAGCACTCCGTTAAAATCCTGATAACCGTGGGTGGTTTGTTGGATGGAGTGCCTCTGAACAATAAAACTCTCGTCATAAAGGCTGCGCATTGCGTGGCCTTTTTTATTTCAGGCTCACGGGAATCATCCACTACGTGCTTTGTTGATAAATCCAGCCCGTGAAGCCTGACTCTTTTGAAATCATAGGGCTATTTGTTTGCAGATTTGCTTTATCGGTCCTAATGTTAAAGAGCATTCAGTAAAAGCTCTCGTTTGAAGTTGTTGTGATGAATCCCCCTAAGCGGAGGGGTGAAACTGACAGTAAAAAATGTCAGGGAGTGACATGCAAAGTGCTCACGGGTCATGGTTTGTCAGCCAAAGGCCCACCGGGAGGCACCCGGCATCGCGTTAACACTTCAGTAATGCAAAATTCTCCTTTTCTGGCCCGTTCATTCGAACGGGCTTTTTTATTCCCTTTCTACAAAACGCCATCCGAAAAATCGGAGGTGAGGCTATGACCAGAATGAGCACCATTTACAGCAGACTTTCATATGGAACAGGAACCACGCTGACCGGCTGCGGTGTATCAGCGAAGGCATATGCCGAAACAGCTAAAACAGCAAAAGAGGTGTCCTGGATGTTGGCCGACAGAATTGCAGGGTTAAGCCTGAGCGACTGGGCAATTATTGTCGGTATCGCATGCACTGTTATCACTTGTGCAGTGAACTGGTATTTCCGCTGGAAGGAACGGGAGGATCGTCGCAATGGCTATGCCACAAAAGCTGAGGAATAAGCTGAGCGCAGCGGTCGTTGGTTTGATTCTTGCCGGGGCATCCGCGCCAGTTATTCTCGATCAGTTTCTGGATGAGAAGGAGGGTAATAGCGAGCAGGCGTATCGTGATGGCGGTGGGCTCTGGACTATTTGCCGTGGCGCCACGATGGTTGATGGCAAGCCAGTAGTTCAGGGCATGAAACTGTCTGCTGAGAAATGCGCCCAGGTGAATGCCATTGAACGCGACAAGGCGCTGGCGTGGGTTGACCGAAATATCAAAGTACCACTGACCGAACCACAGAAAGCCGGGATCGCATCTTTCTGCCCCTATAACATCGGCCCCGGAAAATGCTTCCCGTCTACGTTCTATAAGCGCATCAATGCTGGCGACCGTAAAGGAGCCTGTGAAGCGATCCGCTGGTGGATTAAAGACGGCGGCCGCGATTGTCGTCTGACCAAAGGTCAGAAAAATGGTTGCTATGGACAGGTAGAACGACGAGACCAGGAAAGCGCGCTGGCGTGCTGGGGGATAGAACAGTGAACCTGCGCTATCAGTTCATTGCTATTTCTCTGCTGGTGGCTGTCGCATTCATCGCGGGTAGTGTATGGAGCAGCCGTGGTTGGGAAAAGAAGTGGGCAGAGCGTGACAGTGTGGAATCATCGCAAACAGCGAACGCCCAGACCGCCGCCCGCATGATTGAACAAGGGCGAATTGTTGCCCGTGATGAGGCCGTCAAAGATGCACAAGCACAAGCCGCAAAATCTGCTGCCACTGCTGCTGGTATGTCTGCCACTGTTAGCCAGTTGCAGCAACAAGCCAAAAAACTCGCTACCAGCCTGGACGCCGCAAAGCACACCGCAGATCTTGCCGCTACCGTCAGAAGCAAAACAACCAGCGCCGGCGCCGGAATGCTCGCCGACATGCTCGGACGCCTTGCAGAAGAAGCTCGATATTATGCTGGAAGAGCTGACGAAAGCTACAACGCCGGGATGACGTGTGAGCGGATTTACGACTCGGTGAGAGAGTCGAATAACAGGAAGTGGCAAAAAGCGGGGACGAATCCCCGCTAGCTGTTAGCCAACTTTGCGATAAGGGTAGCCAGCTTTTTTAATGTGGGCATCAAAATACTGACCTTTTGACGGTGCATTCATTAACGCTGTGTGCACGGCAGAAGGAACCCGAGAGTATTGATAAATGCCACTACTATGGAATGCAATTTCCAGCGTTGAAGTGGCCTGGTCATAACCTACTGATTGGAGATTTGAAGATGAAACAGGTTGACGAATCAAAGCAGTTTCCTCGTTTGAATGGGAAAAGTCCCGAGGAAATCGTAGAGCTATTCAAAGGGTATAACTTTGTCGACGATCATGGTCATCGACTGGATATGTGCCAGGACTTCAAAGATTTAGCTGAGCTTGCCAGTAAGGCGCAGGCCTGACCGCATTACAGAAGCTCTTCACTGAGGGGCTTCGATAATGTAATGCTGCGTTTGTTGAGTTGAGGCCCCACTAGAGATGGGGCCAATAAGTTACGCTCGAGGTAAAACTTTGAAGGTGAAGGTTTGCCCAGCTCCGCCGATGATCATTGCACAATGTATGATTGTTGTGTCTCGCGTGGCATTTTTGTCTTCGAGAATATTTCGAAATAACGTACGCACTAGTTTCTTTGAAAATGCCTCCTTGGCGCTGTCAGACTCCTCATCTTCACCGTAAATCCATATCTGCCCGGATATTGCAGTTTCGACGTTTTTAAGTTTTTCCCACCCATCTATGGCGAAAGCAATAGTTTCATTAGTGGACTTAACAGCCTCGAGCGTCAACGTCCCAATGCTATCTCTAACAGCTTTAGCGGTGGACTCATAACTTGAATTGCCGACATTCTCAACTGAATAGGTTAACAAAAAGTAGTGATACATAAACATCCCCAGAAATTGAATTAGATGTTTATTTGGGGGTGTATCCCTTTAAATCAATAAGGTGAGGTTGTTAATTGTGACGGAGGAAGCAAAAAAAACGAGGCCATATCCGCCAGTAAACTTCATCGCCTCCGACAACTGGCAGCCATACACCATGCTAATCCCCGCTAACGAAGTGCATGAGTGGATAAGCCGGCAAATCCTCAGTGATGACGGAAGCATCCATAACCCTGACCACGCCCATTTAATGGAAGCTGATTTGTGCTTTATGTGGGCTTCAGAATCATTCGCGAAAAAAGGGCGATATGTTCTCGGTCAGGCCGAACAGGTAATGCTCCGTTCCGGTGGTTGGCAAAAAGCAAGAATGGAGCAGCAGATGTATGAATGGTTTGGGCGTATTCCGAAGTTCATCATCACGCTGGCAGCAGATTACTGCTCACAATGCAGTGACCTTGAATTCTGCGCGCTGGTTGAGCATGAGCTTTACCACATCGCCCAGGCCACCGATGATTTCGGCGCGCCTAAGTTCAACAAAGAGACCGGGCAGCCAGTACTTACACTACGTGGCCACGACGTCGAAGAATTCACTGGAGTCGTACGTCGATACGGTGCCAGCAAAGAAGTACAGGAGTTCGTTGATGCGGCCAATGCGCCGGCAGAAGTGGCTCACATCGATATAGCCAGGTCATGCGGGACGTGCATGCTGAAGTTGGCTTAACTTTTGGATTGTTCTGGACGAATGGTGATTTATGGCTGCGTTAAAACCGGAAGTGAAAGCCTTCATCATTCAACAGCTTGCGTGTTTTGACACTCCATCGATTGTGGTCGATGCCGTCCAGAAAGAATTCGGCATAAAGATCACCCCGCAGCAAGTTGAGACGCACGATCCTACGAAGGTTAGCGGTCGTGGCTTGGCGAAAAAATGGGTGGCGCTATTCAATGCGACAAGGACTCGCTTTCAAACCGAAATAGCCGAAATCCCTATCGCGAACAAAGCATATCGCCTGCGTGTTCTTGATCGCATGGCTACGAGAGCAGAAGGGATGAAAAACATGGCGCTCACTGCCGCGCTTATGGAGCAGGCAGCGAAGGAAGTTGGTGACGTTTACACCAATAGGCAGAAGGTGGAGCAAAATGTCATCGCCACACATAACGTAATGCCGGTTCCGTCATGCGACAACGTGGATGACTGGGAAAAAGCGGCGCAGAAACAGCAAGGCGAGGTATTGGGTGGATGAATTACAAAGCCGTCTGGAAACCATTGCCGGGGTCGCAGTCGCTTTCCCTGAGTTGCCCGTGTAACGAGATTCTCTATGAAGGAACTCGTGGGCCCGGTAAAACCGCTGCGCAGCTGGCTCGCTTTCGTCGTCTGGTTGGCCTTGGATATGGTTCGTTCTGGCGAGGTGTGATATTCGATACCGAGTATAAAAACCTCACCGACATCATTACCCAGTCAAAGCGTATGTATCGCCTATTTCACGACGGCGCACGCTATCTGGCATCGGCCAGTGAATTACGTTGGGTATGGCCGACTGGCGAAGAGCTGCTGTTCCGCTTTGGGAAAGAAGAGTGTGACTACTGGGACTATCACGGTCAGGAGTTCCCCTTCATCGGCTTCAACGAACTGACCAAGCAGCAGTCGGCTGAGTTCTACGAGATGATGTTCTCCTGCAGACGCTCATCGTTCCGGCCGGAGAACTATCCGCTGGATGATGGCTCGTTGCTTAAGCCAATCCCCCTGGAGACGTTCAGCACGACCAACCCGTTTGGCATCGGCCATACTTGGGTTAAGAAGCGCTTCATTGAGCCAGCACCACGCGGCACTATCATTCGCGAAACGCAAAAGGTCTTTAACCCGCAGACCGAACGAGAAGAGGACGTGACGCTTACCCGCGTTGCGATTCACGGCTCGTTCAAAGAGAACCCGTATCTCGATCCCCAGTACATCGCAACGCTGATGGCCATCAAAGACCCTAATCGGCGCAAAGCGTGGGTTGAGGGCTCGTGGGACGTCACCAGCGGCGGACGCTTTGACCACCTGTGGAATGCCTCGCTGCACGTTATTAAGCCGTTCCGCATCCCGGATAGCTGGACGGTCGACCGCTCCCATGACTGGGGTGAGTCGAAGCCGTTTTCTAATCTCTGGTGGGCGCGTGCCGACGGTACCGCCGCAAAGTTGCCCGACGGTCGCCAGTTCTGCCCGCCTGCCGGGTCGCTGATCCTGATTGGAGAATGGTACGGCTGCCCGCCTGATGAGCTCAACAAAGGCCTGAACATGTCATCCACTAACGTCGCCAAAGGCGTGGCGTGGGTTGATAAGCGTCTGGTGGGCGAGGAACTGACTGAACCCGAAGAAATAAAGCTAAACGGTGTTACACAGGGGCAGCTGAATATTATGCCTGACATCTGTAAGAAGATTGTTCCCGGCCCGGCTGACGGGGCAATCTACAACACTGGCGATGACGAACTCTCCATTGCTCAGAAGATGGAATCGCAGGGCGTTAAGTGGGTTCCATCCAACAAGAAACCGGGATCGCGCGTGAACGGCGCGGCCCTTTTTGCTGACATGCTTGAGGCCGTCATTGAAGGTAAGAAGCTGGAATCAGGCATGCCTGAGAAGCCAGCATTCTACGTATTCGACTACTGCAGGGGCTGGATAAGCCGCGTACCGGTTCTCGTTCGAGACAGTAAGAATCCTGATGATGTAGACACCCAGCAGGAAGATCACGACTGGGACGGCACGCGATACGCCGTCCTGCATTCACCGCCGAAGAAAGTCGGCAAAGTCACCAGCCTGAGGCTCTAACCCCATGCCTGATATTTCAACACCCAATCTGGACTATGGGAACATGGTCGAGGCGTGGGATATCAACGATGCCCTGATGGGCGGCACGCTCTATATGCGACAGCTTGGCGAGCAATATCTGCCGCGCTGGCCAAAAGAGGACAAAGAGGATTACAAAAAGCGCCTGGCTGTGGCCACGCTTCTTCCTGCCTACGAAGAGACCATCAACCAGAACGTTGGCCGCGTATTCGCTGAGCCGATCCAACTGGGCGAGAACGTCCCGGATGCGCTGCGCGAATTTGCGAGGAACGTGGATCTTGAAGGCAGTCGCCTCGATGTATGGGCACAGGCGTTCTTCAGCTTGGCGATGCAGTACGGTCTGTCCCACGCGCTGGTGGACTACCCCCGGGTCGATGCCGAGCAGGTAAAGACCAAGGCTGATGAAAAGGCCACCGGAGCGCGTCCCTATGTGACGATGCTGAATCCCCGCCAGGTGATCGGCTGGAAGTCGACGATGACCGGCGGCAAGGTGCAGCTCACTGCGTTGCGCATCAAAGAGGTGGTGGTCGAAGATGGTGACGACTTTGGGCAGACCAAGGTTGAGCAGATTCGACTGCTGACGCCCGGGAAGGTGCAGATTTACCGCAAGGCCACTGGTGCCGATGGTCAGGTGAACTGGGCGCTGCATGAAGAGTGGCAGACCTCCCGCCGAGATATCACCCTGGTCACGCTCTACACCAAACGTACCGGGTTTATGTGTGGTTCACCGCCGCTGCTCAACATGGCGCTGCTGAACGTTAAGCACTGGCAGAGCCAGAGCGAGCAGGACAACATTCTGCATGTCGCACGGGTGCCTCTGCTGACGGTATTTGGCCTTGGGGATGGTGAGGAGTTGGTTATCGGCTCTTCCTCTGCAACTCAGTTCTCCGACAGGCAGAAACAAGGGCTCGAATACGTCGAGCATACTGGCTCATCCATTGGTGCTGGCAAAGATTCGCTGACTGACCTGGTGGAACAGATGCGCCAGGCGGGCGCGAAGCTGCTGCGCACTGACAACACCTCGACCAAGTCTGTTGACCAGACATCGGAAGAGAAGATGCAGGAGCAGTCGCCGCTCTACACCATGGCAACCAGCCTCGAGGATGCAATCGACAACATCCTGCAAATTATGGCTGAGTACATCGGTGAGAAGGATGGCGGCAGCGTCGATGTCCGCACTGAACTGGATGTCGAATCGAAGGAGTTCAACCCGCCGGCGGCGCTGGCTATTCAGTCGTTGCGCCAGGGTGGTGACCTCCGCCGTGTCGACGCGATTAAGGCGCTGCAGAAGCTCAACCTGATTGACGCTGACGCAGATCCCGATGTGGTGCTGAGCGAACTGCTGGCTGAATCGGCCACGCTGAGCGAACCGCCGACTGGCGAGGTGTGATATGGCCCGGTCCGTTAACGACCGTCTGCAGGACGAGACGATAGCGCACGGCCTATATGTGAATCGCTACGGTACCGGCGTCGCCCGGCGGATGGTGGCTCTACTCAACAAGCTGGATGCTGACCTGGCCGCCAGACTGCTGGTGCTGCTGGACGGCAAGCGTGCTGATACCTACAGCGCCCGTCGCCTGGCATCGCTGCTGGCTGGTGCGCGTGACCTCAACCAACAGGCATATGAACCGGTTAATTCCGCGCTGGCGCGCGAACTGACGCGTTACGTTGAGTATGAGGCGGGGTATCAACTGGACCTCTTCAGCAGCATTATTCCGAAGCAGATTCTCCAGCACGTTCCGCTCCAGAGTATCGCACCAGAGCAGGTTTACGCTGCTGCCGTGGCGCAGCCATTCCAGGGACGATTGCTCAAGGAGTGGGGGCAGAAACTCGAATCGGATCGACTGGACAAAATCACTAACGCTGTGCGCTCCGGTTTCCTCCAGGGTGAAACGGTAGAGCAGATTGTCAGACGCATTGCTGGTACGCCACAGCGTAATCGCGAGGACGGGGTGATCAACACATCCCGGCGCGACCTGGCCGTAGTCACGCGCACGGCGGTGAACCATATGGCTGCTTCAGCGCGTCAGGAGTTCGCCCAGGCCAACAGCGATATCGTGAAGGCCAAACAGTGGTCTTCGACTCTGGACACCCACACCAGCCAGTGGTGCATCATCCGCGACCGTAAACTCTACACACTCGATGGCAAGCCGCTGGGCCATGCAATTCCGTATCTGCGCGGACCCGGCAAAATCCACTTTTGCTGTCGCTCCTGTGAAATCCTGATCACTAAATCGTGGGAGGAAATGCAAATAGCATCAGGCGAGCTGAGCAGCGTCACGCGAGCCTCAATGGACGGACAGGTGCCAGCTCATACCAGCTATGCCGAGTGGCTTGCGAGGCAGCCTTACGCGCGGCAGGAGCAGGTGCTGGGCGTTACTCGCGCGCAGATGCTGCGTGACGGCAAAATCACCGTACCGGAGATGTTCAACGATGCCGGGGAGTACCTGACCCTGGACGAACTGCGCCGCGTGGATGCGTCGGCATTTGAGGGATAGGGTATGCGTAATGATGATTTTCACTGCGTGGGCGATGGCCGTGGCAGACGAAGGGTGTTTGTAAATGGTAATGAGGTAAAGAGCTGCGTTTGGGCGGACGTTAAGCGAGGTGTCGCTTGCATTCATCCACACCCGCTGCGGATCAATAAACGAAAGCGGAGTGAGGTTTACTCCCGCAAGCTACGCGGCGAAATTACAATCGAATTTATCTAACAGGCTGCCTCCGGGCAGCTTTTTTTATGCCTGCCGCTGAGCGGATGCGACGCGGTGCTCGGGTCGGATGACCCATTACGTATGGCCGGAAGGCTGGAGCAAAAACAATGAAACTGAAACTTGATGCTAACGGAAATGTGGTCGTTGAAAACGGTATGCCTGTGTACATCCATGATGACGGCAAAGAAATCCCGTTCGATGCGGTCGCAGCGATGACCAAAATCACCTCTCTGAATGGCGAGGCGAAAACTCACCGTGAAGCGAAGGAAGTGGCGGAAGCCAATCTCGCGAAATTCTCTGGCATCACCGACCCGGCCAAGGCGCTCGAGGCCCTGGAAATGATGACCAAAATCGACCAGAAAAAACTGATTGATGCTGGTGCCGTTGACCAGGTAAAGGCGGAGATCACCAAAGTTTTCCAGCAGCAGCTGGACGAGGCGAACGGTAAGACCAAACAGCTGGAAACTCAACTCTACGACGAGATGATCGGCGGCCGTTTCGGTGGCTCTAAGTTCATCTCCGAGAAGATGGCGATCCCGACGGAGTTCGTGCGTTCCTACTTCGGTCAGAACTTCAAAATCGAAGAAGGGAAGGTTGTCGCCTACGACGGCCAGGGCAATAAGGTGTTCTCTCGCACCAAGCCCGGCGAGTTAGCCAGCTTTGATGAGGCCCTGGAGTCTCTGGTCGAGTCGCATCCGCAGAAAGATTACATCCTCAAAGCGTCCGGTAACAGCGGCGGCGGCTCTCACCAGTCGCAGCACCAGGCCGGGCAAAAAACCATGAAACGCGGTGCGTTTGATTCCCTGGATAACGCTGGCAAGCAAGCAGCGCTGAAAGACGGCGTCAGCATCGTCGATTAAATCGAAAGGAGCCATAAATGGCAGGCAATACCCTTACTGGTCTGATCCCGACCATCTATACCGCGCTGGACGTAGTGTCCCGCGAGCAAACTGGTTTTATTCCTGCGGTGGCGCGTGACGCGAAAGCGGATGCTGCTGCAAAAGACCAGACCGTACGTGCGCCAGTCGCACCTGCAGCCACCACTGAAGATATTGTCCCTGGTCCGTCAGCACCTAATTCTGGCGACCAGACCATCGGTGGTGTGGATGTCAAAATCACCAAATCCAAGATGGCCCCGGTCAAATGGAATGGTGAAGAGCAATTGGCTTTGGGCCCGGCTGGCACCTACAACACCATCCTGGCTGACCAGTTCAAGCAGGCTTTCCGAGCGCTGGCGAACGAAGTGGATGCAGACCTCGCTGCGCTGTACCTCAACTCCTCCCGCGCTGTTGGCGCGCCGAAGAATACCCCGTTCAGCATCAAAGACGATCTGACTGATGCTGCGTTGGCGCGTCAAATCCTGACCGATAACGGTGCGCCGACTACCGATTTGCGTATGGTGCTTGGTGGCGAAGCGATGGCATCCATCCGTGGTAAACAGGCTGTCCTCTTCAAAGCGAACGAAGCGGGAACCGACCAGCTGCTGCGTGAAGGTGTTATCGGTCGCATCATGGGATTCAACCTCCACGAATCCTTCAGCATCAAGCGTACCGCGAAAAGCGCTGCTGCTGGCTATAAGGTCAATGGCGCGAAGAAAGAGGGCGATATCATCATCGCTATCTCTGCCGGTACCGGCGGTATCGCTGCAGGTACTGCGGTGAAGTTCGCCGGTGATGACAATCAGTATCTGGTCGTTGCGGCTACGTCTTCCACTATCACTATTAGCGCGCCGGGCCTCCGTCAGGATCTGGCAGATCAGGCTGATGTCACCGTGTTGAGCGAATTCGTACCGAACATGGCGTTTGACCGCGGGGCATTCCTGCTGGCCAGCCGTACCCCGGCGATGCCTGAAGGTGGCGATACTGCTGATGACGTCATGAATGTGACCGACCCGGTATCTGGCATCACTTTCCAGGTGGCGCTGTACCGCCAGTACCGTCAGGTGCGTTATGAAGTGGGGCTGGCATGGGGTGTGGCTGCTGTGGCGCCACGTCATTCCGCCATCATCATGGGTTAACCCAGGGGGCTTCGGCCCCTTTGTTTTTCAGGAGGCCCAATGGCCGGATTAACCAAAGAGCAGCGCTCTCAGCGTGAAGCGGAAAAGCTTGCAGCTCAGCAGGCCGCTGATAAAAATCCTGCCCAGCAGGAACAGCAGCAGGAACAGCAGCAGGAACAGCAGCAGGAACAGCAGCAGGAACAGCAGCAGGAACAGCAGCAGGAACAGCAGCAGGAACAGCAGCAGGAACAGCAGGGTATTGAGCTGGTGGTCATGGTACGTGACTCCCCAGAATTCCCTGGCGGCCCGCTGCGCGCAGATGTTCATCCTGATGAAGTGGATAACTGGCTGGCGCTGGACTGGCGTCTGGAGGAATAAACATGCTGGTTGCCGATCCCCACTCTCCAGACTTCAACAGCTACGCCAGCGTGTCAGACCTGCGGGCATTTGCCGCCGGGCGCGGATATAGCATTCCTGCAGATGATGATGAGTGCGGCCAGATGCTGATGCAGGCAATGGACTTTCTGGAAGGGAAGGCCTGGCGCGGTCAGCGTTCCAGCGCATCACAGCCTCTATCCTGGCCGCGTTCCGGCGTGCGCTTCGATGGTGTTGACCTGCCGAATGATGCTATTCCACAGCGTCTGATTGATGCTCAATGTCGCCTGGCTATCGAATCGCAGGAGATTGACCTCACCCCGTCGGTCGCTGGCGGTGGGGCGGTGACGATGGAGCGCGTTGAGGGTGCGGTAACAGTCCAGTATGAGCCGGGAACGAATAAAGCTTCTCCGTCATTCCCATGGTTCTATTCCGCACTGCGCGGGCTTGTAGTGGGCGGCAACCAGGTCCGGGTCGAAAGGGGGTAGCATGGCAATCGACTATCGCCGCATGCGCGCTACGGCAACGCGGCTCCTGACGGAGAACGGCAAAGCCTACCAACTGACTCGCGGAGGAACTACTACCGACGATGTTTAAGTATAAGGGATCGGATACGCAGCGCTTTGGCCTTATTGCCCAGGATCTGACTAAAGTGGATCCGCAGTACGTAAAGATAGTGCCTGGTGGACCTGTTTTTGAGGACGTTATTGGGGGGGATGAGTCCGGTAACGAATATGTTGACCATCAAATTGAGGTTGGTCTCAAAGACGATACCCTTGCCCTTGATAACAATGTCATTATGGCCGATATGGCCTGCGCTTTGGTTTATATGGGCAGAGCTATGAAGGAACAAATGTCAGAGCTCAATTCTCTGAAGAATGTCATTGAGACGCTGAAAGGTAGCCAGCAAAATTGATGGTTGCCGCAACCACGCCGTATGCAAGAACATGATTGCGGCCGACTGGCGAACGTTCGATAGTGCGAGTATTGAATGATTGCCAGTCACGGCGGATTGTACTTAAGCAATATGACGGTTCAAGGTGTTTAATCTGAAACCAGCCACATATCAGCCTCTTCAAACATTTCCTGAACAGTACGGCTTATCTGTTCTTTCTCATGCTTGCTGGCGTCAGTGTTGATCGCCGGCAGTGTCATCATCGGCTTAACCCGAATATCAGCATCGGGGAAGATCCGGTGAACCCTCTTAGTTAACTCGCCCAGAATGATATCTTTTGCACCGGGCAGACCATCAAAATTCCTTTTGTCATAAACGAGTTCCACGAACATTGCTCATTGCTCCTTTACTGGATGGGTATACAGTATTTATACTGTGTTTTTATCCAGCATTCAAGAGAGGGCGTAAACATGGGCTTTCCTTCACCAGCTACCGACTATATAGAGCAGCGGGTTACGCCAGCCAGTGTCTGCATGACTCCCGACAGTCGCATCCTCGAGACGTCGGCGGGTTATGCGATCATCGTCCCGGTCACGCGCCCACAGCAGGGTGATGCGCTGTTGATTCTGTCCGGAGGTCGGACGCAGTTTGCGAAGCTTAGGGGGAAAGCGTTAATCACGGATGACGGCGAAGCGATCGAAGGTGATGCAGCTGAAGAGGCTGAGGTTATGAGGCGGGTGACGCACTTTATCAACAGCACTGATGCTGCGATATCTCTTGAGGCGGCATTGGCGCAGTTTTGAGACATATGTACGATAGAAAAATTCCGAAGATTGGCAATAGATCTCTTTATATTTGCATTCAAATTTTGTTTATTATGTATTTACATAACGTAAATTTATAAAATTTAATAAAAACAACTCAGATTGCTTATTTTTAAAGATGCATTTAATATATATGTTATAAATTGCAAAGCTCATTAAGGGATTCCCCAGTGAATATTGATAAAATGAAGATCCAGCATGCCGAGATTATCCATAAAATTAGCCGCCTCAGGGAGCTTAGCCGGGCGGGTGTGACGGCTCATGCGCAAGAAATCGCTCAAACCGTTATCAGTATGAGTTCTGTGATTAAAGTACACCTTTCTGCCGAAGATCAGTTTTTATATCCTTATCTGGAAAAGGTGAACGATCAAAAGCTAAAAACAATGAGCGCAAATTTTCAGCGCGAGATGGCTGATATTGTTGCCGAGTATGAAAAGTTTTCCCGTCGCTGGAATACGGCAAATAAGCTTATCAATTGTGACGAGGCATTTCGCCGCGACGCGAATGTAGTGTTGCGCAAGGTGCATGAACGAATGCAGCGCGAGGATCATAATTTTTATCCGCTGGTAGAGCAGCTTTAAAAAAGGGCGGCAATGGTTCATCCAATACGGGAATTTGGTTTCCCGTATCCAGAAAGGTATGAAAAGGACTTGGTAAAAGCTGGCACTACTCCGAAACTAACCACATATCGGATTCTTCAAACATATCCTCCAGCATGCGGTTCAGCTTTTCCCGATCGCTTTTGCTAGCATCGCTATTCAAGCCGTTCGCCTGCATCGGCTTCACCCTCACTTCGGCGTCAGGGAAAATCTGGTGCACTCGCCTCGTCAACTCAGCCAGGATGATCTCTCTGGCCCCCGCCAACCCTTCAACATTACGCTTGTCATAAACGAGTTCCACGAACATTGCTCATTGCCTCTTTACTGGATGGATATACAGTATTTATACTGTGTTTTTATCCGGTATTCAAGAGAGGGCGTAATGATGCCACGACGCAGCGATATTGAAATAGCCTGGTATGCTTCGATAAATCAGGAACCAAATGGCCGGAAGACCGTCACCACTCAGCGGTTTGTCCAGGAACTGAGTAAGGTTAACTGGAACTGGACGATGAAGCAGGCCAACGAATGGATCGAGTGGTATGTGACAACATTCCGCGATATATCAACGCAGGAAGGCGAGAACCGTACCTTCCAGCTGTTCAATCCAAACGGAGGACTCTAGCCATGGGCTTTCCTTCACCTGCGGCAGATTACGTTGAAACAAGGATCTCTCTCGACCAGCAGCTAATCAGTCAGCCCGCAGCGACGTATTTCATGCGGGCATCGCGTTCACATTTCAGGGAAGGGATAATCCAGGGGGCGCTGCTTGTTGTTGATGCCTCACTTTCTCCCTGTGATGGCTCGCTGCTGATATGCGCGATAGACGGAGAATTCAGGATCAAGCGATATCGGACTCATCCTCAGCCCCACCTGGTTAATCTGGATAACGGGAGAAGGGAGGCACTGCCAGTAGATGATGACGGTTACAGTTCTGCACCCGCTATATTCGGGGTGATCACGTACATCATTAATGATGCCAGGAACGCGGAATTTGATGATTGTCCGGTAATGTAATCATATTGGCTGTATTAGTTCTGCTCCCTGATTTTTCACATTCCCGACGGCACGTGTCACGGCGTGCCATGTAAATTTCTCAGCCGGCACAGAACCATCGGCCGCAATTTCCGCAGCTTCTTTCCCTCCAACGTCCTGCCTCATCCATTCGCGAGCAGCATCTGGTGACAGTACCAGTGGCCGCCTGTCGTGAATATCTACCAGTCCTTTGTCTGCAGCAGCCGTCACTATCAGAAATCCTTCTGCTTCATCTCCACGTTCGAATGGTGTGCTGCCGATCGCCGCCATGAATATCGGCTGGCCATCGGCTCGATGAATGAAGTAGGGCTGCTTTTTGTCGCCTTCCTTTTTCCACTCAAACCAGCCATCAGCAAAGCAAATTGCGCGACCGTGTTGCCACAGAGGCTTAAACATTCTGCTGGTGGCCGCAGTTTCAGAGCGTGCGTTAATTAGTGGTGGTTTATCCCACCACCCTGGGGCGTATCCCCAGATAACAGGATCGAGATGGAGTTTCTCGTCACGTTCGCTCAGAAGCAGAACTCTGGTGCTTGGCGCCACGTTAAAACGCCCGATCGGTTCCGGGTCATATGGAATGTCTCGTTCGACTTCGTCAGCGAGAAGGACGAGATAGTCTTCACGCGTCATCGACTGTGAAAAGCGTCCACACATAGAAACCTCCAGCCATATGTCAGACTGAAAGTATAGGTGGTAACTAAAAGAGAGGGCGCGTAGGTTAATGTGTACCTAAATGCGCCCTTAAATTTGATTTTGGATGAATGCTTGTGTTTATCTATTTGAATTTAAGGTTAATTATTTAAATTCAAAAAACCTTCTTGTAAGGTTTTACTGAAACCTGCGCATATACGCCCGCCGCAACATACGGATCGGCTTCTGCCCAAGCCTGTGCCGCCTCCAAAGATTCAAATTCGGCAATCACCGTCGAGCCGGTAAAACCCGCCGCACCGGGATCGTTACTGTCGACCGCTGGCATAGGGCCCGCCGTGAGCAAACGACCTTCGTCATGAAGGAGTTGCAGGCGAGCCAGATGAGCAGGGCGCACGGAAAGACGTTTTTCGAGAGAGTCTGCGATATCTTGAGCGTAAATAACATACAGCACGGGTAGAACTCCTTGAACGGTAAAAGTCGTTAATAACGTTATTGGAAAGGCCTAACAACTGCAACGGAAAGATAACTGATATGTTAAGGCCATACTCTGAAAGTGGTTTTTTATCATAAAATCGCGTTTTAAATGTCAGTTAGCACCACGGGCTTATTGAATATGATTGCTATTTGCATTTAAAATCAGGGCCTGGTTTTTTTACTGAAACGATTATGACTTCAATGACCCTTGATTTACCTCGTCGCTTTCCCTGGCCAACGTTACTGTCTGTCGGCATTCATGGTGCCGTAGTGGCTGGTTTGCTGTATACCTCGGTACATCAGGTTATTGAACTACCTGCGCCAGCGCAGCCGATCTCTGTCACGATGGTCGCGCCTGCCGATCTCGAACCGCCTCAGGCCGTTCAGCCGCCGCCGGAACCCGTTGTCGAGCCTGAACCGGAACCTGAACCGATTCCAGAGCCACCAAAAGAGGCGCCGGTGGTGATTGAAAAACCGAAGCCCAAGCCTAAACCGAAGCCAAAACCGGTGAAAAAGGTGGAAGAGCAACCGAAACGCGATGTTAAACCAGCAGAACCGCGCCCGGCCTCCCCACTGGAAAATACGGCACCTACGCGCACAATGACCAATACCGCGCCGGCAACTACCAGCAAACCGGTGGTCAGTGCGCCATCGGGTCCACGTGCTTTAAGCCGTAATCAGCCTCAGTATCCGGCGCGAGCTCAGGCGCTGCGCATTGAAGGCCGGGTAAAGGTCAAATTTAACGTAACGCCGGATGGCCGGGTTGAAAATGTGGAAATCCTGTCTGCACAGCCTGCCAATATGTTTGAACGTGAAGTGAAAAACGCGATGCGTAGATGGCGTTATGAAGCTGGTAAACCCGGTTCCGGACTTGTGGTGAATATTGTTTTCAAATTAAACGGCACAACGCAGATCGAGTAAGCATCAGGCCGTCCGGCAATGATCAAGAGTGATGATTGCCGGATAGCAGTACTGACGTGTGCTATCAGACCAACGTGGGAATTGGACGCGGTTTCCCGTCTTTATCAACGGCAACGTAGATAAACAGAGCTTCGGTGGCCTTATAGCGCTGCCCAATAGGTTCAGAAGCGACCTTCTTCACCCAAACTTCAATATTGATGCTGATCGAGGTTGTCCCGCGTTTCACACAGCGCGCATAGCAACACACCACATCACCTACGGCGACCGGGCGCAAAAAGCTCATCCCTTCCACTCGCACCGTTACCACACGACCATGTGCGATCTCTTTGGCCTGAATCGCGCCACCTATATCCATTTGTGACATCAGCCAGCCGCCAAAAATATCACCGTTCGCGTTGGTATCGGCAGGCATGGCCAGAGTGCGTAAAACCAGTTCACCCTGGGGAGTGTTATTCGTTGTTGTCATTGTAGAACCGACTATAGAGAAAGATTACAGGCGCGATGCTACTAGAATTTGTGCGTTGAGAACAGAGGTGATGCGGCGTGCAGAGCAGATGTAAGTCAGGTTGTCAGCTCTTTGGAACGCGAAGGGATGAAAATTCGCCAGATCCGCAGATCTGGCGAGCATGTATTACGATTTATCTTCTTGCGGCAGATGACGGTAAATATAGACCCCACTCAGCAGCGTAAAGAATAAAGTCAGGGCGGTCAGGCCGAACACTTTGAAGTTGACCCAAATGTTCTGCGGTAGCCAAAATGCAATATAGATATTCGCCAGGCCACACAGGATGAAAAAGACGGCCCAGGCTAGATTAAGTTTCGACCACACCGGCTGCGGCAGGGTCAGCTCTTTACCTAACATGCGTTGAATCAGCGGCTTTTTCATCACCCACTGGCTAACCAGCAGAGCACCAGCAAACAGCCCGTAAATCACCGTTACTTTCCACTTAATGAATTCATCGTTGTGGAAAAAAATAGTCAAACCACCAAATACGGCCACCAGGACAAAGGTGATTAACGCCATCTTCTCGACCTTGCGATAGCGAACCCAGCTGTAAATCAACACCACAGCCGTCGCGACAATCAGCGCCGAGGTCGCCGCATAGATGTCGTAAAGCTTATAAAAAGCAAAAAAGACAACCAGCGGTAAAAAATCAAGAAACTGCTTCATTCTTCGATTCCGTAATCAAAAGCACCGGGTACAAGCCCGGAATGCGTTCAGGGTTTATTGGCGAATCAGCATGTACAGGCGGAACAAATAGATCAGCAACACGGCGGAGATCATATTGCTCAGCGTATTCGCCAATACCGCGCCTACATTCGGCGTAAGTACTGCAAAACTTGGCGCAAAAAGCAACAGCAACGTTTTTGCCAGCAACCAACCGATCACTGCCGGCGCAACTAGTCGCATATTCGACCACGCCAGACGCATACTGTTGCGCATCGCGGCAAAGACACCCATTTTGTCCTGTACCAACATCACCGGTGCGAGTGCCAGCAGGATCGCCAGCAGAATACCGGGAACAACAACCAGCATAATACCGATTTGCACTAGCAGAGTAGTCAAAAAAATCAGAATAAACAGCTTCGGTAACACTGGCGCACTGGCGCCGATAGCACGTAATGCGCTGACGCGATGACCTGCTGAAATCAGCTGAATCATCAGGATGACGCCCCCGGCGAGGATGGCATTACCAATCAGACCGGAAAACGTCGACGCCGCGGAAGCGCGTAGCAAAATTTGCTGTTGCTCCGGGGTCATGTTTTGCACCAGATCGAACAGCCCCACGCTGCTGGTTAACTGATCGCCTTCACTGAGTTGCGCAATTTGTGCGTCAGTGGGGGAAAAGGCATGCCCTAACACCACTGTGATAAACGCGCACAACAACGATACCAGCAAGATGGTAATGAATTGATTACGGAAAAAGTTTCCCGTGTCACGGTAAACGGATTTCGCCGTGATAGACATGCACTCTCCTTGAGTTTTGCAGGTGTTCATTTGCGGGCAATTGTACCCTGGATAACTCTACAGTGGCAGCATCGCGCGATGTATGGAAAAGCATATCTTTGTAAAGCTGCAGTAATTTTTGGCTACGACTTCAGCGTCGTGCATGAACGCTGTTTGTTATCTGCACATCACGCGCAGATATTCATCACCCATCAGCAATGAGCTGGAGGTACTTGCACATTGAAAATATATCAAAATTGATCTGAATTAATTTAACCTGGATTTTGAATGCAAGTTCTAACTTAATCTGGATCAATAAATGTTAAATTATCAAAGTCAATGTGATCCATGTTAGATCACTTATTACTCCAATGTGGGTATATTCGTTCCGCTTTTATAACCATAACGATGGAGCGGACATGAAAAAATTAACAGTTGCAGCATTGGCTTTAACAACTCTTCTCTCTGGTAACGCATTTGCGCATGAAGCTGGAGAATTCTTTATTCGTGCAGGTTCAGCCACCGTCAGGCCGACGGAAGGTGCAGGTGGTACGCTGGGCAGCTTAGGTGGCTTTGATGTCAGCAATAACACGCAGTTAGGTCTGACATTTACCTACATGGCAACCGACAATATCGGTGTTGAATTACTGGCAGCTACGCCGTTCCGCCATAAAATCGGCACTGCTGCAACGGGTGATATTGCCACCGTACATCATCTACCGCCGACGTTAATGGCGCAGTGGTACTTCGGTGACTCCAGCAGTAAACTGCGTCCGTACGTAGGTGTTGGGGTGAACTACACGACCTTCTTCGATGAAGGCTTTAACGATAACGGTAAAGAAACGGGGTTATCGGATCTGAGCCTGAAAGATTCCTGGGGTGCAGCAGGGCAAGTCGGTATGGACTATCTGATTAACCGCGACTGGCTGATTAACATGTCGGTCTGGTACATGGATATCGATACCACCGCAAGCTATAAAATGGGTGGCGTCCAGCAGCGAGACAGTGTACGCCTCGATCCGTGGGTGTTTATGTTCTCTGCGGGTTATCGTTTTTAAGTTCTTCTGCAAAACTGGTCATCAAATGACCAGTTTTTTTCATTCTTTTCCGCGCGTGTCGTTGTCTTGATCGGCCATTATTTTGCGCCTCTGGCCTGACAAAATTTGTGTGTCGATACCTCGCTATAAGCAGTGCAGCAGCAACTTTAATAGTAGAAGTGTTTGTCTGGAATATTACTTTTGTTTCTCTTCTCTTATGCATTATTGCTGCGGTTCATTTATTACGCACAAAAAAACCTGAAGATAGTCAGGGGATAATTTATCCAAAATGTTAACTATTGATAAAATTAAAGTAACATATCGTAAAATTTGGATATTTTATTTTTCATGGACGAGGATTTATACATCATGATATAATGTAATGCTAGGTTATTTACCTGTCGACTATGTAAATGAATTTTCGAGGAGATCATTCCAGTGGGACGTAAGTGGGCAAATATTGTTGCTAAAAAAACAGCTAAAGACGGTGCAACGTCTAATGTATATGCAAAATTCGGTGTGGAAATTTATGCAGCTGCTAAACAAGGCGAACCAGACCCAGAATTAAATACATCTTTAAAATTCGTTATTGAACGTGCGAAACAAGCGCAGGTTCCAAAACACGTTATTGATAAAGCCATTGATAAAGCCAAAGGCGGCAGCGATGAAACGTTCGTGCAAGGGCGTTATGAAGGCTTTGGTCCCAGTGGCTCACTGATTATCGCTGAAACATTGACTTCAAATGTTAACCGTACGATTGCTAATGTCCGCTCAATTTTTAATAAAAAAGGTGGGAATATCGGGGCGGCTGGTTCTGTCAGCTATATGTTTGACAATACCGGAGTGATTGTATTCGAAGGAACAGATCCTGATCATATTTTTGAAATTTTGCTTAATGCTGAAGTAGATGTTCGTGATGTAACCGAAGAAGAAGGAAACATCGTTATTTATACTGAATCTACAGATCTTCACAAAGGCATTGCAGCTCTAAAAGCAGCAGGGATTACTGAATTATCTACCACAGAATTAGAGATGATTGCTCAATCAGAAATTGAACTTTCACCAGAAGATTTAGAAGTCTTTGCAGGGCTTGTTGATGCCCTTGAAGATGACGATGATGTTCAAAAAGTATATCATAACGTTGCAAATCTCTAATGATAGATTAAAGGAATCTGTCATTATGGCAGATTTTTTTAACTCATAGAGTTGTTATGAAGAAGAATGTCTGGCCAGATATGTCTATTCTAAAAAATAGATAAAAACCACTATCTTAAAAAAGAAAATGTAATAATTAAAATCTCTGGCCTTAACTTTATAAGTACGCGATATCCTGCATCCACTCAGCGCCGCTATGAACAATTGAGATGTTAACTCCATCATTCCAGATCATTCTGATGCAAGCACAACGTGAGTTCCTCACTTATCGCTGTCCCGACATTATGAGTGAAGCTTTTCATCAGATAGTGTGGTCCGCTTCACGCTCAGAGTCGTCCAGCGATTGACAGTCTCAGGCAGTATGGAAACAATGAGTACAAGTACACTGTTATTACAAACTCGGATATTTTCCATCGTCATCAACTAAAAAAATCTGAGATAGATACCAGGTATCATTTTCTTTGGACAACTGATATTCATAAATAGGTGAATAATACTGCCTTGATAATTTTGTCGTTACGACCGCTATTTTTTCAGTAATCTGAACCGATATGATCTTCTCTTGCTCAGGGTCATGACTAGACTCAGAACCAAAAGCTATAGGCTCGCCCTGAAAACCAGGTTTTGTATATTTTTTCAAAAGCTCATTCCAACCCTTCTGGGCCTGGAGCATAACTTCTTGCTTTCCATCGTTCTGATTTCTCTGAAATGACTGGTCATTCCAATATTTATAATCCCTCTGGAAAGCGGTGACTACCTGTTCCGGAGTATTTGCCAGTATGTCCCCAGCGCTTAAAAATCCAACGCTTAACACAACTAATTTAATCAACAGATGTCTCAACAAGTTCACCCATATTTGGTATGCTTTAAAGCAGTGTCTCGCAAGGGACTTTTTGAAGTCAACTTAATTAATAGCTGCACAACCAGGATGATTGAACTGTATAGATTCCGAGCATGCCTGACAGTGGTTAGCAACCAGGAAACATTCCCCTCGTTCTTCATTTAAACATTCTGGGGAAAACATCGAGCCTTTCTCCCCTTTGATGTAGTGCTACTCTTTAAGCAAACCAACTTTGAGGGTATTGCTGATGATGTTGACCCGCCATCTGCTACAGCAAAAAATCACACTTCTGGAACCGTTCTCCGAAGACCAAACGGCAGCGTTTGCCGTGAGTGCTGCACGTGAGTTATTGCTTTACATGGATAAAATTGAGGCGCTGGAGAAAATTATTGCGACTCCGGTTACACTACCTTATTGCAGCGCAAGTCCGGTTTGTGAGATTGAGGCGGGCTATGCCGCAGGCGTAAACGACTGCCGCGAGGCCATCCGGCGGGCAGGATATCCTATCGAAGGTGATGATTAGTTTGCGCTTATGTTAACAAATATGTGCTTTTAATGTATAAATCTGTAACCTAAGCGCGCGACTGCGGGCTACATCAACTTACCTGCTTCGGGGTGGCGAACATTCTCTATCAACGTACAACGCTGTTATGCAACAACATAAACGGGTAACCGATTTGGCAATACTGTTAACTATCAGGGTGGACTCGTGAAGATTGTGCAGGATAAGCTCAGAAACAGGCAGGCACTGCTGGTATCAGGGCTCATTACGTTGGTATTTACGTCGTTGTTTCTGTTTATTATTTATGAACAGCGAATGGCCGCTGCCAGCGAAGGTGTCAACCGCCTGCAAGCGCGCATGATGGACATTTTTAACGATAACGAGCTGATCGCTGATGCGATTGGTGAGCGCTATCACCACATCACAAATGGCGAGCAATGTGGCGATATGTCTCGATTTGTTCCTCGGAATGATCAGGAATGGGGAATTAACGCCGACCCAAAGCGGCTGCATTCGGCGACCGGGACAATGGTTGCCCAGCAAACCAGCCACAACGCGCTGTGTATGTATACAGCGGCTGAATTTATTCGTGGTATGGTCAATGAGCTAAACCCCGGCAGCTTCGATGCACATCGTTATATCATCGCCAAAAATTCAGATTATTTTTACTGGTTTATGGCTTCCGATTCGCGCAATTTCAGTTTCTCTAATTCTGAAATGGCACGGGATATCACCAACTTTTTCTATCCTCCGGTCGATTTCTATACTCGATTACTGCAAAAAAACGTCAAAAACAAAGCCCTTAGTTCGACGAATTTTTATACCGATAAAATTACCGGTGAAAAAGCTTACAGCGTGGTGAGTTATATCTACGATCTGTCTGGCAAAGAGATATCAGACCAAATCGTAGCCTATCTGGTCTATGACCATTCAAAGCCCGAATTGCAGGAAGCGTTAGCCCAGGCATTTGACAACCAAATTCCACCGGAGCTGAATGTGGAGTTGGTGAATTTAACAAACCATGAGAGTCTCTGTTTATCCGGTAAATGTACCGGTAAATCCCGCTTTATGGTGCGCAATTTTTCGGAGAAATATGCGCTGCACTATTCGCTTTCATTAGGCCGTTTTATGGCGCGCGACGCACATGCCGGGATAGTTATCCTGCTGGCGCCGTTCTTTTTCATCATCATTAGCTTCTCGTTAAAGTCATGGCTAAACGAAAGCGACCTAAAAGTTTATATCGATACTCTGACCGGCTGTTTTAACCGCCGAATTCTCGACATCATCAAGCGTCGGGATTTATCACACTGCTCGGTGGTGCTACTTGACTGTAATAAGTTCAAGGCCGTCAATGACACCTGGGGCCACGCGGCAGGCGATCGTGCGCTGCAAATTATCGCCAACAGAATGCTGTCAAACACCCGCACCAGTCACGATATTGTGATTCGTACCGGCGGGGATGAATTTATGATCCTGCTGTTTCGATCGCAGGCAACTGACGCTATAGCAATCGCGCAACGTATTAGTGGGCAGGTGACCAGCCATGTGTTTGTGGTGGATGGCCATACCGTGCCATTGTCAGTATCGTGGGGGATTGCAGAGGTGAATGGTGAACTTGATGCGGCCATTCAGAATGCGGATAGCGCTATGTATAGAATGAAGCACACGAAAGAAGGATAAAACCGCCAGAAATTTCTGGCGGTTGATTTAGCTTACTGGTGGGTGGCGGCTTTCATCGTGCTGACAAACGCTTTCAGCTCAGCCAGCATCTGTTCCGGTGCCGCAACATTTTTCTCAATGATTTTCACAATTGCCGAGCCGGAAATTGCACCGGCGGCACCGGCTTCAATAGCACCAGCGACCTGTTCAGGCGCAGAAACACCAAAGCCCTGTAAAGAAGGTGGCGCACCATATTCTTTCAGCTTTTCGACCAGATGATGCAGCGGTAATACCGCACGATTTTCGGCACCGGTCACACCTGCACGTGAAAGCAGATAAGTGTAGCCACGACCATAAGAGGCAATCTGGCGTAGCAGTTCTTCATCAGCGTTCGGCGGGCAGATGAAAATCGGCGCGATGTTGTGGCGCAGCGCTGCAGTTCTGAACGGAGCTGACTCCTCAACCGGCACATCGGCTACCAACACAGAATCCACACCGACTTTCTCACAATGGGCGTAAAATTCATCAATACCCTTACTAAAGACCAGGTTGGCATACATCAGCAACCCAATGGGAATCGTCGGATGCTTCTGGCGAATCAGCGCCAGCATTTCAAAGCATTGCGACGGTGTAACGCCGGCGGCAAACGCTCGCAGGGTGGCTTCCTGTATGGTCGGACCGTCTGCCAGCGGATCGGAGAACGGAATGCCGAGCTCAAGCGCGTCGGCACCGGCTTCAATCAGCGTATCAATGATTTTCAGTGACTGCTCAACAGACGGATCGCCCAGGGTTACGAAGGGGACAAAAGCGCCTTCTTTGCGGTCCTTCAGCTGTGCAAACAGGTTTTCGTAACGTTCCATCAGATTTCCCCTCGCGCTTTCAGAATATCGTGTACGGTGAAAATGTCTTTGTCTCCGCGACCGGAGAGATTAACCACCAGTAACTGCTCTTTTTCCGGATTCTCACGCATCATTTTCAACGCGTGCGCCAGGGCATGGGAGGACTCCAGTGCCGGAATAATTCCCTCGTGCAGACACAGCGTTTTGAAGGCTTCCAGTGCTTCATCATCGGTGATTGAAACATAATCAGCGCGACCAATGCTGTTCAGGTACGCATGCTGTGGCCCCACTGACGGGAAGTCCAGTCCTGCAGAAATAGAGTAAGACTCTTCAATCTGTCCTTCTTCGGTCTGCATCATCGGGGACTTCATGCCGAAGTAAATCCCGACACGACCATGCTTCAACGGCGCGCCGTGTTCTCCAGACTCAATCCCGTGACCGCCTGGCTCTACGCCAATCAGACCGACGCTGGTTTCATTAATAAAATCGGCGAACATACCGATGGCGTTAGAACCGCCACCCACGCAGGCGATAACGGCGTCCGGCAGACGACCTTCTTTTTCCAGAATCTGCGCCTTGGTTTCTTCACCGATCATGCGCTGGAACTCACGCACAATGGTCGGGAAGGGGTGCGGACCAGCCGCCGTACCGAGCATGTAGTGCGCGGTATCGTAGCTGCCAGACCAGTCGCGAAGCGCTTCGTTACAGGCATCTTTCAGCGTTGCGGAACCGCTGTGAACGGGGATAACTTCAGCGCCCATCAAACGCATACGGAAAACGTTAGGCGACTGACGTTCAACATCTTTCGCGCCCATATAAATACGGCATTTCAACCCCAGCAGTGCGCTGGCGAGAGCAGATGCAACACCGTGCTGACCCGCGCCTGTTTCGGCGATGATTTCCGTTTTACCCATGCGCTTCGCCAGCAACGCCTGACCCAGCACCTGGTTGGTTTTGTGCGCGCCGCCGTGCAGTAAGTCTTCACGCTTGAGATACAGCGTCGTGTTGGTGCCTTGAGTAATGTTCTGGCACTTGGTCAGTGCGGTTGGGCGACCCGCATAGTTTTTCAGCAGATCTGTAAACTGCGCCTGAAATTCAGGATCCTTTTGTGCGCTGACAAAAGCTTCTTCCAGCTGGCGCAGGGCAGGCATCAGAATCTGTGGCACATACATACCGCCAAATTCACCAAAGTACGGATTGAGTAATGTTGTCATGTCCTTTTCCTTAATATGCGCGCAGCGTCTGAAAGACCGAAGCCAGAAGACGTGCATCTTTGATGCCCGGCTGTGACTCTACGCCAGAATTGAAATCGAGACCGGCACAGCCGGTTTTTGCCGCGTCAACGCAGTTATCTGCGCCGAGTCCGCCAGCCAGTAAAACGTTATCCAGCGATTGTCCGCCTAAAAGTGACCAGTCGAAGCGTTGACCGCTGCCGCCCTGGCCGTTGTCGAAGAGGTATTTATCGACATACTGATAATCACGGGCTGGCAACGTCTCGCTGACGCTGAGTGCCTTCCAGATTTGCACCTGTGCGGGCAGTACGTCGCGCAGGGCGTCAACATAGGACTGGTCTTCGTTACCGTGCAGTTGCACGGCAGTTAGTCCCAGCTCCGCCGCTGTTGCGCTCACGTCGGTAATATCTGAGTTGCGAAACACCCCGACGTATTGCAGCGGCGCGCCGGTCATGACCTCTCGCGCCTGTGCAACGTTAACCGCGCGCGGTGATGTGGGGACAAAAATCAAGCCGCCGTAAATGGCGCCTGCTTCGTATGCCGCATTTGCATCCTGAGCCCGGGTTAAACCGCAGACTTTATTCTCGCCGAGCAGTACGCGACGCACGGCGGTATGCAGATCGTCATGCGACATCAGCGCAGAGCCAATCAGAAAACCGTTGGCGAAGTGGCTGAGCTCGCGCACCTGACCGTAAGTATTGATGCCGGACTCGCTGATGACGGTCACACCGTGACCCAGACGCGGTGCCAGTTGACGAGTGCGATTCAGATCAATCGACAGGTCGCGTAAATCACGGTTGTTGATACCAACGACTTTGGCGCCCAGTGCGATAGCACGCTCCAGCTCTTCTTCGTTACTGACTTCGGTCAGTACGCCCATTTTCAGGCTGTGGGCGACGGCGGCGAGTTGACGATATTGCTCATCATCGAGCACCGACAGCATCAGCAAACAGGCGTCCGCCTGGTAGAAACGCGCCAGGTAAATCTGGTAAGGATCGATAATAAAGTCCTTGCACAGAATCGGCTGCGGTGCGATGCGGCTGACGATAGGCAGGAAATCAAAGCTCCCCTGGAAATACTTCTCATCGGTCAGTACGGAGATCGCGGAAGCATAATGTTTATAGATGTTCGCAATCTGTGCCGGATCGAAGTCATCACGGATCACGCCTTTTGATGGAGATGCTTTTTTGCATTCCAGAATAAAGGCGGTGCGTGCACCTTGCAGCGCATCGTAGAAATCACGTGAGCTAGGCTGAACATCATTTTGAAAGCTGGCCAGCGGTTGTTGCTGTTTGCGGGCTTCTACCCAAATCGCCTTGTCTGCGACAATTTTCGCTAAAACGGTTTGCATCATTTACCCTCTTGCTGCCAGTGCAGTGACGCGGTCATAGGCCGCACCGCTACGCAGTACATTAATCACGGTTTGCGCATTGGCTTTTAAATCTTCTTCACCGTGCAGGCGCATTAACATGGCGACATTCGCGGCAACAGCAGCTTCATGAGCGGCTTCACCTTTACCTTGTAACAAGCGACTAAGAATGTCACGGTTTTCTTCCGGCGTGCCGCCAGCCAGCTGTTCCTGGTGGTAAGGCGTCAAACCAAAGTCTTCTGCCGTCAGTTGATAACTCTTGATTTCCCCATCGTGCAGCTCTGCCACAATGGTCGGCGCATGCAGCGAAACTTCGTCCATGCCACCACTGTGCACCACGGCTGCTCGTTGATATCCCAGCACACGCAGCGTTTCAGCAATCGGTAGCACCAGTTCCGGGCTGTAAACGCCGATCAACGCCAGCGGCGGATGCGCCGGGTTAATCAACGGGCCGAGCACGTTAAACAGCGTGCGGGTTTTCAACTGCTGGCGTACCGGCATGGCATGGCGAAAACCGGTGTGATATTTCGGCGCAAACAGGAAGCACACCCCGAGGTCGTCTAGCGCCTCACGGGATTTATCAGCGTTCATATCCAGATTGATGCCAAATGCCGCTAACAGATCCGAAGAGCCAGACTTGCTGGAGACGCTGCGGTTGCCATGTTTGGCAACTTTCAGTCCGCAAGCTGCCGCAACAAAGGCGCTGGCGGTAGAAATATTGATACTGTTGCTGCCGTCGCCGCCGGTACCGACAATATCGGCGAACAGATAATCAGGACGCGGGAACGGCGCGGCATTTTCCAGCAGCGCGGTTGCTGCACCGGCAATTTCATTCGGGTGTTCGCCACGAATTTTCATGCTCACCAGCGCCGCAGCCAGTTGTTCCGGCTTCAGTTCACCGCGAACGACTGCGGAAAACAGCTGGTGGCTTTCCTGCTGGGACAGCGTCTGGGCCTGATACAGTTTCTCCAGAATGGGTTGCAGCGTATTAGTTTGTTCAAGCTTCTGTTGCGCCCATGCCAGCGTTTGTTCCAGCAAACGCGCGCCTTGGGTGGTCAGAATTGATTCCGGATGGAACTGGAAGCCGCAGACGCGATCGGTATCGTGACGCACCGCCATCACCATGCCGTTAAAGTGGGCGTTAATGGTCAATCCAGCAGGTACGTTGCTGCCAACCAGCGAATGATAGCGTGCCACCGGCAGCGGATTCGCCAGACCAGCAAACATCGCCTGACCGTCGTGTTCAATGCTGGACGCTTTGCCGTGCAGGATCTCTCCGGCCTGGCCCACATATCCACCATAGGCTTCAACAATGGCCTGGTGTCCCAGACAAATACCGATGATTGGCAGCTTGCCGCGTAAACGGGTTAACAGCTCCGGCATGCAACCTGCTTCGCTTGGCGCACCTGGTCCTGGAGAAAGCATCAGCACCGGATTTTTCATGGTTGCTAAGCGGTCAATCAACGTCTGGGCCGGAATATGGTTGCGGTAAATCACCACGTTGTGACCATTAGTACGCAGCTGATCCGCCAGGTTGTAGGTAAAAGAATCGATGTTATCAAGCAGCAGAATGTCAGCCATTAGAAGGTCTCCTGTGCGTGGTGCGCGGTAGCGATAGCACGCAGAACCGCACGCGCTTTATTACGGGTTTCATCGGCTTCAGACTGCGGTACAGAATCCAGAACAATCCCGGCACCTGCTTGTACGGTGGCAATACCGTCTTCCACGAGGGCGGAGCGAATGACAATACAGGTATCCAGATCGCCATGCGCCGTGAAGTAACCTACCGCACCGCCGTAGCTGCCACGGCGACGACCCTCTGCCTCGGCGATAAGCTGCATGGCGCGAACTTTTGGCGCTCCGCTTAACGTGCCCATATTCATACAGGCGCGGTAAGCATGCAGAACATCCAGATCGCTACGCAATTCGCCGACCACGCGCGAAACCAGGTGCATAACGAAGGAGTAACGATCGACTTTTGTGAGGTCAGCAACATAGCGGCTGCCAGGCGTACAGATGCGCGCCAGGTCGTTACGCGCAAGGTCAACCAGCATCAGGTGCTCAGAAAGCTCTTTATGGTCGGTACGCATCTCCAGCTCGATACGGCTGTCGAGATCGCGATCAAGCGAACCGTCCGCACGACGACCGCGCGGGCGAGTACCAGCAATCGGGTAGATCTCTATCTGGCGGCTGGTGGCATCATATTTCAGCGAGCTTTCCGGGGAGGCGCCAAACAGCGTGAAATCGTTGTCCTGCATGAAAAACATGTATGGGCTGGGGTTACTTTTCTTCAGCACATAGTAGGCCGCCAGAGGAGATGGGCAGGGCAGCGAGAAACGGCGGGATGGCACCACCTGGAAAATTTCGCCTGCGCGAATCGCTTTTTGCATGCCACGAACTACGGCGCCAAACTCTTCATCGCTCTGATTACACTCGCAGCGCATCTGCGGGACTTCAGTGACCGGCAACGGCGGCGCAGGCTCGGTAAGCTGCTGGCTCAACTGCGCCAGCCGAGCGTTAAGACGCTGTTTTTCCGCATCATTGGGGGTAAAAATACTGGACTGAATACGCGTGCTTTTTTTCTGGTGGTCGATAACCATCAGCGTTTCTGCCAGATAGAAGCAGTAGTCAGGGCAACGGTTGCCCGCTTCAAGCTGAGGTAAATCTTCAAAACCGGCAACCAGGTCGTAGGAAAAAAGACCGCCGAAGAACATCGCTTCACGTTCTTGCACAGGAACATTCACCAGCTCCTGCAATAAACGGAATGCATCAAATACGGACAGGGAGCATAAGCGGGCGTCTTCATCGAGCAGTGGGCTGACGGCAGGGAATCGCAGATGACGACCATTCGGCTGTTGTTCGTTCTCAACGCCAGCGGGCAGGGCAGCATCCAGCAGGGGCAGCAGCGATGCGCCGTTTGCGGACAATGCCTGAATATTGACAGTGTCACCGAGAGCGGTAATGCGTAATGCGCTGTCAACCAGCAGCAGGCTCTTCAGATCGTCTTTGCTGTCGATGTCTGCAGATTCCAGCAGCAGTGTTGCTGGACGTGCGCCACACACCTGATGAAACAGCGCCGTCGGATTCTCACGGTAGGCGGCATCGCAGGCAAGCAGTTCGAGTGTCGGTTTTTGAGTTTGCATCGTTATTCTCATTAATTTTGTTCAAAAAAAAGCCCGCTCATTTGGCGGGCCGGGTATCTGGTTGCATATTGCAGACGTAAGACACTGCCCGAAATCAGGAAGTGCGCCACCAACCGTGCAGAACAAATGTTGCTTTCATCTCAGATACCTTCTTCATGTGAACTTGCGTACTAGTTAACTAGTTCGATGGAATAAAGTCAACACCTGATTTCAGTATATTTGTCGAAACCGCTATGATGGGCGTGATACGACATTTATTGAAACGGGAGCCGCCTTGAGCGACACGAATTACGCAGTGATTTATGACCTGCACAGTCATACTACAGCCTCCGATGGGCGGTTAACGCCAGAAGCCTTAGTACACCGTGCGGTAGAGATGCGAGTCGGTACACTGGCGATCACCGATCATGACACCACGGCCGGCATTGCGGCGGCAAGAGAAGAAATTTCACGTTCAGGTTTAGCCTTAAATTTGATCCCTGGCGTAGAGATATCAACGGTCTGGGAAAACCATGAGATCCATATAGTGGGTCTGAACATTGATATCGCCCATCCCATGATGTGTGAGTTTCTGGCGCAACAAACGGAACGTCGTCAGCAGCGTGCGCGCCTGATTGCCGAACGACTCGACAAAGCGCATATCCCCGGCGCGTGGGAAGGGGCGTTACGCCTGGCTGATGGCGGGGCGGTTACGCGGGGCCATTTTGCGCGTTTCCTGATGGAATGCGGAAAAGCCACAACCATGGCGGATGTCTTTAAAAAATATCTTGCCCGTGGGAAAACCGGTTACGTTCCGCCACAGTGGTGTACAATAGAACAAGCTATTGATGTCATTCATCATTCTGGCGGTAAGGCTGTTCTGGCTCATCCTGGGCGGTACGATCTTAGCGCTAAGTGGCTGAAAAGACTGGTTGCGCATTTTGCTGAACATCGCGGCGACGCGATGGAAGTAGCACAGTGCCAGCAGTCGCCCAATGAACGCACCCATCTGGCGACGCTTGCGCGTTCGCATCAACTGTGGGCATCGCAAGGGTCTGATTTTCATCTACCCTGCCCATGGATTGAGTTGGGTCGTAAACTTTGGTTGCCCGCAGGCGTAGAAGGCGTCTGGCAACTTTGGGAGCAGCCCGAGATCACAGAGAGGAAAGTATGAGTCAGTTTTTTTATATTCATCCCGAAAACCCGCAGCAGCGACTGATCAATCAGGCCGTTGAAATCGTGCGTAAAGGTGGGGTGATCGTCTATCCAACCGATTCCGGCTATGCGTTGGGCTGCAAAATTGAAGATAAAGGCGCCATGGAGCGCATTTGCCGCATCCGTCATCTGCCGGACGGGCACAACTTTACGCTGATGTGTCGTGACCTGTCCGAACTGTCGACCTATTCTTTTGTCGACAACGTGGCATTCCGTTTAATTAAAAACAACACGCCGGGTAACTACACCTTCATCCTGAAAGGGACGAAAGAAGTTCCGCGCCGTTTGTTGCAGGAAAAACGTAAGACCATCGGCCTGCGTGTGCCATCGAATCCGATTGCGCTGGCGCTGCTGGAAGCACTGGGCGAGCCGATGCTCTCTACATCGCTGATGCTGCCGGGCAGTGAATTTACTGAGTCAGACCCGGAAGAGATTAAAGACCGTCTGGAAAAACTGGTGGATTTGATTATTCACGGTGGCTATCTCGGTCAGCAGCCGACCACAGTCATCGATTTAACCGACGATTCCCCGGTGGTGTTGCGTGAAGGCGTCGGCGACGTTAAACCTTTCTTATAAGGGCGCGAACCGCTATACTACGCGGCCTTAAAATGGCGCTGACTGGCGCCGTTGATTCTCCTGTTCGACGCCTGTGAAGGCGACATCTAAAGGAAGCTCTATGAGCGAAAAGTTACAAAAAGTGCTGGCGCGCGCTGGCCACGGTTCTCGCCGTGAAATCGAATCTATTATTGCCGCAGGTCGCGTGAGCGTTGATGGCAAAATTGCCACGCTCGGCGATCGCGTTGAAGTCACTCCGGGTCTGAAAATCCGTATCGACGGTCATCTGATTTCGGTTAAAGAGTCTGCAGAGCAAATCTGCCGCGTTCTGGCCTATTACAAACCAGAAGGTGAACTGTGTACCCGCAACGACCCGGAAGGTCGTCCGACCGTGTTCGATCGTTTGCCAAAACTGCGTGATGCTCGCTGGATTGCCGTAGGGCGTCTGGACGTGAATACCTGCGGTTTACTGCTGTTTACCACCGATGGTGAACTGGCTAACCGTCTGATGCACCCAAGCCGTGAAGTTGAACGTGAATATGCGGTACGTGTGTTTGGTCAGGTTGATGATGCAAAACTGCGCGATCTGAGTCGTGGCGTACAGCTGGAAGATGGTCCGGCGGCATTTAAAACGATCAAGTTCAGCGGTGGTGAAGGGATCAACCAGTGGTATAACGTCACGCTGACCGAAGGGCGTAACCGTGAAGTCCGTCGCCTGTGGGAAGCTGTAGGTGTACAGGTAAGCCGTCTTATTCGTGTTCGTTACGGTGATATCCCGCTGCCGAAAGGCCTGCCGCGTGGTGGCTGGACCGAGCTTGACCTCGCGCAGACCAACTATCTGCGTGAACTGGTGGAACTGAAGCCGGAAACGACATCTAAAGTTGCCGTCGAGAAAGATCGTCGTCGCATGAAGGCAAATCAGATCCGTCGTGCGGTGAAGCGCCATTCACAGGTCGGTAGCAGCCGTCGTCCGGGTGGTCGTAGCAACAACGGTTAATTATGACCAGGCCTGATAAGCAAAGCGCCATCAGGCCTTAGCGTGGAGCCGGATGCGGCGCAAGCGCCTTATCCGGCCAACTGTCAGTAATCAATCCCTATCTGGGCCTTCACGCCCGCTTCAAACGCATGCTTGACCGGGCGCAACTCGCTGACCGTATCCGCTAACTCCAGAATATCGCGATGACATCCACGGCCGGTGATAATCACCGTTTGATGGGCAGGGCGCGCGTTTAGGGCAGTGATGACCTCTTCAAGCGGCAGATAGTCGTATGCCACCATATAGGTCAGCTCGTCCAGCACCACCATATCCAGTTTATCGTCGGCCAGCATCCGCTTACCGTGTTCCCACACGGCCATACAGGCCGCGGTGTCGGACTCACGGTTTTGCGTTTCCCAGGTAAATCCTGTTGCCATAACCTGAAACTCTACGCCGTGGGGTTCAAGTAAGTTACGTTCTCCGTTTGGCCACGTACCTTTAATAAATTGTACGACGCCGACTTTTTTACCGTGGCCCACCGCGCGCGTGGCGGTACCGAATGCGGCGGTGGTTTTACCCTTACCATTTCCGGTGAATACGATGATGATCCCGCGCTCGTCCGTAGCGGCGGCAACGCGTGCGTCAACCCGAGCTTTTACGCGCTGTTGACGTTGCTGATAGCGTTCTTCACTCATTGGGCAATTCCTGGTTTACGGCCCGGCTGGGCGTCAAAAGTCATACCGGTTTTACGGCGGCTGTCATCGCCCATCAGCCACAGGTAGAGCGGCATAATATCGGCGGGAGTTTTCAATTTTTGTGGATCTTCCGTGGGGAATGCACTGGCTCGCATACCTGTTCGTGTTCCACCAGGATTGATACAGTTTACGCGCAGATGACGGTTTTGATACTCATCAGCCAGAACCTGCATCATCCCTTCGGTTGCAAATTTTGAGGTGGCATATGCACCCCAATTGGCGCGTCCCTGGCGGCCAACGCTGGAAGAGGTAAAGACCAGCGATCCGGCATCGGATTTGAGTAACAACGGCAGCAATGCCTGAGTCAGCATAAAAGTGGCATTCACATTTACCTGCATCACATCCTGCCAGACCAGCGGGTTTTGTTCACTCATTGGGCAAATATCGCCGAGTAATCCGGCGTTATGCAGTACGCCATCCAGACGCGGGAAATGTGCGGCAATGCGTTGCGCAAGCTGGTGACATTCTTCAGAGGTACAGGTCAGTAAATCCAGTGTAAACCACTGTGGTTGTGTTCCGTTTTCATCGGCGATAGTGCGGGCAACCTGACGCAGTTTTTCTTCGTTACGCCCAAGCAGGATAACGGTCGCGCCATAGCGTGCATAGCTCTGCGCGGCTTCGCGTCCGATACCATCGCTGGCACCGGTGACAAGAATAATGCGGCCCTGTAAAAGGTCTTGTTTAGGTTGGTAATGCACGGCTACTCCTCGGCGACGCCCTGGCCATCTCGTTCGCAATAACTTTTGGGCTTTATGCCTTAAACCCTGTTCTTTTTCAATCAGCCAAAGGCAATAACACCGCAAAATGAACGCTTTGTCATGCTTTTTACTGATTCAGCACTGGATGTATGAAGCAAGACGAGGTGACACACCTGTTGTACACTGAGCGGAAGTCGCGTTGTTTAACCAAGGTGGGTCTTGTGGAATTGTTGTCTGAATATGGGCTGTTTTTGGCAAAAATTGTCACTGTCGTGGTGGCTATTGCAGTGGTGGTGATGCTGATCGTAAACGCGACACAACGCAAACGTCAGCGTGGGGAATTGCGGGTTATTAACCTCAGCGATCAATATAAAGAGATGAAGGAAGATCTGTCGCTGGCCTTATTGGATGGGCATCAGCAAAAATTCTGGCATAAGGCGCAGAAAAAGAAACAGAAGCTGGAGGCGAAGGCCGCCAAGGCAAAAGCGAAACTGGGTGACAGTACGTCATCAGATAAACCTCGTGTATGGGTGCTTGATTTTAAAGGCAGTATGGATGCCCATGAGGTCAGCGCATTACGTGAAGAGGTGACGGCGGTGCTGGCGGTTGTTAAACCTCAGGATCAGGTGGTGGTTCGTCTGGAAAGCCCGGGCGGTGTGGTACATGGTTATGGCCTGGCTGCGTCCCAGTTACAACGCCTGCGCGATAAGCAGATCCCACTGACCGTCACGGTAGATAAAGTCGCTGCGAGCGGCGGATATATGATGGCCTGCGTGGCAGATAAAATTGTTTCGGCGCCGTTTGCTATCGTCGGCTCAATTGGCGTGGTGGCGCAGATCCCGAACTTTAACCGCTTCCTGAAAGGGAAAGATATTGATATCGAACTGCACACCGCCGGACAGTACAAGCGTACGCTGACGTTGCTTGGCGAGAACACGGAAGAAGGGCGGCAGAAATTCCGTGAAGATCTGAACGAAACACATCATTTGTTTAAAGATTTTGTCCATCGTATGCGCCCGACTCTGGACATTGAGCAGGTTGCCACGGGTGAACACTGGTTTGGTCAACAGGCGCTGGCAAATGGGCTGGTGGATGAGATCAATACCAGCGATGAGGTGATCCTCGGGCTGATGGACGGTCGTGAAGTGTTGAACGTTCGCTATCTGCAGCGTAAAAAGCTGATGGATCGTTTTACCGGTAGTGCGGCGGAGAGCGCCGATCGTTTGCTGATGCGCTGGTGGCAGCGGGGGCAGAAGCCACTGATGTAAAATTGTCATTGCCGGATAGCGATGCTCACATATCCTATCCGGCCTACAAATAGGCATCAATGTAGGCTGGATAAGGCGTTGCCGCCATCCGGCAAATTATTTCTCGAGTTAATCGATCAAGTGATACTTTTCAGAAAGTACGTGCGCCAGGTGTTTAAACATATTAAACACAGCCGTACTTTTGGGCGTTGGTAGCCCTTGCTCGTCTAAAAAGTAATCTCCGCTGAAAACCAGCACGCCGTTTCGCTGCGTAACGCCGGTGGCGACAATCCCCGCCAGCGTGTCCTCATGCTCACGAATGATTTTGTTGGCTTCAATCAGCAGTGTTTCGCGATCGATGGGTTGAGTGTCTTTATGCATGATTTACTCCTTAAACAAGGACATTAGTCTACGCTGAGCCCGCCTTATGGGCAAATATTCCCTGACATAAATGAAGGTTTTACGACAGTGTTACAACTGGCGAGATTTGTTTTTGCATGCTAATAAAGTTGCGTAACGCATTTTATCAGGTACAGTGTGACGCTTTCGTCAATCTGGCAACAGATTTGCTTGACATTCGACCAATACTTCGTCGTGCTAGAGCGTTTGTGAGAAAAAAAGCCTGTTAACTCAGTTACATGAGAGTTACATTACAAGCGCGAAACAGTTTAAGGGGTTGATATCCGCCGACGCAGAGACCATATCGATGTCTCGTCGCCAGTGGAAGGTGAATCAACGTGCGACGCATTCTGGAAGAATCAAATTAGGTAAAGGTGAATATGGGTAAAGCTCTTGTCATCGTTGAGTCCCCGGCAAAAGCCAAAACGATCAACAAGTATCTGGGTAATGACTACGTGGTGAAATCCAGCGTCGGTCATATCCGTGATTTGCCGACCAGTGGCTCAGCAACTAAAAAGAGCGCCGACTCAACCTCCACCAAAACGGCTAAAAAGCCCAAAAAGGATGAACGTGGCGCTCTCGTCAACCGTATGGGTGTTGACCCGTGGCACAACTGGGATGCGCGCTATGAAGTGCTGCCTGGTAAAGAGAAAGTTGTTTCTGAACTGAAGCAACTGGCTGAAAAAGCCGACCACATCTATCTCGCAACCGACCTTGACCGCGAAGGGGAAGCCATTGCATGGCACCTGCGGGAAGTCATCGGTGGCGACGACACCCGCTACAGCCGCGTGGTGTTTAACGAAATTACCAAAAATGCTATTCGCCAGGCGTTTGAAAAACCGGGCGAGTTGAACATCGATCGTGTTAATGCGCAACAGGCGCGCCGCTTTATGGACCGTGTTGTGGGTTATATGGTGTCGCCACTGCTGTGGAAAAAAATTGCGCGTGGTCTGTCTGCCGGTCGCGTACAGTCTGTGGCTGTGCGTCTGGTGGTTGAGCGTGAACGCGAAATCAAAGCATTTGTTCCAGAAGAGTTCTGGGAAATTGATGCTAACACGACCACGCCGGGCGGCGACGCGTTGCCGCTTGAGGTGACGCATCAAAATGACAAACCGTTCCGTCCTGTAAATCGGGAACAAACGCTTGCCGCTGTTAGCCTGTTGGAAAAAGCGCGCTATAGCGTCCTGGAACGTGAAGATAAACCGACAAGCAGCAAGCCGAGCGCACCGTTCATTACCTCCACGCTACAGCAGGCTGCGAGCACGCGTCTGGGCTTTGGTGTGAAGAAAACCATGATGATGGCGCAGCGCTTGTATGAAGCGGGTTACATCACTTACATGCGTACTGACTCAACCAACCTGAGCCAGGATGCTGTCACCATGGTTCGCGATTACATCAGTGATAATTTTGGCAAAAAATATTTGCCGGAGAGCGCGAACCAGTACGCCAGTAAAGAGAACTCGCAGGAAGCACACGAAGCTATCCGTCCTTCCGATGTCGCCGTACTGGCGGAGTCGCTGAAAGATATGGAAGCCGATGCGCAAAAACTGTATCAGCTGATCTGGCGCCAGTTTGTAGCTTGCCAGATGACGCCAGCGAAATATGACTCTACCACCCTGACCGTGGGTGCGGGTGATTTCCGTCTGAAAGCGCGTGGTCGTATTCTGCGTTTCGATGGTTGGACCAAAGTGATGCCAGCACTGCGTAAGGGCGATGAAGATCGCATCTTACCGGCGGTGGACAAAGGCGATACCTTGACGCTTATCGAGCTGACACCTGCGCAGCACTTCACCAAGCCGCCTGCACGCTTCAGTGAAGCTTCGCTGGTTAAAGAGCTTGAAAAGCGTGGCATTGGTCGTCCATCCACCTATGCGTCGATCATCTCTACGATTCAGGATCGCGGTTATGTTCGCGTTGAAAACCGTCGCTTCTACGCTGAAAAAATGGGTGAAATCGTCACCGATCGTCTGGAAGAAAACTTCCGCGAGCTGATGAACTACGATTTTACCGCGCAGATGGAAGACAGCCTCGACCAGGTGGCGAATCACGAAGCCGAATGGAAGGGCGTACTCGACAACTTCTTCACTGATTTTACTCAGCAGTTAGATAAAGCCGAGAAAGATCCTGAAGAAGGCGGTATGCGTCCGAACCAGATGGTGCTGACCAGCATTGATTGCCCGACCTGCGGACGCAAGATGGGTATTCGTACCGCCAGTACCGGCGTTTTCCTTGGTTGCTCCGGCTACGCACTTTCCCCGAAAGAGCGTTGCAAAACCACCATTAACCTGGTGCCGGAAAACGAAGTATTGAACGTGCTGGAAGGCGATGACGCGGAAACGAACGCATTGCGCGCCAAACGCCGCTGCCAGAAGTGCGGTACGGCAATGGACAGTTATCTCATCGATCCTAAGCGTAAATTGCATGTGTGTGGTAATAACCCAACCTGCGACGGCTACGAGATCGAAGAGGGTGAATTCCGTATCAAGGGTTATGACGGTCCTATCGTAGAGTGCGAAAAATGTGGTTCTGAAATGCACCTGAAAATGGGACGTTTCGGCAAATACATGGCGTGTACCAACGACGAGTGTAAAAATACCCGTAAGATCCTGCGTAACGGTGAAGTTGCTCCGCCGAAAGAAGATCCGGTTCCGCTACCGGAACTGCCGTGTGAAAAATCTGACGCGTATTTCGTGTTACGTGATGGTGCTGCAGGTATCTTCCTGGCGGCCAATACGTTCCCGAAATCACGTGAGACTCGTGCGCCGTTGGTGGAAGAGTTGTACCGCTTCCGCGATCGCCTGCCGGAAAAACTGCGTTATCTGGCAGATGCGCCGCAAACTGACCCGGATGGTAACAAGTCTATGGTTCGTTTCAGCCGTAAAACCAAGCAGCAATACGTTGCCGCTGAGAAAGACGGTAAGGCGACTGGCTGGTCCGCGTTCTTCGTTGACGGTAAATGGGTAGAAGGGAAGAAATAACAGCGTTTCGGCTGAATTTCTCCTCAAAGGGTCGCGTAAGCGGCCCTTTTTGTTTCTGGCATATTATTTTTTGTCATACCTATACAGCGTACATATAAATGATATAGTGGTTATAGTTAACAGACTTTTTATTATTAAATCGTATTAGCAGCGCCCACGAGCCTGCACTGAAACGATGATTTGATGGCGCGAATCGGGATGGCATAACATGAAATTACAGCAGCTTCGCTACATTGTTGAGGTGGTGAACCACAACCTTAATGTCTCCTCAACGGCGGAAGGGCTTTATACCTCTCAGCCCGGTATCAGTAAGCAAGTTCGTATGCTGGAAGATGAACTTGGCATCCAGATTTTCGCCCGTAGCGGTAAGCATCTGACCCAGGTTACGCCTGCGGGGCAGGAAGTTATCCGTATTGCGCGCGAAGTACTGTCTAAGGTAGATGCTATTAAGTCCGTTGCTGGCGAACATACCTGGCCGGATAAAGGCTCGCTGTATATCGCCACCACGCACACCCAGGCACGTTACGCTTTGCCGAACGTGATTAAAGGTTTTATTGAGCGATATCCTCGTGTTTCATTGCATATGCATCAGGGATCGCCGACGCAAATTGCCGAAGCCGTCTCGAAAGGGAATGCGGATTTTGCCATCGCGACGGAAGCCCTGCATCTGTATGACGATCTGGTGATGTTACCTTGCTACCACTGGAACCGTTCGATTGTCGTCACGCCGGATCATCCGCTGGCGGGAAAATCCTCGGTTTCTATTGAGGAACTGGCACAGTATCCACTGGTAACCTACACCTTTGGATTTACCGGGCGTTCGGAGCTGGACACCGCGTTTAACCGTGCGGGTCTGGAGCCGCGTATTGTTTTTACCGCGACCGATGCCGATGTTATTAAAACCTATGTCCGTCTGGGGCTCGGCGTGGGTGTAATTGCCAGTATGGCGGTTGATCCTGTTTCCGATCCTGACCTGGTACGTGTGGATGCGCACGATATCTTCAGCCATAGCACCACCAAAATTGGTTTTCGTCGCAGCACCTTCTTACGCAGTTACATGTATGATTTCATTCAACGTTTCGCGCCGCATCTGACGCGTGATGTGGTGGACACGGCGGTGGCTCTACGTTCCAACGATGATATTGAAGCCATGTTTAAAGATATTAAATTGCCTGAGAAATAATAACGGTTGTTACCTTGTCGGTATCCGTAAGCCGTAAGCATAAAGTGATACCGACGGGAGAGTCTTAATTTATTCATTATTTCTCCTCCTATATATTAACCATATATTATTTATGGAAAAAGTTCTCTAAAGTAGTTTCAAATTAGTCAGCTTGCCAAAAATCACTCTCAAATATTCATAATTGATCAAACAATTGATTTATTTATCAGATCGAGTCCGAAAATTAACTGGCTTTTTTTCGCCTTTTTTATTAGGATTCCTCCTATCTGATGATTAATTGTACCAATTGTTTGGTGCCTAAATGATAAGTGATTTCGATAGTATGAGGTTAGCGATGCCTTCAGGAAACCAGCCTGCACGCCGGGATCCCGCGATGAAACGTAAAGCCTGGTTCGCCGTGTTTCTTGGCTCTGCGATATTCTGGATTATTGTCGCACTCGTGGCCTGGAACGTGTGGGGGTAAGTATGTCCGCACCGGAGCAGCACTCTACCGTGACGCCAGCGTCTCATGACCATGAGCAAGAGAGCAAAACCGTAGCCGAGAAGGATCCAAAGATACCCGAATCCTGGAATCTTTCTCCTGAACAACAGGCGTTTATTGATCTGTTAACCGATGATGATAAACAGAAACAATAATTCGTACGTATTTTATAATAATAACGATTACCTCGTGGCCTTAAATATCGAATCGTTTATCCCATGTATTCACCATCAGCCACCTAATCAACGTATTATCGATTGCGCTATTGCCTGCTGAATATTCATCCTATTCATCTACACGGCTAGACCTTACTCCCTACCATTGACCTCACTTCGCGCTTTTGTATCGCGCGCTACTTTTATCAATTTGAGTTGTTATCAAAGCGTTACATTTTGTTTGTGTTATCTTTAATACTAACCCTGAGGAAATCAGGGGATCCAACCCTGTCATTTAAGGAGGAGCTATGTCGTCGACCCTACGAGAAGCCAGTAAGGACACATTGCAGGTTAAAGACAAAACCTACCGCTACTACAGTTTACCTCTGGCCGCTAAATCACTGGGTGATATCACCCGACTACCCAAATCGCTGAAAGTGTTACTGGAAAACCTGCTTCGTTGGCAGGATGGTAATTCCGTAACCGAAGATGATATTCATGCGCTCGCGCATTGGCTGAAGACTGCCCATGCCGATCGTGAAATTGCCTATCGACCCGCTCGTGTTCTGATGCAGGATTTTACCGGCGTGCCGGCGGTGGTCGATCTGGCCGCCATGCGCGAAGCGGTGAAACGTTTGGGCGGAGATACAGCAAAGGTGAATCCGCTTTCGCCAGTGGACCTTGTCATTGACCACTCGGTAACGGTGGACCGTTTTGGTGATGATGATGCTTTCGAAGAAAACGTACGCCTGGAAATGGAACGTAACCATGAGCGTTATGTGTTCCTGAAATGGGGACAGCAGGCATTTAGTCGCTTCAGCGTTGTACCACCAGGAACGGGGATTTGCCACCAGGTTAACCTTGAATACCTCGGCAAAGCCGTCTGGAGCGAGTTACAGGACGGTGAGTGGGTGGCTTACCCTGACACGTTGGTCGGAACCGATTCCCATACGACAATGATTAATGGTCTCGGTGTGCTGGGATGGGGCGTTGGAGGCATTGAGGCCGAAGCAGCAATGCTGGGTCAACCGGTCTCTATGCTTATCCCGGATGTTGTGGGCTTCAAACTGGTGGGAAAACTGCGGGAAGGCATCACCGCTACTGACCTGGTTTTAACCGTCACCCAGATGCTGCGTAGGCACGGCGTGGTCGGTAAATTCGTTGAATTCTACGGTGATGGGCTGGACACCTTACCGCTGGCCGATCGGGCAACCATTGCGAACATGTCACCGGAATACGGCGCAACCTGCGGTTTCTTCCCGATCGATAGCATCACTCTTGAATATATGCGTCTGAGTGGGCGCAGTGAGGAGCAGGTTGAGCTGGTCAGCGCCTATGCCAAAGCGCAGGGAATGTGGCGTAATCCTGGGGATGAACCCGTATTTACCAGTTCACTGGAGCTGGATATGGGCAGTGTAGAAGCTAGCCTTGCCGGACCGAAGCGTCCGCAGGATCGGGTGGCACTGGCTGATGTCCCGAAAGCGTTTTCGGCGAGTAATGAACTCGAAGTGAATAGCTCGCTGAAAGATCGCCAGCCAGTGGACTATGCAATGAACGGTCACCAGTACCAGCTGCCGGATGGTGCTGTGGTTATTGCAGCGATCACTTCCTGTACCAACACCTCTAACCCAAGCGTATTGATGGCGGCGGGGCTGCTGGCGAAAAAAGCAGTGACGCTTGGTCTGAAACGTCAGCCATGGGTGAAAGCCTCGCTGGCGCCAGGATCGAAGGTGGTGTCTGATTATCTGGCGCAGGCAGGGTTCACGCCGTACCTTGATGAGCTGGGATTTAACCTTGTAGGTTATGGCTGTACCACCTGTATCGGTAACTCGGGTCCGTTACCCGATCCTATCGAGACTGCTATCAAAAAAGGCGACCTCACCGTTGGTGCTGTGCTTTCCGGCAACCGAAACTTTGAGGGGCGTATCCATCCGCTCGTGAAGACCAACTGGTTGGCGTCTCCGCCGCTGGTGGTGGCCTATGCGCTGGCGGGGAATATGAACATCAATCTGACTAAAGATCCGTTAGGGCATGACAGAAAGGGCGATCCCGTATATCTGAAAGATATCTGGCCGACGGCTCAGGAAATTGCCCGTGCCGTGGAGCAGGTTTCTACCGCCATGTTCCATAAAGAGTATGCTGAAGTGTTTGAAGGCACGCCTGAATGGAAAGCAATCCAGGTCGATCGGGCTGATACCTATGGCTGGCAGTCTGACTCAACCTATATCCGCTTGTCGCCGTTCTTCGATGGTATGCAGGCGACGCCGGATCCGGTCCAGGACATTCATGGTGCGCGTATCCTTGCAATGCTTGGAGATTCCGTCACCACCGACCATATTTCTCCTGCAGGTAGTATTAAGCCGGACAGCCCGGCGGGGCGTTATCTGCAAAGCCACGGCGTAGAGCGTAAAGATTTTAACTCCTACGGTTCGCGGCGCGGGAATCATGAAGTAATGATGCGCGGTACCTTTGCCAATATTCGTATTCGCAATGAGATGGTGCCCGGCGTGGAAGGTGGGATGACGCGTCATTTGCCGGGAACTGAGGTAGTGGCTATCTATGATGCGGCTATGCAATATCAACAGGAGAATATTCCCTTGGCGGTTATTGCCGGGAAAGAGTATGGCTCTGGCTCCAGTCGCGACTGGGCGGCAAAAGGCCCGCGCTTGCTGGGGGTTCGCGTGGTTATCGCTGAATCCTTTGAGCGAATTCACCGTTCTAACCTGATTGGTATGGGGATTTTGCCGCTGGAATTCCCACAGGGCGTCACGCGTAAAACGCTGGGACTAACCGGTGAGGAAGCGATCGATATTACGGATCTGCAAAACATCAAACCGGGTGCAACAGTGCCGGTGAGTATGGTTCGCTCGGATGGACGTAAAGAAGTTGTTTTATGCCGCTGCCGTATCGATACCGCGACGGAGCTAACGTACTACCAAAACGATGGCATTCTGCACTACGTGATTCGTAATATGTTGAGCTAGAATGTAAAAAGCCTGCGAGAGCAGGCTTTATTATCGGCGGTAACAACTATTACTTGCCCAGCAAATGTCCCATCTTGGCGGCTTTGGTGTCCAGGTAATGTTCATTGTTCGGGTTACGACCCACAATCAGCGGCACGCGTTCAACAATATTGATTCCCGCTTCGGTCAGAATTTCCACTTTTTTCGGGTTATTGGTCAGCAAACGAACTTCGTCCACACCAAGCAGCTTGAACATATCCGCACACAGCGTGAAATCACGCTCATCTGCCGCAAAGCCCAACTGATGGTTAGCTTCAACGGTATCATAACCCTGGTCCTGCAACGCGTAGGCGCGGATTTTATTGAGCAGGCCGATATTGCGTCCTTCCTGACGATGATAAAGCAGGATACCGCGCCCTTCTTCAGCAATATGGGTGAGAGCCGCTTCGAGCTGGAAACCGCAATCGCAACGCAGGCTAAACAATGCATCGCCAGTCAGACATTCGGAGTGGACACGGGCCAGGACAGGCGTTTGGCCTGTGATATCGCCAAAAACCAGTGCGACGTGATCGTGTCCGGTTGCCAGTTCTTCAAATCCCACCATCAGGAAATCACCCCAGGGGGTTGGCAGTTTGGCTTCTGCCACACGTTTAAGCTGCATGTAATTCTCCAGATTATGCTGGCACTGTCGTGCCGTCGCCTGTTGGCTTCTGTTCTATATTGCACTATTTTGCCATAAGGCAACGATGTTCACCTAATCGCGACAACGGATTCGCTTTTGGAATGGCACAAAATTGTCAATTTCCCCGGCATGCGCTTTTTTCAGTTATGATTGTGAGACTTATCGACGAAAGGAGAGGCAATGCTGTCAATTGCAAAGCGCACTGCGGTCGGGGCTGGGCTGCTACTTATTATGCCGGTTGCCGTATGGGTATCGGGCTGGAGCTGGCAGCCGGGACATAACGTTTGGTGGCTAAAATCTCTGTACTGGATAACGGAAACGGTGACGCAGCCGTGGGGCATTATCACTCACGTTGTTCTCTGTGCATGGTTTCTGTGGTGTCTGCGTTTTCGTCTGAAAGCTGCGGTAATGCTGTTTGCGATCCTGGCTGCGGCCATTTTAGTCGGTCAGGGCGTGAAGTCCTGGGTTAAAGACAGGGTGCAGGAACCTCGGCCCTTTGTCGTGTGGCTGGAAAAAACGCACCATATTCCGGTTGATGAGTTCTACACTTTAAAACGTAAAGAACGTGGTCACTTAGTTAAAGAGCAATTGGCCGAACAACAGGATATTCCGACGTTTCTACGTAAGCACTGGCAAAAAGAAACAGGGTTTGCCTTTCCGTCAGGGCATACGATGTTTGCCGCCAGTTGGGCTTTACTGGCCGTAGGGCTGTTATGGCCACGCCGACGTACGCTGACAATTGTGTTTTTACTTATCTGGGCTACGGGCGTTATGGGCAGTCGCTTGCTATTAGGCATGCACTGGCCCCGTGATTTGGTTGTTGCAACGCTGATTTCATGGTTGCTGGTAACGCTGGCGACATGGCTTGCGCAGCGGGTATGCGGACCATTAACGCCGCCTGTGCAGGAGGAAAAAGAAATCGCTCAGCGTGAACAAGAAAGTTAGCCATGATTGATTTTTCGAATTTTGCCCTTAAATCAGAAAGGGGAAAGCGCTTTTCCGTTTCGCACTCGTTGTGAAAATGGTAATTTAAAGGGCTCAACGCGGTAAGTTGTACACGATTTATTCGCTCAAACCACATAACGGGAAGTAATGTGAAATATTTACTCATTTTCTTACTGGTGTTGGCGATTTTTGTTATTTCGGTGACATTAGGTGCGCAAAACGATCAACAGGTTACGTTTAATTACCTGCTGGCTCAGGGTGAGTATCGTATCTCTACGCTGCTTGCTGTATTGTTTGCCGCAGGTTTTGCGATTGGTTGGTTAATTTGCGGCCTTTTCTGGCTGAAGGTTCGTGTGTCTCTTGCGCGTGCCGAACGTAAAATCAAACGACTGGAAAACCAGCTTACGCCTGCGACCGACGTTGCGGTTTCTGCCGATTCGTCGGTTGTGAAGGAATAATTATTTATGTTGGAGTTGTTGTTTCTGCTTTTGCCTGTAGCCGCTGCCTATGGGTGGTATATGGGTCGCAGAAGTGCGCAACAAACCAAGCAGGATGAAGCTAACCGTCTTTCCCGTGACTATGTCGCCGGGGTTAACTTCCTCCTGAGCAACCAACAAGACAAAGCGGTGGATCTGTTCCTCGATATGCTAAAAGAGGATACGGGCACCGTTGAGGCTCATCTCACCCTCGGAAACCTGTTTCGCTCGCGCGGTGAAGTCGACCGCGCAATCCGCATCCATCAAACGTTAATGGAAAGTGCTTCGCTGACCTACGAGCAGCGTTTGTTGGCCGTACAACAGCTGGGGCGCGACTACATGGCCGCAGGTCTGTACGACCGCGCGGAAGACATGTTTAATCAGCTTACCGATGAAACAGATTTTCGCGTCGGTGCATTACAGCAACTGCTGCAAATTTATCAGGCGACCAGCGAATGGCAGAAAGCGATTGATGTCGCAGAACGCCTTGTGAAGCTCGGTAAAGATAAACAGCGTATTGAGATCGCCCACTTCTACTGCGAACTGGCCTTACAGCAGATGGGCAGCGACGATATGGATCGCGCCATGACGCTGTTGAAAAAAGGGGCTGCGGCAGACAAAAATAGTGCCCGGGTTTCCATCATGATGGGCCGGGTGTACATGGTGAAAGGCGATTATGCGAAGGCCGTTGAATGTCTACAACGCGTGATTTCTCAGGATAAAGAACTGGTCAGCGAAACGCTGGAAATGCTGCAAAGCTGTTACCAGCATCTTGGGAAAAACGATGAGTGGGCCGAGTTTTTACGTCGGGCTGTTGAGGAGAATACTGGCGCCGCCGCCGAGCTGATGCTGGCCGATATTCTTGAAGCGCGTGAGGGGACTGATACCGCTCAGGTTTATATTACCCGCCAGCTACAACGCCATCCTACGATGCGCGTGTTCCACAAGTTGATGGATTACCATCTTAACGAAGCAGAAGAAGGGCGCGCGAAAGAGAGCCTGATGGTTCTGCGCGATATGGTTGGGGAGCAGGTGCGCAGCAAGCCGCGCTACCGTTGCCAGAAGTGCGGATTTACCGCATATACACTGTACTGGCACTGCCCATCCTGTCGCTCATGGTCAACCATTAAGCCTATTCGCGGACTTGATGGGCTGTAATTTTTAAAAAAACTTCACTTTAGTTACAACATGCTAATGATGTGTAACCAATCCATCCTCAACCTCCGTTGCCAAATTCGCCTGGCAGAAATGTAATCGCGCCTGTTAATTTTCTATTGCCGCAGGTAGAATGCACGCCGTTTACCCATTTTGCGCCGCTGATGGCGCCCATCCTCAGGAAGGTCTGGTCATGACGTTTACTGCTTCATCTTCTTCTCGTGCTGTTACTGATTCTCCTGTCGTTGTCGCTCTCGATTATTCCAATCGTGATAAAGCATTAGCTTTTGTCGACAGAATTGATCCTCGTGATTGCCGTTTGAAAGTGGGCAAAGAGATGTTCACGCTTTTTGGACCTCAGTTGGTTCGCGATCTACAACAGCGTGGCTTTGACGTCTTTCTTGATTTGAAATTTCATGATATTCCCAACACTACCGCGCATGCCGTTGCGGCAGCTGCCGAGCTTGGCGTGTGGATGGTTAACGTTCATGCTTCAGGTGGGGCGCGTATGATGACCGCTGCACGTGAAGCCCTGGTGCCTTTTGGTAAGGATGCGCCGCTGCTGATTGCAGTAACAGTTCTGACCAGTATGGAAGCCAGCGATCTTGCCGACCTTGGCGTGACGTTGTCACCTGCGGAGCATGCGGAAAGGCTGGCGCGCTTAACCCAACATTGTGGTTTGGATGGCGTCGTATGCTCCGCGCAGGAAGCGGTGCGATTCAAGCAGGCATTTGGCCAGGCATTTAAACTGGTAACGCCGGGTATTCGCCCTGAAGGTAGCGAGGCAGGCGACCAGCGTCGTATTATGACGCCGGAACAAGCACAGTCAGTTGGTGTGGATTATATGGTTATTGGTCGTCCAGTTACGCAGTCGGCAGATCCGGCGCAGACGCTGAAGATGATCAATGCCTCCCTGAAACGAGGTGCGTAAATGAACGACTCAAATTCTCGTCTGGTCTACTCAACTGACACCGGGCGTATTGATGAACCGAAAGCCGTCCCAGAGCGTCCCAAAGGCGACGGCATTGTCCGTATCCAGCGACAGACCAGTGGCCGCAAAGGTAAGGGCGTGTGCCTGATTACTGGAATAGATCAGGACGATGCTGAACTGACCAAATTAGCTGCGGAACTGAAGAAAAAATGTGGTTGCGGCGGGGCAGTGAAGGATGGCGTGATTGAGATACAGGGTGATAAACGCGACCTGATTAAATCGCTGCTGGAAGCCAAAGGAATGAAAGTTAAATTGGCTGGCGGTTAATAAAAAAAGCCACGGAATTTTCCGTGGCTTTTTAATAATACAGACCTGAAAAAGTAAACGTATTATTATATCGAGCCGTTTAACCGTAAATTATTTACCCACCTGGTGGCCAATAATACCACCTACTGCAGCACCACCCAGCGTGCCCAGCGTGCTGCCGTCAGTCAGGACTGCACCACCGATTGCACCAGCACCAGCACCAATTGCGGTGTTACGGTCACGTTTGGACCAGTTAGAGCAGGCACTCAGCGACATTGCCAGAGTAATCGCCAAAATGGCAGCGGTCATTTTTTTGCTCGTTACTAACATAATACTTTCTCCTGAATTATTGATTCACGGAATCCAGTTTTCTTTAAGAATAGCGCTAAATTTAGGCTAACGAAGATATTTCCGTGAAACCGTTTAGCGAAGGCATGACAAACACTATCCTGAGATTGGAGGTTCGTTCCTGTTATATCGCTAACATTAATTTTACGACTTAATCCTGTTAACGACAGGTAAAAAGTCTTAATTGGACTGTCAGATAACTCTCAGAGAGGAGATGATTTGCCGACTGACAAATCATCTGCTGAAGATTTTATGCGTGCGCATCAATGATATTGACGGTTAATCCTGAATGCTCGAGCTGCATTTGTACGCTGGCGCTGAGTCTGGAATCCGTGACTACGCGGCTGAATCGCTCTAATGGACCCAGTGTGTAAGGGTGAATGGCTTCGAATTTTGAGCTGTCAGTAAGTACAATAACTTCTGCACCTTTTTCCAGCACCGCGTTAACCACATCAGAACGCATCATGTCGCGTCCGGTGAAGCCGGTGTCAGCCTGCCAGCCATCAATGCCGATAAAGGCCTTGCTGAAGTGTACCTGCTGGATGAACTGGCGAGTTAAGGGCCCCACCATGCTTTCGCTTTTTTTCTGATAGATGCCGCCAAGGAGAATCACTTCGCAGGGGGTTTCTTTCAGCAGATGGGCTATATAGCTGCTGACGGTAATGATGGTGACATCTTTTTGCTCCGCCAGCGTTCTGGCCAAGAGCGCATTGCTGCTGCCGTTTTCAATGAATACGGACTCGCCAGGGCTTACCAAAGATGCGGCAAATTCGGCCAGCTCACGCTTCAGCGTAAAATTAGTCATCATGCGCGTTTCCACATCATCACTGTTCAATGAAACAGCAAAACCGTGCGCACGGCGTAAATAGCTCTGTTTCTCCAGTGTGTTCAGATCCTGTCGAATCGTCACTTCTGAGACACCGGTGATTTTTGCCAGTTCGGCAACGCTCATCTGACCTTTATCAGTCACCATCTGCAAAATAGATTGTTGTCGGGAATTCATAATATTAATTTTATTGCGATATCGTATCGGAAATTAAACGGAAACTGCCTCATATGCAGTTTGCTGATAGCAGCGACATTAAAGGGTTAATGTCATCAGATCTCCCAGGGAGCCTTGTGCTTTTTGGGCAAAGACTCGGCATCTTCTTTGGCCGTGTCTAGCAGCTCAGCCTTCAGAATTTCGAGATTGTGGATGGCTGAGTGGTAATCACCTGCAACGAGGATATCCAGCACGGTATCAATGCGTTCGGCCAGACGCTGAGCGTCGATATCAGACATGGTTATCATCCTAATGGCAATCGAGTTTGAATTTCATGATGCAGAATTTCATGGCAAAAGAGAAGGGAAAAATAGTATTAACTATCAATGATAGAAGAATATTATATATTCCGTGATTACATGCAGATAGGATCGTTACGTTATGTCCATTTATGGCTATTAACGACGTTTGATCCCACTGCGTTAGCGCGTTTTTTTATTCAGATGTCGTCGATACCAACGTTCAAATGCAGCCGCTGGCATTGGTTTGGCAAACAAAAAACCCTGACGTTCGTTGACGCCATTTTTGGTTAAAAAGGCATCCTCTTTCGCGCTTTCAACACCTTCGGCGATGACCTGCAGATTGAGTGCTTGTGCGACCGCAACAATGGCACGTACAAGCGACTGCGAAATAGGTTGTTTGTGTACATCCCTGACAAAGGTTTGATCCAATTTAATTGCATCAAGCGGGAAGCGGGCCAGTTGAGACAGTGACGAATATCCAGTACCAAAATCATCCAAATGGATTTGCGCCCCCAACTGGCTAAACTGCTGAATGACGGACAGTGCCAACTGCTCATTTTCAATCAAACTGCTTTCCGTTAACTCGACATCAATGGGGCAATATTCAAAGTCGAGTTCATGAAGCACCTGTTTGAGATCGGTAAATAGCGTCTGATCGGCGAGCTGGCGGGCAGAAACGTTTACCGCCACGCGCAGATTGATTCCCTTGGCGCGCCATTTTGCGACCTGACGCACAACGTCCAGAATAACCCAGCGACCCAGCGGAACAATAAGCCCTGATTCTTCGGCGTAGGAGATAAATTCCAGTGGTGGAATGAGGCCGCGTTCCGGAGACTGCCAGCGTACCAGCGCCTCCAGGCTGCGCACCTCGCCTCGCCAGGTTATCTTTGGCTGATAATGGATAACCAGTTGATCGTTTTCCAGCGCCTTGCGCAGGTTAGTATCCAGCCACAGGTATTCAAATACCCGCTGATTCATTTCCGGAGAGAAAACACAAAACTGTCCGCGGCCGCCTTCTTTCGCGGTGTACATGGCCGTATCGGCGTTACGAATGACGCTCTCGCAGTCCTGACCATGCTGTGGAGCGAGGGAAATACCAATAGAGCAGCCGGTATAGACTTCAATCAGGCCAATGCGAAAGGGTTGACGCAAGCGTGTCAGAATGCGCGATGCGGTAGCTTCCAGAGTGCTCTGGGACGTTTCGGTGGCAAGGACGATAAATTCATCACCGCCAAACCGAGCCAATAGCTGGTTGTCGTCAAGACAACTGAGAATTGCCAGCGACACGCTCTGCAACAGCTGATCGCCAAACATGTGCCCGTAGGCATCGTTCACCTTTTTGAAGTTATCCAGATCGAGATATACAATCCCAACCTGAGTATCACCTGCGTTCTCAATCGCATCGCTTATCAGCTCATGAATGGCGTTGCGGTTCGGTAATCCGGTGATGGAGTCGGTATTAGCCAACATCCGCAGGCGTTCCTGCGCGCGACGTTCTTCAGTGATATCGGTGCCGGAACAGATCAGAAATATTTCGTTCTTGCCGCTACCGTTATGTACAAACTTATTGCGAAAAAGAAACAGGCGCTGACCTTTGCAGGTCTTCACCCATCGTTCGACCTCATATGAGTTACCTTCGCGAAAAAAAACCTCGATGTTGCGTCTGGAGGCTGCGGCTTCACGTCGACTCATAAATAATGTGAATACACTTTGGCCAATAACTTCACGTTCTTTGAGGCCGGTGTACTCTTCACACAGGCGATTAAAACGCTGAATGTTGCCCATGCGGTCAAGAATGACAATAACGGAATTGGCTTCAGAAACGACCTGTTCGGCAAAAGAGAGCCCGTGAGCCAGGTCGCGGGCGACGGAAGGGGTGTCATCCCAGGCGGATGCGCTACCGGCCCATTCGCGTTTATTGATTTTTCGACCGACCAGATGCACAGATATGTCGTCATCTTCAATGGGTAACGTCATTAACAGACTTGACGTAATCACCGTCATCTCGCGAATGCGGTCGGCCTGCTCGGGTGATAATTCGATGGTCTGCTCAGCTTCTGCTGTTTCATCAATAGAGAAATGCAGGATGTTGCAATCCTCTGACAAACGCCAGTAGGGGTTATGAGTGCCCACATAGCTATACAACGTAACCAGCTCCCGGACGTCTTTCATGATGTGTACTATCCCGTTTAAAGCGCATAAAGCCTCAAAAGTAAGGGTAGCCATGATTCATTCAGGGTGATTATGGCTGAACGTATTGTTTTATTTATATATTTATATGTAATCCAGAATCCATAAAAAGCAAAGCCAGCGGAACTGAAAAATAGTAAAAAAAATTTTTGACTGGATAAGAGAAGTGTAGTGTGTGGTTGAAATTTGGCCGCTAAAAAAAGAAAACGACCTTTCAAAAAAGAGAAAGGTCGTTGGATTTGTCAGTTTACGCTGCTGGACGCGCGATAACGCTACGGGTTTCCATGCGAACTTCGGCGATAGTTACGTCAATCACATCAGTGACTTTGTAAACCACTTCACCTTTGATTTGTACGGTACCACTTTCCTGGCTGCAGACCAGTTCATCACGCACGGCGTGCAGGAAGGGTGCAGGAATAAAGGCAACAGCGCCATTATCAACCAAACGTACGCGCATGCCGCCGCGGCTGACGTCGATGATCTCGGCCGCAAAGCGGGTGTCGGTTCCGGCTTTATCACTCAGGAAACGGGCGTATAGCCAGTCACCCACGTCACGCTCAGCCATCCGGTTCAGGCGACGACGTTCCGCCATTTGCACGGTGGTATCATCCTGAAGTCGAGCGACGGTTTCGCCTTTGATGACAGCCTTAAGCAGACGGTGGTTGATCATATCGCCGTACTTACGGATTGGGGAAGTCCAGGTGGCATATGCCTCCAGACCCAGCCCAAAGTGTGGACCTGGCTCAATACTAATTTCAGCGTAAGACTGGAAGCGGCGAATTCGGCTGTCGAGGAAACCGGATGGCTGAGCATCTAGTTCGCGGCGCAGTTTGCAGAAACCTTCCAGTGTTAGTACTTCTTCGGCATCGACGTGCATACCGTGGGTTTTCAGCAGCGCGGCCAGAGCGTCGGCGTTGGCCGGGTCGAATCCCATATGGACGTTATAAATACCGAAGCCCAGCTTGTCGCGAAGCACACGGGCGGCGCAAATATTTGCCGCAATCATGGATTCTTCCACGATACGGTTTGCGATGCGGCGTGGCTCAGCGACGATGTCCAGTACTTCACCTTTTTCACCGAGAACGAAACGGTAATCCGGGCGATCTTTAAAGACCAGCGCGTGGTTATGACGCCACTCTCCTCGGCTCAGGCAAATACGATGCAGCAGACGGATTTGTTCCGCAATCGCGTCGTTTTCTGGTTGCCACTCGCCAGTACCTTCCAGCCAGTCGGAAACATTGTCATAGGCCAGCTTCGCTTTAGACTCGATGGTTGCGGCGAAGAAGGTGATGTTGTCTTCAATCGTGCCATCGGCGGTAATGCTCATACGACAAGCTAAAACCGGGCGCACTTCGTTCGCGCGCAGAGAGCAGAGATCGTCAGACAATTCACGTGGTAACATCGGGATATTGAACCCCGGTAAATAATTGGTGAACGCGCGAATTTTTGCCGTTTTATCCAGCTTGCTGCCTTCTGCAATCCAGGCTGTTGGGTCGGCAATGGCGACGGTTAATTGTAGCGTGCCGTCAGCTTGTTCTTCAGCATACAGCGCATCGTCCATATCTTCGGTGCTGGCGCTGTCGATGGTGACGAAATTGAGGGCGGTTAAATCTTCACGAACCAGGCCTTCGTCCAGCATTTCGGTTGCTACACCGTCTGGGGCTTCTTTTTCCAGATTATGGCGTGCCAGTGTGACCCACCACGGGACAAAGTGGTCATCAGCAAAAGTGATAAATTGGGTTAACTCGGCGTAGAAGGTGCGATCGCCTTTCAGCGGATGGCGGCGCATTTCTGCAACAGCCCAGTCGCCTTCTTTAAATTCATGTTCAACGCCGCGGGCTGCACGACAAGGAATAGCATCTTTCAGTAACGGATGATCCGGCACAATGGACAGACGGTCATTTTTTCCCTGAACTTTACCCACGAAGCGCGTCAGGAAGGGTTCGATCAGTTCTTCCGGCTCAGCAGACTCACGATCTTTTTCTGTATGGATAACCGCAACAATACGGTCGCCATGCATCACTTTTTTCATCTGCGGCGGTGGAATGAAATAGCTTTTTTGTGCATCGACTTCCAGGAAGCCAAAGCCTTTTTCCGTGGCTTTTACCACCCCTTCAGCACGTGGCGTCTGGGAATGTAGTTGCTGTTTAAGCTGCGCTAGCAGCGGGTTGTCCTGAAGCATAATTGTCTATTTTCGTGGCTAAAAGAGCGGCTGACAGTTTTACGCGATTCTGCCAGTGGCAGCAAGCGCTCTTTCAGTAAGTGGATCGGTTAATCAGTGTCGCCCAGCGCGATTTTCAAGCGATTCAACCATCCGCACAATCCACTCCAGGCTAGCAGGTTAATGGCCTGCTCTGAAGAGATTCCCTGATCGAACAAAGGCGTTAACAGTGCGGTGCTAAAGCGGTCGGGCGCACGGGTCAGCCATTGTACCGCCTGTAGGGTGACGCGCTCAACCGGATGTCGTTGTTCCCAACGTTGTAATTCACGTTCATCCTGACGAAGAACGGTAATGGCCTCGGTTAATTCATGAGCTGAATACGCATATTCATTAAAACAGGCCACGCTGCCATTAATCCGTGAAGTCATCAGCGTCGCCAATGAAAATGCCTGCACTGGTATTCCGCTATGTTGTGTGCTGGAAATGAGTGACCCGAGTAAATCCAAAATGACGGGGGAATGTATCAGTAATGGCAGTAACGCTTGCAGTTCCTCGGGATAACGTCTGTCTATCGACTCATCATGATTAAGATGTTTTTCTATCGGGAATGGCGCAGCGTGCCAGGTTGTGTTTGTTGCATTAAATGGCGCAGCGTGAGCGAATTGTTGTATATCGAGACCCGGAATTCGGCGCACCGGATGTCCACACCAGGCCTGAAACAGGGCCACGATACGGGCCTGAAAACCGACGAATCCGATAATTTGATTCATCAGAATGCTATCGCTGGTGGTTAGCCCGACTGCATCCAGATGCTGGCGATCGCGCGCGCCTATCACGGCTGGAGAGCTGGCAAGTTGACGAGCATATTGGGTGATTTGCGCCAGTCGATGGTTACTTTCCCGCGAGGAGTCCGGCCCAGGAAGCGGTGTTAGACGCGCGGCATAGTGATTACATAATCGCTGGACGCCATATACCTGAGCGACGGTTAACGCCGTACTCATCCGTTCATAGGCACTGAATGTGTGCATCTGACTCAGATTTACGTGGGTCGGGAAGAGGATCTGTGCAAGTTTACGGGCAGGGATTAACCAGGATTGAAAAGGTAAAAGGGCGTCATCAGATATCGCCAGATCCAGTAAAAAGCAGTCGTCGACATGAGCGGCTTCCGGCACCAGCGGCAGAACATCTTGTGGATACATGCTGGATTGCGTCTCATGATACCAGTGGCTTTTGCCTTCAATTCGGCGTTGTTCCATGGGCGGTCCTTGGTCTAAAAAGTGGCGACCCGGACACGTCGTCATACCACTACGCCGGATCGTTTGCGCTGCAATATCCTGACGTAAGCAGAAGAGGGGATGAAAGATTGTTACGTGATAATAAATATCAGAAAAGCATATATGGGACAGGGTAGAGGGGAATTAAAAACGAGCATCATGGGCGACAGTGGGCCGCCCAGAAAGAGTGGAAGATTATTTCAGTTCTAGTTCATTCATTGCAGCGATGCTGAAACCACCGTCAACGTGTACGACTTCACCAGAGATACCGGCAGAAAGATCGGAACACAGGAATGCCGCAGAGTTGCCCACATCTTCAATGGTAACAGTGCGGCGAATCGGCGTAACAGCTTCGCAATGGGCCAGCATTTTACGGAAATCTTTGATACCGGAAGCGGCGAGGGTGCGGATTGGACCTGCGGAAATTGCGTTTACGCGTACGCCTTCAGGCCCCATTGCGTTAGCCATATAACGGACGTTTGCTTCCAATGAGGCTTTCGCCAGGCCCATCACGTTATAGTTAGGGATTGCACGCTCTGCGCCCAGATAGGACAACGTCAGTAGTGCAGAACCAGGGTTTAGCATGGAACGACATGCTTTTGCCATTGCAACAAAGCTATAAGCGCTAATGTCATGCGCAATTTTAAATCCTTCGCGGGTAACTGCGTTCACATAATCGCCATCCAGTTGGTCAGCAGGTGCGAAGCCGATGGAGTGTACGAAACCGTCGAATTTCGGCCAGGCTTTGCTCAGTTCAGCAAACATGGCGTCAATGCTGGCATCTTCAGCTACATCACACTGCAAAACAATGTTGGAGCCTAATTGCGCTGCAAATTCTTCCACACGACCTTTCAGCTTGTCGTTCTGGTAGGTGAACGCCAGTTCGGCACCTTCGCGATGCATCGCCTGAGCGATTCCCCATGCGATAGACAATTTACTGGCAAGGCCTGTCACCAGAATGCGCTTACCTGATAAAAAACCCATGGCTTTAATCCTTTTGGTTAACACTTATCTTTTATCAATCAATGAGTTATGATTGACACATTAAATGCACTCGAAATTGGCCTGAAATTATATCCCACGCTTTTTCCCTGGAGAATGGTTATCCGCCTCACGTGACCTGTCACTTCATTACATGTGAGGAGTATATCATCCCCCTCCGCTTATGCTTCGTTCAGGCATCTAACGTCGGTGAATCAGAGAAAATACGAGGTTTCAAAGGCATTGAAATGGTATTATTTCATTGCTAGCTGATGTTAATAAACATAGCAAGGTAGGAACTTTCTTAAAACAAAAAATATGACAATATTCAGCTTGTTATGATATATTGTTTTTATCGATCAATATCGATTCATTGATCGATATTATTGATTGATTGTGATTAGAAGTGCATTATCAGGATGTTATGATCAATTGGAGTGGTCTTATGCACTATCATTTCATCGCGGAACCGATGAGAGACACAACAGATAAATTACTGGGTGTAGAGATTAACGCCCGGTTTACTTCAGATACGGTTCACCCGTTGCATCCAGATTTCATCATTTCAGCGTGGGATAGCGAACAAAAGCGTAATTTCATGCTCGAGCAAATTCGACTAATTGCCGAAAAGCGTGACTGGTTTGAGCGCAACAGCCTTATTTGCACCCTGAACCTCATTGACGAAATGGCACTGCTGGCGATTGGTGATCCAGCCATCAAGTCGGCCTTACATGCTCTACCATTTATTGCACTGGAACTTTCAGAACGTTTTCTGTCGAATACCGTGTGCCTGAATAATTTGCTGATTAATTCACTTCGCGACGGCCCAAACGCATTGTGGTTGGGCGATCTTGGCTCCGGCAGCGTAGGGGCCAGTCCGCTGGTTTGCGGTCATTTTGACGTTGTGAAACTGGATCGCGGTTTCTTCCTGGAACAGGTAGAAAAACCGATGTTCCCGGTGCTGATCAAAAATATCAGGGAATATTGCGACCGTGTTGTGGTGAAGGGAGTAGAAACAGTACGACTTATCGACGAGGCCAGTACCGCAGGTGTCTGGGCAATGCAGGGTGGTGCCCTTTACCCGTCAGTCGCGTTTACTGAAGTTGATACGCTGCTCTTACCTACGTTGTGTCACTGATGGCAGATTGCCCCCCGGTTGAGGAGGGCAGCCGTTTGCTAACGATCTTTTCGCCAGGCATCAGCGGTAAGCGCTTCGCCGAAATGACCTGCAATCAGGCGGCGGGTAAGCTCATGAAGCGGGGACGCCAGAACATCCGCTGTACTGCCGCGTTCTACCACTTCGCCCTGGTGCATGACTAATACCTGATCGCTGATGTGCTTCATCATGCCAATATGTTGGGTCACATAGATATACGAAATCCCCTGTTTTTCCTGCAATTCCAGCATCAGATTGATGAGCTGCGAACGCATCGACATGTCCAGAGAGGCCAGGGCTTCGTCGGCGATAATGACTTTGGGGCGTAAAATGAGCGCACGGGCAAGGCCCAGACGCTGTTTTTGCCCTGGGGCCAACATATGTGGGTAATAGCTTACGTGATCGGGCAGCAGCCCGACCATGCGCATGGTCTCCACGATCTGTTTACGACGCTGCTCAGGCTCGAGGTCGGTATTCAGACGTAGCGGAAAATCGAGGATTTGCGAGATACGTTGCCGCGGATTAAGCGATGTTGACGGATCCTGGAAAATCATACGGATCCGCTGACTACGAAATGAATAATCGCCATATTTTAACGGATGATCGTCAATCAGCAGCTCACCGCTGGTGGGTTCAATCATACCCGCCAACATTTTAGCCAGCGTAGATTTCCCCGAACCGTTTTCACCAATGACGGCGAGCGTCTGACGTTCACGCAGGGTGAAACTCAGGGGCTTAACGGCCTCAACGGTCTGGCGGCGAAATAAACCTGTCCGGTAGCGAAAGGTTTTGCTCAGATTACGAACTTCGAGCAGGGTTTCTACCATCTCACTCTCTCTCCATGTTCAGCGGGAAATGACAGGCGTAGAGATGATTTTTTGCTCCGGTCAGTCTTGGAGTTTCAATACATTCGCGTTGTGCATAAGGACAGCGTGGCCCCAGACGGCAGCCGATGGGTAATTGTTCCAGCAATGGAATAGCTCCTGGCATGGTATTCAGGCGGCTTTTGTGCGGCATCGCGCTACCAAAATCCGGAATAGCGCGAATCAACGCTTGAGTATAAGGATGATGCGGAATTGTCACCAAATCTTTACTTGGCGCGGTTTCGACCGTTTGTCCGCAGTACATCACGTTGATTTTGTCAGCCCACTGGCTGAGCATTTGCAGGTCATGGCTTATCAACAAAATGGTAGTATTGCTGTTTTGATTCAGACGGGTTAGCAGACGGAAAATTTGCGCCTGGGTGGTTGGCTCCATCGCGTTCGTTGGTTCATCGGCAATCAGCAAACGCGGCTGATTCGCTAATGCGATAGCGATCATGACCTTCTGGCATTCGCCATCGGTCAGCTCATATGGAAAGCTGCGCATGGCGTCTTTATGGTCTTTTATCCCGACGCGGTGCAAGAGTTCAATCGCACGGCGTTTGCGCCAACCGATGCGCTGCCACCAGCGACCTTTGTAGGTCCATGCCGGAATATTTTGCATCAGTTGACGTCCGATACGCTCGGACGGATCGAGACATGACTGCGGCTCCTGAAAGATCATGGAGACGTTATGACCGACCAATTTGCGTCGTTCACGCGCCGAAAGGCGTAGCAGATCGATATCATCAAAACGCATACGGTCTGCGGTTACGCGCCAGTTATCTTTAGCAACCCCGCAAATGGCCTTAGCGATCAGACTTTTGCCTGATCCAGATTCACCGACCAGCCCGCGGATTTCACCCTCATTCAAGGTCATGCTGACACGATCAACAGCCTTAACCCAGTCGTCACCGGTTCTGAATTCAATGGTCAGGTTGCGGATATCCAGTAATGGCATTACTCCACCCCCGCAATAATTGCGCGGCGCACGCCGTCACCCAGTAGGTTAACCAGCAACACGCTTATCATAATTGCCGCGCCTGGCAGCATCACCGTCCACGGTGCGACATAAATCAGCTCCAGCGCGTCGCCGAGCATGGCTCCCCATTCCGGGGACGGCAGCTGTGCGCCAAGGTCGAGAAAACCCAGCGCGGCGATATCCAGAATCGCCATCGACAGTGCGCGGGTGATTTCAGTAATAAGGCCAGCGGTAATATTGGGCAGAACGGCGAACCACAGAATATTCAGTGTGGTTGCACCGTCCAGGCGAGCGGCAATGACGTACTCTTTCTCCAGCTCGTCATGCACCATGCTGTAAACGGAGCGCACCATGCGCGGCAGTAGCGCCAGCCAGACGGCAAACATGGCGTGTGTCAGATGCGGCCCGGCAAAGGCCACCACAATAATCGCCAGCAGCAGAGAAGGGATCGACAGCAGGGTGTCCAGAATGTGGTTCAGCACCGCAGAGCGCAAGCCGTGCGTCGCACCGGCAACTACGCCCAATACCAGGCCACACAGCGTGGCGGCAAGAGTAACGACAAACGCGCCGCCAACGGTCGGGGCCGCGCCGCTGAGCAGACGACTTAAAACGTCACGTCCCAGATCGTCTGTCCCGAGGAAGAATGAGACTTCGCCATAGCGCGACCATGACGGCGGTAAAAGCTGATAGCCGAGAAATTGCTGATCGATGCCGTAAGGGGCAAACCAACCACCAAAAATACACAGAATAGCCAGTCCCGCACAGCCGTACAGGCCAATCATCGCAGTCGCATCGCCATAGAAATTGCGCCATGCGGTGCGCAACGTACCTGGCGGGCGTTTTTCGCTGTAGACGCTATCGTAAGGCATACCATTCCTTATGTTTCAGAGGGTTAGCCATAGCACCCAAAATATCAGAGATGACGTTAACGATAATAACCAGTGAGCCAATCACCATCACGCCCGCTGAAATCGCCGCGTAATCCTGCTGGCGAATCGCGTTAATCAGCCAACGACCAAGACCGGGCCAGCTAAAGACCATCTCGGTGATCATCGCCAGCGTCAGCATGGTGGAAAACTGTAATCCCAGACGCGGGATCACCGGCGGAAGAGCGTTGTGCAGGACGTGACGACGCAGAATCGTTAATCGTGACAGACCGCGCGTGGCCGCCGCTTTGACGTAGTTCTGGTCAAAGACCTCAATGGTGCTGATACGCATCAGGCGGATAACTTCTGTGGTGGGCGCAACGGAGAGCGTCAGCACCGGGAGCACCATATGACGGATAGCGCTGACCAGCATTTCATCGCGCCAGGGCGAGTCGGAGATCCACGCATCAATAATGGCAAAACCGGTAACAGGTTTCACCTCATAGAGAAGATCAAAACGCCCGGAAACGGGTAACCAGCCGAGGGTCAGCGAGAAGAGCAATGTCAGCAGCAGCGCCAGCCAAAAAACGGGGATAGAAAACCCCATCAGAGCCAAAGCGCTGATGCAGCGGTCCTGCCATTTGTTCCGCGTGATACCGGCCAGCATACCAACGGGGATCCCAACCATTAGTGCAAAACCAAAGGCAAGAATGCACAGCTCCATTGTGGCCGGGAACACCTCTTTCAGCTGCTCTGAGATCAACTGACCGTTGATACTGGATACGCCGAAATCCCAGTGAATGAGACCATTGAACCAGAATACCCATGCGTTCCACAGCGATGCACCCTGTAACGGCGCATGAGGCGTGAAGTAGCTCAGGCTGAAGCCAATAAAGGTCAGGAAGAACAGGGTTACCAGTAGCAATAAGAATCGACGCAAGGTGAAGATAATCATGGTTTTTTCACCTCATCTTTCTTTTCCCTGGACACGCCGGCAAAAGAGGCATTACCGAATGGACTGAGCACCAACCCTTTGATGTCGTAACGATAAGCCTGCAGACGCAGTGAAGAGGCCAGTGGCAGGATCGGTAACTCTTGTGCAAGAATATTTTGCGCTTCGTCATAGGCATCAATTCGCGATGATAGCTGCTGCGAAGAGAGGGCCTTGCGCAGAATGCTGTCAAACTGTGGATTACACCAGTGGGCAAAGTTGGTCTGCGAATTGATGGCGGCACAGCTGAGCAACGGCCGGAAAAAACTGTCAGGATCGTTACTGTCCGTTGCCCAGCCGGATAACGTCAGATCATGGTTCATATCCATTAATCTCGCCTCCTGAAAACGACCTTCTACCGGGATGATCTTCACTTTCACACCCACCTGAGCCATATCTGCCTGAATCAGCTCGGCGGTTTTCAGCGGACTGGGGTTCCAGGCCTGAGAGCTGGTAGGGACCCAAAGTTGTAACGTCAGATTCTCCAGCCCCAGCGCTTTTAGCTGCTCGCGCGATTTTGCCGGGTTGTATTCTGTAATTTTAGCTTCGTTATCATAAGCCCACGAGGCGCGAGGCAAAATAGATGCCGCGGTTTCTGCCGTCCCGTAGTAGATAGACTGCATTAAGCGCTGGTTGTTGATCGCTAGCGCCAGCGCATGCCGCACGGCAGGGTTATTCAACGGCGGTTTATTGGTGTTGAACGCCAGATAGGCAATGTTCATCCCCGGGCGCAGCGTCAAACGCAGGCGAGGGTCATCACGCAATATGCTGAGCTGGCTGGCGGCAGGCCAGGCAAGAACGTCACATTCGCCAGTGAGTAATTTCGATAAGCGTCCGGTTCCACCAGAACCGAGATCCACTACGACCTGCGGCATCAGAGGAGTGCCACGCCAGAATTTTTCATGTCGCTGCAACCGAATATATTGGCCGGCACGATTCTCCGAAAGCTGGTACGGGCCTGTGCCGACGGGTTGTCTGTCGAGCAACTCCTGGCGATCCTGTTTTGCCAGATTAGCGGCATATTCCGCCGACATTACGGAGGCATAGTGTGTGGCAAGGTGCCACATAAAGGAGGCATCCGGTTGCGTTAAGCGGAATTCAACGGTGTTGTTGTCCAGTTTGCGCACGCTTTGGACGTTATCGGCAAACTGCAGGCTGTCGAAGTAGGGGAAACTGCTGCCGTTCACATTGTGCCACGGATGGTGGCGATCAAAGATGCGCTCAAAGGTAAACACCACATCGTCTGCATTTAGTTTGCGGGTGGGGGTGAACCAGGCAGTCTTCTGAAACTGAACGTCACGACGCAGATGGAAGCGGTAGGTTGCGCCGTTATCCAGCACCTCCCAGCTTTCAGCCAGCTCAGGCACCAGCCGATAGGTGTAGGGATCTACATCAAGCAGTCGGTCATACAATTGGGCCGCTAACGTGTCGACGATGAGACCGCTGCTCGTTTTTTGTGGGTTGAACGTATTGACCTGCCCGCTGACGCAATAGACAAACCCACTGTCACGAATATCAGCGTGCGGAGGTTGCTCAGGCGCAGCAGCAGCCTGACCACTCAGAAATCCAGCCATCACGATCAGAGATGATAAAACCAGGCGCATAATTTTAATGGATTATATAAAGAGGCTATCTTACTAATACTTAATGACATTTGCCATTACCGTTTGTTTTTGGGAGTAACAGGCTCGATAAGCGCGAGTTCAACACCGCGACATGGTCAAAATTTATACCCGCTATCCACTTTGAATCTACTCTGTTAACTATCTTAGCATTTTCATGGCCCATCTGACTTGCTATAAACGCGTGATTCGCGGGTAGAAAGAAAAATGTGAGGGGAAAGAGGGAGGAAATGACCATGACGGGCAGAAGAGAGCATTCGCAAAATCGTGGGAATAAAGAAAATCGACCGGGAAGAGCGGCTTTCTTCCCGGTTATTGCGTTACTTCTGGATCTTATTTACGCGTACTACTGGTGGTTGCATTTTAGCGTCGAGGCTACCGTTAATACTGATCATTTGATCGGGTTTAACCGTTCGACCATCGAAAACCGCGTGTGGAATTAAAGTCAGGATACTGCCGGTTTTATCACGAAAGACAAATTTGTCTCCATCTTGATCCTCGATGAGATTACCTCGCAGAGAAATGGTCGCACCGTCATGCATCGTTTTGGCCTGTTCGACAGTCATGATTCTTGCATCTTCAGTCCCACGATAACCTTCATCCAGAGCGTGGGCTGGCGGTGGAGCTGTATCATTTTTCAACCCGCCGTTATCATCAGCAAGCGCTGGCGACAATAAAAAACAACATAATAATGGCGTTATGGATAATTTCATACGTTCTCCTTTTGCCCAGATTGAGATGTTAAGTGTGGTTGCTATTTATTAACACTGCGAACTGGATAAGTCTCAAATAATATTTTTTAAATTAAATCTAACGTTGGTGGGGATATAAGCGCAACGGTAGAGGAAAGTAGGGAGGGTAATATTCCGAGAAAATTAAGTGTAGCTGGATAATATAGGTCATGCCATTCATTTTGGTCTACGCTTATTAGTCTTTGTGATAAATAATGAGAGGTAATTGAATGGCTGGCTTAAACAAGGAAAAAAAGACCATTAATAAAACCAATTCTGCGCGTTTTCCGGCGCCGCCTTTTCAACAGCAGCAGCAGCCCTTTCCCGGGCTGGCGGGGAAAATGCAACCGCGCCCCGATCATGGAGAAGACAGCTATCAGGGAAGCGGTCGCCTGAATGGGCGCAAGGTATTAATTACCGGTGGGGATTCAGGGATTGGTCGTGCTGTTGCTATTGCCTATGCTCGTGAAGGCGCAGATGTTGCGATTAACTATTTACCTGAAGAAGAAGACGATGCGCGTGAAGTGGTCGATCTGATAAAAAAAGCAGGCAGAAATGTTTTGGCCATCCCCGGAGATATCCGTGATGAGGCTTTTTGCGGTCATCTGGTAACACAGGCGGTAAAAGGACTGGGAGGGTTGGATATCCTCGTCAATAATGCGGGTCGTCAGCAATTTTGTGAGTCAATTGAGGAACTCACCACAGAAGACTTCGACGCAACATTCAAAACCAATGTTTACGCTATGTTTTGGATCACCAAAGCGGCCATACCCCATCTTTCACCAGACAGCGTGATAATTAATACCTCCTCCGTACAGGCTTATGAGCCAAGTGAAATCTTGCTTGATTATGCTCAGACTAAAGCAGCTATCGTGGCATTTACTAAATCGCTGGCGAAACAGCTGGCCCCGAAAGGGATCCGTGTCAATGCCGTCGCGCCGGGTCCATACTGGACTGTACTGCAGTGCTGTGGTGGTCAACCGCAGGAAAAGGTGGAGAAATTTGGGGCAAATGCGCCGCTGGGACGCCCTGGTCAACCGGTGGAAATCGCGCCGCTTTATGTCACCCTGGCCGCTCGGGAGAACAGCTATACGTCTGGTCAGGTCTGGTGTTCTGATGGGGGGACCGGAACCCTCTAACGTTTACGCTCTGTGCGTCGAAAGTGACTTTTAAGGCAAGGGCGGACACTATTGTATAAGGGCGGGAGCGGTACTTACCGCTCCGTGAATGCTAGCCAATCACCGCGATGCCAAGCCGCTCCATGAGCAACGACGCCTGGTAGTTGTCCAGCTTAACGCCTTGTAAATCAACGCCCCGAATATCTAAGTCACCCAACTCCGAATTGGTCAGATCGCAATGTGTGAAGTTTGCTGCTCGCCAGTCGAAAGTCGAAAACTCGCCGCCGGAGAGATCCGAACCACTGAACGTCGCGCCCAGTACCTGGGCACCCATCCAACGGTTTTCCCACAGCTCACACTTTTCCAACACGACTTTCGAAAAATTGGCGTAGCTTAGATTGGTATTCGTGATATATGCGCTACAAAACCAGGTGCGCGTGGTGATCATATTCATAAAGCTTGCGCCGCGGAAATCTGCGCCTTGTGCGCGGCAGTGGCGAATTTCAATGCCCAGCGCACTGGAATTGCGAAAATCCGCCATGGATAAATCACAGCTTTTAAAAATGGCATCTTTCAGCATCGCACGACTAAATTTGCCCCCTTTCTGGCTTTCACGATCATAGAACTGACAGCCGATAAATTCAGTGCCGCTCAGGTCGGCACCTGAAAAATCACAGTTAAAAAATGTACTATTTTCAATTTTCTCACCGGTGAAACGGTTTCTGTCAATTTTTTCGCCAACGAGTGCCAGAGCCATATTTGTACCTGTTTTTTTATACAGTAATGGCGTCATGGTAAACCCTGATGGGGTTATGCGTCAAATCCGCCAATATGACATCTGCAAATGTGCGTTAAATCTGGTGTTTTTTCAGCAAAGCGCGAAGCTGATGGTAAGTCAGCCCCAGTAATTCAGCGGCTTTTTTCTGGTTAAATTTTGCCTGCTGTAAGCTGGTTTGTAGAAAGTCTTTCTCTTGCTGCTGCTGGAATTCACGCAGATCCAGCGGTAACCCTACAGACATCGGTTTAGTTTCCGGCGCCTGCGGCTGCGTAGTGTGGCGGCGGAAGGGGTCAATGATTATCTCATCCAGCGGGTAATCACTGGTTCCATGCCGGTAAACGGATCGCTCCACGACGTTTTTCAGTTCACGAATATTGCCCGGCCAACGGTAGTGGAGGAGCGTTTCTCTGGCCTCGGCACTAAAACCCGGAAACAGAGGTAATCCGATCTCGCGGCACATCTGAATGGCAAAATGTTCGGCCATTAACATAATGTCACTTTGACGCTCGCGTAACGGTGGGAGTTGCACCACGTCAAAGGCCAGGCGATCCAGCAGGTCCGCGCGGAAAGTGCCTTCGCTAACCATGCGAGGTAAGTCGGCATTGGTCGCACAAACAAGTCGTACGTTAACCTGTAATGGTTGGCTACCACCTACGCGCTCCAGCTCGCCATATTCAATAACGCGCAGCAATTTTTCCTGTACCAACATCGGGGCAGTTGCCAGTTCATCGAGAAACAGCGTACCGCCGTCGGCGCGTTCGAAACGTCCTGGATGGCGTTTTTGCGCGCCGGTAAAGGCACCCGCTTCGTGACCAAACAGTTCGGAATCAAGCAAATTTTCGTTTAGCGCCGCGCAGTTAAGCGAAATAAACGGGCCTTGCCAGCGGGTGGAGAGGTAGTGCAGGCGGTTGGCGATAAGTTCTTTCCCGGTCCCGCGCTCACCTATAACCAGTACTGGTTTATCCAGCGGCGCGAGATGAGAAACCTGCTCCAGCACTTCAATAAAGCTGTTCGCTTCGCCCAGAAGATTATCTTTGTATCCTGCCATGATGAAATTCACCATTTGTTAGTGTTATTCACCAATTTACCCTAATTTTCGCAACAGGTAAAATTAGATATAATTAATAGAATCAATTAGATAAAAAGTTGGCACGCCCCGTGCATTACGAAAATAGCAGGGCATTGCCCGATATCAGAACAGTAAGTGAGGATTACATTATGGGTATTTTTTCTCGTTTTGCCGACATCGTGAACGCCAACATTAACGCGTTGCTGGAAAAGGCTGAAGATCCGCAGAAGCTGGTGCGGTTGATGATCCAGGAAATGGAAGACACGCTGGTTGAGGTACGTTCCAACTCAGCGCGTGCGCTGGCAGAAAAGAAACAATTATCTCGCCGTATTGAACAGGCCAGCGCGCAACAGGCAGAGTGGCAGGAAAAAGCAGAACTTGCGCTGCGTAAAGAGAAAGAAGATCTGGCGCGTTCTGCGTTAATTGAAAAACAGAAACTGACTGACCTGATTGCCTCGCTAGAGCATGAGGTGACGCTGGTTGACGATACGCTGGCGCGTATGAAAAAAGAGATCGGTGAGCTGGAAAACAAACTTAGTGAAACCCGTGCTCGTCAGCAGGCGTTGATGCTGCGCCACCAGGCGGCGAGCTCTTCGCGTGATGTTCGTCGTCAACTGGACAGCGGTAAACTCGATGAAGCGATGGCGCGCTTTGAATCTTTCGAGCGTCGTATCGATCAGATGGAAGCCGAGGCTGAAAGCCATAACTTCGGTAAACAGAAGTCTCTGGATCAGCAATTTGCTGACCTGAAAGCAGATGATGAAATCAGCGAGCAGCTGGCGCAACTTAAAGCCAAAATGCAGCAAGACAAGCAATAATAACATCTGGCGGCGCCCGAACGCGCCGCCGCTCATCACCTGTAAGGAGTACTCATGAGCGCGCTATTTCTGGCTATCCCGTTAACCATCTTTGTGTTGTTCGTTTTACCGATTTGGCTCTGGCTGCATTACAGCAACCGTTCCAGTCGTGGTGAACTGTCGCAAAGTGAACAGCAACGCCTGGTTGAACTCAACGATGACGCACAGCGGATGCGCGAGCGCATTCAGGCGCTGGAAGACATCCTCGATGCTGAACATCCAAACTGGAGGGACCGCTAATGGGAGGCGTTAACCTGAACAAAAAACTGTGGCGTATTCCGCAGCAGGGCATGGTGAAGGGGGTTTGCGCAGGTATTGCGCATTATCTCGATGTGCCTGTGAAGCTGGTACGGATCCTGGTGGTGTTGTCAGTCTTTTTTGGCCTGGCCTTTTTCACCTTCGTCGCCTACATCGTGCTGACCTTTGTGTTGGATCCGATGCCGGATAATGTGGTTTCCGGCGAGCAGCAGCCATCAAGCGGTGAGCTGTTGGATGCCGTCGATCGCGAGCTGGCGGCTAGTGAAAAGCGTTTACGTGAAATGGAGCGTTATGTGACCTCCGATACTTTTTCCTTACGTAGTCGCTTCCGTCAATTGTGAGGACAGAAATGAACAATCGCTGGCAACGTGCCGGGCAAAGGGTTAAGCCGGGCTTTAAAATAGCAGGTAAGCTGGTGCTCCTGACCGCGCTGCGCTACGGCCCGGCGGGTGTAGCAGGGTGGGCGGTGAAGTCCGTCGCCCGACGCCCGCTAAAAATGCTGCTGGCGTTGGTTCTGGAACCGGTGTTGAGTCGGGCTGCGGCAAAATTGTCGAAACGCTATTCAGGTAATCAACCCTGATATTTGAATCAGCAAAAGCAAGCAACAATTAATCAACATTCCCTCAGTTAATTTGCGGCAGCTTACAAATATAATTTGGGGGCTGTCAGAATTATTTTGGGTCGTTTCCACGGGTATTGAGGGTGAACTAAAAAATCTATTTCGCTGAGCATTAATACCCAGGTTTTATATCAGGAAGTCGGTCAGCAATATTTGTGTTCCTATCGTGATATTATGTAATCCTTTCTCTCCTGCAATCAGATTAAATAATAAATTACAGCTTTGCTCACCTAATTGTTGGGTAGGAACATCAAATGCGGGTAGAAAAATCAACAGGCTAACTGCGGCATGGGTAATCTGAGGAACAATCGTCCGCGCCTGCAGACGGTGATAATACGGTCGCAATATTTTCTTAAGAACTGGCGTATAGTGTAGAGGTAAATCCAACTATCAGTCAGGAAGATATTATGTTGAAAAAAGGTGTATTAGCATTGGCTCTGGTCATCGGCATGCCGGTTTACGCAGCCGAACACTGGATCGATGTTCGCGTTCCTGAACAGTACCAACAGCAGCATATTCAGGGGGCCGTCAATATTCCGTTAAAAGAAATGAAGGCACGTATTGCAGCTGAAGTTCCTGATAAGAACGACACTGTGAAGCTGTACTGCAACTCCGGGCGTCAATCGGGACAAGCGAAGGATATGTTGACTGAAATGGGCTATACGCAGGTGACGAATGAAGGTGGCATCAACCAGATCTCGCTTCCTAAAGTAGAGAATAAATAAGCCGTACGCAGTTCTTCTGCTCCTGGCGGTAAGAATAATGCCGCCAGGTACCGCCCAGGTAGTTGATAAGTAAGAATTGACCCCTATCTTTACTTCCTGTTTGTTATAATTTCTTCGGTTCCTTCAGCAAAACGGGATGGCGATGAAGCGACTTAAAAATGAACTCAATTCGCTGGTTAATCGCGGCGTAGACCGGCATTTACGCCTGGCTGTCACCGGACTTAGCCGCAGCGGTAAGACGGCGTTTATCACTGCGATGGTAAACCAGTTACTCAATATTCATGCCGGTGCGCGTCTGCCGTTGCTCAGCTGCGTGCGCGAAGAGCGTTTGCTCGGCGTGAAACGGGTTCCTCAACGCGATTTTGGCATTCCGCGCTTTACCTATGATGAGGGACTGGCGCAACTGTACGGCTCTCCGCCAACCTGGCCGACCCCTACGCGCGGCGTGAGTGAAATACGTCTGGCGCTGCGCTATAAATCCAATGACTCTTTACTGCGCCACTTTAAAGACACCTCCACGCTGTACCTGGAGATCGTCGATTATCCGGGGGAGTGGCTGCTCGATTTACCGATGCTTGCCCAGGATTATCTGAGCTGGTCGCGGCAAATGACCGGATTATTGCAGGGGCAGCGGGGCGAATGGTCGGCAAAATGGCGGCAGTTATGCCTGGGGCTGGATCCGTTGGCGCCTGCTGATGAAAACCGTCTGGCGGAAATTGCTGCCGCCTGGACGGAGTATCTGCATCAGTGTAAACAGCAGGGCCTACATTTTATTCAACCGGGCCGTTTTGTCCTGCCCGGAGATATGGCGGGCGCGCCTGCGCTGCAATTCTTCCCGTGGCCGGATGTCGATGCCTGGGGGGAATCAAAGCTGGCGCAGGCTGACAAACACACCAACGCGGGCATGTTGCGCGAAAGATTCAATTATTACTGCGAAAAGGTCGTCAAAGGGTTTTATAAGAATCACTTCCTGCGCTTTGACCGCCAGATTGTGCTGGTCGATTGCCTGCAGCCGCTCAACAGCGGGCCACAGGCGTTCAACGACATGCGCCTGGCGCTTACCCAGTTGATGCAAAGCTTCCATTACGGGCAGCGTACGCTGTTTCGTCGGTTATTTTCTCCAGTGATCGACAAGCTGCTGTTTGCCGCCACCAAAGCCGACCACGTCACAGTCGATCAGCACGCCAATATGGTGTCGTTATTGCAGCAGCTGATCCAGGACGCATGGCAAAACGCGGCGTTCGAAGGTATCAGCATGGATTGTCTGGGGCTGGCATCGGTGCAGGCAACCACCAGCGGCTTGATCGATGTGAAAGGTGAAAAGATCCCGGCGCTGCGTGGTAATCGTCTGAGCGATGGCGAACCGCTGACCGTTTATCCTGGTGAAGTGCCCGCGCGACTGCCAGGACAGGCGTTCTGGGACCGCCAGGGGTTTCAGTTTGAAGCATTTCGCCCGCAGGTTATGGATGTCGATAAACCCTTACCACATATCCGCCTCGATGCCGCGCTGGAGTTTTTAATAGGAGATAAATTGCGATGAGCGAGCCGTTAAAACCGCGTATCGACTTCTCAGGTCCGCTGGACGTGGAACAAAACACGGCGTTTAAAGCGCAGCAAATGTTCAACGAAACGGAGGCGCAGACTTTTTCTCCGGCGAAAGTGGATGAACCCCTGGAAGACGAAGGTCAGGCGGAGGCCGTCATTGATGCGGCCTTACGCCCCAAACGCAGTCTGTGGCGCAAGATGGTGATGGGCGGGCTGGCGCTGTTTGGCGTGAGCGTTGTTGCTCAGGGTGTGCAGTGGACCATGAACGCCTGGCAGACTCAGGACTGGGTCGCGCTGGGAGGATGTGCCGCAGGCGCATTGATTATCGGCGCAGGTGTCGGATCGGTGGCAACCGAGTGGCGCAGATTGTGGCGATTGCGTCAGCGCGCGCACGAACGTGATGAAGCGCGAGACTTGCTCCACAGCCATGGAACCGGAAAAGGTCGTGCATTTTGTGAAAAACTGGCGCAGCAGGCGGGTATCGATCAGTCTCATCCAGCATTGCAGCGTTGGTATGCCTCAATTCATGAAACACAGAACGATCGCGAAGTGGTCAGCCTGTATGCCCATCTGGTGCAGCCGGTGCTGGATGCGCAAGCCCGGCGTGAGATCAGTCGTTCAGCGGCAGAGTCCACGCTGATGATTGCAGTCAGTCCGTTGGCGCTGGTGGATATGGCGTTTATCGCCTGGCGAAATCTGCGGCTGATTAATCGCATTGCTTCGCTGTATGGCATTGAACTTGGTTATTACAGCCGTCTGCGCCTGTTCCGCCTGGTGTTGTTGAATATCGCTTTTGCCGGGGCCAGTGAGCTGGTGCGGGAAGTAGGGATGGACTGGATGTCGCAGGATTTAGCCGCCCGCTTATCAACGCGTGCCGCACAGGGCATTGGCGCGGGGTTATTAACGGCGCGTCTGGGCATTAAAGCTATGGAGCTTTGCCGACCGCTGCCGTGGATCGATGATGATAAGCCACGACTGGGCGATTTTCGCCGTCAACTGATTGGTCAGGTGAAAGAGACCTTACAAAAGAACAAATCTCCGCGCGAAAGTTAGCTATAAAACAGACGCCGATCGTATAACTTTACGCCCCGACGCCTAATTTTCCAGCGCGCTGTCAATATTTGTTGACAGAGTTCTTCCTGCAAACCAAATACTGTCTTATCATTTAACACATAATCCCTTGTCCAGGTGAAGGTTCCTATGCGTTTGGAAGTCTTTTGTGAAGACCGTCTTGGTCTGACCCGCGAATTGCTCGATTTACTGGTGCTGAGAAGCATTGATTTGCGCGGTATCGAGATTGACCCCATCGGGCGAATTTACCTTAATTTTGCGGAGCTGGAGTTCACCAACTTCAGCAGTCTGATGGCTGAAATCCGCCGTATTTCAGGGGTTACGGATGTGCGTACCGTACCCTGGATGCCTTCCGAACGTGAACATCTGGCGCTGAGTGCTCTGCTTGAAGCGTTGCCAGAACCGGTCCTTTCTCTTGATATGAAAAGCAAAGTTGAGATGGCGAACCCTGCGAGCTGTCAACTTTTTGCGCACACCCAGGAGCGGATGCGCAACCATACCGCAGCCCAGTTAATCAATGGGTTTAACTTCCAGCGCTGGCTGGAAAGCAATCCGCAGGATTCCCATAGCGAACATGTCGTGATTAACGGACAGAATTTCCTGATGGAAATTACGCCAGTCCATTTGCAGGGCGAAAATCAGGAGCAGATGCTGACCGGCGCGGTGGTGATGTTGCGCTCCACCATCCGAATGGGACGTCAGCTGCAAAATATGACAACGCAGGATCTCAGTGCGTTTAGCCAGATTATTGCCGTCAGCGCCAAAATGAAACACGTCGTAGAACAAGCGCGCAAGCTGGCGACGCTGAGCGCACCGCTGCTGATTACTGGTAATACCGGCACCGGCAAAGATCTTTTTGCCCATGCCTGTCATCTGGCAAGCCCGCGTGCGTCGAAACCGTATCTGGCGCTGAACTGTGCGTCAATCCCTGAAGATGCGGTTGAAAGCGAGCTGTTTGGCCATGCGCCGGAAGGCAAAAAAGGGTTCTTTGAGCAGGCGAATGGCGGTTCGGTTCTGTTAGATGAAATTGGCGAAATGTCGCCGCGTATGCAGACCAAATTGCTGCGTTTTCTCAATGACGGCACGTTCCGTCGCGTGGGAGAAGATCACGAAGTTCATGTTGATGTCCGTGTGATTTGCGCGACGCAAAAGAACCTTGTGGAGCTGGTGCAGAAAGGACTTTTCCGTGAGGACCTCTATTATCGTCTGAATGTACTGACGCTAAACCTGCCGCCGCTGCGCGATTGCCCACAAGATATTATGCCGCTCACCGAACTGTTCGTGGCGCGTTTTGCCGATGAGCAGGGCGTGCCGCGTCCGAAGCTGTCCGCCGATCTCAGCACGGTGTTAACCCGTTACGGTTGGCCGGGCAACGTGCGTCAGCTTAAAAACGCTATCTACCGGGCGTTGACCCAGCTTGAAGGCTATGAGCTGCGGCCGCAGGATATTTTACTGCCGGATTATGATGCGGCAACGGTTGCGGTCGGAGAAGAGGTAATGGAAGGGTCGCTGGATGAAATTACTAGCCGCTTTGAACGCTCCGTGCTGACGCAGCTGTATATGAATTATCCCAGCACGCGCAAGCTGGCCAAGCGCCTCGGCGTTTCGCATACCGCGATTGCCAATAAATTGCGCGAGTACGGCCTGAGCCAACAGAAAAAAAGCGAAGAGTAATGCCGTAAATGAAAATGCCTCCATGCGGAGGCATTTTTGTATGCAAACGCAGCTTACGCTTTCAGTACGTCCAGCGCCGCTGTGTAGTCTGGTTCGTTGGTGATTTCATTGACCAGTTGGCTGAAAACAACATTGTCATTTTCATCGATAACAACTACGGCACGTGCGGCCAGACCTTTCAGCGGGCCTTCAGCGATTTCAACACCGTAGTTTTTCAGGAATTCTGCGTTGCGCAGGGTGGACAGCGTGATAACGTTGCTCAGACCTTCCGCGCCGCAAAAACGAGAGTGGGCGAATGGCAGGTCGGCCGAAATACACAGTACGACGGTATTGTCGATTTCTGTCGCCAGTTGGTTAAACTTACGTACCGATGCCGCGCAAACGCCAGTATCGATGCTTGGGAAAATATTCAGCACTTTGCGCTTGCCTGCAAACTGGCCCAGCGTAACGTCAGACAGGTCTTTAGCCACAAGGGTAAAAGCCTGAGCTTTGCTTCCAGCCTGAGGAATGGAGCCGGCAACTGCAACCGGGTTGCCCTGGAAATGAACGGTTTGTGACATGGTTATCTTCCTGTTTACATATAGTTAACGTCGAGGCTAGTTTATGCCATCAACAGTTAACACGGCAAACGCTATTTGCGGATATCCGCTTCAGGGACTGTATTAAGGAAAACAAATGAGAACAGTTAAGGTATATGAGGAAGCCTGGCCGCTGCACACTCCCTTTGTCATCGCCCGTGGGAGCAGGACCGAAGCGCATGTGGTTGTCGTCGAATTGACAGAAAATGGCGTCACAGGTATTGGCGAGTGCACACCGTACCCGCGCTACGGTGAAAGCGATGCCTCTGTCCTGGCGCAAATAATGAGCATTGCGCCACAACTGGAAAACGGACTGACGCGTGAAGAGCTGCAAAAGCTGCTGCCAGCAGGGGCTGCGCGAAATGCCGTAGACTGCGCGTTGTGGGATCTAAGTGCGCATCAACAGCAGAAGTCGCTGGCGGAATTGGTGGGAAGTGAACTGGCGGAAGTGGTGACGACGGCGCAAACCGTAGTGATTGGCTCGCCGGAACAAATGGCTGCGAGCGCGGCTGCGCTGTGGGGAAATGGCGCAAAACTGCTGAAAGTTAAACTGGATGCTCGCTTAATTAGTGAGCGGATGGTTGCCATTCGTGCGGCTGTTCCTGACGCCACGATTATTGTCGACGCCAACGAATCCTGGCGGGCAGAAGGCCTTGCGGCACGCTGTCAGCTTCTGGCTGATTTAGGGGTGGCGATGCTGGAGCAGCCGCTGCCGGCCCAGGATGATGCCGCGCTGGAGAATTTTGTGCATCCGCTGCCCATCTGCGCAGATGAAAGTTGCCACACTCGCAGTAGCCTGAAAGCGCTGCACGGACGCTATGAAATGGTCAATATCAAACTGGACAAAACAGGCGGTCTGACGGAAGCACTGGCGCTGGCAACGGAAGCCCGCGAGCAGGGATTTGCGCTGATGCTGGGCTGCATGCTGTGTACCTCCCGGGCTATTGGTGCGGCGTTACCGCTTACGCCGCAGGTTAACTTTGCCGATCTTGATGGCCCTACGTGGCTGGCCAGCGATGCGGAGCCAGCCCTACATTTTACGACCGGGCAGCTCCATCCCTAGGGTGCCAGCGCAGCAGATTGGACATGGCCAGCAGGTATTTTTCGCTCGCTTCATCCGATGAAATGGGCGGAAATTCGGCGGTTATGCAGTGTAAATTCAGGTCTGCGCACCAGCTCCCAAAAGAGCCGGGCGTTTCATAACCTACGCTGGTGACCAGAGGCAATTCAAACGACTGTGCCAGCCACGAACCCAGCTCGCTGCTTCTGGGATCTTCAATACAGGCCAGTGGATCGTGAAAAGAGACTACCCAGGCGGGATGAATTCGGTGAATAAGCTGACACAACGCCTGGGTTTCTGGTTCCGAACCCGGACTTTCGCCGGTCAACAACACCACATCACGCTCTTCTGCGCTACTGTTCCAGCGATACACCGTTTCTCCCGCTTTCCAGTTTGCGGCGGGAAAATTACGGTTCAGATCGACGCCGTTCGCATTTGCGCGCAGTCCAAGCTGGCAACCGTCAGGGTTTACGGCCAGCACCACATGGTGGCGACGCAAGGAAGGGTTAAGCGTACGCAATGCGCAGGAAAGGGTAACGATAGAGGAGTTTTCGTCGCCGTGCGTTCCCGCCAGTATCAGGCCGCTTTCACGATCGGCTGCCAGTGCAGGAAACCAGATTAGCGGTGCGCCTAACAAGGAACGTCCGTAATGTTCGGTTCCAGGTGGGAATGCGCCGCGCTCGGCACGGGGACGGGTAACGGTCATAGTCATCTCTGAATGCTTGGATTGTTACTCGCAGTGTTGTGCAAAATGTATGGATAATCAAATCGTTTTCACACACTTATCTTTTCAGGTGTAATATCACTTTCTTGTCGGAAGTTAATTGCATTTCCTGCTGGCGATACAAATAATTACACATTCACTTAGTAGCCGGAATTGAGGGTATCTTATGCAGCATTCTGTTTCAGTAACCTGTTGTGCGTTGTTGGTTAGCAGCATTTCTTTATCCTGGGCTGCTGATGTTCCCAGCGGAACGGTACTGGCAGAGAAACAAGAACTGGTGCGTCATATAAAAGACGAACCGGCGTCGCTTGATCCGGCAAAAGCCGTAGGGCTGCCTGAAATACAGGTTATTCGTGATCTATTTGAAGGGCTGGTCAACCAGAATGAGAAGGGTGAGATCGTGCCTGGCGTCGCTACCCAGTGGAAGAGTAACGATAACCGCATCTGGACGTTTACGCTGCGTGACAATGCGCAATGGGCGGATGGTACGCCGGTAACGGCGCAGGATTTTGTCTATAGCTGGCAGCGTCTGGTTGACCCAAAAACGCTGTCGCCGTTTGCCTGGTTTGCTGCGCTGGCGGGTATTAATAATGCTCAGGCTATTATCGATGGCAAAGCCACGCCTGATAAACTTGGCGTTAGTGCTGTCGATGCACGGACATTGAAAGTTCAACTAGATAAACCGCTGCCCTGGTTTGCCAATCTGACAGCGAGTTTTGCATTCTATCCGGTACAAAAAGCTAACGTTGAGAGCGGCAAAGAGTGGACCAAACCAGGCAATCTTATTGGTAACGGCGCCTATGTGCTCAAAGATCGCGTCGTGAACGAAAAACTGGAAGTGGTGCCGAACACGCATTATTGGGACAACGCCAAAACGGTGCTGCAAAAAGTCACCTTCCTGCCGATCAACCAGGAATCAGCTGCCACCAAGCGCTATCTTGCTGGTGATATTGATATCACGGAATCCTTCCCGAAAAATATGTATCAGAAACTGTTGAAGGATATCCCGGGTCAGGTTTACACCCCGCCGCAGCTTGGTACTTATTATTATGCTTTCAATACCCAGAAGGGACCGACCGCCGATTCACGCGTGCGGCTGGCACTCAGCATGACTATCGATCGTCGTCTGATGGCGGAGAAGGTATTGGGTACAGGTGAGAAGCCGGCATGGCATTTTACGCCGGATGTAACGGCAGGATTTGTGCCGGAACCTTCACCGTTTGAACAAATGAGTCAGGAAGAATTAAATGCGCAGGCAAAAACGCTGCTGCGTGCGGCGGGCTATGGCCCACAGAAACCGCTTAAACTGACGCTGCTGTACAACACCTCAGAAAATCATCAGAAGATTGCTATCGCAGTGGCTTCTATGTGGAAGAAGAACCTCGGTGTTGACGTAAAACTGCAGAATCAGGAATGGAAAACGTATATCGACAGCCGTAATACCGGTAATTTTGATGTGATCCGCGCCTCATGGGTGGGTGACTACAATGAGCCATCTACGTTCTTGTCGCTATTAACATCGACCCATACGGGCAATATCTCCCGCTTTAATGATCCGGCGTACGACAAAGTGTTGACCCAGGCAACTCTGGAGAATACAGAGAAAGCGCGCAATGCCGATTATAACGCCGCGGAGAAAATTCTGATGGAACAGGCACCTATTGCACCGATTTATCAGTATACCAACGGGCGTTTAATTAAACCGTGGCTGAAAGGGTATCCGATTACTAACCCTGAAGATGTGGCCTATAGCCGCACAATGTATATCGTTAAGCACTAACAGAGATAATGGCTGGTGGAAAATCACACCAGCCATTTTAAGTTTCCGGGGGCTGGTGCTCCCGGCAAATCAGCAACGCATCCTCTTCACTCAATCTCTCTTTCGTCAGATTACAATATCCCTGACCACCCGTTTTTTGGTGGAAGCGACAGCTATGGCAAAGACCAAAGCCAGGTACATTGTTGGTCCTCTGGATCCCACGTAAAAGTTCAAACAGTAGCTCCTTAAGTACAGTCGCGCGTTCACCCATCGCCGTTTCACCCGCCACCAAAAACGTTGGCGGGAGCAGGGCGTCCAGTAACGTACTGGCTGATTCAGTTAACTGTAAATGTACGCTGCGTTTATCGCGGGCATCCTGCTTACGAACAATCAGTCCTTTGCTTTCTAGCAGCTTCAGCGATTGCGATACGGTGCCTTTGGTGAGGCCAAGGTAGTCCGTTACGCCAAGCGGCGTATTGGAATAACGGTTGCAACGGGCCAGATACATTAACGCGCTGAGTTGTACTGGCTGTAGATCCGCCAGTAAAGGGTGCTGGCGAAACCACATCCTTGTCAGGCTGGAAAGCCGGTCAAGTACGTCGAAAAGTGACATGTCGGGCATAACAAATCCTCCTCGGTATATAGTATCGATTAAAAACTATATTGACAAAGGGGAAAAGCAGCGTAGCATGAATTATAGTATCGAATCGATACTATAATTTAAAGGAGATGTATCATGACTAAAGCTCGTTTCTATCATGCAGGTTGCCCGGTTTGTGTTTCCGCAGAACAGACTCTTCTGCAGCATTTGTCTGCGGATGTTGAAATCGATGTGGTTCATCTGGGAGAGCAACCTGATCGGGTTGCTGAGGCTGAAGTGGCTGGCGTGAAATCTGTTCCGGCGCTGGTGATTGACGGCAATGTGCTGCATATTAATTTTGGCGCTCCCATTGAAGCGTTGAAATAGCTGGATAGTTCGGGAAGTTGCGTTGGCGATTTCCCGAATATACAAGACGTTGGGGAAGGTAGTGTGATGAAAACGACCGAAGAGTATCACCCGATAGATTGCGATCTTCATGATTATCTGGAAATCGCCTGCATGTACCACTATTGGTTGCGCATTGAACTAACGGATGGCGCATGTTTTGATGCTAAAGCGCTGACGACGTGTACCACCGTGGAAAAAGAAGAATTTCTGGTAGTGGAGCAATCTGAAAACCAGCAAAAAATCCGTCTGGATTGTCTGTCAGCGATCACCGCGCTGACGCCCGGAGCGACGTTTAGCACAGTTAGTTTTCAGCGAGCCTACCGCGGTTAGACTGTATAAATTCGAATGTCGTGCGCCTGGAACGCTGTGGCGTACTCTTTGCTGATGTTGTCCTCTACAACAATCACATCGATATTGCTGCTTTCGGTAACGACATATCGGGCGACGGCTGGGATTTTTTCAGCCGTTAGCGCGACGATAGTTTCATTACATTGTTTAATCACCGCTTTTTTGAACTCACAATCCGCATAATCAAATCCCGTTAAGCCGGATTCAGGCGACATCGCGCAGCCGCCAATAAATCCCTGATCGAATAAAATGTCCTGCACTTGTGCGATGGCGGAAGCTCCCACGCACCCACCTGAAGATCTCTGCACCACGCCACCCAGCATAATGACTTCAAACAGCGGTTTTTTTAGCAAAACGGCGGCAATCTCCGGTGAATTTGTCACCACGGTTAACGCCAGTTCGGCGGGCAGAGCTTCTGCCATTGCCAGATTGGTGCTACCCGTGTCGATAAAAATACAGCTTCCAGATTTGACCAGTCGGGCACATCTCTGCGCGATGTTGCTCTTTTTGGCTACATTAATACTCTTGCGTACGTCGATGTCTTCGGATTCAGGGAGTGTAATGACCGCGCCACCATAAACTTTTTTACACACGCCATCTTTGCTCAATTCATGCAAATCACGACGAATTGTATGTTCAGAAACGCCTAATCGGTTAGCGAGTTCAGAACAAATGACCCTGCCGTTTTCTTGCAGGATCTGAAAGATAAGCGCCTGGCGCTGTTCCGGGAATGCGGCGTAATCGAGCATAGATACTCCAGGTGAAATAAACATCGAGCAATAGGGTGCATGATCGTGCATTATGATTAACGATGTCAACATCCCTTACAGGGGCTGTACTATTCTGGATACAACGGGAAGAGGTTCGCTATGAAGATTGCGCATATGGCGTTATGGACACAGGATCTCGAGCAGCAAGCTCGCTTCTGGGTCTCGTTTTTTGACGGCAAGATCAACGAGAAATACCGCAGTAAAACCAATCCTGGTTTTGAATCTCATTTTGTCAAAATTGGCGAGGAAATTGCGATTGAGTTAATGACCAAACCGGGTCTTATCGGGCAGCAATCTGACAATAATCGTTGCGGATGGGTACACCTCGCCATTTCTGTTGGCGGCAATGAAAATGTTGATGCCATTGCATTGCAAGCGCAGGAACAGGGGATATTAGTCTCAGGTCCGCGCACTACTGGCGATGGTTATTACGAAGCGGTGATAAAAGATCCTGACGGCAATTTAATCGAGATTGTGGCGTAAGTCTTCATTCAGTTACCTGCAAATAAAGAGTACCTGCTGCTCATTATTGATGAGCACAGCTCATAAGTTTGTCCTTCTTTTCCTCTCTAATCACCGACACGTCGAGTCTCTATAATTTTACTGTTTTCAGCCCCCGGTGGTGCAATGTTGCCACCGTTTTGGAGAGTCGGATATGCAATACCAACTGAATGCCAGACAACAGGCAATCATTCCCATTGCGGCATTCACTGCCACAGGACAGATGGAAAAGTTGGACGTCGCGCTCAACGCCGGACTGGATGCAGGACTCACGCTCAATGAAGTAAAAGAGATCCTGCTACAGCTCTACGCATACTGCGGTTTCCCTCGCAGCCTGAACGGTCTGTCCTGCTTTATGTCGGTGGTGAAAAGTCGAAGCGAGAAAGGGCTTTCAGACGACGAAGGTAGAACGGCCACGCCGCCACCTGCAGACTGGAACAGTGTTCAGGCTGGGAGCCTAACTCAGACGCAACTGGTTGGACAGCCTGTAAGCGGTCCGCTGTTTGACTTTGCACCCGCTATTGATGTCTGGCTCAAAGCACATCTGTTTGGCGATATTTTTCAGCGAGATGTACTTGACTGGCAGGACCGTGAATGGGTGACCGTTTCGGCGCTGGCCGTTCTGGGCGGCGTTAACAGCCAGCTGAAAAGCCATTTTGCGATATGCCTTAACATCGGGATCCTCCCTGAGCAACTTAGTGAGTTTATTACGATACTCGAACAGCACTGTGGAGCCGGGATTGGGGAAAATGCCCGTACGGTTCTTGATGAATGTCTGGTATGAACACCGCGGACATTATCCATACTGGAGTCACTATGAACGAACAATTTGATGGTAACAGCGTCTTTCCACGTGGAGAGAAAAATGAAGCGTATGCGAAGTATTTCACTGGCGACAGCTATCTGACCATGCTCTCCATGGAAGGCGTGGTAATTGGCAATGTCGCATTTGAACCGGGTTGTCGTAACTTCTGGCATGTTCATCATGAGGGTGGACAAATATTGCTGGTGACCGGTGGCAGAGGCTGGTATCAGGAGTGGAATAAACCGGCACGTGAGCTGAAAACCGGCGATGTCGTGCACATTCCGGCGGGAATGAAACACTGGCACGGCGCCGCGCGTGATAGTTGGTTTGCCCATATCGCCGTGGAAATCCCGGCCCCTGGCGCGTCGAACGAATGGCTGGAACCGGTTAGCGACGCTGAGTACAACCTGCTGCCCTGAACTATGCTGGTTCTGGTAACACCTAATCCCTGAGGAGATCTCAATGGTCATGAATGTGAAGGGTTATGCTGCTCTGGCGGTGAAAGAAGATTTAGTCCCCCATAATTTTGTTCGTCGCGATCCGCGTGAAGATGATGTGGTTATCGATATTTTATACAGCGGTGTATGCCACTCGGATATTCACAACGCCTACAACGATTGGGGCGGTGCTAAATATCCGATGGTACCAGGGCATGAGATCATTGGCCGCGTGGTGCATGTTGGTAAGTCGGTAACAAAATTCAAAGTGGGCGATCTCGCAGGGGTCGGCTGCATGGTTGATTCGTGTCAACACTGTAGCGCCTGCGAGCAGGGGCTAGAGCAGTATTGCGAAGAAGGTAACACGCTAACGTATAACGATATCGACCGTCATGACGGTCTGCCTACTTTCGGCGGCTATTCTGACAAAATTGTCGTTACCGAAAAGTTTGTGGTGAAGGTCCCTGAAGGGATCGATTTACGCGGTGCGGCGCCGCTGCTTTGCGCCGGGATCACAACATGGTCGCCTCTGCGCCACTGGCAGGTAGGCGAGGGCAGTAAAGTCGCGGTTGTCGGTCTGGGTGGACTAGGGCATATGGCAATCAAATTTGCAAATGCGCTGGGCGCGGAAGTTACGCTGTTTACGCGTTCACCGGGCAAAGAAGCTGATGCCAGACGTTTGGGTGCCAGTCACGTTGTGCTTTCCACTGACAGTGAACAGATGAAAGCGACAGCGAATCAGTTTGATCTGATTATCGATACTGTGCCCTACGTTCATGACCTGAACCCTTATATCCCAACCCTGGCGCTAAGCGGTACGCTGGTGCTGGTCGGTTATCTTGGTGCGTTGGATCCGTTTCTGAATACGGTTCCCCTGATCCTTGGGCGTAGATCCGTGGCGGGTTCAGTTATCGGCGGTATTGCCGAAACGCAGGAGATGATGGATTTTTGCGGTCAGCATGGTATTACCGCCGATGTTGAAGTGATCGATATTCAGGATATTAATCGTGCCTGGCAGCGGATGTTGAAAAGCGATGTGAAATACCGCTTTGTAATTGATATTGCCTCATTGAAATAAGTACGAAAAAGACGCGGATTTCCGCGTCTTTTCTTTTGTTAGTGTGTCGATGGCGATGCTTCAGGATTATCCATATACAGCGTCTGGCTGGGGAATGCAAAGTCGGCACCGTTTGCCTGGACTATCGTGATAATCTTTAAATAAACGTCTTGCTGTACCGCGAGCCATTCCTTCCAGACGGTGGTTTTCGTGAAGCAATACACCATGATATTCAACGATGAATCGGCAAATTCATTAAAATAGACCAACAGAGTTTGTTTCTGGTCTATTCCAGGATGGTTTTGCAGCATTTCTCTGACCGACTCGACAACGGCACCGACTTTATCGGCATCCTCATATCGTAACCCGATCACCGTTTTAATTCGCCGGTTGGTCATGCGCCCTGGGTTTTCTACGCTGATGGAGGAGAAAATCGAGTTTGGCACATACAACGGACGATGGTCGAAGGTGTTTATTTTAGTCATTCGCCAGCCAATTTCTGCTACCGTGCCTTCAATATTGCGGTCCGGGGAGCGGATCCAATCGCCTATGCTAAACGGTCTGTCGAAATAGAGCATAATGCCTGAGAAAAAGTTGCTCAGAATATCTTTCCCCGCCATACCCACTGCGATACCGCCAATACCGCCAAAGGTTAACAGACCGGATAAGCTCATACCGAAGTGTTCGCCATACAGTAAAATGATGGCAACCACGATGGTAATCTTGATGATACGCGACAGGATCCTCGCGCTGGTGATATCTCTGCCTTTATTAATCTGCGTCTTTTCAAACTGATTAATCACCAGAAAAAGTTTGATGGTCAGGATCAACGCAATCAACGAGGTGCAGATAAAGTCGACCACGCTGGGGGAGATAAATTTCAGGCTGTAACTTTCGATAACGTTATTAGCAATGCTGCCAAACGTCCCAATGATAATGGCATAGACAAAAAATTGTGCGGCATGAAATATGAATCCTTTGCAGCGACGCTCTCCACGATGATACCAGACGCTCATCAGGACCAGCGCGGCACAGCAGCTAAGAATTACCGTCAAATTAAACGCATTATTCATAAACAGTTCAGCGATCATGATTCTTCCTGGCAACTCCGTGTTAGCTAAATATCATCTGACATCCTAATCCCCAGATATTTTACTCAGTTAAGGCGGTCAGATCATTAATCAAAAGGAGAGATAAATAATGCAATCAGCGCTATTTTCAGCGAAATAGCGCTGACGTCAACCCTGCATGCGGTTTATGTAGCAGACAGTCAGTTGATGTCATGGTATTGTTAGCGCAAAGTAACAAGGTTTTTCATTTGCAAAAGGACAGTACTATGATCATGGCTAAGCTGAAAACAGCGAAGGGACGGAAGTTTCTGTTGTGCCTGCTTGGAGTGTTTATTATCGCAGCGTCGGTCGTGACGCGAGCGACGATCGGTGGCGTTATTGAACAATATGACATTCCGCTATCCGACTGGACCGCTTCAATGTACGCCATTCAATCTGCAATGATTTGTGTCTACAGCATGGTGTTTACGATTCTGTTGGCTATCCCGCTTGGTATCTATTTCCTCGGCGGTGAGGAGCAACACTAGGCGTTTAAAATGCCGGATGATATCGCCATCCGGCATTTCATTGTGTGGTTAATCGTCTTCTTCGTCGTCCAGTTCAACTGGCGTCTGATATTCATCCGGCTTGATGACCAGCAGGTCACAGCGTAGATGATCGATAACCTGTTCCGCGGTATTACCAAGAAACGCAGCAGAAATACCGGTACGTCCGACGGTCCCCAATACCACAATACCCGCCTGCAAGTGCTCGGCTAAATCAGGAATGACCTCTTCAGGTAAGCCTTTTTCAACGTGCGTCACTTTCTCATCAATACTGAATTTCTGGCGTAGCGCCTTCATGGCCAGCAGATGCTGTCCACGGATTGCGTCGTTATAAACGCTGGGATCAAATTCAGGCAGTTCAATCGCGATGTTGATTGGTGTGACAGGGTAGGCGCCTACCAGATGCACTTCGGTATGGTTAACCTGTTCTGCAAGCTGTAGCGTCTCCTTGACCAGTTTTTCATTGAGCGCGTTGTGATAAGCCTCTTCACTGGCGAGGTTTACGGCAACCAGTGCTTTACCCCCTTCAGGCCATGGCTGGTCTTTCACCATCCATACCGGACTTGGACATTTACGCAATAAATGCCAGTCGGTTGGCGTAAATATTACGGCTTCGAGGCGGTCGTGTTGGTGCGCCATCTTGAGGACCAGATCATGCCTGGCACTGATGACTTCCTGGATGATGGCTTCAAAGGGTCGGTTATGCCAGACCACTTTAATCTCCAGAGGGATCCCTGCTTCGATGTAGTATTTCGCTTGTTCACGTATCCATGCAGTTCGCTGGCTGATGACCCCCTGACGCATTGCCGTACGCTCATCAGGCGACAGCAGGGTAGTCATCTCATAGGAAAAGTCATAGATCGGCAAAAAGGCTTTAATTTTGCCACCAATCCGTTGATGCAAATAAACAGCTCGCCGTAATGCTGGTTGATCGTCCTGGTTAGGGTCGATGACGACCAGCATATTTTTATACATAGCCATACAGGGTCTCCTTACAACTGTCATCGCAGTTTGTAACTAAAAGAGTAACCCAATAATGTGGTTTGAAACAGGGGAGAACCTCTAGCCAGATCAATAAATTGGGGAAATCTCCAGCTTTTATCTACATCCCGCTCAATTTAAACAATTTTTCTCAGCCTGTAGTGCACCGAATCTTCCGCTCGCTTTGGCAGTAATGCGCTGTAAATTTAAAAAAACTCATCAAGCATCAAGTGAAACTGCAATTTTTTCTCGTCGGGTTGAGGAATGCCATATTGTTGAAAAAGCCTGTTTTGCAGTGAATGTGAAAATTCACCGAGGCAGTTCCAGAGAATAGCGAGATCCTGGTATTGATCGGCGATGCCAACTCGTCCCACATCAAGACACCCCACTATTTCATCATTACAAAAAATAATGTTATCCAGTGAAAAGTCACCGTGAGTAACAACAGGAACAGATGAGAAGGGCAAAAGAGTGTGCATCTTTTCCCAGACCTGTTCAACAGAACAGCCATTGCGTTCATCATCAAAATCCTCGGCATCAACAAGATTATTTTTCATCCGGTTTTGTGCCAGTGTGAGACGAAATTGGTGATTGCTGTTAAAGGGGCAACTATTTACTGGAATGGCATGTAACCGACGCAAAAATGTCGCCAAAGCGTCAACAATATCATTACTCATATCAGGGTGCTCTTCTAACATCTGGAAGGCAGTTTTCCCTGGTATTGCCGTGGTGAGTAGCAATGCTACGTCAGGCGTTCGGGAAAAATGCTTAACGTTTGGCAGCGGGATGTAATCTTTCAACCAGATGAGCCTGACCATTTCATCCGTAATATCATTGGCAACGCTACCGTTACCTTGCTTCAGATATAATTCAGGGGCATCCACTTTGTCGTAAAGTCGGTAGATGGCAGCACCAGATTGACCGACATGGTCGCGTGCCCATTTATAGCCATCAAGCTCATGGTCCAGGCTTGAGTTTAATTGCAAACGCGCGCAGGTGCTTTCCCTGTGAATATGATTCATAACATTCCTTTGTCTGAGTATGGATAAACGGCGGGTGCACACATTACAAGTTGATTATTAAAACAGGGAATAACCTCCTGCCAGATCAATAAATCGGGAAAATTTAGCGATTTGACAGAAGGATAACAGAGAGGCTTGCGGAAAGATTACGCAACGTTACGCGTGTGACCGGCAAGAACCGCCAGCGCGTCGCTGTTCTCAATAGTGATGTATTTGCCTTTCACCGCCAGCATGCCGCTTTTCTGGAAACGACCCAGCAGGCGGCTGATGGTTTCAACCGTCAGACCGAGGTAGTTACCGATGTCGCCACGTGTCATGGTCAGGCGGAATTCACGAGGCGAGAACCCACGCTGGGCGAAGCGACGAGACAGATTGTAGATAAAGGCCGCCAGGCGCTCTTCAGCGTTTTTCTTCGACAGCAACAGGATCATATCCTGGTCGCCTTTGATTTCGCCACTCATCAGACGCATCATCTGCTGACGCAGGTTCGGCATCTTACCGGACAGGTCATCAAGGGTTTCGAAAGGAATTTCGCATACCATTGAGGTTTCCAACGCCTGAGCAAAGCTCGGGTGATGGCCGCTGCCAATGGCGTCAAAACCTACCAGGTCACCCGCCAGATGGAAACCGGTAATTTGCTCATCGCCTTGTTCGGTAATGGTATAGCTTTTTATCGTTCCGGAGCGGATAGCGTAGAGTGATTTAAGCTCATCACCTGCTTTAAAGAGCGTCTGCCCTTTTTGGATAGGCTTTTTGCGCTCGATGATGTTATCGAGCTGGTCAAGCTCATGCTCGTTAAGTGTGAACGGGATGCAAAGCTGGCTGATGCTGCAATCCTGGCAATGGATAGCACAACCGCCAGACTGAATGCGCCGTATAATTCGCTTTTCCGGGATCATAGGTCTGCTCAAGCCGTAATTGATATTTGTCAATTTTAACATCTTTTTGGTGAGCACGTAAGCCTGAGCTACTCCCAATAGAGAATAATTCAGGCATAACTGGAGCGAATGTTTGTATCTGCTTGATTAACCACACTTAATTTGGGGTCGCATTATGCGGAAGTGTGATGAATAAGGCATTAATTGCCTGGAATCTAGAGTAGCAAATAACCTTCGTGGCGCAATAACCACTCTTTTCGTTGTACACCGCCGGCATATCCGGTCATGGTGCCGTTACGTCCAATGACACGATGACAGGGAACCACAATGCTTACTGGATTGGAGCCATTAGCAGCGCCGACGGCTCTTGCAGCGCCGGGGCGCCCCAACTGTTCGGCCAACTGACCATAATGCATGACCTGCCCGCAGGGGATAGTGCGTAATGCTTGCCAGACTTCACGCTGGAAAGGCGTCCCAGCGGTTGCCGTTTCCAGCGTGTCAATGATGCTGAGGTTTCCGGCAAAATACTCAGAGAGTTTGTCGCTTAATCCACCAGGATTTTTGGCGGTAATGCGCTGATAACCTTCTGTACGGTAATGAATATCAAGCAATTGTGCCATGCGATCGCTGTGCTGATCCCATTCCACTGCGCGCAGGCGAAATTGCTCATCACAAATAACCCACAGCGGGCCCAGCGGCGTGTCGATGGTGTCTTCCAGTAAGTTAAGCATCCGTTTCTCTCATTACAGCATTCAGGCGAGGCTACACATTATCACGCCAGTGACCGTCGCAGCTATACCCCTAAAAACGGATATCAATTTGTCGTGAGTAGGTCGGTTCAGCGCGGAGGATCCGGTTAATTATTGGAAATAACCGTAAACCGTTACCGGTATAGTTGTCGGTATAATAGTGCGCGGTTATGATAATGCTCGTCGCAATACGCTGGAGGATGAAACATGAACCTTGATGATGCATCGCTGTTTCTTGACGCTATGGGGGATGTTCAACCGCTGAAAAACCATGCCGATGTGCACTGGCAACCCATGCGGAATCTTCGCACTCCGGCGCGTATTAATACGCTACAACTGGATAATTTTCTCTCGACGGGATTTCTCGATATTGTCCCGTTGAATGTGCCGCTCGAGTTTCGTCGCGAAGGTTTACAAAACGGCGTGACTGACAAGCTGCGAAACGGAAAATACCCGCAGCAGGCGAGCCTTAATCTTATTCGCCAACCTGTTGAAACATGTCGCCAGATGCTCTTTAGCTTTATTCTGCAGGCGCAGCAGGAAGGGTTGCGTAACGTGTTGGTGATACACGGCAAGGGACGTGACGATAACTCCCATGCCAATATTGTTCGCAGCTACGTGGCGCGCTGGTTGACGGAATTTGACGACGTGCAAGCATACTGCGCCGCACTGCCGCATCACGGCGGCAGCGGGGCATGTTATGTGGCATTGCGTAAAACCGCACAGGCAAAACAGGACAACTGGGAGCGTCACGCTAAACGCAGTCGCTGAACGACGTAAACATCAGGCGGCCAGCACTCTGTTCCTGCCTTCGTTCTTGGCTTTGTACAACGCGTCGTCAACGCGTTTGAATAACTCATCGATGCTTTCATTTGTTTCGTGCCGAGCTACGCCAATGCTGACGGTAAAGCGGGGAAGGCCAGGGAGAGTCACTTTGGCCACTGTCGCCCGTATCACTTCTGCGAGATTGAGGGCAATATCTAACGAGGTTCGCGGCAGCAGCAGCACAAATTCTTCACCTCCCCAGCGAAAAATCAGATCGTCCTTTCTTGCACAAGATTCCAGTGTGCGTGCCAGAGCGCAAAGTACCTCATCACCTTTTAAATGACCAAAAAGATCGTTAATGCTTTTAAAGCGATCGGTGTCGATCAACAGCAGGCTGTAATCCTGTGTCAATGACATCGCGTGGGTCTGTTCCGGCTCGGTTACCTGATAAAAATGTCGGCGGTTAAGCAATCCCGTTAAGGCGTCACGCAGGGCCGCACGCTCAAGCTCCTGTTCCAGCCGCTTTTGCTCGGTAATATCATGAATAATGCACAACATGAGCTTATTACCGTAGATTTCGATTGGCCCGGCGTAGGTTTGTACGTGACGGGATGTGCCGTCTGCCAGTTTATGCACAAAATGCAAAGGCTTATGGCCACCGGGAAGATGGGCGATTTCATGCATCACCGGGAGTATATGACGGCCCAGCGTATTGATTTCCCATGTATGTTTCTGGCACATCGTATCATGGTTATAGCCATAAAAATTTAGCGCACTGAGATTTGCATCAACGATCAGCCCATCACGGGACGGATCGATAAGCAACATTGGGGCCGAGTTGGTCTGGAAAAAACGCGCGTAAAATCCCTGTTTTTTTCGCTGATAATTTGCTGAACGACTCGCTTTCAGACCTTGCGAAGTCGGTGTTTCAATGCCTTCGAAAAGAATGACGTCACCTGATTCCGGCAGAGCGCGGATGGACAGGCGGCTGGCCATCGCGACGTCTTCACCTTCGCGGCAAACCGTAAGGATTTCTACAATGTCGTGATGATTTCTCAAATCGCTGAGATACATGGTTAAATCATTCTGGGCATGAGTTGAAAATATGCCCTTGCGGAGTAGAGAAAAGCAGGGGGCCTGCATCAGTTCCCGTGCAACGGTATTAGCGAACACCAGTTCTTCGGTATGCGGCGAAACAATCCACACCGGCAGGGTTAATAAATCCAGTGAATGCAGCTCGGTTGTGCTCATCGATAATCCCGTTATCTTTATCTGCTGTGTTGCCCGTTTAATGGCATCTGTTTTTATATTACAGTCTCATAATGTTATTGATTGTTGAGGAGACAAAGACTGTACGATTCGCTGCTGCTTAATGTTGCTTTCCGTTGGAATCAATTCATGGATCTGATGCGCAGGCAACGGTTTTGCAAACAAGAAACCTTGCAGCACACCACATCCCATCTGGGTCAGGAGTATTTCCTGCTCCTGGGTCTCTATTCCTTCAGCCACCACTTGCATATTCATGGAGTGGGCTATGTCAATAATAGTAGACACAATCTTTGTATTTTTGCTGTTCTCGCTGATATCTTTAACAAATACTCTGTCAATTTTTAATTCCCGTGCCGGAAGAGACTTCAACATCAATATATTTGAATAACCGGTACCGAAATCATCAATAGAAACGGTGATCCCTAAAGCTGAAAATGCATTTAAGACTTCAGCGCTACGTTTTAAATTTTTAAGTGCTGTACTTTCAGTCAATTCCAGCGTGAGATATGCAGGTGACAGTTGATATTGTGCAAGGGCGCTGCAAACCACATCAACGATGTCATGTTGTTCAAACTGGGAAGGGGAAAGATTAACGGCGAGGGTCCATTCCGCATGGCCCTGTAACTTCCATTGATGTAACTGCTGGCATGCCTGCTGGATAACCCATTTCCCGACCGGAATGATAAGGCCTGTTTCTTCCAGCGCAGGCAGAAACTCTGCGGGTAACAGCATGCCGCGTTCCGGGTGATGCCAGCGTAATAACGCTTCAAAACCGGTCAGGGAATGATCTCCGGCGGTGTATTTGGGTTGGTACCAAAGCTCAAATTGATCGTGTTCCAGTGCTTGTGACAGTTCCTGTAAAAATGTCGGCGGTGTATCGGCGATAGCTTCCATTTCCGGGCTATAAATAGCCCAACCGTTTCTGCCAGCCTGTTTGACATGATACATCGCCATATCAGCCTTTACTTTTAACTCATGCAACGTGGAACCATGTTCAGGATAAATACTGCTTCCCGCACTTAACGAAACCCGAATGGTGTACCCAAACAGCGTGAAAGGATCACCAATCGCAGCCGCAATCCGGGTCAGCAGAGCGGTGATATCCTCTTTATTACAGTCAGGAACCAGAAGAATAAACTCATCTCCCCCCAGCCTCGCCAGCGTCATGGTGTCATCAAGGCAGCTGTAGATTCGCTGCGTACTGGCGATCAGCAACTGATCGCCGATGTGATGTCCCCAGGTATCGTTAACGACTTTGAAGCGATCGAGATCGATGAATACCAGAGCAAATTGATGCTGATGCAGTTTGGAATGCTGCAGACAGGCCTGTAAGCAGGCATCTATCTGTGTGCGATTGGCAAGTCCAGTAAGTGCGTCGAAGTGGACCTGATGCTCAAGCTGGCAGTTAAGTTGATGTAAGTTGTCTGCCAGTCGGGAGGTACGCAGTTGCGAATCCACCATCGACACCACCAGCATGATACCCAAAATAACCAGCGTGACGGCGCAGACCCAGACAGAGAGTTCCAGTGTGCTGAGTCCATTGTGTACCGTGTGTCCAAAATGGGTGAATGTTGCCGCTCCCATCCCGGTGTAATGCATAGAGGCAATCGCCAGCGCCATAATAAGGGCGGCGACAAGCCGATTGATCAGGGCTCGACGGGTATTTTGGCGTAAATGAAACGCCAGCCACAAACCTACACCAGATGCAACGATGGCAATCATCACTGAGAGCAGTATCAGCGAATGACTCCATAGGATGGCAACATGCTCAATGATGGCATACATGCCAACGTAGTGCATGGTGACGACACCGGCGCTTAATATTCCTGTGGCTACGACTAATCGTTTTGTTGAAAGCGTATTACCGGAAATGGCGATATTAATGGCGAGAGTTGCAGAAATGAGCGCAATAAAGAAAGAAAATGCCGTGAGCGAAAAATGGTAATTGATCGGCATACTCATTTTCATGGCCAGCATACCGATAAAATGCATTGACCAAATACCCATCCCTAGCGTAGCCCCGCCAGACAGGCGCCAGAAGGTTGATTCACGTCGATTGGAGATTGCCACCTTGCCCGCACTATCGAGAGCAATAAAAGAGGCAATAAACGCGACAACAAAGGAAATCCCAATCAATACAGGGTCCCACGACACGTTCAACATCATACTACCTATCGAAAAAAAGCCGTGGTAATAAATCTAGCAGGTTTTGTCCAGTTAACATGATAAAACCGGGAATGTTCTTATGTTTTTACACTGGTATTAGAGGAAACAGGAAGATAGTGAAGATAACGAGCCATTACTTATATAAACATTCACCAAATTTATAGTTCTGTGTGTTTTATGCTCTCCATGTGCTTGTCATCACAATAACCTGATGACTGGCATCATCACAGCCATTTGATGGAATAAAACACTGAACTAACAGGAATAAAAGGTGTAATTTCTTGCCTTAAGTAAAAGGATTGCAGGCTCTCATTGAAAGTTCAGCTTTCGTCGCAGAGCAATGGCATTCTGCATTGCAGGTGCTATAAAAAATAATATCTACATGATTTCTTTGTGCACAGGACTAAAATGTTAAATGATATTAGCGTCAGAACCTTCATTATTTTATTTCTGCTCATTTCGGCGGTTGCTCTCAATATTGTTGAGATGATTTTCTCGGCCGCGCCGGAAATTATAATTGGTACAAATGTGGTAAGCGTTATTTCTATATTATGCTTATGGTGGTATATGACGAAATACCTGGTCATGCCGATCAATACGGTAAAAAGGAGCATTGAGGAAGTGACGTCTGGGAATCTGGCGATCAGTATTCCTGAGTTTGGTAATAATTGTGCGGGTAGACTAATACCGGGCATCAATAGTTTATCGAGTAATATTTCAACACTCGTTAATGAGATCAGAACATCCTCACAAACGGCGATGGCGCTCTCTGAACAGCTTGCGGAACGCAGCGCCGAGCTTTCAGTGAAAACGGAACAACAATCCGGAGCATTGATGCAGACGGCTGCTAATATGGATGAGATAGCCGTTAATACGCGAAATAATGCTGACAACACGCAAATCGCCAGCGTCCAGGCAACAGTTGCCACGCAATGCGCCATTCAGGGTGGCGAATTAATGGTGCAGGTTGCGACAAATATGCGTTCAATCACCGAATGTGCACAGCAGATGACGGAAATTATTACGCTAATTGATGGTATCGCATTCCAGACAAATATTCTGGCATTGAATGCTGCCGTGGAAGCGGCGAGGGCCGGTGAACATGGCAAAGGTTTTTCCGTGGTGGCCGGTGAGGTCAGAATGCTTGCACACCGAAGTGCGGATGCTGCTAAGAATATTAAGCAGCTGATTGCGCAAACCCATCAAAATGTTCAGCAAGGTGCAGCTATTGTGCGTGAAGCAGAAAAAAATATGCATGATATTGTCGGTGGTGCCGGTCAATTAAACCAACTGATGGGCGAGATATTAACCACTACACAGGAGCAGGAGAAAGGAATTATCAGAATTACTCATGCACTGGCCGAACTGGAGAATGTAACCCAAAGTAATGCCATTATGGTTGATGAGCTTTCTGATTCCTCAGGTATCCTGAAAAACCAGGTGATTGATCTCCAGTCGCGAACACATAAATTTCGCTTAAGTAACGCTCTTGAGTCAGCGAGATGGCAGCGGGCTTAACCGGGTATCTCGAAGCAAGCGTCGTATTCGTTAGCGCTTTTCCTGTTATCAGAGACTTTTATGAATCATTTCAGCACAATGGGACAATGAGATATTGCTTAACATATTCTGACAGCTAGACTAACGAAAAAGGCTGAATGTTTGTGGAGGCGCTGTGGAAGCCATTAAGGGAAAGGATGTTAATGTGCCGGATGCCGTGTTTGCCTGGCTGCTGGATGGTCGAGGTGGCGTAAAACCGCTGAGCGATAATGATGTAATTGATAGTCAGCATCCCTGCTGGCTACATCTTAATTATACCCATCCTGAAAGCGCCCAATGGTTGGCGACAACACCTCTTCTTCCCAACAATGTGCGTGATGCGCTGGCAGGCGAAAGCACACGCCCACGCGTCAGTAGAGTCGGGGAAGGTACGCTGATTACACTGCGCTGTATTAACGGCAGCACCGACGAGCGTCCTGACCAACTTGTGGCGATGCGTTTATATATGGATGAACGTCTGATTGTCTCAACCCGTCAGCGCAAAGTGCTGGCACTGGATGATGTGGTCAGCGATCTCCAGGAAGGGACAGGACCGGCTGATTGTGGCAGTTGGCTGGTGGATGTTTGTGATGCGCTAACCGACCATGCCAGCGAATTTATCGAACAGCTGCACGACAAGATTATTGATCTGGAAGATAACCTGCTCGATCAGCAGATCCCACCGCGTGGTTTTTTGGCTTTACTGCGTAAGCAGCTAATTGTGATGCGCCGTTATATGGCACCACAGCGTGATGTCTATGCCCGTCTGGCGAGTGAACGTTTACCCTGGATGACCGACGACCATCGGAGACGGATGCAGGATATCGCTGACAGGCTGGGGAGAGGGCTGGATGAAATAGACGCCTGTATTGCCCGGACCGGTATTATGGCGGATGAAATTGCGCAGGTGATGCAGGAGTCTCTGGCTCGCCGAACGTATACAATGTCATTGATGGCTATGGTTTTTCTTCCCAGCACATTTTTAACTGGGCTTTTCGGCGTTAACCTCGGCGGTATCCCCGGCGGTGGTTGGCAGTTTGGTTTCTCACTTTTTTGTATTCTGTTAGTGGTCCTGATTGGTGGTGTTACTTTATGGTTGCACCGTAGTAAATGGTTGTAACAACAACGTTTTTTAGTGGATTTTGCGCATGAAAACGTCCTGATTTTTGAGCGAAGTCAATAAACCATCTACCTATTCGGGGCAATATCTCTCTCGCAGGTGAATGCAACGTCAAGCGATGGGCGTTGCGCTCCATATTGTCTTACTTCCTTTTTTGAATTACTGCATAGCACAATTGATTCGTACGACGCCGACTTAGATTAGTCGGCTTTTTTTTGCCTGCAGGAAATCAGCGTCTACCCTAAAAGAGTCAACCTGAATGACTGGAGGGGTATATGACCTGTCTGATTGCAACGTTGAACACTGATTCGCTACCGACCGATCCGGTTCCCATTCCCGATCCCATACCTCGTCCGCAGCCCATGCCGGATCCGCCGCCGGATGAAGAACCGATTAAATTGTCGCATCACGGGCACAGATCTGCGAGGATACGCGCCTGCTGAATGTGAGTTTTTACCGCGAGATTAAATTGTGACCGCTTTTTCAACCCTGAATGTTTTACCTGCTGCTCAACTCGAGAATCTTAACGAGCTGGGCTATCTTGAAATGACGCCTGTTCAGGCTGCTGCGTTACCGGCAATCCTGGCGGGTAAAGATGTTCGCGTGCAGGCTAAAACCGGCAGTGGCAAAACGGCTGCTTTTGGTCTTGGGCTATTACAGCATATTGATGCCGCGCTGTTTCAGACGCAGTCTCTGGTGTTGTGCCCAACGCGCGAGCTTGCCGACCAGGTGGCGGGTGAACTGCGTCGTTTAGCGCGCTTCCTGCCAAACACCAAGATCTTAACGTTGTGCGGTGGGCAACCCTTTGGCGCACAGCGTGACTCCCTGCAACATGCACCACATATTATTGTTGCCACACCGGGTCGTTTACTTGACCACCTGCAAAAAGGCACCGTTTCTCTGGATGCCCTGAATACGCTGGTTATGGATGAAGCCGACCGCATGCTGGATATGGGCTTTAGCGATGCGATTGATGATGTCATTCGCTTTGCGCCTGCGTCACGTCAGACTTTGCTGTTTTCCGCAACCTGGCCGGAAGCCATTGCTGCTATCAGTGGCCGGGTACAGCAAAATCCATTAACGATTGAAATTGATACGGTCGATGCGTTACCGGCGATTGAACAGCAGTTTTTCGAAACCTCCAGCCACGGAAAAATTCCGCTGCTGCAAAAGCTACTCAGCCAGCATCAACCTGCATCGTGCGTGGTTTTTTGTAACACCAAAAAAGATTGTCAGGCCGTTTGTGATGCACTGAATGCGGCAGGGCAAAGCGCACTGTCATTACATGGCGACCTGGAACAGCGCGATCGCGATCAGACGCTGGTTCGTTTTGCCAACGGTAGCGCGCGCGTCCTGGTCGCAACCGATGTGGCCGCACGTGGCCTGGATATCAAATCACTTGAGCTGGTAGTTAACTTCGAACTGGCGTGGGATCCGGAAGTCCACGTCCATCGTATCGGGCGTACCGCGCGTGCCGGCAACAGCGGTCTGGCGATTAGCTTCTGTGCGCCGGAAGAAGCGCAGCGTGCCAACATTCTTTCTGAAATGCTGCAACTGAAGCTGAACTGGCTAACTGCGCCAGCTAACGGCTCAATCCTGCCGCTGGAAGCAGAGATGGCGACGTTATGCATTGATGGTGGTAAAAAAGCGAAAATGCGTCCTGGTGATGTTCTGGGGGCTCTGACCGGTGACATTGGCCTGGATGGCGCTGATATCGGCAAAATTGCTGTTCATCCGGCACACGTCTATGTCGCCGTCCGCCAGACTGTAGCGCACAAGGCGTGGAAGCAATTACAAAACGGTAAGATTAAAGGCAAGACTTGCCGGGTCCGGTTATTGAAATAACTACCCGTTGGGGCGCCTGATGGCGCTCCGCTTATCAGGCCTACAGGCGCTTATGCACGTTGTAGGCCTGACAGACGCTTACTTCACTTCCACCACGTTCAGGCGTAATTCATCCAGTTGAGCATCATCTTCTTCTGGCTGCCAGCCCGCAGGCTGCAGCGGGATCTCTTCACGATCGAACGCTAAATCACCGCCGTTCACAACCTCTGATCCGTGCTTAATGCCTTTAAAATCGAACAGATTGATATCGCTCAGATGTGAAGGTACAACATTTTGCATTGCGCTGAACATGGTTTCAATGCGGCCTGGATAGCGTTTGTCCCAGTCACGCAGCATGTCGGCAATGACCTGACGCTGCAGGTTAGGCTGTGAGCCGCACAGATTGCACGGAATAATCGGGAAACCTTTCGCCTCGGAGAAACGCTCGATATCTTTCTCACGGCAGTATGCCAGCGGGCGGATCACGATGTGCTTACCGTCATCACTCATCAGCTTCGGCGGCATGCCTTTCATTTTCCCGCCGTAGAACATGTTTAAAAACAGCGTTTGCAGGATGTCGTCGCGATGGTGGCCGAGCGCAATCTTGGTGGCACCTAACTCGGTTGCCGTACGGTACAGAATGCCGCGACGCAGGCGAGAGCAGAGCGAGCAGGTCGTTTTGCCTTCAGGGATTTTGTCTTTGACGATCCCGTAGGTGTTTTCTTCGACAATTTTATACTCAACGCCCAGCTGTTCAAGATACTCTGGCAGAATGTGCTCCGGGAAACCGGGTTGTTTTTGATCGAGATTAACCGCAACTAAGGAAAAACTGATCGGGGCGCTTTGCTGCAAATTACGCAGGATCTCCAGCATGGTATAGCTGTCTTTCCCGCCGGAAAGGCACACCATAATGCGATCGCCGTCTTCGATCATATTGAAATCGGCAATGGCCTCGCCCACGTTGCGACGCAGACGTTTTTGCAGTTTGTTCAGGTTATATTGTTCTTTCTTTGTAACTTGTTGATTATCTTGCATTCTTACCGTTCTCAAAAACCAAAAGGGGCATATAATGGGCAAACTTCAATCACAGGGCTAGTTGGTTATTCAACATTGCAACCCGATCGTCATTCATTTCTTCAATCCATGTACTGTAGACGTCGTACACTATTTGCGCGTTTTCATGCCCCATCTGATTAGCTATAAATGATGGGTTCGCTCCAGCCGATTACTGCCAGCAGGCAAAAGTATGCCGCGTATGGTACGGATTACGGCGACGAATACCAGCACGTTTTACAGCTGAGTTCTATCTGGCACCGATGTTACTCATAGAGTAGTAAGATTTTTGCTCTTCGTGACCAGACCAGAATAAACTACGAACAGCATGATTGAATAAAGGTACATGGCCCCGGACAGGAAGCAATTAATCAGCTGAAAGCAGATATTGAAGCGCTGAAGAAAATTGTGGAGCAACTTACCGACAGATAATTCAGTTCTGAACTATCAACGAGCAATGTCAGGGAGCGAAAAACGCAGGGTGTGGCGAACTGCCGCAACCATGCCGTATGCAAGAGCATGGCTGCGGCCGACCGGCAAACGTCCGATAGTGCGAGTATAGAATGATTGCCAGTCACAGCGGATGGTACTTAAGCAATATGACGGTTCAAGGTACTTAATCTGAAACCAGCCACATATCAGCCTCTTCAAACATTTCTTGAACCGTTCGGCTTATCTGTTCTTTTTCATGCTTGCTGGCGTCAGTGTTGATCGCCGGAAGTGTCATCATCGGTTTAACCCGAACTTCAGCATCGGGGAAGATCCGATGAACCCTCTTGGTCAACTCGCCCAGAATAATATCTTTTGCGCCGGGCAGACCATCAAAATTCCTTTTATCATAAACGAGTTCCACGAACATTGTTCATCGCTCTTTTGCTGGGTTTATATACAGTATTTATACTCTGTTTTTACCTGGGTTTCAAGAGAGGACGTAATGTTGTCGCGACGTAGCGATACATCAACGCAGGAAAGCGAGAGCCGTACCATCGATATTATCTGTGCATCAAACTGTCATTTAGGATAGTCATGTAGGATAGATGCGTAGAAACATAGGGTCCATTATGTAATATATCTTTTTGCGGACCGATTTATTCTTTTTGATTATCCTCATTTAAAAAATGGTAATGATACCCTCATCGCTTAACGGGTTGTTTAAATGACGCCTTGCCAGGATTCTTCCTTATTGGCTAAATATTCCCCTATCTCTCGCCTGTTGGCAGGAGATATAGCCAAAATGTTTTTTATTCCCATTCTTATCGAATGCCATATAAAAAGGCATTGTCTCTGCATCTTTTCTTAAGGTGTAGTTGATGCAAGTCCCATTGATTTCCAGAATATTTTTCTCACTATCTGGTTTTCCACCTGCGGCAAAAACTGTAGATTTTGTCGCATTAGGGGCGTAGGTTGCTTGCACAAGTGGATCATTATCAAATTTCATAAAACTGAAACTACAGGCGCTTAATAAAGGAACAAGTAAGTTTGCCTTTTGCGGCAACGTGCTGAATGTTCTGGCGGGAAAAATGTCAGCACATTTAGGACAGGAATCGTGGGGGATAAGGCGTAGAAACAAAAAGCCCGCAACGATGTGCGGGCCAGACAGCTTAGCGGACTACCAGTACCGAACACTCCGCGTGACGCACTACAGCCGCGGCGTTAGAGCCCAGCAGGTAGGTGGTGATGTCAGGTCGGTGTGAGGCAATAATGACCATATCAGCCGGTAATTTTTTAGCGATCTCCAGAATCTTGTCTTTCGGCGCACCTTCTGCGACATGAACGTGCACTCGGTCCGTTGGGATATTGAACTTCTTGATAATCTCTTCCAGTTGAGATTTCGCTTCGGCTTTCAGATCGTCCATGGCCGGTAACTCTGCCGAGTAGGCCAGTCCCAGGGAAGCGTAATAGGGCAATGACGGAATGACGGTCAAAAAATGAACCTGTGCATCGTCGATCTTTGCTTCTGCTTCAACATGGGCAATAACGCGTTGAGTTAATTCTGAGTCTGAAATATCGATGGGTACAAGAATCGTTCTGTTCATAAAACCTCCTGTTTAAGTATCCACGTAAAGCTTACCGCGTAATGGCACTTTATGTACAATGACAACGATCACATTTTGGCATCACTTTATTTTGATTTCAGGAAATTTGCCTTTTATTACCCCATCGTAAAATCGGCCTTTAGAGACCACGATCAGGAAATCACGAAAAATACGGGCAGGGACCTGCTGATATTGCAGCGTAGCCAACTGGTGAAAGCGAATTTCTAGCGTGCAAGAGGATTCGTCATAGCCGATGGATGCAATACGGGATGATTTTACAGGATGATGATTCATTGCAGGTATCCTCTACTACAGACCTTAATGCAAGATATCATCTATCAGAGATGTGTTTTAACGCAACAGATATAATGTTTTGAATGAGATAAAACAGAGTTACACAGAAAATAAGGATAGCCCGCCGTTGCCAGCGGGCTGACGAACTTAGAACTGGTAAACCAGGCCTACAGCAACTACGTCATCAGTAGAGATGTTTTTGCTGGTGTAGAAGCTATCGTCTTCATCCAGCAGGTTGATTTTGTAATCAACGTAGGTAGACATGTTTTTGTTGAAGTAGTAAGTCGCACCGATGTCTGCGTATTTAACCAGATCTTTGTCGCCGTCAGATCCGTTAGCGCCCAGATCCTGACCTTTAGACATCAGGAAGGAAACGGACGGACGCAGACCAAAGTCGAACTGGTACTGTGCAGTTACTTCGAAGTTCTGAGTTTTGTTGGCTACGCCGCTATCACCGTATGGAGTCATGTTGCGAGTTTCTGCATACATGGTTGCCAGATAGATGTTGTTCGCGTCGTATTTCATACCGACAGTCCAGGAATCAGCTTTGTCACCGCCAGCAACGTCGCCACCCGCAGTGGTCTGCTCGTTAGTACGGTCAGACGTGGTGTAAGCCGCACCGAAGCTTACGCCCATACCCAGATCGTAGGTAGAGGAGAGACCGAAGCCGTCACCGTTAGAGTTCTGAACGTTACGGCCAGTACCATTGCCGGTACCTTCCTGGTTGTATTCGTCGCTTTTCTGCTCGTTCGCCCCCTGGTACTGCAGCGCGAAGTTCAGACCGTTCACCATACCGAAGAAGTCGGTGTTGCGGTAGGTTGCAACACCGTTTGCACGGCCGGTCATGAAGTTGTCGGCTTTGGTGTAAGAGTCGCCACCGAATTCTGGCAGCATATCGGTCCAACCTTCTACGTCGTACATAACGCCGTAGTTACGACCGTAGTCGAATGAACCGTAGTCGCCGAATTTCAGACCTGCAAAGGCCAGACGAGTAAAGTTGTTGCTGCGGTTGCTTTCAGTTGTGTTGGCATTTACCTGATATTCCCACTGGCCATAGCCGGTGAGCATATCGTTAATCTGAGTTTCGCCTTTGAAGCCGCCACGGAAATAAGTCTGATCGCCATCATTGCTGGCATCGTCAGAGAAGTAACGCAGACCATCAATTTTTCCGTAGAGATCTAATTTGTTGCCGTCTTTATTATAAACTTCTGCAGCGTGAGCAGCGCCTGCAGCCAGCAGGGCAGGAATTACGAGAGCCAGTACTTTTCTGTTCATTGAAATAATCCTTTAGTTTTTTTATTAACCTGTGACCACCCATGTAGGGAGTAAAAGCATGCTAAAGGAGAAGTTCCGTAAAGAGATAAATATGAATTGTTACGTCTTAAGTAAAACCTTAAACAAATAATTCTACGGAAATAGTGATAATTGCCGTGAATGAGCTTGTAAAATATATATAAAATAAAAATTATACAATTGAATTTTGTTGGGGTATTCTGCGCGTGTTATATGCCTTTATTGTCACGTTTTATTTTTCGTTGGTATATTGATGACACTTATTAATTAGCCAGCGAATAAATTGACAAGCCCGAACAACTGTTCGGGCTTTTTTTTTGGTTCCGGGCTAATACTGAGAAAAACGTATTATTCGGTACCGCTCTTTTCCGCTTTGCCTGCCAGTTGGGCCAGGAAGTCGTAGCGTTTTTGCAAATCAGCCGTTGCATCCTTCCACAGCTGTTCTGCAACTTCTGGCTGTTGGGCGTTCAGGCGGCGGAAACGCTGCTCGTTAAGCAATGTTTCGGCCAGCGCATCTGACGGTGGGCGCGAGTCGAGCGCCAGCGGCAGCTTACCTTCGTCTGCTCGGCGTGGGTCAAAGCGGTACAGCGGCCAGAATCCGGTAGCCGTGAGTTGACGCATCTGATCGTGGCTTAGCGCGAGATCATAGCCATGCTCCTCACATGGGCTATACGCGATAATCAGCGACGGGCCGGGGTAGGATTCAGCTTCCTGGATAGCTTTGACCGTCTGATTCAACTGGGCGCCCAGAGAAATCTGTGCGACATAAACATGCCCGTACATCATCATGCTGACGCCAAGATCTTTGCGAGCCTTGCGCTTGCCATGCTCACCAAACTTGGTAACCGCCCCAAGCGGTGTGGCTTTCGACGCTTGTCCACCCGTGTTGGAGTAACACTGGGTATCCAGCACCAGAATATTGACGTTCTCGGTCAGACTCAGGACGTGATCCAGTCCGCCAAAACCAATATCATAAGCCCAGCCGTCGCCGCCAATCAGCCAGATGGACTTCTCGACCAGCGCGTCGGCATCGGTTAACAGTTGCTGTGCACCTTCGACATCTTTCAGATGCTGGCGCAGCGCAGCAACTTGCTCACGGCGTACTTCTGGCGTCGCTTCAGCATGCAGGGCGTCATTCAGTTCAGACGGAATATTATCCGCAAACTGCTCCAGCAAACGCATGACGCGCACACGGTGTTGATCCACCGTCAGGCGGAAGCCCAGACCAAACTCGGCGTTATCTTCGAACAGAGAGTTTGCCCACGCAGGTCCACGACCATTGACATCGGTCGTATACGGCGTTGAAGGGAGGTTACCGCCATAAATCGATGAACAGCCGGTCGCGTTAGCGATCAGCATGCGGTCGCCATACAGCTGCGTAAGCAGTTTGATATACGGTGTTTCACCACAACCAGAACAGGCGCCGGAATATTCAAACAGCGGAGTGATTAACTGCGAGGTACGGATATCAATGCGTTCAAGCTTGCTGCGGTCGATCTCCGGCAGATTGAGGAAGAAGTCATAGTTAACTTTTTCTTCTTCAACATGCTCAAGGCGCGACATCATATTGATGGCCTTGATTTCCGGGTTTTGGCGATCTTTTGCCGGGCAAACTTCGACACACAGATTACAGCCAGTGCAATCCTCTGGTGCAACCTGCAGTACATACTTCTGACCGCGCATATCGCGTGATTTCACATCCAAAGAATGCAGACTAGCAGGGGCGTTTTCCATCGCTTCAGGTGAAACCACTTTGGCGCGGATTGCCGAGTGCGGGCAAGCGGCAACGCAGTGGTTACACTGGGTACACAGTTCTTCCTTCCAGATGGGGATCTCTTCGGCGATATTGCGTTTTTCCCAACGCGTGGTGCCCATTGGCCAGGTACCGTCTGGCGGCAGCGCGGATACGGGGAGGGCATCACCCAGACCGGCGAGCATTGCCGCGGTGACGGTTTTCACGAAATCAGGTGCGGCATCAGAAACCACCGGTGGGCGGTTTGCGCTGTGCGGATCAACCGGCTGGAGTGCTACTTCGGCGACGGATTCGCGCGCCAGGGCCAGAGCCTGCCAGTTACGTTCAACCAGGTCCTGTCCTTTACTGCTGTAACTTTTCGCAATCGCCCCCTGCAATTCAGCCAACGCGCTGTCGCCGGGTAAGATTTGCGTCAAATGGAAGAAGGCCATTTGCATAACGGTGTTAATACGCGCTGCCAGACCGCATTCGCGGGCGATTTTGGCCGCATTAATCACGTAGAAATGGGCTTTCTTCTGATTCAGTACCGCCTGAACTTCCTGTGGCAGACGACCCCAGACTTCATCCACACTGTATGGCGTATTAAGCAGGAAGATACCGCCTGGTTTCAGGCGCTCGGCCATCTGATACTTATCGATAAATTGCAGCTGGTGACAGCCAACAAAATCGGCTTGTGAAACCAGATACGCTGATCGAATAGGCTGCTCGCTAACGCGCAGGTGGGAGACTGTCAGACCGCCTGCTTTTTTCGAGTCGTAGACGAAATAACCTTGCGCATACCATGGCGTCGAGTTACCAATAATTTTGATATTGTTTTTGGTGGCTGACACGCTACCGTCGCTGCCCAGCCCGTAAAACAGCGCTTCGAGCTTAGCCGTACCGGGCAGGGTGTTTTCCGGTAACGGTAGCGACAAGTTGGTGACATCATCATAGATACCGACCGTAAAGCGAGGTTTCGGCTTCGCGCTGCTCAGCTCATTAAAGACTGCCATCACGCAGTCTGGACCGAACTCTTTGGAAGAAAGGCCATAACGTCCGCCAATCACGCGCGGTAGCGTTTCTCGCTCGCCACAGTTAAAGGCTTCTGCTAACGCGGTCATTACGTCCAGATACAACGGTTCTGCCTGTGCGCCGGGTTCTTTGGTGCGATCCAGGACGGCGATGCTGCGTACGGTTTCCGGCAGCGCGCGCAGTAAATGTCTGGCAGAGAATGGACGGAACAGACGCACTTTCAGAACGCCAACTTTCTCGCCACGTGCCAGCAGATCTTCAACGACTTCTTCGCAGGTTCCAATCGCCGAGCCCATTAAGATAATGACGCGCTCAGCCTGAGGATGGCCGTAATATTCAAATGGCTGGTACTGGCGACCTGTCGCTGCGGCGAAATCGTTCATCGCCTGTTCTACATGATCGTAAACCGCGTTGTACCACGGGTTTGTTGCCTCGCGTGACTGGAAATAGGTGTCCGGGTTCGCAGACGTACCGCGAATAACCGGATGCTCAGGATTAAGCGCCCGAGCGCGATGAGCATCGATTTCCGTCTGCGGCATCAGTCCGAGGATCGTGTCGTCGGCCAGTGGCACAATTTTATTGATTTCATGGGATGTACGGAAACCATCAAAGAAATGAATAAACGGAACCCGGCTTTTCAGGGTGGCAATTTGCGAAATCAGCGCAAAGTCCTGTGCCTCCTGAACGCTGCTGGCACACAGCATCGCACATCCTGTCTGGCGCACCGCCATCACGTCGGAATGATCGCCAAAGATCGATAATGCGTGAGTTGCAATTGTACGAGCCGCAACGTGCAGTACAAACGGGGTCAACTGACCGGCCAGTTTGTACAGCGTTGGGATCATCAGCAACAGGCCCTGCGATGAGGTAAACGACGTAGAGAGCGCACCGGTCTGCAACGCGCCATGAACGGTTGCGATCGCGCCACCTTCTGACTGCATTTCTACGACGCGAGGGGTATCCCCCCACACGTTCTTAAGCCCGTTCCCGGCCCAGGCATCTGCCTGTTCAGCCATCGTCGAACTGGGCGTAATCGGGTAGATGGCGATAACCTCGCTGGTACGAAATGCGACTGAAGCAACCGCACCATTACCGTCAATTGTGATCATACTGACACCCTTACATTGCGCAAAAAGAGGGACACGCGTAACAGCGGCGAGTCCTGTAGTTATCTTTCTATTTTAGCAAAAGCGCTAAAGACAGATTTTCGCTTTTGTGTCCCTGGAATAAACAGAATGAATGGTTTGATCAAAGGAGCAGGCAAAAAATTGCCAGAAAATGTAAACAGTACGCATAAATGCGTATTTTGCCTCTCGACGGCGGTGTTTCCGCTGCCTATTATTTATGGCTGTGTCGTTTGGTTAATATTCAGAGGGGAGTAAGATGCGCGCAGCGTTTTGGGTAGGATGTGCCGCGTTATTATTATCGGCTTGTAGCAGCGAACCTGTTCAGCAGGCAACTGCCGCGCATGTCGCACCGGGCATGAAGGCAGCAATGTCCAGTTCAGGAGAAGCTAATTGCGCCATGATTGGCGGTTCGCTCTCTGTTGCTCGTCAACTGGATGGTTCTGCTATCGGGATGTGTGCGCTACCCAACGGCAAACGCTGTAGTGAGCAGTCGCTTGCCGCCGGAAGTTGTGGGAGCTATTAAGCCACCACGTTTCCTACATTAAATCCGCGAGTTTATACGTCAGCGTTTGTTCTGCTGTCGCCAGCGTTAACTGGTCAGCAGTCAGATCGACCTGTGCGCCTTGCTTAAACATTTCGCTGACGATCCCGTCGAGCGCGTTAAGCTGTGGATCGGCGCACATCATACGCGTCATCGCCATATCTTTTACCTTCAACTCACCGTCGGACAGCTTGCCCTGGCCGTGGAATTGATTACACATCTTTCCTGATACCGTCATGTTTTCGCCAAAACTTAACTCAGGTGGGTTGTTGGTGGCGGTGACGGCTTTACCATTCACGCTTTGCAAAACGAAGCGGTGATGCTGCAACTGTTCGCGATTGACGGAAACTTTTCCATTGCTCACACAGCCAGCCATCAGCATGCTGAGCGCAATCAACGTGACAACTTTCTTCATTAAGTTTCTCTACGTTTGTGACGGGAATACATTCAATATAATAATGATACTGAATGTTTTATCATCGGTGATTGTCTGAAAATGCTCCCCTGACGCCAGGGGAGCACAGGAATTAGAAGAGGGCGTTTGGACAGGTCTCGCCTTTAGATATTTGGGCCAGATTCTGCAGCGTGGTCTCAGAAATGCTGGTTAACGCTTCTGCGGTCAGGAATGCCTGATGACCGGTAAACAGCACATTATGGCAGGCTGACAGACGACGGAATACATCATCCTGAATGACATCATTAGATTTATCTTCAAAGAACAGATCGCGTTCGTTCTCGTACACGTCCATACCCAGAGAACCAATTTTCTGGTTTTTCAGCGCATCGATAGCGGCTTGTGAGTCGATCAATGCACCACGACTGGTGTTAATGACCATCACGCCGTTTTTCATCTGTTCAAAGGCTTCGTGATTGAGCAGATGATAATTCTCCGGTGTTAACGGGCAGTGCAGAGAGATGACATCGGACTCTGCAAACAGCGTTTTAAGATCGACATATTCAACGCCTAACTCCAGAGCAGCAGCGCTCGGGTAAGGATCGAACGCCAGCAGACGCATACCAAAACCTTTCAGGATCCGCAGCGCAGCGATACCGATTTTACCGGTACCGATCACCCCAGCGGTTTTGCCATACATAGTAAAACCGGTCAGCCCCTCAAGAGAGAAGTTGGCATCACGGGTACGCTGATAAGCGCGGTGAATACGGCGATTCAGCGTCATCATCATGCCAATCGCATGCTCAGCGACAGCCTCTGGTGAATAAGCTGGAACACGAACCACCTGCAGACCCAGCTCTTTTGCTGCGTCGAGATCGACGTTATTGAACCCGGCACAACGCAGCGCAATGTATTTCACGCCATGCTTTTTCAGTTCTTCCAGAACGGGGCGGCTGCCATCGTCGTTGACGAAAATGCACACAGCTTCACAGCCATGGGCGGTTTTCGCTGTTTTTTCCGTCAACAGAAAGTCAAAGAATTCAAGTTCAAAACCAAAAGCCTCGTTAACCTGCTGCAGATACTTCTTGTCGTACTGTTTTGTACTATAGATGGCGAGTTTCATAAGACTTTCTCCAGTGATTTTGACGTCACATTAATCCAATTCAAATTATTTTACAAAATCTAAAAAGTTATTGATAGTCATAGGCGTAATGAATAATTTCAGCGTATCTGTTGTTAGTGTGGGCAGGTTACACAATTTCAACAACTGGATATTTTTCTTTCCAACTCAACACCTGAATATCGCGGCAGGTAAAAAGCCAGCCGAATCACATCCGGACAGCTACGCTTATACAGGTAGCAATTATCGGGAGGGGTTATGCTGACTCACTCTGAAGCAAAACGATGGGCCACCCTAATGCTCAAGGCGGCATTATGCGATGGTATGAAACCTGATGAGATTTCCCGGCAGGTACATCTGGTCTGCGATCATCATGGTAGGGAGTGCCTCGAAGAACTCATTGAGGAAATTCTGATAGAAGCAGGTCGTATCGGACCTAAACATAGCGATGGACAACTTAGGCCTCATTGAGTCTGAATCTTAATATCCCAGACGGCACGTGTAACAGCGTGCCTAGAAATCGGTTATCTATCCTTAATGTGGGCATATCCAGTTAAACATGCCACAATACAGGCCTAAACCGGCTTAAATTTTTGCTAAATCAGGATATTAACTACCCATGAAGGGTAAATATAAAGCCGTTCTGGCACTCCTCTTATTATTGATTCTCGTGCCGCTGACGCTAGTGATGACGCTTGGCCTGTGGGTGCCTACGTTGGTGGGTATCTGGTTACCCGTTGGAACACGCATCGCGCTGGATGAAAGCCCGCGGCTGACACGGCATGGGTTGCATATACCTGAACTCCGCTATCTGGTTGAAGATTGCCCGCTAGCACGCATCACTCAGGCGGATCTGTCTCACCCCAGCCGCTGGTTGCTCAATGTCGGGACCATTGAGTTGGATTCAGCTTGCCTGGCCAAATTGCCGCAGGCAGAGCCATCGCCGGCAGCGCCTAAAACGCTGGCTGAATGGCAGTCAATGCTGCCCAATACCTGGATTAACATCGACAAACTTATTCTTTCTCCATGGCAGGAATGGCAGGGAAAACTGTCACTCTCGCTCACTCCCACCACTCAACAGCTGCGTTACCAGGGGGAAAAAGTTAAATTCCATGGGCGTTTGCACGGGCAAAACCTCACGGTAACTGAGCTGGATGTTGCGGCATTTGAAGGCCAGCCGCCGGTAAAATTGGTCGGTGAATTTACTATGCCACTGGTTCCCGATGGGCTACCGGTAAGCGGTCATGCGGTTGCGACGTTAAGTCTGCCGCAAGAGCCTACGCTTGTGGACGCCGAACTGGAGTGGCAAGAAAACAGCGGACAACTGATTGTCATGGCGCGTGATAATGCCGATCCGCTGCTGGACCTTCCGTGGGAAATAACACGCCAGCAACTGACCATCAGCGACGGACGCTGGAACTGGCCTTATCAGGGATTCCCGTTAAGCGGGCGGTTGGGCATAAAAGTTGAGAACTGGCAGGCCGGACTGGAAAACGCGGTGGTGAGCGGGCGTCTGAACGTTCTGACGCATGGCGACGCCGGTAAAGGAAATGCCGTATTAACGCTGGGGCCGGGTAAGCTTGGCATGGATAGTAGCGAGATGCCGCTACAGTTGATCGGTGAAGCGAAACAGGGCGATCTGATCTTCTACGCGAAATTGCCCGCCAGACTTACCGGAAGTCTGAACGATCCACAATTGGCTTTTGAGCCAGGAGCGCTGCTGCGCTCACGTGGGCGGGTGATTGATTCGCTGGATATTGACGAGATTCGCTGGCCGCTGGCAGGCGTAAAAGTCACGCAACGTGGTGTGGATGGGCGTCTGCAGGCTATTTTACGTGCGCATGAAAACCAGATGGGGGGCTTTGAACTGCATCTGGATGGCCTGGCAAATGATTTTCTTCCTGATGCCGGTCGTTGGCAGTGGCGATATTGGGGAGAAGGCAGCTTTACGCCGATGCATGCCCGTTGGGACGTAGCGGGTAAGGGAGAATGGCATGACAACACCCTGAAGCTATTTGATCTTTCTACCGGATTTGATCATCTGCAATACGGCACGATGAAGGTGGAAAATCCGCGTCTGGTGATGGACGAACCGATAGTTTGGGTGCGGGATGCAACCAAACCGACATTTAGCGGCGCGCTGTCGCTGGACGCAGGGAACACCACCTTCACCGGGGGAAGCGTGTTACCACCATCGACGCTGAAGTTCAGCGTGGAAGGTAGCGATCCGACAATTTTCCAGTTCAAAGGCCAGCTTCACGCTGGGGCGATTGGGCCCGTACAGCTGAATGGTCGTTGGGACGGTATCCGCCTGCGCGGACAGGCCTGGTGGCCAAAACAATCGCTCACCGTATTCCAACCTCTGGTTCCACCTGACTGGAAAATGAAGCTACGTGAAGGTGATCTGTATGCGCAGGTCGCATTTTCGGCAGCCCCGGAGCAGGGCTTTGAAGCAGGCGGTCATGGGGTGTTAAAAGGCGGTAGCGCCTGGATGCCCGATAACCAAATCAACGGTGTCGATTTTGTATTGCCTTTCCGGTTTAGTGAAGGCGCATGGCAACTGGGTACGCGTGGACCTATTTCACTGCGTATTGCGGAAGTGGTGAATCAGGTGACGGTGAAGAATATCGCCGCCGATCTGCAGGGGGCGTACCCCTGGAGTGAAAACAACCCGTTACTGTTGAGCGATGTCAGTGCCGACCTGCTGGGTGGCAAAATCATCATGCAGCAACTGCGGATGCCGCAGCACGACCCGGCCTTATTGCGGGTGCAGAATATCTCTTCCAGCGAGCTTATCAGTGCGGTTAACCCCAAACAGTTCGCCATGTCTGGCCCGGTCAGTGGTGCGTTGCCATTATGGCTGGACAACGAAAAATGGATCATTAAAGACGGCTGGTTGACTAATCCAGGGCCGATGACGTTGCGTATTGATAAGGACACAGCGGATGCGGTCGTCAAAGATAACATGGCGGCGGGGGCGGCCATTAACTGGCTGCGTTATATGGAAATAAGCCATTCGTGGACGAAAATAAATCTGGATAACCTCGGTGTCTTAACCATGCAGTCAACCGTGACTGGCAATAGTCGGGTAGATGGCAAAGTAGGTACGGTTAATTTGAATTATACCCACGAGGAAAACGTCTTTACGCTATGGCGCAGTTTGCGTTTTGGCGACAATTTACAGGCATGGCTTGAACAAAATGCAGCGCTGCCGGAAACCCATTGCCCGGAAGGCAAGGAATGTGAGGAACAACAATGAAAACGATAGCTGCCATGCTAGGTCTGCTGACTTCATCTCTGCTGGTAGGATGTACTCCCAGAATCGAAGTGGCTGCGCCAAAAGAGCCCATCACCATTAATATGAACGTCAAAATCGAGCATGAGATCCATATCAAAGTTGATAAAGACGTCGAAAGTTTATTGAAATCGCGCAGCGATTTGTTCTGAGGTCATGATGAGAAAACAGTTTGCAGTGGCGCTGGTCGTCCTAAGTTTACTCAGCAGCAATACGTGGGCATTGACCCTGAATGAAGCCAGAACTCAGGGGCGAGTAGGGGAAACGCTCAATGGCTATCTGGTCGCATTGCAAACCGATGCCGAAACGCAGGCGCTGGTGAGTGAGATTAATAAAGCGCGCAACGCCAGCTATCAGCAACTGGCAGAGAGCAATAATATTCCGCCAGATGAAGTGGCAAAAATGGCCGGGCAAAAGCTGGTTGCTCGCGCTAAACCGGGAGAGTATGTGCAGGGTATAAATGGTAAGTGGTTGAGAAAAGAGTAAATCGCTTTTTCACACTGCCAGAGGGACACGACGCTGGATTATTCATCGACATCGCAATAGTTGCCACACGGCATAAAATGGATGCTGGTATAGTCCAACACCGGTCGCGTCGTAGGGTGAAATCATGTGGCTTCTCAAGTGGTACGTCTGGAATCGTTGGGTATTCAAGCTGTTAAGCCGGGATGTCGCGGAGCCTGAACAGTTTTTGCTTCATTGTTGGGAAGAGAATCTGGCGAAATGCAGGGATTATGCACCTATCTGGCGTGATATTAATCGCATTCACGGCAAACAGATACAGATGCAGGGAAAGAAGTAAGTGTCGGAGAAACCCTCCCACCGGATGGTGAGAGGGGGGAATTATCAGGCAGCTACCACGCTGTCGATAGCGGCTTTCGCGTCGGACTGTGCTTTAGACGCCACTTCCGGGCCGTAAGCAATACCTTCAGCAAAGACAACATTCACGTCGGTGATGCCGATAAAGCCCAGGAATACGTTCAGGTACGGCGTGATCAGGTCGGTTGGTGTGTCTTTATGAATACCACCACGGCTGGTCAGCACCACCGCGCGTTTACCTGTCACCAGACCTTCCGGGCCTTTCTCGGTATAACGGAAAGTCACACCTGCACGGGCAATCAGGTCAAAGTAGTTTTTCAGCTGCGTTGGGATGTTGAAGTTGTACATCGGCGCGGCGATAACAATCACATCATGCGCTTTCAGCTCAGCAATCAGCTCATCGGACAGCGCCAACGCTTCTTGCTGACGCGGCGTCAGCGGTGTATCGCTCGGGCGCATCGCACCCACCAGTTCGCCATCCAGTACCGGTACAGGATTTGCAGCCAGGTCACGGACAGTGATTTCATCAGCAGAGTGCTTTTCACGCCACTGTTCAACAAAATAATCAGACAACTGACCAGACTGAGAGTACCCTGCCAGAATACTGGATTTAAGAACTAATACCTTGCTCATGGGTGTTTCCTTTTATGTGTTTGAAGGGGTAGTGCCCCGTTGCTTGTTGACACTTTATTCACAATCCTGTCGCAGTGATAGCGCAATATATCGAATCCTATGTTCGAAATTATTGAACAACACATGAAAAGCGCCGATGTGGTACTCTATACCCATCATCTAAAAGAGATTTAACCCGGCAGAGCACTGCCTTTTAACGCTATGACAGAACAACAAAAATTAACCTTCAACATGTTGCAGCAACAGCTGGACTCACTGATGCTGCGTGACAGACAGCGTTTTGCCCGCCGCCTGCACGGTGTGAAGAAGGTTAAAAATCCTGATGCACAACAGGCCATTTACCAGGAGATGGCGAAAGAGATTGAGCTGGCAGCCGGTAAAGTTGTGCTGCGTGAAGCTGCGCGTCCGGAAATCCGCTATCCGGAAAACCTGCCCGTCAGCCAGAAAAAACAGGATATTCTGGAGGCAATCCGCGACCATCAGGTGGTGATTGTCGCCGGTGAGACCGGATCGGGGAAAACTACCCAGTTACCCAAAATATGTATGGAGCTGGGGCGCGGGGTAAAAGGGCTGATCGGCCATACCCAGCCGCGCCGTCTGGCGGCGCGTACTGTGGCGAATCGTATCGCGGAAGAACTGCAGACCGAGCCGGGCGGCTGTATCGGTTATAAGGTACGTTTCAGCGATCATGTCAGTGATAACACCATGGTCAAGCTGATGACGGACGGTATCCTGCTGGCAGAAATCCAACAGGATCGGCTGCTAATGCAGTACGACACCATTATCATCGATGAAGCGCATGAACGCAGTCTGAATATCGATTTTCTGCTCGGCTATCTGAAAGAACTTCTACCGCGTCGCCCGGATCTAAAAATTATCATCACTTCGGCGACCATCGATCCTGAACGTTTTTCAAAGCATTTCAATAACGCGCCGATTATCGAAGTCTCCGGCCGAACGTATCCGGTGGAAGTGCGCTATCGTCCAATTGTTGAAGATGCAGATGACACTGAGCGTGACCAGCTGCAGGCAATTTTTGATGCCGTAGATGAACTGGGGCGTGAAGGGCCAGGCGACATTCTGGTCTTCATGAGCGGCGAACGTGAAATTCGCGATACCGCCGATGCGCTGAATAAGCTGGATTTGCGCCATACCGAAGTGCTACCGCTGTATGCGCGTCTTTCAAACAGCGAACAGAACCGCGTGTTCCAGTCGCACAGCGGTCGCCGTATCGTGCTGGCGACCAACGTGGCGGAAACGTCGCTGACCGTTCCGGGAATCAAATACGTAATTGACCCGGGCACCGCGCGTATCAGCCGTTACAGTTACCGCACCAAAGTTCAGCGCTTGCCGATTGAACCGGTGTCGCAGGCCTCTGCTAACCAGCGTAAAGGTCGCTGCGGTCGTGTTTCGGAAGGGATCTGTATTCGTCTGTATTCCGAAGACGATTTCCTGTCGCGCCCGGAGTTTACCGACCCGGAGATCCTGCGTACCAACCTGGCATCCGTTATTTTGCAGATGACCGCGTTGGGGCTGGGCGATATCGCGGCGTTCCCGTTTGTTGAAGCGCCGGATAAGCGCAATATTCAGGACGGTGTGCGCCTGCTCGAAGAGTTGGGGGCGATAACCACCGACGAACAGGCAACCGCATACAAGTTAACGCCGTTGGGCCGTCAGCTGTCGCAACTTCCGGTGGACCCACGGCTGGCGCGAATGGTGCTGGAAGCACAAAAACATGGTTGTGTGCGCGAAGCGATGATCATCACCTCGGCGCTGTCCATTCAGGATCCGCGCGAGCGTCCAATGGACAAGCAGCAGGCATCCGATGAGAAGCATCGCCGTTTCCACGACAAAGAGTCTGATTTTCTTGCATTTGTGAACCTGTGGAACTATCTCGGCGAGCAGCAAAAAGCGCTGTCGTCAAACCAGTTCCGTCGCCAGTGCAAACTTGATTTTCTGAACTACCTGCGCGTGCGTGAGTGGCAGGATATCTACACGCAACTGCGCCAGGTGGTGAAAGAGTTGGGTATTCCGGTCAACAGCGAACCCGCTGAATATCGGGAGATCCACGTCGCGTTGCTGACCGGTTTACTGTCGCACATCGGGATGAAAGATACCGATAAACAGGAGTTTACCGGGGCGCGTAACGCTCGCTTCTCGATCTTCCCGGGTTCAGGTTTATTCAAAAAACCGCCGAAGTGGACGATGGTCGCGGAGCTGGTGGAAACCAGTCGCCTGTGGGGACGTATTGCCGCGCGTATCGATCCCGAATGGGTGGAACCGGTAGCCCAGCATCTGATCAAACGTTCATACAGTGAACCGCACTGGGAACGCGCGCAGGGTGCTGTGATGGCGACAGAAAAAGTCACCGTCTACGGCTTACCGATTGTTGCGGCCCGTAAGGTAAATTACAGCCAGATCGATCCCGCGTTGTCGCGTGAACTGTTCATTCGTCATGCGCTGGTGGAAGGCGACTGGCAAACGCGCCATGCGTTTTTCCGTGACAATCTGAAGTTACGGGCTGAAGTGGAAGAGTTAGAGCACAAATCACGCCGTCGCGACATTCTGGTCGATGATGAGACGCTGTTTGAGTTTTACGACCAACGCATCAGCCATGACGTGGTTTCTGCTCGTCACTTTGATAGCTGGTGGAAAAAGGTCAGCCGTGAAACCCCGGATCTGCTCAACTTTGAAAAGAGCATGCTCATCAAAGAGGGTGCGGAGAAAATCAGTAAGCTGGATTATCCGAACTTCTGGCATCAGGGTAACCTTAAGCTGCGCCTGAGCTACCAGTTCGAACCTGGAGCCGATGCGGACGGTGTGACCGTACATATTCCACTCCCGCTGCTTAATCAGATCGAAGAGAGCGGTTTTGAATGGCAAATCCCGGGGCTGCGCCGCGAACTGGTGATTGCCCTGATTAAGTCGTTACCAAAACCGGTACGACGCAACTTTGTGCCCGCGCCGAACTATGCGGAAGCGTTTTTAGGCCGCGTCACACCGCTGGAACTGCCGCTGCTGGACTCGCTGGAGCGTGAACTGCGCCGCATGACCGGCGTTACCGTTGACCGTGAAGACTGGCACTGGGATCAGGTGCCCGATCACCTAAAAATCACCTTCCGGGTGGTGGATGATAAAAATAAGAAGCTACAGGAAGGACGTTCGCTGCAAGATTTGAAGGATGCGCTGAAGGGTAAAGTTCAGGAAACATTGTCTGCGGTGGCCGATGACGGCATTGAACAGAGTGGGTTGCACATCTGGAGCTTCGGTCAGCTTCCGGAAAGTTACGAACAAAAACGCGGTAACTATAAGGTGAAAGCGTGGCCGGCGCTGGTCGATGAGCGTGACAGCGTTGCCATCAAACTGTTTGATAATCCGTTGGAACAACAGCAGGCGATGTGGTGCGGTTTACGCCGCCTGTTGCTGCTGAATATTCCTTCGCCAATCAAATATTTGCATGAGAAGCTGCCCAATAAAGCCAAGCTGGGGCTGTACTTTAACCCATACGGTAAAGTTCTGGATTTGATTGACGACTGTATCTCCTGCGGTGTGGATCAGTTAATTGACGCCAACGGTGGCCCGGTGTGGACTGAAGAAGGCTTTACCGCGCTGCATGAGAAAGTGCGGGCTGAACTGAACGATACGGTGGTGGAGATTGCGAAGCAGGTCGAACAGATCCTGACCGCAGTGTTTAATATCAATAAACGTCTGAAAGGGCGCGTGGATATGACCATGGCGCTGGGTCTCGCGGATATCAAATCGCAAATGGGCGGACTGGTGTATCGCGGGTTTGTTACCGGCAATGGTTTCAAACGCTTGGGCGATACGTTGCGTTATTTGCAGGCTATTGAAAAACGTCTGGAAAAACTGGCTATCGATCCGCACCGTGACCGTGCACAGATGCTGAAAGTGGACAGTGTGCAGCAGGCCTGGCAGCAGTGGTTCAATAAACTGCCTCCCGCGCGCCGTCAAGATGCCGATGTCAAAGAGATCCGCTGGATGATAGAAGAGCTGCGCGTCAGCTATTTTGCCCAGCAGCTTGGTACGCCGTATCCGATCTCCGATAAACGTATTCTGCAGGCGATGGAGCAGATTTCGGGATAAATCGGTGCAGGGCCGTAGGCCGGATGAGGTGTAGCCGCCACCCGGCATCTGTACCCGGTAAAGATAAACACCAGGAGTCATCAATATGAGTCAGTTTCCGACACTTTCCGCAACCACCCTTGCGGCTATCAATACCGTAGGGCGATGGCTAGCGCAGAATGATTTTACGGGGAATATCACCGTTCAGTCAGATTGCGTGATTCTGGCAGGGAACGCGGTTATTCCTACCATCGACGCCGCCTGTCGGATCGCGAAAGAGCAACAGGTTCCCTTGCTGATTAGCGGTGGTATCGGTCATTCCACGCGCTTTCTGTATGATGCGATTGCCCAGCATCCGCGTTATAGCATCATTCGTACTACCGGACGCGCGGAAGCGGCGATCCTTGCCGATATTGCTCACCAGTTCTGGCAAATTCCGGGTGAGAAAATTTGGGTGGAAGATCAGTCGACAAACTGCGGTGAGAATGCCCGGTTTAGCTGTGCATTACTGAATCAGGCGGCAGAAAGTATTCATACCGTCATTGTGGTGCAGGATCCCACGATGCAACGCCGCACAATGGCCACGTTTCAGCGCGTCACCCGCGATGAGTCGCATGCGCCGCGCTGGTTGAGTTTCCCTGGTTTCATCCCTGAACTGGCCCAACAGCACGACGGCGTGGATTTTGTGCCCGCCGCAGAAGGTCTGTGGTCGGTAGAACGCTATCTTTCTCTCATTACCGGTGAACTTCCGCGCCTGCGTGATGATGCAACCGGCTACGGGCCCTGTGGACACGATTTTATCGTACATGTTGATATACCCCAGGACGTCGAGCAAGCCTGGCAGCAGCTAAAAAATGATACCGCGTTGACCGACTTACTGGAGAGCCGTTCTCTGTAATTCTTGCTGCCCGTTTGTCGGTGTTTTACGGCAAACGGGCAGAAATCCCACCTGGTTTTTCTCTTTATTCTTACTTTTCCAGACGCTTTTATGAAGCAGTTCACAGAACCGCCACTCCAGCGATAATGCGTCATGCATGATTGATATTAATTAACAATAGTTTTACTTGTTAAAAACAAATCAATCACAGGAGAGCCGCATGTCAGTACCCGTACAACATCCTATGTATATCGATGGGCAGTTTGTGACCTGGCACGATGACGCCTGGATTGATGTCGTCAATCCGGCCACGGAAGAGATTATCTCGCGTATTCCCGATGGTCGTGCCGAAGATGCGCGTAAAGCGATCGATGCCGCGGATCGCGCTCAGCCGCAATGGGAAGCGTTGCCTGCCATTGAACGGGCAAACTGGTTACGCAAAATTTCTACAGGTATCCGCCAGCGAGCCGATGAAATCAGCGCGTTGATTGTGGCGGAAGGTGGAAAAATTCAACAACTGGCTGACGTTGAAGTCGCGTTTACCGCTGACTATATCGATTACATGGCGGAGTGGGCGCGTCGCTATGAAGGCGAGATCCTGCAAAGCGATCGCTCAGGTGAGAATATATTGCTGTTTAAGCGTGCACTGGGCGTGACGACGGGCATTCTGCCGTGGAACTTCCCGTTTTTCCTGATTGCCCGCAAACTGGCCCCCGCCTTGCTGACGGGAAATACCATCGTCATTAAGCCGAGTGAATTCACACCGAATAACGCCATCGCCTTTGCCAAAATTGTTGATGACATTGGTTTACCGCGCGGAGTCTTTAACCTGGTGCTGGGACGCGGTGAAACGGTCGGGCAGGAGCTGGCCGGAAACCCGAAGGTCGCCATGGTGAGCATGACCGGTAGCGTCGGTGCGGGTGAGAAAATTATGGCCGCAGCGGCCAAAAACATCACCAAAGTTTGTCTGGAGTTGGGTGGCAAGGCCCCGGCTATCGTGATGGACGATGCTGACCTTGAGCTGGCGGTGAAGGCTATTGTTGACTCGCGGGTGATCAATACCGGACAGGTATGCAACTGTGCCGAGCGCGTATACGTTCAGAAAGGTATCTATGACCAGTTCGTTAATCGTCTGGGTGAGGCGATGAAAGCCGTGCAGTTTGGCAATCCGGCCGAACGCAATGACATTGCGATGGGGCCGCTGATTAATGCCGCTGCGCTGGCGCGTGTAGAGCAAAAAGTCGAGCGAGCGGTGCAGGAAGGCGCCCGTGTGGTGCTGGGTGGTAAAGCCGTTGCTGGTAAAGGTTATTACTATCCGCCGACATTACTGTTAGACGTGCGCCAGGATATGGCGATTATGCACGAGGAGACGTTTGGTCCGGTGCTGCCGGTGGTGGCATTTGATACGCTGGAACAGGCGTTGACGATGGCCAATGACAGCGACTACGGACTGACCTCATCGATCTATACGCAGAATCTGAATACGGCAATGAAGGCGATTAAGGGGCTGAAGTTTGGCGAAACCTATATTAATCGCGAAAACTTCGAGGCGATGCAGGGCTTCCACGCTGGCTGGCGCAAGTCCGGGATTGGCGGGGCAGATGGTAAACACGGTCTGAATGAATACCTGCAAACACAGGTAGTGTATTTGCAGTCTTAAGTTTTTCGCCGGGTGAGCCTGTACGCCACCCGGCGCAATTCTCACACTTTGGTGGCGATCCAGTTCATCATCATTTCAGGCCAGATGGCCAGCGGTAACCCTTGCGCATCGCGAATACCAAATCCGTGCTTACCGCGTTCAAACAGATGCATTTCGACCGGAACGCCCAGCCCACGTAGCGAATTAAAGAAAACCAGGCTGTTTTCTACTTTCACCGCCGGATCGTCGATGGCGTGTAGCAGGAATGTCGGCGGTGTCGTGTTATCCACTCGATCTTCCAGAGAATAGTGGCGCAGATCTTCCTTTTCGGGCGTAGCGCCAACCAGCTCAAGACGAGAGCCCGGGTGGCCGATGTCTTCACGCAGAGTAATCACCGGGTAGACCAACGCCATGAACGCAGGACGCGTTGGTTGCTCGTCTATGCTATCAATCGGTGTATAAACCGGTTCGGCAAACCGGGTTCCCAGACTGGCGGCTACGTGACCACCGGAAGAGAAGCCCAACACACCGATACGATCAGGGTTAATTTTCCATTCATGGGCGTTGGCGCGAATGTAGCGCATGGCGCGCTGGGCATCGGCCAGCGGCGCGTTTGCACCTTCCTCATGGCCATCACCCGGCATGCGGTAGGTCATCACAAACAGGGTATAACCGCGGGCGTTAAAGAATGGTGCCAGTACGCTGCCTTCTTTATCCATCACCACGCGACGGTAAGAACCTCCCGGTGTAACAAGGATCCCTACGCCGTTAGGTTTTTCGGGGGCATAAACGGTAATTTCCGGGGCGCGAATACCGGTGACAGCACGATCATACTGAGATGTTCCTGTATGTCGGGGTTCTGGCGTAAAGACCGCATCGCTGTTTTTTGCTCCGGGGGCTTCACTCTGCGGCCAGAATGAGACGGTGGTTGCGTGGGCAACGGCTTGCTCCATCATGTTTTCTAACGTTTCACGACTCAGTGCTTCCATTACTATGCTCCCTCAGTGGCAAAGGTTAGCTATAGCACAGTCAGTGAATTGAAAACGGGGAGAGACTCACAACGTATTGAATTCGCGGGAAATGAAAGAGGGCGGAGGCAGGCCTCCGCCAGAACATTAGAGCTTGATAAATTTATCCAGCGTACGAATAAGCTGGGTGACAAAACCGTATTCGTTATCGTACCAGGCGACGGTTTTTACCAGTTGCAGATCGCCCACTTCGGTAATCTCGGTTTGTGTTGCATCAAATACCGAACCGAAATGCGAGCCAATGACATCTGACGAGACGATTTCCTCGTCGGTATAACCAAACGACTCATTATTTTGCGTGGCTTTTTTCAGCGCGTTGTTGACCTCTTCAGCAGTGACTTTTTTCCCCAATATCGATACCAGTTCCGTGACAGATCCTGTTTTCACCGGAACACGCTGGGCATGGCCTTTTAATTTTCCGCTCAACGCCGGAATAACCAGACCAATGGCCTTGGCGGCACCAGTGGTATGGGGAATGATGTTCTCTGCTGCTGCCCGCGAGGCGCGCAGATCTTTCCCGCGTGGACCATCAACCAGCGACTGCGTTCCCGTGTAGGCGTGGATGGTGGTCATAGTGCCAAGCTGAATACCGAAGCTATCGTGCAGCGCTTTCGCCATCGGTGCCAGGCAGTTGGTGGTGCACGATGCGACCGAGATAATCCGATCGTTCGCATCCATTGTGTCGTCGTTGACGTTAAAGACAATGGTCTTCATGTCGCCAGCCGGGGCGGATATCAGCACTTTTTTGGCACCTGCATTCAGGTGCGCGTTGGCTTTTTCTGTCGAGGTATAAAAACCGGTGCATTCGATGATTATCTCAGCGCCAGTGGTTTTCCACGGGATATTTTTGGCCTCTTTTTCTGCGTAAACCGCGATTTTTTTACCGTCGACAATCAGCGCGTCTTCGGTAAAGTCGATGCTCCAGGGAAACGGGCCGTAGTTTGAATCGTGCTTTAACAGATAGGCGAGAATTTTGGGCGAGGTGAGGTCATTAATGGCCACAACCTCCACGTTGCTTTTGACTTCCAGTAGCCGACGCAATACCAGACGGCCGATACGACCAAAACCGTTAATGCCAATTTTACTCATGGTTTTCTCCTGTCAGGATGAGGCGGTACGACATATTTTCCTTACCAGGCTTAGTCCAGACAGGCATCCTCGGCAATAGCGGTTCTTGCGGTTAAGCGTAAGCGACTGAAAATGGGTGAACAAAAGTTAATGAATTTTTAACAAAAGCCCGTTATGTTGACGCATTATTGTTTTTATTCAGGAAGTGTTATGGGGAATAAGTATTCTGGCCTGCAAATCGGTATTCACTGGCTGGTCTTTTTGTTAGTTATTGTGGCCTATAGCGCCATGGAGTTTCGCGGATTTTTCCCGCGCAGCTATCGTCCCTTATTCAACATGGTGCACGTATCCTGTGGTATCACGATATTAACGCTGATGGTGGCGCGTCTGCTGGTCAGGCTGAAATATCCGGCACCGCCGATTGTGCCAAAACCAAAGCCAATGATGACCGGCATGGCGCATCTGGGGCATCTGGTTATCTATCTGTTGTTTATTGTGCTGCCTATTATTGGGCTGGTGATGATGTACAACCGGGGTAATCCGTGGATTGCATTCGGCATCGTTATGCCGCATGCGGCAGAGGCTAACTTTGATTTAGTGGATATGCTGAAGTCCTGGCACGTGACGCTGGCAAACCTGGGTTATTTTGTTATTGGTCTGCATGCCGTTGCCGCCCTGATGCATCACTATTTCTGGAAGGATAATACGCTGTTGCGCATGATGCCGCGTAAACGCTCCTGAGGTAATGCCCCGCAAATGCGGGGCATTTTTTTAGCCGATTAATTTTCGCAGGGTGGTGCTTTTCGTACGCTTTGAACCTGGGAGACGCGTTTTTTCAGGCTGACGATAGCCAGCGCAACAACAATCAGCACAATACCGCAGCCTTCAACAACGCCAGGCTCTTCACCCAGCAACCACCAGGAAAACAGAACGCCACAGACAGGTACCGCCAGCGTACTTAAGCTGGCAATACTGGCTGGTAAGTTACGCAACACAAACAGCCATAAACTCCATGCCAGCGCCGTCGCCAGCACGGCGCTATAAGCTAATGCCCAGAAAACGACAGGTTGCCAGTCTGGATCTCGCTGTGGAACCAGCCAGGCCACCAGGCTCATCACCAGCGCGGCATACAGCATCTGCCATGCGGTCAACGCTAACAGATCGATATTCGGATGGCGGGTATACATTCGCTTGGCGACAATCGCGCTGGCCCCCCAACTGATCCCAGAAAGGATCGCCAGTAGCGCGCTCTGCATTGAGGCAAAGTTCAGTTGCCATGGCTGTAAAACCAGCAATAATCCCGCAGCTGCCACGGCAATGGCGAAATACTGTAAACGCCGCATGCGTTCACCGAGGAAAATGGCGGCCATAATCACCACCCAGAATGGCATGGTATAACTCAGTATGGCTACTTTACCTGCACCGCCGCTGACTAGCGCCCATTGTGATAATCCAACCATGCCGCATGTTTGTAGCAAGGCGATCGCTAACGTATAGCCGAAAGGTGTCGGGCGCATTCCTCGGCCACGCAGTAACAGAACGATGAATAACAATAATGCGCCAAAAGAACAGCGTAGTGCGGTAAAGTCGAACGCGCCGATGTAGTGCGTGACCTGTTTCATCGCGATCCAGCTGTAGCTCCAGATGAGCGTTAAGGTGATGAGGCCGCCAATGGCCAGCGGATGACTTTTCCCTGCGGTGGTCATAATGTGTCCGTTTTAATGATTTTAGTACGCCACTATACGCGCTTTCAGGGCGCCGTAGTCGTTATCATTCCGGCTGAGTACATGTCGCGAAAATTTGTACTTTCTTCTGTGGAATAAAACCGAAAATTATTTTTCCAGATAGCATAAACGCTTACCGGCAAGATGGTTAAACAACGCTCAGTTCGCCACGTCTGTCACTTGATCACTGTCCTCATTAAAACTACTGTATATAAATACAGTTATATGAGAGGCAGATTATTATGTTGTTTTTCCAGCCAGTTGAACATCCCGAAATCAAACACTTCCCGCTATTTAGCGATCTCGTGCCCTGCGGTTTTCCTTCTCCGGCGCAGGATTACGTTGAGAAACGTATCGATCTTAACGACCTGTTGGTGCAGCATCCCAGCGCAACCTATTTTGTAAAATCGTCTGGCGACTCCATGATGGGGGCAGGGATCGGTGCTGGCGACTTGTTGGTAGTCGACAGTGCCAGAAAAGCGGCCCACGGAGACATTGTGATTGCTGCTATTGAAGGCGAATTCACCGTTAAGCGCCTGCAATTGCATCCGGTGGTGATGTTGAAGCCAGAGAACAGCGCCTACGCACCGATCATGATCGGCAGCGAGGACACGCTGGATATATTTGGCGTGGTGACATTTATCATTAAATCCGCGGGCTGATCATGTTTGCGCTGGTGGATGTTAATTCGTTTTATGCCAGTTGTGAATCGGCATTCCGACCGGACCTGAAAGGTAAACCCGTTGTTGTTCTTTCAAATAATGATGGCTGCGTCATTGCCAGCAGCGCGGAAGCGAAGGCGCTTGGCGTCAATATGGGAGCACCATACTTCAAACAGAAAGATCTGTTCAGGCGCTGCGGCGTGTTCTGCTTTAGTTCGAACTACGAGCTGTATGCGGATATGAGCAGCAGGGTAATGTCAATTCTGGAGGAGCTGTCTCCGCGCGTGGAAATGTACAGTATCGATGAAGCCTTTTGTGATTTAACTGGCGTGCGAAACTGCAGGGATCTTACAGATTTTGGTCGTGAAATCAGAGAAACCATTTTACAGAAAACGCGCCTCACGGTTGGGGTCGGTATCGCCCAGACCAAAACCCTGGCCAAGCTGGCGAACCATGCTGCCAAAAAGTGGCAGGAACAGACTGACGGGGTGGTGGATCTCTCGAATATTGAGCGTCAGCGTAAGCTGATGGCTGCGCTCCCGGTTGATGAAGTCTGGGGGGTCGGACGCCGTATCAGTAAAAAACTGGACGCTATGGGCATTAAAACGGTCTGCGATCTAGCGGATACCGATATTCGCTTTATCCGCAAACATTTCAACGTTGTGCTTGAGCGCACTGTGCGGGAATTGCGCGGTGAACCGTGCCTGGCGTTGGAAGAGTTTGCGCCAGTTAAGCAGGAGATCATTTGTTCAAGATCGTTTGGTGAAAAACTCACGGATTACAATGCGATGAGAGAGGCTATTTGTACCTATGCTGCACGTGCTGCGGAAAAATTACGCAGAGAGCACCAGTTCTGCCGGTTTATCTCTACGTTTATCAAAACCAGCCCATTTTCCCTGAATGAACCGTATTACGGTAACAGCGCATCGATAAAACTGCTGACACCAACCCAGGATAGTCGGGAAATTATAAGGGCGGCCACACGTAGCCTGGACGCAATATGGCGGGAGGGGCTGCGTTATCAAAAAGCAGGGGTCATGCTGGGCGATTTTTTTAGTTCTGGCGTTGCGCAGTTGAATCTGTTTGATGACAACGCCCCACGGCATAACAGCGATAAGCTGATGGCCGTTCTGGATACGCTCAATGCTGAAAAAGGTAAAGGAACGCTCTATTTTGCCGGACAAGGTATACAACAACCGTGGGCGATGAAGCGAGATATGCTTTCACCACGTTATACAACGAGATATAGCGATTTACTGCGGGTGGGATAGTCATTGTTATCGTAAATAAGCGTCCAGAGCGATTCTAAAACTGTCCAGAAATAAATAAAAAAACGATTATCAGCCTTCATTAAAAATCTTATTGTAGCGCCGACTAACAGATAACTAACTGACAAACGGCAAGTCTATAATAGGAAATTTATGAAAAAGACGCTTATTACACTCATTATTGCAAATGCACTGACCGCGACTACGGCATTTGCCGCAGCGGATGCGGGAACCTGGTATGCTGGTGGGAAATTTGGTTGGTCGCATTACTTTGATACCAGCGCAAGCCAGCAAACGGGGGCTAATGGTAATAAATATGGTGATGTTGGTTTTGATAGCGATAACGTCGGTGGTGGTGTATTTACAGGCTATCAGATTACTCCATGGCTGGCAGTTGAAGGCGGTTATGACTATTTAGGCAACATGCAATTCAACGGTAAAAATGGCGCATCTGGTTCTCAAATGAAAAGTCAGGGCCTGCAATTATCTCTGAAGGCAAGTTATGGTCTGACAGATAATTGGGATCTCTACGGCCGTGCAGGGGCAATGGGATATCGCGCGGAGTCAGATATTAAAGGCAATAACCGCTTTGATACCGGTGTGCGTCCGGTTGTGGCTGTTGGTACGGAATATGCCTTTAACAAGAACTGGGCTGGCCGCGTGGAATATCAATGGGTGAGCAATGTGGGTAATGAAAACCAGATTGGCGTATCAAGCGATGTTAGTTCCGTTACCGCTGGGTTGTCATATCGCTTTGGCCAGCATGACGACGCGGAGGTTACGCCTGCACCGGCAGTTGCCGCAACTCCTGCGCCTGAACCTCAGCGTTTTAACTTAAAATCTGATGTGATGTTTGGTTATGATTCAGCAGCATTAACCCCAGAAGGGAAAGCGGCGATTGCGCAGTTATACCGAAATCCCGGTCTGCAACCGGCCAAAGACAAAGCGACCGTTGTTATTGGCTATAGCGATCGCACCGGAGCCGCAGATTATAACCAGCAACTGTCAGCCCAGCGCGCGCAGGCTGTTGCCGATGAATTAGTCGCATTAGGCATGCCAGCTGCAAATATTACTGCACAAGGACATGGTTCGAGTGATTCTGTCACGGGATCCAGTTGTGATGGGCAGACCGGACAGCAGCTGATTAATTGCCTTGCTCCAGATCGCCATGTCGTTGTTGAGATCACTGATAAGCACTAAATCGGTGTACAAAAGCCCTCCTCATTATTGAATGGGGAGGGCTTTTTTATTCGCACAGTGAACTATCATTAACTGTGACAAATTAAAGATGTTAGAGCGTAATTATGTTCATAGAATCCTTAGTTTCGAGAGCTAAAGGTAGATTATGGCGTTATTTTCTGCCACGGTTTACTCTGAAAAATCATGTGGATGATCAAGTATATAATTACTATGGTGTTTATTTTTCGGATGTAAAACAAGAAAAATATCAGCTTGTGAATCTAAGAGGCAAAAATGTTGTGCTTGAAAAATGGCATGCTGAGCAGCACGCCTATATGGAGAAAATAAACCTTCCACTCAATGATATTGAAAAAATGAATGTTGAGATTATTCATTGGAGAAAGCAAGGTCCGTTAAGGTTTGATTCGATTTTTCTTTTTGCAATAAATTATTTTACGCGTATTGCTTATGCAAAAAATGCTCTGGCGAGAGCAAAAAGCAATCTCTTTTCTTCATTCGCCAGTAACAAGGCGTTGAATGGACTTGATCGTATAATGTTGCTACAGATGCTGGTGAACGAATATGTACATCAATCGCCAGAGAAAACTCACACTGGAGTGACATGTGATGAGGTTATTGATCTATTGTACGGGACGCTTTGGTATAAACATATCAAGAATGAAGATTTCAGGAGGAAGGTCTTTCTGCTGCTCCAGTCACTTGTAATTACAGAGGATGTCAGATTTAGTGATGAAAAATATTATATACAAGGCAAGGCTATTTCAACAATTGTCACATGGGAATCTGAGGAGAGAAAGGACAAGCAACAGTTCAGGATCCAACGAAACATTAACCGCTTAATGCTTGTAATTACTGCATCCACATTGATGATCACGATAGCAATATTAGCTCAGGCAGGTCTTATTAATTTACATAATCTTTGGGAGCATCTTACACAATTAAAACCCATCCGTGTGTTGTTCAAACTAATATAATAAAAATCAATGCGTTAACATAATCAGCACTCATATATTTTACAGCCAAATAACAAATCTGATAGTATACCCCCCTATAGTATCTGGAGGGCGTATGCCGCATTCACCTGAAGACAAGAAACGCATTCTCACCCGTGTACGCCGTATTCGCGGTCAAGTTGATGCGCTTGAGCGTGCACTGGAATCTGGCGAACCGTGTCTGGCTATCCTGCAGCAAATTGCCGCTGTGCGCGGTGCATCAAATGGCCTGATGGGCGAAATGGTTGAGATCCATCTGAAAGACGAGCTGGTCAGTGGGGAAACTACGCCAGACCAGCGTGCCGTGCGTATGGCTGAAATCGGCCATCTTCTGCGTGCTTATCTAAAATAACATCATCACCTCGCAATAATGGGAAGAGACAAATGAAATCACGTGCAGCAGTTGCATTCGGCCCCGGCCAACCGTTAAAAATTGTCGAAATCGACGTCGCACCGCCAAAGAAAGGTGAAGTGCTGGTTAAAATTACCCATACCGGCGTGTGCCACACCGACGCCTTTACGCTCTCTGGTGACGATCCGGAAGGCGTATTCCCGGCGGTACTTGGCCATGAAGGTGGCGGCATTGTGGTTGAAGTAGGCGAAGGCGTCACCAGTCTGAAACCGGGCGATCATGTGATCCCGCTGTACACCGCAGAGTGCGGCGAGTGTAAGTTCTGTAAATCGGGTAAAACCAACTTGTGCCAGGCCGTACGTGCGACCCAGGGCAAAGGTCTGATGCCGGATGGCACAACGCGCTTCTCGTATAACGGTGAGCCGATTTATCACTATATGGGCACCAGCACCTTCAGCGAATACACCGTTTGCGCGGAGATCTCTCTGGCGAAGGTTAACCCGCAGGCCCCGCTGGACAAAGTGTGTCTGCTGGGTTGTGGCGTGACCACCGGTATCGGAGCAGTCCATAACACCGCAAAAGTGAAAGAAGGCGACACCGTTGCCGTATTTGGTCTGGGCGGTATTGGTCTGGCGGTAATTCAGGGCGCGGTGCAGGCGAAAGCCGGGCGTATTCTGGCCGTTGATACCAATCCGGAAAAATTTAAGCTGGCAGGTGAAATGGGCGCGACTGATTTCATCAACCCGAAGGATTACGACAAACCGATTCAGGATGTGATCGTTGAGCTGACCGATGGCGGCGTGGATTTTAGCTTTGAATGTATCGGCAACGTTAACGTGATGCGCGCGGCACTGGAATGTTGCCATAAAGGATGGGGCGAAAGCATCATCATTGGCGTGGCAGGAGCAGGGCAAGAGATCAAAACGCGTCCGTTCCAGCTGGTTACCGGGCGCGTCTGGCGCGGTTCCGCGTTTGGCGGCGTGAAAGGGCGTACTCAACTTCCTGGCATGGTTGAAGAAGCAATGAGTGGGAAAATTCAGTTGGATCCCTTTATTACCCACCGTTTACCGCTGGAGCAGATTAACGAAGCGTTCGATTTAATGCATCAGGGTAAGTCCATCCGTACCGTTATCCACTTTGGCGATAACTGATTCATTGGCCAGCGGATTTAACCGCTGGCACTTTCCTGAATTTTTTAGAATTATGTTGTGAAAGTGTGACGAATCCGGCGCTTTTCACGGTAAGTAAACTTCCCGGATTGCCGATGACTATCTAACGGGCGTGTTTTCACGCATAAACCCTACAAGAGAGTCGACGGTCATGGACAACACTACATCGATGCAAGCCCAGCATAAACTGGGCTTTCTGCATCAAATCCGGCTGGTTCCGCTGTTTTCCTCCATTCTCGGTGGCATCCTTCTGCTATTCGCCTTAAGTTCCGGACTGGCAAGCTATTTTCTTATGCAGGCCGATCGCGATCAGCGCGACGTGACCGATGAAATTCAGGTCAGGATGGGGTTATCTAACAGCTCTAACCATTTGCGTACCGCACGTATCAACATGATCCACGCCGGCGCGGCGAGCCGTATTGCCGAAATGGATGACATGAAGGCCAATATTGCCGAGGCCGAAAAACGGATCAAGCAGTCGCAGGACGGTTTCAATGCTTATATGTCACGCGCGGTAAAAACGTCTGCCGATGAAGCGTTAGATGCTGAACTGAGCGCCAGCTTCAAAGCCTATATCGACGGCTTACAGCCTATGTTGAAGTACGCTAAAAACGGCATGTTTGAAGCGATCATCAACCATGAAAATGAACAGGCCAGACCGCTGGACTCTGCTTACAACAAGGTGTTGTTAAAAGCGATCGACATTCGTACCGCAAGGGCGAACCAGTTAAGCGAACAGGCGCACCAGCGTACACAGCTCGGCATGGCTTTTATGCTGGGTGCATTCGTTCTTGCGCTGGCGCTGACCGTAATGACGTTCATTGTTCTGCGCCGCACGGTCATTCATCCTCTGTTACGCGCGGCCAAGCGTATTGAGCAAATTTCCGCGGGCGATCTGACCATGCAAGATGAACCGACCGGGCGCAGCGAAATTGGTCGCCTGAGCCGCCATCTGCAGACAATGCAACGATCGTTGGGGAAAACGGTGGGTACGGTACGTCAGGGTGCGGAAGAAATATACCGCGGTACTAGTGAGATTTCGGCGGGTAATACCGATTTGTCTTCACGTACTGAACAACAGGCCGCAGCGATTGAACAAACGGCAGCCAGCATGGAAGAGCTGACCGCCACGGTGAAGCAAAACGCCGACAACGCGCATCACGCAAGCAAGCTGGCAGAAGATGCGTCCGGGAAGGCCAGTCGGGGCGGTCAGATGGTTTCTGGCGTGGTGAAAACCATGGGCAATATCTCAACGAGTTCGAAGAAAATCTCCGAAATCACAGCCGTGATTAATAGCATTGCTTTCCAGACCAATATCCTGGCGCTGAACGCGGCGGTTGAGGCGGCGCGGGCAGGAGAGCAGGGGCGTGGATTTGCCGTGGTCGCTAGTGAGGTCCGTACGCTGGCAAGCCGCAGCGCTCAGGCGGCAAAAGAGATTGAAGGATTGATCAGCGAATCAGTCCGACTGATTGACCAGGGCTCCGGAGAAGTCGTCGCGGCGGGCAATACGATGACGGATATTGTCGATGCGGTAAAACGCGTGACCGATATCATGCTGGAAATCGCGGCGGCTTCTGATGAGCAGAGTCGGGGTATCGTACAGGTGAGCCAGGCGATATCAGAAATGGATAAAGTTACGCAGCAAAATGCCTCGCTGGTTGAAGAAGCATCGGCTGCGGCGGCCTCTCTCGAAGAGCAGGCGGCGCGCTTAACGGAAGCCGTAGGTACATTTCGCTTAACGGGAACGAGTGCAATTAAACGCCCTCCCGTAACCACTACGTCTGACCATTCGCGTCCGCAGACGGCAACGGCCAGTGGGGATAACTGGGAAACGTTTTAACAATAAATTAAGGGACCTGATGGTCCCTTAATATTTGGCATCAAAACGGTACGGTTTTGCGTATTGCGGCGATGAGGATCTGCGCGGCCTGAGAGAGTTGCACATCGACACGGGTAAGAATACCGATGGGTTCACCCGCACCATGGGTAGGTATCGGCAACGACACCAGCGTCGCCTGGCGTAAATCCTCTCTAACCGCGCCTGAAGGGACAAACCACACATAGTCGTAATCAACCGTCAGCTGGCGGGAAAGCGATGCTGACAGCGTTTCAATGCAGCCTGGCGGCATTTTACAACCCTGACTTTGCAACAATGCTTCTGCGTGCTGGCGAGGCGCGGTTCCTTTTGGCGAAACCACCACCGGCCACTCCATTACCCGACTTAACGTGATGGTTTCCTGCAACAGCGGATGGTTAGGACGCACGACCAGTTTAAGTGATTCCAGAAACAACAATTCATAGTTCAGACCGACCATTAATTCCGGATCGGCCATGCGACCAATGCCAAGATCGATTTCCCCGGATTTTAAACCTGCCAGAATCATCGGATTGCTCATGGTGGCGACCTGTAGCGTGGTCTCCATTTGCTGCTTGTGGAAAGGACCAATTACCGCAGGCAGAATGCCCAGTGCCGCGGTGGGTAAGGCCCCGATCCGTACGACATCAGTCTGCGATTCTTCGCGCTGATTTAACGCTTGTCCGGCGGTGTTGAGCGCATCCAGCACTCTTACCGCGTGGGTAAGAAACTGTTCTCCGGGCAGCGTTAACTGCGCGCCAAGGCGGCCACGTTCAAAGAGCCGGGTACCGGTCAGTTGCTCCAGTTCATTTAGCGTTTTGGAGAGAGCCGGTTGGCTCAGGTTAAGGGTCTCAGCCGCGCGCCCCAACGTTCCCTGCTGTGCAACGGCGACAAAAGTATGAAGGTGGCGCAAGCGAATGCGCTGATTGAACAGAACATTTTTTTCCATAAGCGATGTTAAAAACAGAGCCGTATCGGTGACAAGTAAAGTTGTTTGTTTTTGATAACCTGATAGCAAAATATTATTAACATTTATCATGTTTTACTTACAACTGATTTATTTTGCTTATGTTTTGTACAGCATTGCTGGGTGGTGGGATCATGGAAGGGAGTGTGCCCAGTCGTTATACTTTGGTGATTGTTTACTTTTGAACGATTTCTCTTCACAAGGCACTGATGAATGATACATGTAATAGGGCACCTTAATCCCGATAGCGATGCCATCTGCACCGCCGCAATGACGGCGCGTTGGCTTAGTTTACGTGGCCAGCAGGCGACGGCATGGCGTTTGGGCGAGCCTAATCGCGAAACGCAGTTTATCTTTGAGCATGCGGGGCTGACGATGCCTGAACGGTTGACGTTTGAACTGACCGATCGTGATGTCTGGCTGGTCGATTTCACCGAGCCGGCCCAGGGACCGGAATCGTTAACAGAAAGTAACGTGGTGGGAATTATCGATCATCACCGACTTGGTGGGTTAGTCACCCGTCTGCCACCGGAAGTGTGGGTGAAGCCCGTCGGCAGTAGCGCAACCCTGCTGTGGCAACTGATGACGGAGGATGAACGCAACCAGTTATCTTCCGCTGAGGTTGTTTTACTGCTCGGCGCCGTATTGAGTGACACTGTCACGCTTCGTTCACCAACGACGACCACTGACGATCGCCAGGCGGTTGATGCGCTGGCCCAAAAAACCGGAGTGGATCTTGACGCTTTCAGTCGCGACCTGCTGTCAGCCAAAACAAGTGTGGAAGGGATGAGCGCCCGCGAGCTTCTGCAGAAAGACATTAAAACCTTCACCATCCATGGGCATTCAGTTTGTGTAGCGCAGCTTGAACTGTATGCGCTGCAACAGGTGGATGCGGTGCTGGACGATCTCCGTCAGGAAATGGCGCGCTATGCAGAAGAAAAGAACGCTGCGTTAGTCGTGCTGATGCTCACTGACATCAATCTGGGTGATACCAGCTTATGGTTTGCTGGAGCAGAACTTTCAGACATCCCGCAGCCTTGCAAGGTAGAAGGTATGCTTAGCCGTAAAAAACAGATGCTGCCCTGGCTGGAAAGTCATTTGAAACCACGCCAGTAGGTACTGTTCATCGTTTGTATGGGTGGGAAGTTTACGCGGGGTCACACTTTGTAAATTCTTCCCACCGGAGTCAGCGGCGTTTTCTACACTCCAGGTAATATTCACTGGAGGCATGACATTATGGCGAACACCATCACGGCAGATGAGATTCGGGAACAATTTTCGCAGGCAATGTCAGCAATGTACCAGCAGGAAGTCCCGCAGTACGGCACGTTGCTGGAACTTGTCGCTGATGTGAATCTGGCGGTACTGGAAAATAATCCGACGCTGCATGAAAAACTGGCGAATGCGGATGAACTGGCCCGGCTAAACGTTGAGCGTCATGGCGCCATTCGAGTGGGTACCGCGCAGGAGCTTTCTACGCTGCGCCGGATGTTTGCCGTTATGGGCATGTATCCGGTGAGTTATTACGATCTCTCCCAGGCGGGCGTCCCCGTACATTCCACAGCCTTTCGTCCCATCGACGATGCCTCGCTATCGCGCAACCCGTTTCGGGTATTCACCTCGTTATTACGGCTCGAACTAATCGAAAACGCCGCGCTGCGGCAAAAAGCCGCTGAGATCCTCGCGAAACGCGATATTTTCACTCGCCGTTGCCACGAACTGCTGGATGAATTTGACGCGCAGGGCAGTTTTACATCTGAACAGGCGCAAGAATTTGTGCATGAAGCGCTGGAAACATTCCGCTGGCATCAGCACGCCACGGTCGATGAAGAGACCTATCACGCATTACATAACGAACACCGGCTGATTGCTGATGTAGTGTGCTTCCCCGGTTGTCATATCAACCATCTGACACCGCGAACGCTGGATATTGACCGGGTGCAGTCGATGATGCCGGAATGCGGCATTGAGCCCAAAATACTGATTGAAGGGCCGCCGCGCCGCGAGGTGCCGATTTTATTACGTCAGACCAGTTTCAAAGCGCTGGAAGAACCGGTGTTGTTTGCCGGTGAAATGCGCGGCACTCACACGGCACGTTTTGGTGAAATCGAACAGCGCGGCGTGGCTCTGACGCCGAAAGGCAGAGCGTTGTACGACGAATTGCTGAATAAAGCGGGAACGGGGAAAGACAATCTGACGCACCAGCTACACCTTCAGGAAGTATTCAAGTCCTTCCCGGATAGCGAATTCCTGCTGCGCCAGCAGGGGCTAGCCTGGTTCCGCTATCGTCTGACGCCATCGGGTGAAGCGCATCGGCAGGCGATTCGCCCGGATGACGATCCACAGCCGCTTATTGAACGGGGCTGGCTGGTTGCGCAACCCATCACCTACGAAGATTTTTTACCGGTGAGCGCCGCAGGAATTTTCCAGTCCAATTTGGGTAATGAAACACAGGCTCGCAGCCACGGAAATTCCAGCCGCGACGCGTTTGAACAGGCGCTGGGTTGCGCGGTTTATGATGAGTTTGCGCTGTATCAGGAGGCTCAAGAGCGAAGTAAACGTCGGTGTGGTTTACTTTAACGGAATTTACATGGGATTCGGTCTGTTCCCATCGACATAAAATATTTTCGATTTTGTACAGATAATCGGCGACCAACAATTGGATTATTAATGAATTTTGTCTAGAGTGAGCGGTCAGAAATGTGCACTCTCTTGCCGCTGATTTTGACCGGCGCGGGACCATTTACACGACCAGAAGGACTCACTTTCAGGCATGAATCGCAGACGATTTATTAAAGGTTCAATGGCAATGGCCGCCGTGTGCGGAACCAGTGGTATTGCATCACTCTTTTCCCGCGCCGCCTTTGCGGCAGAGTCTGACATTGCAGACGGAAAAACCGTACGTTTTGATTTTTCCGTTCTGCAATCGATGGCCCATGACTTAGCACAGAAGCCCTGGGGCGGCGCACCGCGCGCGTTACCGGAAACGCTGGCGAAACTGACGCCGCAGGCCTACAACAGCATTCAATATGACGCAGAGCAGTCTCTGTGGAACAATGTTGAAAATCGTCAGCTTGATGCGCAGTTCTTCCACGTGGGAATGGGCTTCCGTCGCCGTGTACGCATGTTCTCGGTTGATGGTAGTACGCATATGGCGCGTGAAATTCACTTCCGTCCGGAACTGTTTAAATACAACGACGCGGGTGTGGATACCAAACAATTGGAAGGGCAGACTGACCTCGGATTCTCTGGATTCCGCGTGTTTAAAGCGCCAGAACTGGCCCGCCGCGATGTCGTTTCTTTCCTGGGCGCCAGCTATTTCCGCGCCGTGGATGACACCTATCAGTACGGTTTATCGGCCCGTGGTCTGGCGGTAGATACCTACACCGACAGTAAAGAAGAGTTTCCTGATTTCACCTCTTTCTGGTTCGAAACGGTTAAACCGGGCGCAACCTCTTTTACCGTGTATGCGCTTCTCGACAGCCCAAGCGTAACCGGCGCATTCAAGTTCGTGATCCACTGCGAGAAAACGCAGGTGATTATGGATGTACAAAACCACATCTATGCGCGCAAAGACATCAAGCAGCTCGGCATTGCGCCGATGACCAGCATGTTCAGCTGCGGCAACAATGAGCGTCGGATGTGCGACACTATTCACCCGCAAATCCATGACTCCGATCGTCTGGCGATGTGGCGGGGCAATGGCGAGTGGATCTGCCGTCCGCTGAATAACCCGCAAAAGCTGCAGTTCAACGCCTATACCGATAACAACCCGAAAGGGTTTGGCTTGCTGCAACTCGATCGCGACTTCTCCCATTATCAGGACATCATGGGCTGGTATAACAAGCGCCCAAGCCTGTGGGTGGAACCGCGCAACCAGTGGGGCAAGGGGACCATTGGTCTGATGGAGATCCCGACGACCGGCGAAACGCTGGATAACGTTGTCTGCTTCTGGCAGCCGGACAAGAAGATCAAAGCCGGCGATGAGCTGGAATTCAAATATCGCCTGTACTGGAGCGCTCAGCCGCCGGTGCGTTCACCGCTGGCTCGCGTGATGGCGACCCGGACAGGCATGGGCGGTTTCCCGGAAGGATGGGCACCGGGCGAGCATTACCCAGAAAAATGGGCGCGTCGTTTTGCCGTTGACTTCGTTGGTGGCGATCTAAAAGCGGCTGCGCCGAAAGGCATTGAACCGGTGATTACGCTCTCCAGCGGTGAAGCGAAACAGATTGAGATCCTCTACGTGGAGCCTATCGACGGTTATCGCATTCAGTTTGACTGGTATCCGACCTCTGACTCAACCGATCCGGTAGATATGCGTATGTTCCTGCGTTGTCAGGGTGACGCCATCAGCGAAACCTGGCTGTATCAGTACTTCCCGCCAGCGCCGGATAAACGTCAGTACGTTGACGACCGCGAGATGCGTTAAGCCCCCCCTTTACGGCTCTCCTGATGGGGAGCCGTATCTGCATTCATCCTCATAACGACTCTGTACACTATTTACTCGATCCTGTTCGCATTTTTCTGTATGCCAAATGGGTACTCTGTGGGTGTGTATTTCTTATACACGTTCTTGTCCACTAACAGGGAGAAAGTATGTTTCCAGAATACAGAGACCTTATTTCCCGACTGAAATCCGAGAACCCTCGCTTTCTGTCCTTATTCGAAAAACACAACAGCCTTGATCATGAGATCTCCAGACTGGAAGGTTCGGATGGTCGGGGGTATAGTTTGGACATTGTTCGTCTTAAGAAACAGAAACTCCACCTGAAGGAAGATCTGCTCAAAATATTGCAAAAAGAGAGTGTCAGTGAGAGCTAAGTAGAACGGCGCTTGCTGTGTAAAAGGGCTTCCTGCGAGAAACGGAAGCCCTTCCTGTTTTAGGTGTTAATCGACCATCACGCGTTTGTTCGTCGCCCCCCAGAGGATCGACATTTCAGTGAACAACGCGCCGCTAATTTCTTCGACTTCTTCTGCACTAACCTGCGCATTCCCCTGTTTACCGAACAGCACCACTTCATCACCGGATGCAACCTGCGGCAAATCGGTTACATCGACGATCACGGTATTCATGGATGTTTTACCCAGTACCGGAACCCGCTGGCCGCGGATCAGCACGTGCCCTGCATTACTGAACACACGGCGATAACCATCGGCATAACCTGTCGGGATATTGGCCAGAACGGAATCACGTTTAAGGGTATAGGTTCTGTCATATCCGACGGTGTTTCCTTTGGGGTAATGGTTTACCGACGCGATGGCAGATTTAAACGTCATGACGCGTTTGTATTCGGTGCTGGCGATGGTATCGCCATAGAAAATACCGCCAACACGCACCATGTCGAGCCAGGATTCTGGAACGGTCAGGGTAGCGAACGTATTCGCGACATGCAGGGTGACATCTTCGCGCTTAAGCCCGGTAATTTTCAGTACCTGGGCTGATTGCGTATTGAAACGGGCCAGATCGCGTTTTACCACTGCCGCATCTTCTTCCGGGAAATGCGACATGATGCCGACAATTTTCAGGCCGGGTAATGCGGAAATAGCGCGTGCTTCTTCCAGACCTGCAGCGGTACTGACTTCCAGACCGTTACGCGACATACCGCCAGAGTTCAGCGCAAGATGGATACGAATAGTTTTACCTTTCTCTTGAGCGATTGCACTTAGACGCTTAGCCATATCCAGATTACCGATAAGCTCTTCGGTATCGAAATCCGCCGCCTGGCGCATCTCTTTTTCCGTCGCGTTACGCACGCGCATGAGCTGCGATGTATAGCCTGACTGGCGAACGGTACTAATCTCCTCGTTGCTGGCGATGCCAATACATTGTACGCCGTTTTGCATCATCACCGGTGTTACCAGTGAGAGATCGTGGCCATACGCGTCGCCTTTAAGAATGGCGCACATCCGGGTTTTATCTCCCAGCAGTTGCTGAACTTTATGAATGTTATATTCCAGCGCGCTACGGGAAATTTCCAGCGTGGTATTATCCACGACCTGTTGCTTATTGACGGCAAAGGGAACGGGGCCCGCTTGCGTGGTAGAAACAGGTTGGTGACAGGCGGTAATCAGTAAAAGCGGAATAAGTGCTAAACGACCCAAAGGTGCTGCCATGCTTGCTCCTTAGCAATAGAATGAAAGTGTTATTGTCATCATTACGGTCTATCCATGAGGGGATACCCGGATCACCAGAGTAACGGGTTCCACGCCAGAGATTCTTTCTAAGTGATTGCTGTTACAGCATAAAAATAAGACATCCCCGGCGCTAAACAGAGTAATATCGGCTACTGCCAGTCAGAAATGCCCCGTTTACGATCGCAAAGGAGATAAACATGTCAGAAATAATTATCGTTAGTGACGCGCTGGAACTGCGGGCGGTAGAAGAACACCACGTCACCCTTCTGCATCAGTTGGTGCTTAAAAATAAAACCTGGCTCCAACAGTCACTGAACTGGCCGCAGTTTGTCGAATCTGAGGACGACACGCGTAAGAACGTGCAGGGGAATATGATGTTGCACCAGCGCGGCTACGCCAAAATGTTCCTTATTTTCGAACAAGGGGAGGTGGCTGGCGTTATCTCGTTTAACCAGATAGAGCCGCTGAACAAAGCCGCTTATATTGGTTATTGGCTGGGTGAAGAGCACCAGGGCAAAGGCATTCTGTCTCAGGCGCTACAGGCAATGATTCATCATTATGCGCAGCGCCAGGAGATTCGCCGCTTCGTGATTAAATGTCGTGTAGATAACGTCAAGAGCAACCAGGTTGCACTGCGCAATGGCTTCCGACTGGAAGGATGTATGCAACAGGCGGAGTTCCTTAATGGCGATTACCATGACGTGAATCTCTACGCCCGCATCATTGATGGCTCTTCAGAATAAACCGGCGATAGGGGTGCGCGTGATACGTTGTTCGCCGTTGATCACTTTTGGCCCGCGCAGATGGATCGCATCGCCATCAAAGGCTTCAACTTGGGCCTGATCGGTTATCTCAATATGATGCTCGATCAGCACTTCACCCAGAATACAGGCATAGCCTTCAATCAGGATGTGACCGTCAAGCTGGAGCGGTCCGCCACGTAATTGCGCATGCCCCCCAACCAGCACGTGGTGTTTCAGCACGCAGTTACCTTCAACCACCGCGTGTTCCGCCACCTGCGAGCTGTAGCGCAGGGTAGGAATGGCGTCTTCATCCGTTCCGGCGATGACGCGTGCATGCCCATAGACTTTGGCGCAATCGCAGATCCAGACATTATTCTCTTCGTTGCCTTCTATCCGTGCAAAATCAAAAACTTCAGCCCGATGTTCTATAAAGGCATAATTGATCATCGCATCGCCATAGATTTGCGCCTGATGCACCACGCGTGAATTGCTGACTGCCGCCCGCTCGTAAATTTGCAGGAGCTGGTCGCTTTCACGGGTTAACCCTCTGGCCGCAATGATTTCAGAGTCACACACAATGCGTGCATCACCGCAGATGAGGCACTCACCGCGAACAATAGAATCCTGAATGGTGACGTTGTCACGTATTTGCGCGTTATGGCTGATTTCTGCTCGGTCAATCCAGACGGCATCACCAATTTGCGCGCCATCTCTGACCACGCTTGCCTGTGTAATACGGGCGTCTCCGGTTATCGTCGCGCCGGAAAACGCGAGCGCATTCTCATCGTATATCCAGCAATTACCGCTTTGCGACAGAACGCTTTCATCATCAATCCAGCCACCGAGCGTACCGGATCTAACATCATTAAAATCAATGAGTGCGATGATTTGGCGTAGTAATACACTTTTTTTATTGCCATTATCCAGGTAACTAAAGGAGCGAGATTCATCGCTTAGGCGGTATTTGGTCATAGCTCATTTCCATGTTGCGCACCTTAGTTAAACGTAGCAAAGTTTTCTGTACTGGCTAAACCGGCAGATATTCCATAAAATGCATTTCAAATATACTTTAAAAAATAAACAAAATGAGTAAGAACAAACAGAGTGAACGGGTCCTCAATCTTCCGGCCGGTTATTTTGGCATGGTACTGGGTACAATTGGGATGGGATTTGCGTGGCGTTACGCCAGCCAGGTGTGGCCGGTGAGCCACTGGATTGGTGATGGCTTAGTCATCCTTGCAATGGTCATCTGGGGATTGCTGACGCTGGCCTTTCTGAGCCGTTTACTGCGTTTTCCGCATAGCGTACTGGCGGAAATTCGTCATCCGGTGATGAGTAGCTTTGTCAGTCTGTTTCCGGCCACCACGATGCTGGTCGCGATTGGATTTGTTCCGTGGTATCGACCGCTGGCGATTGGGTTATTCAGTATTGGCGTGGTCATACAGCTGGCATACGCAGCCTGGCAAACGGCAGGGCTGTGGCGTGGGGAGCATCCGGAAGAGGCCACCACGCCGGGTCTGTATCTGCCAACCGTTGCCAATAACTTTATCAGCGCCATGGCCTGTGGTGCACTTGGGTTCAACGATGCCGGATTGGTGTTTTTGGGCGCCGGGGTATTTTCATGGCTCAGCCTGGAGCCAGTGATTCTGCAACGTTTACGAAGCTGCGGCGAGCTGCCGACGGTTTTACGGACTTCACTTGGTATTCAGTTGGCACCCGCGCTGGTCGCCTGTAGCGCCTGGCTTAGCGTCAACGGTGGCGAGGGGGATACGTTAGCCAAAATGTTGTTCGGCTATGGTTTGCTGCAACTTCTGTTCATGCTACGCCTTATGCCGTGGTATTTGTCACAGCCATTTAATGCGTCTTTCTGGAGCTTCTCGTTTGGCGTGTCGGCCCTGGCGACAACGGGATTGCATCTTGGACACGGCAGCGAATCAGGATTTTTTCATACGCTGTCTATCCCACTGTTTATTTTTACCAATTTTATCATTGCATTATTACTGATACGTACGTTTGCATTGCTGATGCAGGGGAAACTGCTCATCCGCACGGAGCGTGCTGCATTACTGAAATCTGAGGATAAATAATGACCCTTTGCGACGAAAACTACTTTACTGAAAAATATGATTTAACCCGTACGCATTCCGATGTCGTTGAAGCGGCAAAAGTGGTTGCACCAGGTAAAACGTTAGATCTGGGCTGCGGTAACGGCCGAAACAGCCTGTACCTGGCGGCAAATGGCTATGACGTTACCGCATGGGATAAAAACCCCATGAGCATCGCTAACCTTGAGCGCATCAAAGCGGCTGAGGGGCTGACCAACCCGAACGCGAAGGTCGCTGACCTTAATGCGTTGCGTTTTGAGGGTGAATACGATTTTATTCTTTCTACCGTTGTACTGATGTTTCTTGAAGCCAAAACGATCCCTGGCCTTATTGAGAATATGCAACGTTGTACTAAACCGGGTGGATATAACTTAATCGTCGCAGCGATGGATACTGATGATTTTCCGTGCACCGTTGGTTTTCCGTTTGCGTTTAAAACCGGAGAATTACGCAACTATTACAGTGGGTGGGATCTGCTGAAATATAACGAAGACGTAGGTGAACTTCATCGTACAGATGAAAACGGTAATCGAATTAAACTGCGCTTTGCCACCATGCTGGCACGCAAAACTGCCTGAACCTCGCGTCTGGGTTAACTCTTTCTGCGTTCAGCATTTTTTGTGCTGAGCGCAGAGATAAAATTGTGCGGTGCTTACCATTTTTAGTACATCCAAAATGAAACTGTTTTGCTATCCTTTTTAGGCATCATTGCGAAAACTAAAGGGATCGTTTCATGCGTACTCAAACTTTATTTAAAGTTGCAGCGCTTACTGGCTTGTTGGCATTATCCGGCTGTGCGTCAAAAGTGACCGAGCCGGATAAATATTCTGGGTTTTTAAAAAATTACTCTGATCTGAAGGAAACAAAATCAGCCTCGGGACAAACGGTACTCCGTTGGGTTGACCCGAGCTACAACGAATCCAAATATGACAACATCGTGTATAACCCGGTAACGTATTATCCGGTTCCGAAACCTACTACGCAGGTAGGGCAGCAGGTTCTTGATCAATTACTGACCTATACCAATACACAGTTGAAATCCGCCATCAGCAAGCGTAAGCCTCTGGTTACGACCCCTGGACCGCGTAGCCTGATTTTCCGCGGGGCGATTACCGGTGTAGCGACCAGCAAAGAAGGACTGCAGTTCTATGAAGTGGTCCCGGTTGCACTGCTCGTTGCGGGAACGCAAATGGCGACGGGTCACCGTACCATGGATACCAACCTCTATTTCGAGGGTGAGTTGATTGATGCAGCGACCAATAAACCGGTGATTAAAGTTGTACGTAAGGGTGAAGGTAAAGACCTGAACAACGAAAGCACGCCGATGGCGTTCGAAACGTTGAAGAAAGTTGTTGATGACATGGCGACCGATGCCTCCATGTTTGATGTGAACCAAAAACCACAATAAAAATGATGAACGCACCATCTCAGGATGGTGCGTTTTTTTATGCCACACGACGACGATAGAGTAGTTTACCCATCAGCGCTTCCGGTCGGGCAAACATCACCAGATTTCCCAGTAAGATCAACACCAATCCGGCAATTGCATTAACTTGCCAGATGTATCCTTCATACAATGTTGACAGCGTCAGCGCCACCAGCGGGAACAGCAGCGTGCTGTATGCCGCCTTACTGGGACCAATGCGACCTACCAGCGTGAAATAAGCGCCAAAGGCAATCACTGAGCCGAAAATAGCAAGATATAACAGCGCGCTAAGATAGCTGAATGTCCACTGTGGCGTGAAGTTGTCGCCGCGCACCAGAGCAATGGCCGCGATCAGCAATGTGCCGTACAGCATGGCCCAACTGTTGGTGGTCAGTACTTCCAACCCTTTTTTCTGGTGACGCAGACTGATCATATTACCCAGTGAGAAGCCGAAGGTTCCCAGAGCGCTCAAACCGATGCCCAGCAGCAGTGAATGATTAAACCCGCTGTTGAGCAAATCCTGCCAGAACAGAGTCACGATGCCCGTCAGTCCCAGACCCGCTGCAATATAGAAGCGCAGCGGTGGTTTTTGACCAAAAAAGATGAAGCTATTGACTGCATTGAACAGGACGGCCATTGAGAAAATCACCGACTCCAGGCCGGTATTAATCCACGCCGCAGCCGTATAAAAACACCAGAAGTTAAAGCAAAAAACGCATCCACCCTGTAACAGACAAAACAGATGATCGCGACCAGACAGTTTGCGTAATTTACCGCTTAGCAACAGGATCACTATCATCACCGAGCTGGCAACGGCAAAGCGCCAAAAGATAGATACCGGCGCTGAAACCGGCCCTTGCTGCAGATAAATGGCAATCCATGTCGTTCCCCAAATCACTACCACCAGGCAGTACAATAGTGCGTTCATACAACTCTCTCTTTTTGGTCTTCAGGCGCACACTGTGTCACGTTGGGTAGCAGGGGGCTTTCATCCGATTGCGGTGGACTTGCAAAATCTTGCGCTTTTTTTCGCGCAAATGTGAAAAGGAAGCTGTTAACAATATGTAGCTGATATAGACTGAAAGCCTGCTAACTTATTTTGAATGTGATGGTATGTCTCTGTCTCAGCCCTACGCTGCCTTTGAAAACTTACGCAAACACAATGCCGTGCTGCACGAGTCGGTTGCGTTACATTCAGGGATCCAACTGGCGGCCTGGTCGAACAAACGCGATACCATCACCCAGTATTGCGATCATCATACGCTCAGTTTATACATCGCAGATGGTTACGAGAGTTACCACAAGACGGCGGGAGGCTGGAAGAATGGCGGGGGACCAGACCGTTTTTGCCTGATGCCGAAGGAGAGTGAGTCCAGTTGGGATATTCGTGACGATCTTTCCTTTGTTCATCTCTATTGTACAGACGCCCATTTGCGCGAAGTGGGTGAAAAAGTCTGGGACAAAAGCCCCTATAGTTTCACGCTGGACGAGCATACGTTTGGCAGTGACCCGGGGATCACGGCGGTTTACCGTCAGTTTTTGCTTGGTAATGACTGGCAGCAACCGGCCAATCACCTCACGCTTAGCGCAGCATCTTCACTACTGTTAACGCATCTGATCCAGCATTACAGCAATGTGCAATGGCGACTTCCCGTTGTCACCGGAGGGCTTGCGCCTGCCACATTGCGCAACGTGCTGGCCTATATTGAAGCACATCTGGCGTATCCCATAACGTTGAGCGATCTGGCAGGTGAAGCAGCGCTAAGTGAATTCCATTTTGCCAGAATGTTTCGCCAGTCGATGAATATGGCGCCTCATCAGTACGTCATGCAACGCCGTATGGCGCTGGCGCAGCAACTGGTCTGTTGTTCATCACGCAGCCTGTCGGATATTGCAATGGCCTGTGGGTTCAGTTCGGCGAGCCATTTCAGTAACCGGTTTAAACAAGTGACGGGTAAAACGCCAACGCAGTTACGCGCGGCGAAATAACGTCAACACTGAGTAGCAGATACCGCCGACGATCAGCCCCCAGAATGCAGACCCAACACCAAATACCGTCAGACCACTGGCAGTGACCAGAAAAGTAATGATAGCCGCATCACGCTCGGCTTCATGATGCAATGCCTGGTACAAGCTGCCGCTAATCGTGCCAAGCAACGCCAAACCCGCCAGCATTTGGATCCAGCTTACGGGCAAGGCTGCCATCAGCCCGGTGACCGAACCGCCAAACACCCCAGCCAGAAGATAGAAGACACCCGCCGCTGCCGCGGCTAGCCAACGTCGTTTGGCATCAGGATGCGCTTCGGGACTTTGGCAAATTGCCGCGGTTATAGCGGCAATGCAAATGGAATAGACACCAAAAGGGGAAAACAGCAGCGCCAGCAGACCGGTAAAGACAATCAACGGTGAAACGGGTAACGCATAACCTGACGCCTTCATGGTGGCGATACCGGGAGCATTTTGCGAGGCCATGGTGACCAGAAACAGCGGCAGTGCGATGCTAATGCTGTGGGCAAATGAAAAATGCGGGGCAATAAACTCGGGTAACACTGGAGATAAACTTACCTCATTAGTGACAATGTCACCTTTTATCAGCGCGATGATTATACCTACCAGCATCGCGGCGATCGTCGCATACCGTGAGGCAATGACTTTAAACGCTAACCATGCCACCAGCATGCTACCGCACAAGATAAGCTCACTGTTAAGGCTATTGAACGCCTGCAGGCCAAAGCGTAGCAGGATCCCGGCCAGCATTGCTGACGCCAGCGAGTGAGGGATTATTTTCATCAGTCGGGCAAAGAGTCCGGTTACGCCACACAGCACAATTAAGGCGTTAGCCACGATAAAAATACCGATCGCATCCTGAATCGTTACTCCTTGCAGGCCCGTAACCAGCAGTGCGGCGCCGGGCGTTGACCATGCGGTGAGAACAGGGGCGCGATACCATAATGTCAGCGCCAGCGTGCTAACGCCCATCGCTATTCCCAGCGCGGTCATCCAACCCGCAATTTGCCCAGTCGTCGCACCTGCGGCCAGCGCCGCTTGCCAGATAATGGCCGCTGAACTGGCGTAGCCGACCAGGACAGCCACAAAACCCGACAAAACTGTAGGCAAGGGGATGGAAAATGTGCGCATAGCAACTCCGCGTGCGTTATAACGGTCAGTCACTGTAGCACTGTGCGTTATAGCGTACAAGTGCTAAGCTGTAGCCCCGAGAAAGGAGAGCGACGAAGGAGAAAAATGGACAACTTAACCCACTATCTGGCCACAACGCTCAAGACGCTACGTCACCAGCGTGAATGGAGCCTTTCGCGTCTGGCGGAGGAAACTGGCGTGTCAAAAGCGATGCTGGGGCAGATTGAGCGCAACGAATCCAGTCCAACGGTGGCAACATTGTGGAAAATAGCCACCGGACTGAACGTCCCGTTTTCAACGTTTATTTCACCACCAGAGTCAGACGGCACGCTAACATTCGATCCCCAGCAGCAGGCGATGGTCGTCACACCGTTGTTCCCGTGGGATCCGCAACTGTGCTTCGATCATTTTTCGATACTGCTGGCACCCGGCGCGCTCAGTGAATCTACTCCGCATGAAACCGGCGTAATTGAGCACGTGGTGGTGATTAGTGGTCTGCTGGATATGTGTATTGAGGGGCAGTGGCGCACCCTTAAATCCGGTGAAGGTGTCCGTTTCGCCGGAGATACGGCACATAGCTACCGTAACAGTAGCGAGCAAACGGTTCATTTTCACTCGCTGATCCATTACCCACGCGGTTAATCGGGAAAACTATTTCGAAACGCCGCGCTTGTGACTACAATAACCGCCATTTTTACCGCTTGTGGATGGTAACAACTGTATGCGCCAGCAGCCTCATCACCTTGAATTGTTAAGCCCGGCTCGGGATACCGCCATTGCGCGCGAAGCCATTTTGCACGGCGCAGACGCCGTTTACATTGGTGGACCAGGTTTTGGCGCGCGTCATAACGCCAGTAATAGCCTGAAAGATATAGCCGAATTAGTGCCTTTTGCCCATCGTTACGGGGCAAAAATCTTTGTGACGCTAAACACGATCTTGCATGATGATGAGCTGGAGCCCGCACAACGGTTAATTACCGATCTGTATCAGACCGGCGTTGATGCCCTGATCGTGCAGGATATGGGGATTCTGGAACTGGATATTCCCCCGATTGAACTGCACGCCAGCACCCAGTGCGATATTCGCAGCGTTGAGAAGGCGAAATTTCTATCCGATGTGGGATTCACCCAGATTGTGCTGGCGCGCGAACTGAGCCTTGAGCAGATTAGCGCTATCCATCAGGCTACTGATGCGACCATTGAGTTTTTCATTCACGGTGCGCTGTGCGTTGCCTATTCAGGGCAGTGTTATATTTCACATGCGCAAACCGGACGCAGCGCTAACCGCGGCGACTGTTCCCAGGCTTGCCGTCTGCCGTATACCCTGAAAGACGATCAGGGACGCGTGGTGTCCTATGAAAAACATCTGTTGTCGATGAAAGATAACGATCAGACCGCCAACCTGGGCGCGTTGATTGACGCAGGTGTGCGTTCCTTCAAAATTGAAGGGCGCTATAAGGACATGAGTTATGTGAAGAATATTACCGCGCATTATCGCCAGATGCTCGACGCCATTATTGAAGAGCGCGGCGATCTGGCCCGTTCATCAGCGGGACGTACCGAACATTTCTTTACTCCATCCACAGAGAAAACCTTCCATCGCGGCAGCACCGATTATTTTGTGAATGCCCGTAAAGGGGATATCGGCGCATTCGACTCACCAAAATTTATCGGTTTGCCGGTCGGCGAAGTCCTGAAGGTGGCGAAAGATCATCTCGATGTTGAAGTGACCGAACCGCTGGCAAACGGGGATGGCCTGAACGTGTTAATCAAACGTGAGGTTGTTGGATTTCGCGCCAACATCGTGGAAAAAACGGGGAACAATCGTTATCGGGTATGGCCGAATGAAATGCCCGCCGACCTGCACAAAGTGCGTCCGCATCATCCGCTGAATCGCAACCTCGATCATAACTGGCAGCAAGCGTTAACAAAAACTTCCAGCGAACGCCGTGTTGCGATCGATATTGAGCTCGGCGGCTGGCAGGAGCAGTTGATTCTGACGCTCACCAGTGAAGAGGGCGTGAGTATCACCCATACGTTGGACGGCCAGTTTGAGGAAGCGAACAATGCGGAAAAAGCGTTGAGTAACCTACAGGACGGACTGGCAAAACTTGGTCAGACGATGTACTACGCCCGTAATATTCAGATGAATCTGCCGGGCGCACTGTTTGTGCCAAACGGTCAACTAAATCAGTTCCGGCGTGAAGCCGTTGATATGCTGGATGCAGCGCGCCTGCAAAGCTATCAGCGCGGTAGCCGCAAACCGGTATCTCAGCCAGCGCCGGTTTATCCACAAACGCACTTGAGTTTCCTGGCTAACGTCTACAACCAAAAAGCGCGTGAGTTTTATCACCGTTATGGCGTTCAGTTGATTGATGCAGCCTATGAAGCACATGAAGAAAAGGGCGAAGTGCCGGTGATGATCACCAAACATTGCCTGCGTTTCGCCTTTAACCTGTGTCCGAAACAGGCGAAAGGTAACATCAAAAGCTGGAAAGCAACACCGATGCAACTGGTTAACGGCGATGAAGTCCTGACGCTGAAATTTGATTGCCGACCGTGCGAAATGCACGTAATCGGCAAGATGAAGCACCACATTCTGAAGATGCCGTTGCCGGGCAGCGTCGTGGCTTCGGTCAGTCCAGAAGAACTGATGAAGACACTGCCGAAGCGCAAAGGTTAATCGTTAACTCAGATGTGTATCAGGTTTGCGTGATTTTTGCCAGTGATGGTGTTCACGAAGATCGGCGGCGGATTCTTCCGCCGTCACTCGCAGCTCATCGCTGTCGGCCGTGTGTCGTAGTAAGTGATCGGCATCCTGCACCTGAAGATATTCATGTCCCTGATTAGTAGCGAAAAGTTGACCGGAAAAAAGCGCGCTGGCCAGCAATAACACCGTTAACCCTTTCTTAAACATCATGCACCCTCTGGTACGTTAGCTGCGGAATTGGCGATAATTTCGCCTGGTGACTATTCAATATTTTAATCGGGTTAATGACAATCTCTGTTTTGCCATTTCGATGTTTTTTACATATTTGTTTAGCCAGTGTTGGGATTTGTCACAACCGGGCAATACAGTGCTGCCCGGTTGTTTGCAAGGAGAGTATCAGGACTTAAATCCGGCGGCTGTCATCAGGAGACGAAAGAACATACCAACGGCGGCCAGGGCCAGCACGCTGCCTCCCCAGAGGATCACCAGCCACATCAGGCGTTTCCAGATTGTTTGTTGCATCAATGATACCCCTCACCATGTTGAACTTTCCCGCGGAAAACGTAGTAGCTCCAGAAGGTGTACACCAGGATTATCGGGATAATCAGCAGTGCGCCAACCAACATAAAGCCCTGACTTTGTGCCGGAGCCGCCGCCTGCCAGAGCGTAATAGACGGTGGAATGATATGTGGCCAGATACTGATCCCCAGCCCGCTAAACCCGAGAAAAATCAGCCCCAGCGTTAATACAAAAGGCAGTGTATGGCAGTTATGTTGCCCCAGCGAACGCCACAGCCAGAGACTGATAAGCGCAACCAGCAGCGGAACAGGCATCAGGAACCACAGGTTGGGCAGGCTAAACCAACGCTCGGCAATCGCGCTATGTGCCAGTGGTGTCCACAGGCTGATAATGGCAATCACAACCAACATTGCCAGCAGCAGTTGTTTGGCCACACTGCGCATTTTATCCTGCAACGGATTTTCGCTTTTCATCACCAGCCATGTCGCCCCCAGCAGGGCGTAAGCCACGACCAGACCAACACCGCAGAACAACGTGAACGGGGTCAACCAGTCGAAAGGACCGCCGCTGTAGCTGCGTCCGGTAACGGAAAATCCGTTGAGTACGGCACCCACCACGACACCTTGCGTGAATGTCGCGAGGATTGAACCGCCGAGAAAGGCTTTATCCCAGAATGGTCGGTGAGCCGGTGTGGCTTTGAAGCGAAACTCGAACGCGACGCCGCGAAAAATCAGGCCGATTAGCATCAGGGTCAACGGGATCGTCAGCGCATCGACAATCACCGCATAGGCCAGGGGGAAAGCGCCGAATAATCCGGCTCCGCCCAACACCAGCCAGGTTTCATTGCCGTCCCATACTGGGGCGACGCTGTTGACCATAACATCGCGGTCGTCAGCGTCCTGAATCGCTGGGAATAAAATGCCAATCCCGAGATCAAAACCGTCCATCACGATATACATCAGCGTGGCGAAGACGATAATCACAAACCAGATAACTGATAAATCGATACCCATTAGCGATGTGCCTCCGGTTGAGAATCGAGGACGGCGGCTGAAAGCGGCCGGGCAGGCGTGCCTGTCGGCGGAATGGTCGGGTCATCTTCCTGTGGCCCTTTACGGATCAGGCGGATCATGTAGCTGTAACCCACGCCAAACACTGAGCTGTACACCACAAAGAAGGACAGCAGGCTGATGCTCATATGTAAATCGCCATGTGCAGAAACCGCATCCGCCGTACGTTGCAGACCGTAAACCACCCAAGGCTGACGGCCAACTTCAGTGGTCACCCAACCGGCAAGGATGGCAATCAGACCGGAAGGACCCATCCACAAGGCAAAGCGCAGAAAAGGGCGCGAGGTGTATAAACGCTGCTTATAGCGCAGCCACAGGGCAAACGCGCCCAACAGGATCATCAGCATGCCTAGCCCGGCCATTATGCGAAACGACCAGAACACCATGGTGGAGTTGGGCCTGTCTTCTTTAGGAAACTCTTTTAGGGCCGGGACCTGTTTGTCCAGACTATGGGTCAGGATCAGACTGCCCAGCGCCGGGATTTCCAGCCCATAGCGGGTGCGTTCCTGCTCCATATCCGGCCAGCCGAACAGCAGCAGCGGAGTCGGTTCACCGGGGCGATTTTCCCAGTGTCCTTCAATCGCAGCAATTTTTGCCGGCTGATGCTTCAGCGTATTCAAACCGTGCATATCGCCAATCAAGGCCTGCAATGGAGCGACGATTAATGTCATCCACAGCGCCATCGAAAACATCGCTCGAATTGCTGGTGTGTTATTCCCGCGCAGCAAATGCCATGCCCCAGAGGCAGCAACAAACAACGCGCTACTCAGGAAGGCGGCAACCGACATATGCAGCAGACGATAGGGGAACGAAGGATTGAAAATAACGGCGAACCAGTCGACGGGAACGACCTGGCCGTTAACTATTTCATAGCCTTGCGGTGTCTGCATCCAGCTGTTGGAGGCGAGGATCCAGAAGGTTGAAATAATGGTACCCAGTGCGACCATGCAGGTGGCAAAGAAATGAAGCCCTGGACCAACCCGATTCCAGCCAAACAACATCACCCCAAGGAAACCAGCTTCGAGGAAGAAGGCGGTTAATACTTCATAGGTCAGTAACGGCCCAGTGATACTCCCGGCGAACTCGGAAAAACCACTCCAGTTGGTGCCGAACTGATAAGCCATCACCAGCCCGGAAACTACACCCATACCAAAATTTACGGCGAATATTTTCGACCAGAAATGGTAAAGCGATCGCCAGGTGGGATTTTTCGTTTTTAGCCATAGCCCTTCCAGCACAGCCAGATAACTGGCGAGCCCGATAGTAATAGCCGGAAAGATGATGTGAAAGGATACCGTAAACGCGAACTGGATCCTTGCCAGGTGAAACGCGTCAAGACCGAACATGCTTAACTCCGCAGGCAAAATTGATTTGGCGCAATTCTAAGTCTGAGGAGCAATGGAAGGCAGAAACAGAACAGTTCTTTTTAACCATAACAGTTACCCGACTGTTATGGGCCTTCCCCAAAACTCCTCCCCAATAATGGCTAAAATTAAATTGCCAGAATCACCCAACTGTCATTCCTTTCATCGTGATATTTCTCGGTCATTTTGGCCGATTTATGACCCAGCAGTCCTGCGTGCCGCGTTGTCCTTGCATTACCGCCAGCTAGCTGGCATAGCGACGACGGCATTCATACGGTTGAGTTCTCATGACGGTGTAGTGAGGGAAAGAGGGCGAATGGCATCACTGAGCTTCGGGTGACATCCGGTTATCGTGTCAATCAGACTGAAATGAACATGGTGATCCGCGACCAACAGCGGAACCGCCGGTACCTGCCTGGAATTTTTATCGCTGGTGAGCATTATTCTTAAAATGGACAGTCACGAGCTGTCTAATTATGGAATATACATAAGATGATCTCTATGATTGTATTTAAAATAATACCACATGGACCTTAAGGGATGGGATACGCAAAAGATTTGGCAAAGGAAATGCTCTCAGCTCTGAATTTAGAAAATGAAGGGATGCTGGTTGCATACATTAAAGGCTTGATTCACTTTCCTGTAGACTTGTATTCTCTCGCATCCGATTTTATCCATACCGATGACAGGCGGCAAAATATGGATGATAATATGAGGATTGCGGGACTAGTGAAGCGGGCAACATCAACGAAAAATATTAACATTGTGGAAAAAGCGGTCAATGTATTCATTGATGGTTTCATGCAGCACGTTAATTTATCTGATATCGTAACAAATGTAGCAAAAGACACTGTAGCTTCTGCATTGGGTAGTTATACTTTCGGTGAACTTTCTGGTTTAAAAATTGGAGCCTTAATCTCTTCACGGATCACCGTGTCTATTGCTTTTAGTATGTCGGTCAGCACATTGTTAATGATTGGTGGTGGAGTATCAAGTGCTATACATGCTTCGAGATACCTAAAAATATCAAACTATGAAGTTTATCGGAAGCTTAAGGACTTGGGAGATTTAGATCTTCTCTATTTTGCTATTCAGGAGCGGGTTGAGCCATTTGAGAAAGCAACCAGATTATCAAAAGAAAATCCGGCTTTGTTCAAACAGGCGGTAGAGTATTTTTTTCAAGGGGGTGTAGCTCATCAATTTTTTGACAGGCGATAAAGCAACCAGCAAGTAAGAATCATTGCCACAGTAAATGTCCAACGTCCAAATATAAACATGTGAGCATATTTATCCCCGATAGAATCAGGATAAGCACTAAACATTAGTATTACATTTGATAATGTTGATGTTATTGCTAAGAATGCTGCTAAAGCGATCCCAACCCAGATTAAGAAAGATAATACTTGTTTCATTTACTAATCTCTTATCGGTTGCCAGACATTTTCATCTGGCAGTGTACTGAATCGAAACTAATGAGTAAATAATTAGATGTAACAAATTCATTTAGCCTAATTAATTGAATTTTCATGCTGGTAACTCTCTGGTTATCTGTGGATATTTTTCCGCAAACTCCATCGGCAACCTCTCACTTTCGGTGTGTCGTTAAATACTCCCTGTGGGATTTGAAGAAATTGCAGTTGCTTTGTTCCGGTTACTGCGAAAACCACAAAAGCGAAAGCAGGTTACGTTATAGAAAGCAAAAACTCCGGTAGGAATCCCTATGGTGTCAAATGGCGCAGGCTGCGCAAGCCGCATTGGTCACTTCGACGATAACGAACCGATTCCTTTACCTTCTGCAGTAGGTACTGAAACTGACTATGTGGAAATACCACTGAGCGTTGCGTCTAAGGTTCTGTTGTTAAATGCCTTTCTTGAATCCAATATCACCCAGCAGGAGTTGGCAAACAGGATCGGCAGGTCTAAGCAGGAAATTACTCGCTTATTCGATTTAAATCTCGCGACAAAAATTGATGCAGTGCAGATAGCTGTGCGCGCCGTAGGCAAAGAACTGTCATTACCGATGTTGTAAAACTGTTAACTATAACAGTTAAATAAAATACCCTGATTATGTAAACTGATATACACAGTGGTTGTCACCGACACCGGTAATCAGGACGAAAAATGAAAAAGTACCAGCGACTGGCAGAGCAAATTCGCGATCAAATTGCGTCTGGCGTATGGCAGCCAGGCGATCGCTTGCCATCCTTGCGTGAGCAGGTGGTCAGCAGCGGAATGAGTTTTATGACCGTCGGACACGCATACCAGTTGCTGGAAAGCCAGGGGCGGATTATTGCCCGACCGCAGTCTGGCTATTATGTCGCCGCGCGCCCCGAACGTGAATTTGCTGCGCCGCAGGTGCAGGTCATGCGCGATGAAGCGGTGGATATCAATACCTACATTTTTGATATGTTGCAGGCCAGCCGGGATGCGTCAGTGATGCCCTTTGCCTCCGCATTCCCCGACCCGCGTCTGTTTCCACTTCAGCAGTTGAACCGCTCGTTGGCGCAGGTGAGTAAAACCGCCACCGCCATGAGCGTGATTGAAAACCTGCCGCCGGGGAATGCTGACCTGCGTCATGCCATTGCCCGTCGCTATGCTCAACAGGGGATGACCATTTCACCTGACGAAATCGTCATCACCACCGGCGCGCTGGAAGCCCTTAATCTGAGCCTACAGGCAGTCACCGAACCGGGTGATTGGGTAATTGTCGAAAACCCCTGTTTTTACGGGGCGTTGCAGGCCCTGGAGCGATTACGTCTGAAGGCGCTTTCGATTGCCACCGACGTAAAAGAGGGGATCGATCTCACCGCGCTGGAGCAGGCGTTGCAGGAGTACTCGGTAAAAGCTTGCTGGCTAATGACCAACAGCCAAAATCCACTGGGTTTTACGCTCAGCGCAGAGAAAAAGGCGCGTCTGGTTGCCTTGCTGGAAAAATACCACGTAATACTGATTGAAGATGATGTTTACAGCGAGCTGTACTTTGGCCGCGAAAAACCGTTGCCCGCCAAAGCCTGGGATCGCGCCGACAGCGTTCTGCATTGTTCGTCCTTCTCGAAGTGTCTGGTACCAGGATTTCGTATTGGCTGGGTGGCAGCAGGGAAACATGCCCGGCGTATTCAGCGACTCCAGCTAATGAGCACCTTATCTACCAGTTCGCCCATGCAGCTTGCCCTTGTTGATTATCTTTCAACCCGGCGCTATGACGCGCATTTACGGCGCTTGCGTCGGCAACTGGCGGAACGTAAACAACAGGCCTGGCAAACGCTGCTGCGTCATCTTCCGGCGGAAGTCAACATTCACCACAACGACAGTGGTTATTTTCTGTGGCTGGAGCTGCCGGAACCGCTTGATGCCGGTGTGCTCAGTACCCATGCGCTGGCGCACCACATCAGTATTGCGCCGGGGAAAATGTTCTCGACCTCGGGAAGCTGGACACGTTTTTTTCGTTTTAATACTGCATGGCACTGGGGAGATCGCGAAGAGCAGGCCGTAAAACAGCTTGGTAAATTAATTCGTGAAATGATGAAATAAACCATAACGCGCTATTCAATATAAATGAATAGCGTGTTCTTATTTTCGAAATAGTGAATGCTGAACCACGGTATTATTTATATCGGGTGCGTCCATACAAAATATCAATAGTTAATACTATTGCCACCTCTGCGTCTAACTCCTTGTCTATACTCCGGAAGATTACCCCCTGGTCAGAGTCTGTAGCGTAATGAGCGTTAGCTCACAACCTGATTAAATTTCCTTGCGCCAACAGGAACGCTTACAACACCCCGACTATTTTTAGAAAAGGACATATATTTACGGCAAGGCTGCCGCTCAATATTTTTTAGACAGGAGTAAGACGTTATGAGCAAGCAGTTTGCCCTCAGTAGCCTGTGCGCACTCAGTATGACGCTGATGACTGCGCAGGCAGCCGAACCCCCCACATCATTAGATAAACCGGAAGGCCGCCTGGATATTATTGCCTGGCCGGGTTATATCGAACGTGGGCAAACCGATAAACAATATGACTGGGTCTCACAGTTTGAGAAAGATACCGGCTGCGCGGTTAATGTAAAAACGGCAGCCACATCTGATGAAATGGTCAGCCTGATGGCAAAAGGCGGCTACGACCTGGTTACCGCTTCTGGTGATGCCTCACTGCGCCTGATTATGGGAAAACGCGTTCAGCCAATTAATACCGCGCTGATCCCTAACTGGAAAACCATCGATCCACGCGTGGTAAAAGGCGAATGGTTTAACGTTGGCGGAAAAGTTTACGGCACACCGTACCAGTGGGGACCAAACCTGCTGATGTATAACACCAAAATTTTCCCAACGCCGCCGGATAGCTGGAGCGTGGTGTTTGTTGAGCAAAAACTTGAGGATGGGAAAAGCAATAAAGGTCGCGTTCAGGCCTACGATGGCCCGATCTATATTGCCGATGCCGCGTTATTCGTTAAAGCCACTCAGCCGCAGTTGGGTATTACCGATCCCTATCAGCTCACTGAAAAACAGTATCAGGCGGTGATCAAAGTCCTGAGCGATCAGCACGCGCTGATCCATCGCTATTGGCACGATACCACCGTGCAAATGAGCGATTTCAAAAACGAAGGCGTGGTAGCGTCAAGCGCCTGGCCTTATCAGGCTAACGCCTTGAAAGGCGAAGGTCAGCCAATTGCCACGGTCTTCCCAAAAGAAGGGGTTACCGGATGGGCTGATACCACCATGCTGCACAGTGAAGCGAAACACCCGGTTTGTGCTTACAAATGGATGAACTGGTCATTAACCCCGAAAGTACAGGGCGACGTAGCGGCCTGGTTTGGTTCTCTGCCAGTGGTGCCTGAAGGTTGTAAAGCCAGCCCGTTACTGGGTGAAAAGGGTTGTGAAACCAACGGCTATAGCTACTTTGACAAAATTGCCTTCTGGAAAACGCCGATTGCCGAAGGTGGAAAATTCGTTCCTTACAGTCGCTGGACGCAGGATTACATCGCCATCATGGGCGGTCGTTAATTCCGCTGGGGGTTTTATGACGTACGCAGTGGAGTTTCATAACGTCTCGCGTTTGTATGGGGATGTTCGTGCAGTTGATGGGGTAAGTATTGCGATTAACGACGGTGAGTTTTTCTCTATGCTGGGGCCATCCGGCTCCGGCAAGACCACTTGTCTGCGCCTGATTGCCGGGTTTGAGCAGCTGTCAGGCGGCGCAATTACCATTTTTGGTAAGCAGGCCAGCGAATTACCGCCCTGGGAACGGGACGTCAATACGGTATTTCAGGATTACGCGTTATTCCCGCACATGTCGATTCTCGACAACGTCGCTTACGGGCTGATGGTCAAAGGCATCGATAAAAAACAGCGCCACGCCAAAGCGCGAGAGGCGTTGGATAAAGTTGCGCTCGGTTTTGTTTATGAACGTAAACCGTCGCAGCTTTCCGGTGGGCAACGTCAGCGCGTGGCGATTGCCCGGGCACTGGTCAATGAGCCGCGCGTCCTGCTGTTGGATGAGCCGCTCGGGGCATTGGATCTTAAATTGCGTGAACAGATGCAGCTGGAACTGAAAAAATTACAGCAATCTCTTGGCATCACGTTCATTTTTGTTACTCACGATCAGGGTGAAGCCCTGTCGATGTCCGATCGTGTGGCGGTGTTTAATAACGGTCGCATTGAACAGGTAGATTCTCCGCGTGAACTGTATATGCGTCCACGTACGCCGTTTGTGGCAAGTTTCGTCGGGACGTCAAATGTCTTCGATGCGACGATGTCGGCGAACGTTTGCGGGCTACAGGGGATGTTCTCCCTGCGTCCGGAACATATTCGTTTGAATGATGCCGGGGGAGAAGTCCAGGCTACGGGAGTTATCCAGGCGGTGCAGTATCAGGGGGCGGCGACGCGGTTTGAACTAAAACTCGCCGGAGGGGAAAAATTGCTGGTTAGCCAGGCGAATCTGACGGGCGAAATGCTACCGTCAACGTTGTCGCCAGGTCAGCAGGTGATGGCATCCTGGTCACGCGACGTGATGGTACCGCTGGTTGAGGAGAGGTGAATGGCTATGAACGTCTTACATTCGCCTCCACAGTCGACCAACCTGAATCGGATCTCAGGTTACTTCTGGCGTAATCCGGGGCTGGGGCTGTTTTTGCTGCTCCTCGGACCGCTGATGTGGTTTGGCATCGTCTACTTTGGCTCATTACTGACGCTGTTGTGGCAAGGTTTTTATACCTTCGACGATTTCACCATGTCGGTCACACCAGACCTGACGCTGGCGAATTTGCAGGCGCTGTTTAATCCCGCTAACTACGACATCATTTTGCGCACTCTGACGATGGCGGTAGCGGTCACCATCGCCAGCGCGATTCTGGCGTTTCCGATGGCGTGGTATATGGCTCGCTATACCAGCGGCAAAATGAAGGCTTTTTTTTACATTGCCGTAATGTTGCCAATGTGGGCCAGCTACATCGTTAAAGCCTATGCGTGGACGCTGCTGTTGGCTAAAGACGGCGTGGCGCAGTGGTTTTTAACCCACCTTGGGCTGGAGCCGTTGCTGCTTTCGTTCCTGACATTGCCTGCGGTAGGCGGCAATACGCTGTCGACTTCAGGGTTAGGGCGTTTCCTGGTGTTCGTCTATATCTGGCTGCCGTTTATGATCCTGCCGGTACAGGCCGCGCTGGAGAGACTTCCGCCGTCGCTGTTACAGGCTTCTGCTGATTTGGGCGCGCGTCCGCGTCAAACCTTCCGCTATGTGGTGCTTCCATTGGCGATACCGGGTATTGCAGCGGGTTCGATCTTTACCTTCTCTCTGACGTTGGGTGACTTTATTGTGCCGCAACTGGTGGGACCGCCGGGTTATTTCATCGGCAACATGGTGTATTCGCAACAAGGGGCGATCGGCAATATGCCGATGGCGGCGGCATTTACTCTGGTGCCGATTGTGTTAATCGCACTGTATCTGGCGTTCGTGAAGCGTCTGGGAGCTTTCGATGCACTCTGAACGCGCACCCTGGCTACTCAAACTGGCGGCATGGGGCGGGGTTATTTTCCTGCACTTTCCCATCCTCATCATCGCCACCTATGCTTTTAATACTGAGGAGGCTGCTTTTAGTTTTCCACCCCAAGGATTAACGCTGAAGTGGTTTAGCGTTGCTGCGCAGCGTAGCGATATCCTGGAATCTGTGACGTTGTCACTTAAGATCGCTGCGTTGTCGACAGCTATTGCCCTTGTTCTGGGGACGCTGGCCGCGGCCGCGCTGTGGCGTAGGGACTTTTTTGGCAAAAGTGCAATATCGCTGTTGCTACTGTTGCCGATCGCGCTGCCGGGCATTATTACCGGCCTTGCGCTGTTGACCGCGTTTAAAACCATCAACCTGGAACCGGGTTTTCTCACGATCGTGGTGGGCCATGCGACATTTTGCGTGGTGGTGGTGTTTAACAACGTTGTGGCGCGTTTTCGCCGTACCTCATGGAGTCTGGTCGAAGCGTCTATGGATCTTGGCGCCAATGGCTGGCAAACCTTTCGTTATGTCGTGCTGCCAAATCTGGCATCGGCACTTCTGGCGGGGGGGATGCTGGCGTTTGCCTTGTCGTTTGATGAAATCATCGTGACAACGTTCACCGCCGGACATGAAAGAACACTTCCTCTGTGGTTGCTCAATCAATTGGGCCGTCCACGGGATGTGCCTGTCACCAACGTTGTGGCATTGCTGGTAATGCTGGTGACAACACTGCCAATTTTAGGGGCCTGGTGGCTAACGCGTGAAGGCGACACTCTCGCCGGAAACGGTAAATAAACGACGATATGGGAAATTGCTATGCAACATCAATTACTGATTAATGGCGAGCTGGTCAACGGTGAAGGTGAAAAGCAGCCAGTCTATAACCCTGCCACTGGTGAACTCATTCTGGAGATTGCTGAGGCGTCAGCCATGCAGGTTGATGCCGCTGTACGTGCGGCAGACGCCGCGTTTGCCACCTGGGGGCAAACCACGCCGAAAGTCCGCTCTGAACTGCTGCTGAAACTGGCGGATGCTATTGCTGATAACGCGCAAACCTTCGCTGAGCTGGAATCACTTAACTGCGGTAAACCGCTGCACTGTGTTCTCAACGATGAAATTCCCGCTATTGTCGATGTTTTCCGCTTCTTTGCCGGTGCGGCGCGTACCCTGCAAGGACAGGCGGCCGGTGAATATCTGGAAGGGCATACCTCGATGATTCGCCGTGATCCGCTGGGCGTGGTGGCTTCTATTGCGCCGTGGAACTATCCGCTGATGATGGCGGCGTGGAAGCTGGCTCCAGCGTTGGCGGCGGGGAACTGCGTGGTGATTAAACCGTCAGAAATTACTCCGCTGACAGCGCTTAAATTAGCCGAATTCGCCAAAGACATTTATCCGGCTGGCGTGATTAACGTGCTGTTTGGTCGCGGTAAAACGGTGGGCGATCCGCTGACCGGTCATGAAAAAGTGCGTATGGTTTCGCTGACCGGCTCCATTGCAACCGGCGAACACATTATTCAGCACACCGCGCCGTCAATTAAGCGTACGCATATGGAACTGGGCGGAAAAGCTCCGGTGATCATTTTTGATGATGCCGATCTGGATGCAGTGGTGAGCGGCGTGCGGACCTTTGGTTATTACAACGCCGGGCAGGACTGTACCGCCGCTTGCCGAATCTATGCCCAGAAAGGCATTTATGATGCACTGGTCGAAAAACTTGGCGCCGCCGTTGCCAGCCTGAAAATCGGTCCGCCGAATGATGAATCGACCGAGCTGGGACCAGTGAGCTCGCAGGCACATCTCGATCGCGTGACTAAAGCGGTCGATGAGGCTAAAGCGTTGGGCCATATTAAGGTCATCACCGGCGGTAAAAAAGTGGATGGTTCAGGCTACTATTTTGCCCCGACGCTGCTTGCTGGGGCGAAGCAGGACGATGCCATCGTACAGCGGGAAGTTTTCGGTCCGGTGGTCAGCGTGACCGTATTTGATGATGAAGATCAGGTGCTGGCATGGGCCAACGATTCGAAATACGGCCTGGCATCCTCCGTCTGGACCCGGGATGTTGGGCGAGCGCATCGCTTTAGCGCTCGCCTGCAATATGGTTGCACCTGGGTCAATACCCATTTCACGCTGGTTAGCGAGATGCCGCACGGTGGGCAAAAACAGTCCGGCTATGGAAAGGATATGTCGGTTTATGGGCTGGAGGATTACACGGTTATTCGCCATGTTATGATCAAGCATGAGTAATATCTTAAGCGCGATCGGCGAATGGGGCACGGATAGCTAAATATTGGCATACGTGTGTCTATACTATTCGCGCCACTGGCCTCGTCGCCATCGGACGGCGGTAAGTTGGAAATATCCGCGAGGTCAGGCTAATTGATACAACAAAGCCCCAGCATATAGCCGGGGCTTTGTGCTTTCAGGATCGCCATCGGGTTTATCTGCGGCCCAGGCTGCAAAGCCAGGCGAGTAGGGCACAGACGCTCAGAACCAGCCCCAGTTGCTGCACCATGCCTGCTAAACCCAGCATCATCCCAAGTAACAGGTAATAGCTTAATCCGAACAAAGCACCGGCGGCCCCGACCTGTTCACGGTAGTGACGCAGCGCCTGACTCAGCACATTGGGAATGGCGATACCATAGGCAATCACCACGCCGAACACCGGAATCAGGATCCACGCGGAGTGCTGTAAACACCATGCGACGAGACCTGACAACACTGCCAGCACACAGGCATAACGTACCAGTCGCTCCGGCGTCAGACCTGTCGTTAACAGTCTTCGGTTCAGCAGGCTACCTGACAGAGAAGCAAACGCAAGTAGCAACCCCGTCCAGCCAAAGGCTCTGGAGCTCCATCCTAATTGCCCAAAAAGAAACGGTGCTAGGCTGTAATAGCTAAACAGCATGGTGTTCAGCAGGGCAACCAGCATGGCGTTTTTCCGCAACTCACTGTCCCGCATCATGCGGGAAAATAGCGCGGCAAGCTTCGGGCTGAGCGTATGTTCGGGCCGGGTTTCTGGCAGCATGGTCGCTGTCAGTATTAGCAGTAGCAACGCCAACAGCACAAGGGCAACAAAGACACCGGTATGGCCGTACAGACTCACTAACCAACCTCCGCTTAGCAGGCCAAAAACCGGACTCAATGCCAGCGCGGCCCCCATCACGGAAAAGACGCGCGATAGCGCAGTTGATTCATAACTGTCCCTTAGCATGGTCTGTACCACGACCGACCCCGCAGCCGCACCGACGGCGGAGATCATCCGTGCCAGCAGCAAAACGCTGAAGTCGGTGGCAACAACGGCCAATGCGCAACCTGTTCCATAGCAGATAAGCCCTGCCAACATCGCCCAACGTCGTCCGATGCAGTCACTTAGCCAACCCCATATCGCTACGCCGACGGCAAAGGCAACAAAATAAACGGAGAGTGTTTGAGCCGCGCGCTCACTGCTTACGTGAAAAGAGGTAGCGATACCCGGCAATGCCGGGCTGTAAATGGTTTCCACCAGTTGTGGAAACATAATCAGTAGCGTAAGAAGCCACAGCGATGGGCGACGAAGTGTGTTCATAGCAATATCCAGAGAGACAGAAAACAGGCGGGCATTATTGCTGAAAGGGATATGTCGTATTACCATTATCAGGACTTTAAATATCAAATATCAGACAGATAATGAAAATTGCCCCTGATGATGCTTTTGATGCGGATAGCTTTGATAAACCGGTAATCGGTATTGCTGCCGATATGGGGGTACATGATTCCGGGCGGCACAGTCATCTTCGTCATCAGCTACTTTTTTCGGCAGCGGGAAGTATTACGATTGAGCTGGAGCAGGCCCTGTGTCTGCTACCGCCACGTCGTGCGGTTTGGATCCCGGCAGGCACGGTACATCGTGCCATAATGCGTGGTGTGATGGCTTATCGCTCTTTGTACTTTTCTACCGCATTGCCGTTATCTGAGTTACCGCTGCAGATAGTCGAAGTTAATCCGCTGTTTTTTGAAGTGATAGAACGTATGGCCTTCTGGCCATGGGAAATGCCTGCCGCACAGCAGTCCAGCCTCATTACCGTTTTTTGTGAGGAAATGCGTGCCGCCCGCACTGAAAACTGGACATTGCAGTATCCCTCAGATCCGCGGCTTAACGTGTGGCTCAAGGGATTACGCATGGGGGAATTGCCACCACGACTGAATCAATTGTCCCGACAGGTTGGGGCATGCGAGAGGACGATCAGCCGAATATTTATCAGGGATACCGGGATGAATTATCAGGACTGGCGGCAGCAATTTAGGCTGTTAAAAGCCATGGAGATGTTGGCTGACGGAGGCCATATCAGCCAGGTCGCGCAATATCTGGAGTTTGTCAGCGACAGTGCTTTTATTGCGTTCTTCCATCAACATACCGGCACAACACCTGGCCGATATTCGGGCAATATAATGCCGCAGAAGGATTAGGGGTATTACATATTAAGGATAATTTACCCAGTAATAGCAGAGTGGGAAGATCGTTTACTGATGGCAGAGAGAAGATCCTCTCTGCCAGCGGACGCTGCAATTAATCAAGAAGAGTTACATCAAGCAAACCAGCCGAACCTTGCGGATATCAGACTGAAAAGTCCTACAGCAGCAAATATATTTATCAGCACCACAGTTTTACTGGAAACATTCATTTTTGCCACCTTTCGTTTTAACCCTTATGGGTATAGTACGGCTTATAACTATCCGCAATAGTACGAATTCTGAACATAATGAAAATGGGTTGTTTTACAGCCGTTTTTCTTAAATTAATTAATAAAACTTGATGTGAGTCATGAAAAAGAGCATATTGCGCGCGATTTTCCCTTCTGGCCAGGATGCCTTAAATGTCCCTATACCAAAAAATGTTGGTTTTTTATGCGGTGATGGCCGTCATCACGGCAATCATCACCTGGTTTCTTTCCCGCGATAAAAAGCGGATCCGCTTTCTTAGCGCGGTATTAGTCGGGGCGACCTGGCCGATGAGTTTTCCCGTTGCGCTGATGTTTTCTCTTTTCTGATGACGGCGTATTCGCCGTTTCAGGAGAAAAGCAGGGCATTTAATCGTTTTTTGTCGGTTTCAGAGACATCCTGTGGGTGCTGATATCCCGCATTCTCATTCGCACGGGTGTACAAGGCAACCAGCCAGTCGTAAACGTAACGGCTTGCACCATGCGAGGGTTGTTCATCCAGCTTCGTCAGGCGTAACATCGGCGATTGCTTCGGCGCGCTAAAAATAGCCGATCCTTTTTGGATCCTGCTGGCAGGGCGCTGTTCCTCAGCAACGTCGGCAAATCCAAGCCAGGTAATAAAATCACCAATATCGGCGTGTAACTGCGCGGCACAGAAATTTTCGCGCTGCATAATGCGCTGTAAGCGTTGTGGCATCTCCAGGCGATAGCTGGTGGTGACGAGAATGTCGGCAACCTGCCTTAACGTACGGGGATCGAGTCGTAAACGGCGGGCATTATTTTCATCGCGACACCACTGGCGCACGTGGTTAATCCACATTTTGTGTGCCTGATATCCGGTCTCCTGACTTTCCGGCGAGTGTAGTGTGTCACGCACCTCGGCAAACAGGTCAATCTCTTCATTAAATAAACCGCTTACCTGCTCCTCGCGAGGTTGCTGAATACGCAGCAGCGACTCAAAAATGCGCATCGGCGGGAGCAAACCATCCAGCAGTTCGCCATGTTTTGCCGCTTGCGCCTGTAACTGGCGGATCACCGACTCGTGGCTATCCGATTCAGCTTGAGCGGGATTAATCCAGCTTTTCAGAGTTTCGCGGATGCGCTGTTGATGCTGCTCGCGTAGAGAAGTCAACCTGGCCTGGCGCTGCTGTGGTGAGGTTGCCTGAGTCAGCCATTCGACAAGACGTTGTAAGCTATGTTTATCCAGCGCCTGCAACGTACCCCAATGCAGCCCGGGCTTGCCCATTAATTGCTGCACGGATTCATCAAGGTTTTGCTGGGTACTAAAACGCGCATCCTGCGGGGTAATGGCCCAAACCACGCCCGGTAATGCGGCATCATGAACAGGTTGGGTATCGTTGACCCAGCCCAACAGCTTGCGGGTGATGGCGGGCGTCTGGGCGCGGGCAGAGACCGCGTTGCAGATTAAGAGCACATCCGGTTGCAGGTGCTGGCGATAATGTTCCAGCATCCAGCCTAATTTTGCCTGCCACAGTGGATGAGGATGAGCATCCGGGGCGAGGGGGATATCGAGCAGATCGACATTCTCCAGCACCGCGTCTTCAACCGTCAGGACCAGCTCGCGCGTGAGCAGCGCCAGTGACGACAAAGAAAGGCTGACCGCATTGAGCAACTGATGATTTTCAATCGGATGAACCACCACATCGCTTTGCGCCTCATTATTGCCGGTCAATGCCACCTGGGTCAGGAAACTTTCGGCCGGTAAACCAAAATGATCAACCAGCAGGCTCAGCGGGGCCGCTAATTCTTGCGCGTGTCCGGTTTGTTGCAACGTGTGCGCCAGCGCCAGCCACTGCTGCGTCAGCTCTGGTTGTTCTCCCCACAGTAACGCCCAGGCGTTTGCCCGGGTAGTCAGATCCAGTGCGGGCAGCAACGTGGCAAACTGATACCATAGTGCATCGTCAATTTGCTGCTGGTTTGCCGGTACGCAGGAGCGCCAGAAACGACCAATTGCCGCAACATCATGTGCGGTAATCCCCGGCACCGGGTGACGCTGACGCAGCGTTTGCCATTTTTCCAGGCGCGCCTCAATAATCGATTTCTCGACCTGTCGGTTGTCCGGGAGCGCGCTGAACTGGGCGATAAATAGCTGTACCAGTTCGGCTTCACTGAGTAACCGCAGACGCAACGGCCATTCGCTATCATGCGGATTTTCATCGCGCGTAAAACGGATCGCCATATTGGTTGGTGCATGGCCCGGATTAATATGCGAGAAATAATCAAAGCTGCGATCCGGGGTAACAATATTCACTTTGCCAGTGGCATTGCAGCACAATGCCGCCAGCAGATGTGCTTTTGCCGATTGTGAGTGTCCGTATAACCCTATACATCCTTGCGATGAAAAGGTCGTCTTCAGCGCAGATTCACTCACTGCGGCTAGCGTAAGCTGTGCCAGCAGGGCATCCGCTTCATCATCAAGACGCACCGCACGTTGACGGGTATCAGCGACCCACTCGATGGCGGTCTGCGCGGTATTTAACATCTTACTCATTTCAGGTACACGCTCCCGCTATCAATCCAGTAATGGCTTCCGCTATGGCGACGGTCTGCCAGCGTATTCAGTTTTAACGTTAAGGCATTGGCGGCAACGGGGGTGCCGTCCTGTAACCAGGCATCACTCAGGATGAAGAATTCCGGGCCACTTTCTTTGCTGCCGCCGCGTAGCTGCAGCCGAACATTCAACACGCCATCTCCGGCGATAGTTTTTGCCAGTTCGGCAGAGTTTATGCTGAGCGTATACAGCGGCGTGGCAGGCCAGCGGCTGTTTGCCAGTTGCCGGAATCCTAACGTCACGTTGCCACGTAACGGGAAATGCAACCGGGCATCCAGTTTCGCCCCGGGTTTATCCAGATCAATATCGTGATACCAGATGTTCTCATCACGCAGGGTATTGACCGTATTATCCAGCACACCGAGGAAGCGTACGGTCGAGTAAGCGCCGATATCGGCAGCTTTAAAGTTAAAACGTGGCAAACGCAAATCCAGCGCCAGGCTGCACAGCATAGCGCCTACAGCAGCGGTGGATTTAGGGTTACCAATCCGCCCCTGTTGGCTGAACGGATACCACTCATGCACGCGGTAGTTATCCATCCAGATCATACGGTTAACCGGAACAGGTTGCAGATGGCGGATCAACGCCTGTACACCCGGTAAACAGGCGGGCCTGCCGGTCACTAATAAGATATCGCAGCGATAATGTGAAATGGCCTCACAAACCGCGTGCAGCGGGGAAGTCAGGGTAAATTGCCCCGCCAATAGTGCTTCTTGTAACTGCCTGAACTGTACCTGTAACGGCACGCTCAGAACATCAAACGCTGGCGACCCTGCTGGCAACGCATGATCGATAGCCTGTTGGATGTAGTTCATCACGTTGCGCGTGGGTTGTTGACTCAGGAGTTCGCCAAAGGTGGCATGTAGTCCGGCGACCGGATCGTTAATATCGCTTTGTTCCCAGGCAGAGAGGACCGCATGACCAAGCGGCATAAAGAGCTGCAATGCCGTTTGTTGACGCAGAATTGCTTGAGTATCGATGCGCCCGGAATCGCCAAATAGCGTGGCCAGCAATGCGGCGGCGTCGGTCACGCCAGCCTGTTGTAAGCGGGTTTGCAGCGCAGGCAACACGCAGCGCTGAATCACGTCCAGCAGCATGTCATCGCCCGCAACTTTAAAACCTTCACGGAACAGCAGATGCGGGGTAATTTTGACATTCGCGCCAACGCCGTCATCAAGCTTGTAATGAACGACAGCCATATCCGTTGTCCCGCCGCCAATATCGATCGATGCCACGCGCAGTGCTCGACCTTTAGTCTCACCAGGCTCCGGCAAACGGTCCGGGCGGGCAAGGGCGTTAAAGAACGATTCGGTGTGGCCATCGTAGTGTGAGATAGCCTCGTTATACAGCCACACCAGTTGCCCGCAGCTGGCTTCATCCCATTCCATCTGAATTTCAGGTACGGGAACCACACTTTTTTCCTGCTGCTTACGGGTGGTGAAGTCTTCATCCTGCGGGTGCCAGCCCATCGCTTTCCAGACCAGGGCAATAGCTTCAAACATGCGCAGGCGGAAAATCTCGCGCTCCTGTTTGGGCATCGCCGACGGTAGGGTCAGGATCAGCGTCCGCAACTGACGAGGAGACGCCGGGAATCCGAGGCGCAAACGCGTCGCTACGCTGTTAATTTGCCCCAGCGCCTGGGCCAGTATTTCGCACAGCATATGCGTCATCAGCGTGCTGCGGCTGTATTGTGGTGAGAACACTGGTAGACGATCGTCCTGCGGCAGGCTGAACAGCGGTTGCCCGTCATCGTTCATCAGGTTCATCAGCGGGAAGGCGGTAGCCAGCGGTTCGCGCTGGGTTTTGCCATTCATCTGGCTAAAGCGCCAGTCATGTAACACCGGCGTTTCATCCCACAGATAGCGGCGCGGGCTTGAGATCCCACTGTTGCCCTCGGTGCCCATACGCTGCATCGCCAGCTTACGGGCTTCATCACCCACACGCACAATCGACGGCCAGATAAAGGCGTCATCACGTCCGCTCTCAACGGAAAAGTGCTGCTTACCAAAGCGCGCTTCGGAAAACTCCAGCCGACTGGTGAATAGCGGATCGTTGAGGAACTGCGGCTCGCTTAACGAACGGACCTGCAATTCAGCGGTCTGACGCAGCCCGTCATTGGCATCCCCGTGATCTTCAATCAGGACACCACAGGTATGGGTATTACCGATATCCAAAATAAGATCGACGGGAATGGCGGGTGTGCTAAGGGTGTGCGTAACCAGTTTCACTTCCGGGACGGAAAGCTGCTCACCTAACAGGGTCAGCACATTCAGCCAGTGCGCCTGGTATTCAAAGTTACGCAGCGCCTGCTGGATCTCTTGTTCTGAGCGGTTCTCATGTTGGGTGACATGGTGCATAAAAGATTCGCGCAACCAGCCGTCAATCCAGGTCTGGTCAAGGAAATCAGCAATTTCGTTGTCATGCCAGGCCAGCGCAAACCGTGTACCGTTAAGCAGATCATTTTCGTTGGGGGTTAACGCCGCAGGGGCATTTTCAGTAAGCTGGCTGTCCAGCGCTACGGTAACACGGTGGGTGTTGCCCGCGCTGTCCGGCTGCGGCAGCTTTCGCACCTGCACGCGTGCCCAGTTATCCGGACCTTCAACAAACGTACGCGGCGGGTTAAAGCGCAAAAACGGCAGCGGCAGCCAGACGCCGTCGAGCACGTCCAGCGAATAGTGCAGCGTCTGAGTACTTTCCGGCTTCACCACTTCGGGTTGCGCGCCGGTGCTGCCCGGTAGGGTATAGCGTCCTGACGTCAGATCGAAGTCTAGTCTCAGTAGCGGACCGTTTGCCGTTTTGCGCACAAAGCGTCCGTGGTGCGCAGATTCCTGCGGCGTGAGGCCGAAATCCAGGAATTGCACACCGCTATTGGCGATGAGCGTCACGCTCTGTTTGTAATCACACAGATTCACCAACATAAAATCAGGCACCTATCTTTTTGATCGTCAGAGGGATTTCCGCGTGATCGTCATAACGCGCGGTACAGGCGGCGACGTCATTGGTTCCCGCTTTACAGGTAATTTCAGGCATCGGATAACGTGAACCGTCGGTACAACGGGCATTGCCGCGACTCTTAATCATTAATTCACCCGACTGGTGCAAACCGGAGAAAATCTCGGCACGACAAACAATATTGTCACCATGCACCACGCGCGCAGTGCCTTTATTGGCCTGGATCTGATAGCGCAGCGACGGCGCTTTGCCGCTCACCGGATCTTTAACATCGACCATGACGCGCCAGTTACCGTTGAGAAAACGCGTCGTTCCTGCCTTCATCTGGTTGGCATCCATCACCAGCGCATCTTTTGGAATTGCGGCGATAACCACCGGTCCTTCGACAGGTTTCTCTTTCTTCGCAGTTGGGGTCACTTCAGCACGATGCAGGGGCAGTGCAGATGTCAGTGCTGGCAGCGGTGCCATATCAACCTTAGCGACTTCAATAGCAGCTACTGCGGGTACGGGCTGGGTGGTCTGTTGCTTCCACAGCAGCGGCCCAACGATGGCTGCAATAATCACTACGACAACGGGGAGGCTCCACAGCGGCAGGCGGCGTATGGGCTTCTCCTGTACCGGCGGCGCAGTGACTTCAGGTTCGTTAACAATAACCGGGGGTTGAGGTTCAGGTTCAGCCGGTTTTGGCTGATCAATGACCGGCGCCAGTAAGGGGACATCGGCCTCGGCAAAGGTAATTTCCGGTGCGATTTCTTCTTCCTGTTCTGGCTCTGCTACGGTAACCACAGGAGGAACATCGGCAATGCGCAGGCAGTCGAGCACATCGGCGCGAGGATTTTCATTCAGATTGACGAAGCCCCAGAATGTAATAACGGGTTTACCATCAACCAGAAACACGTGATTTTCACCGGGAAATTGGATGGCTTTTTCGAGCAGTGAGCCAAACAGCTGTAGGGAGGTTTTCCCCGATTGCAGGCTTTTACGGCTCAGGGTCGCCGCATTTTCCAGCGTGCTCCCCAGATAGCGCAGCGCACGAAAACGTGCTTCTTCATCAGCGGCTTTCCACGCCACGGCTTTCCCTTCTATCGGGGAATACCAGTCAACCCGATCGCCGTTGTCGTTAATTTGTGGGATCGCCAGACAATCCACCATCGCCTGCTGTTTACGCAGACGAAGCGTTTCACGAATTTGCAATGCTGAATCAAACACGGCCTGACCACCGCCGCCCACGGCCTGATAGTCATCCAAATTGCCGCTGCGCAAGAGAGTTTTTGCCACGTTGTTACCCCTTAGACTTCTTCACGTATCTACTTTACGTTTTATAAAAACGAGCAAACGGCGAAAGAGAGGCAAAAAGGGGCTAATTTTCATGGCATAGAGTGCCGGGAAAAATCTTGACGTTTTGAAAAAGACTTAAGGGAAATTAATTCGCTTGGAGTGATGAATTATTCAGCGAAATACACCGGATTAGAATAACCTGATAGTGATTTGTTATTGGTCAGTTTTTGTCAGCTATGCTCTGATATCCCTGTTAATAATAAAATAAGAAGGCTTATAACCATGATTGCAAGGAAAACGTTACTCGCGCTGGCTCTCAGCGCTGTCTTACCGTCAGGCGCTGCGTTCGCGGCCAATACTGACACCATCATCTATTGCTCTGAAGCATCTCCGGAGTCATTTAACCCGCAAATCGCCAGTTCAGGTCCTTCATTTGTGGCCAGTTCACAGGTGCTCTACAACCGACTCATTAACTTTGATCCGGTAAAAAATACCCCGATACCGTCTCTGGCAACAGACTGGACGATTTCTCCGGACGGTAAGACTTATACGTTTACCCTGCGTCAGGGCGTGAAATTCAACAGTAATAAATTCTTTAAACCGACCCGCGACTTCAACGCTGATGACGTGATTTTCTCGGTATTACGGCAGAAAGATGCCGATCATCCGTATCACAAGGTTTCTCAGGGAAGCTACGAATACTTTAACGATGTTGGTCTGGATAAACTGATTAAAGAAGTGAAGAAGGTCGATGATTATCACGTTCAGTTTGTCCTCAATGAACCTAATGCCGCGTTTCTTGCCGACTGGGGTATGGATTTTGCCTCCATCCTTTCTGCGGAATATGCCGACGCGATGCTGAAAAAAGGCACCCCGGAAAACGTCGATAACTGGCCGATTGGCACCGGTCCTTACGTGTTGCAACAGTACAAGCAGGACTCGCAAATCCGCTATCTTGCCAACCCTAACTACTGGGATGGCGCCGTTCCAACGAAGCACCTGATCTTCTCAATCACGCCAAACGTCCAGACGCGGCTGGCAAAACTGCAAACCAATGAGTGCCAGATAATCCCGGCGCCAGCCCCCGTACAGTTTGACGAGATTAAAAAGAATAAAGATTTGACGCTGCATTCGGTTGAAGCGCTGAACGTCGGATATCTGGCGTTTAATACCGAGAAAAAACCGTTTGATAACGTACTGGTGCGTCAGGCGCTAAACTACGCGACCGATAAAAAGGCCATTATTAACGCCGTCTTTTTAGGTTCCGGTACGGTGGCAAAATCGCCGATTCCGCCGAATATGATGGGCTTCAATAAAGATCTGCAGGATTACGCTTACGACCCGCAAAAGGCAAAAGATCTGCTGAAGCAGGCGGGGCTGGAAAACGGCTTTGAAGCGACGCTGTGGTCAATGCCGGTTCAGCGCCCTTACAACCCGAACTCCCGACGGATTGCTGAGATGATCCAGAGCGACTGGGCAAAGGTGGGCGTGAAGGCGAAAATTGTGTCGTACGAGTGGGGGGAATATCTCTCCGGAATGCGTAAAGGTGAGCATGACACCGCGTTGTTTGGCTGGATGTCAGACAACGGCGATCCGGATAACTTCGCCGATGTGCTGCTGGGCTGCGACAGCATAAAAACCGGATCTAACGCCGCGCGCTGGTGCGATAAAGAGTATAATTCGTTGGTTCAAAAGGCGAAGCTGGTGAGTAAACCGGAAGAGCGCGCCGCGCTTTACCAGCAATCGCAGGAGATTTTCTACCAGCAGGCTCCGTGGATAGCTCTGGCAAACGGTAAAACGTTCTACGCTACGCGCAGCAACGTCAGCGGATACAGCGTCAGCCTGATGGGCAGTGATTTTTCAAAAGCAAAATTAAATTAATGAGTTAAGGAGAGGTTATGTCGCATCTGGATGAGGTCAGCGCACGTGTTGATGCCGCCATTGAAGAGAGCGTCATTACGCATATGAATGAATTGCTGATTGAGCTCAGCGATGATGTCGCGTTGAGCCGGGAAGACCGCTATACCCAGCAACAGCGTTTGCGTACGGCTATCGCACATCATGGTCGTCAGCATAAAGAAGATATGGAAGCCCGTCGCGAACAGTTGACCAAAGGCGGCACAATCCTCTGATATTTCACTTATCCGACCTACAGGCACGTTCTGTAGGTCTGATAAGCGAAGCGCCATCAGGCAATTAAAATGAACGTCTCGCCACCAGCCACGCCCCGATGACCAACAGCACCGCGCCACAGACCGGACCTACCAACGCCCGCAGCGGCACGCCGTGACTACGTAGAATATCCAGCACCAGTCCGCCGATTAACTGGCTAGCCACCAGCACCGCGATAGTGGTAGCGGCCCCCACATTTTGGTACCCACTGATACTGGCAAAAACAAAGAACGATCCAAGCAATCCGGGGATGAGCGTCCACCAGCGCACGCTGGAAACCAGTTCTCCAAATCCCGCAGCTCCTTGCTTAAACCACAGTATGCTGACAAACAGCACGATCCCGACCAGCGAGTTAAGCAACATGGCGATGAGGATCGTCGAGGACGTCTGGGTGATGCGTACCATCAAGGTATTTTGCACCACCAGACCAATACCTGCGGCAATCAGAAAGGAGAGGGTCAGCGTCTGGTTCATCTACAGGCATCCGGATCGCGGCGATCGTCTAGCTGTAACTGCATGAAGGTCAGATCCAGCCAACGGCCAAACTTGGTGCCAACCTGCGGCATTTGCGCGGTGGTTTTAAAACCCAGCAAGCTGTGCAGATGCAGTGATGCCTGATTCTGAGACTCAATACCTGCCACCATCACATGCTTGCCGCATGCGCGGGCTTCGTCTATCAGTCTGCTGAGCAGTGCCCGTCCTAGCCCTTTTCCCTGATGTTCAGGATGAACATACACCGAATGTTCAACGGTATGACGGAAGCCATCAAAGTTACGCCAGTCGCCAAAGGAGGCGTATCCTGTAACAACGCCATTCTCTTCACTCACCAGCACCGGATACCCCATCAATTGGCGGGCTTCATACCAGGAAATACGGTTTTCGGCATCGACCGTTTGATCGTTCCAGATAGCCGCCGTATGCAGTACCGCATGGTTGTAGATTTCTGCAATGGCGGCGCAGTCTTCTTTGCTGGCAAATCGAATTGACATGTTGAACCTCAGGGCTTGTTCACTATAGTATTACAATATGAATACTATTGAAGACAGCATAAATCAACGGATCAGTGCAAGAATTCGCATCGAGCGGGAATCTCGCGGTTGGTCACTCACGGAACTTGCCGAGCGCGCGGGTGTGTCGCGGGCCATGATCCATAAAATAGAACGCGGCGAGAGTAGTCCAACGGCTACGCTGCTGGGCAGGCTTTCCGGCGCGTTTGGCATTAGCATGTCTACCCTGATTGCGCGGGCTGAAATGCAAGAGGGCAAGCTGCTGCGCTTCGTCGATCAGCCTGTTTGGCACGATCCACAAAGTCACTATCTGCGCCGCCATGTTTCACCGCGCAGCGATCTGCCTATCGATCTGGTGCAGATCGAATTACCTGCCGGAAGTGATATCCCGATGCCAGCCTCTTCCTATGTGCAGGCCAGACAACTTATCTGGTTACAGCAGGGAGAATTAGTCTTTGTCGAAGGGGACGTACGCCATGAAATGCAGGCAGGTGATTGCCTGGAACTTGGCCCGCCGAATGACTGTCGGTTTATCAATGAAGCCGCGCAACCCTGCGTTTACCTGGTTGTGCGGTTAAATCACGTCGTCAGCTAAATAGCAGGAACGGGCTGCTACTATTGATGGATTCATGCCAAAAGCAGAGGAGCACATCATGGGTCAACAGACTAATCGTAACCGTCGTTGGGTACTGGCTTCCCGCCCACATGGCGCGCCAGTCCCAGAGAACTTCCGTCTTGAAGAAGATGAAGTCGCAACACCGGGCGAAGGCCAGATGTTGTTGCGCACCGTTTATCTTTCTCTTGATCCCTACATGCGTGGCCGCATGAGCGATGAGCCATCTTACTCACCACCAGTAGAGATTGGTGGTGTTATGGTGGGGGGTACCGTAAGTCGCGTGGTGTCATCCCACCATCCGGACTACCAGCCAGGCGAATGGGTATTGAGCTACAGCGGTTGGCAGGACTATGACATCTCCGACGGTAACGGGCTGGTGAAGCTTGGCGATCATCCCGAGCATCCTTCCTGGGCGCTGGGAGTTATGGGTATGCCGGGGTTTACCGCTTATATGGGCCTGCTGGATATCGGTCAGCCAAAAGCCGGGGAAACGCTGGTGGTAGCTGCCGCAACCGGGCCGGTTGGCGCAACGGTCGGGCAGATCGGTAAGCTTAAGGGTTGTCGGGTGATAGGTGTGGCGGGTGGGGCAGAGAAATGCCGACATGCCACCGAGGTCTTGGGTTTTGATGTCTGTCTCGATCACCACGCACAAGATTTTGCGCAACAACTGGCAAAAGCCTGCCCGCAGGGTATTGATATTTATTACGAAAACGTCGGTGGAAAAGTATTTGATGCCGTTCTGCCATTGCTCAATACCTCAGCGCGGATTCCGCTTTGTGGCCTGGTCAGCGGTTATAACGCAACGTCGCTTCCGGCCGGACCTGACAGATTACCGCTGTTAATGGCAACGCTGCTGAAAAAGCGTATCCGCATGCAGGGTTTTATCATTGGTCAGGATTATGGACACCGTATTCATGAGTTTCAGCGGGAGATGGGGCGCTGGGTTAAAGAGGGCAAAATCCAATACCGCGAGCAGGTGACCGACGGTCTGGAAAATGCGCCACAAACCTTTATCGGTCTGCTGACCGGCAAAAACTTCGGCAAGGTAGTGATTCGTCTTGCTGAGGATTGATGCGTAAAGGTGGAAGACGGTGAATGCCTGTAACCAGGCCTGCTTCGTACAAAATGTAGGCCTGGTAAAATGCCAATGTCGTTATCTGGTATTCATGGAGAAAATAAGAAGGTTACTACCCGAAAGCGAATAAACACTCCACATTGAGATAAATAATGATTACTATTCTCATTCTTAAAAAGGCAGAACCATGATTTTGCTCATTGAAGCTATGTGAAGCAGTAACAAACGAATTTATCAAAGGGAGTCGTCATGTCTTTACGTCATCTGTTTTCGCCGCGTCTGCGTGGTTCTTTACTGTTAGGTTCACTGCTCGTTGCATCATCTTTTACTACGCAGGCTGCAGAAGAACTGCTGCGCAAAGCCGTCGGCAAAGGCGCCTATGAAATGGCGTACAGCCAGCAAGAGAACGCGCTGTGGCTGGCGACCTCACAGAGCCGCAAACTGGATACCGGCGGGGTGGTTTATCGTCTTGACCCGGTCACCCTCGAAGTGACCCAGGTGATTCATAACGATCTCAAACCATTTGGTGCCACCATCAACAACGCCACGCAAACGCTGTGGTTCGGCAACACGGTAAACAGCGCGGTTACGGCGATGGATGCCAAAACCGGTGCGGTGAAAGGACGTCTGGTGCTGGATGCGCGTAAACGTTCTGAAGACGTTCGCCCGCTGCAGCCGCGTGAGCTGGTCGCCGATGATGCCACCAACACGGTATACATTAGCGGTATTGGTAAAGAGAGCGTGATTTGGGTGGTGGACGGTGAAACGATCAAGCTGAAGGACACCATCCAGAATACCGGCAAAATGAGCACCGCTCTGGCTGTCGACAGCAAGGCTAAACGCCTGTACACCGCCAATGCCGACGGTGAATTCATTACCATTGACACCGCCACTAACAAAATTCTCAGCCGCAAAAAACTGCTGGATGACGGGAAAGAGCATTTCTTTATCAACCTGAGCCTGGACACAGCGGGCAACCGCGCCTTTGTCACCGACTCTAAAGCGGCGGAAGTGCTGGTAATCGATACCCGTAATGGCAATGTACTGGCAAAAGTAGCCGCGCCGGAATCCCTGGCCGTGTTGTTCAACCCAACGCGTAATGAAGCCTACGTGACTCATCGCCAGGCCGGTAAAGTGAGTGTGATCGACGCGAAAAGCTATAAAGTCGTCAAAACATTCGAGACCCCAACGTTCCCGAATAGCCTGGCGCTCTCCGCCGATGGTAAAACCCTGTACGTCAGCGTGAAACAGAAATCTACCCGCGAGCAGGAAGCCACTCAGCCGGACGATGTTATTCGTATTGCGCTATAAAACATCCGGAGGGGGAAACCCCTCCTGTCATTTCTCTAAACCCCACGATACGCCTCGTTACACCCCGCCAGTAGCCCGAGCCACTTCAGGGACTTACACTACGCCCTCAACGGCTAACTGAATAACACGGGAATACCATGAAAAAGCCATTTATCTGTCTTTGTGCAGGCGTAATGCTCTTTACCCTTGCAGGATGCACCACCGATTACGTTATGACGACCAAAAGTGGACAAACCATCACCACCCAGGGTAAACCAAAACTGGATAAAGACACGGGAATGACCAGCTATACCGATCAGGATGGGAATGCGCGGGAAATTAACAGTAACGACGTAGCGCAGTTGATTGAAGCGAACTAAAAAAGAAGGCCTGAAGGGGTAACCTGTCAGGCCTTTTGCCGTTATGGCGCGGTGCGGTGGATTTCCGCGACGCGTTTACGCACGCCGAACCAGCCTGCAACCAGCAGGATGGCAATCAACGGTAATGACGCGATGGTGTAGGTGCCGTTTGGATAGTCAAACGCCATCAGCACCAGCACGCTCAGCAAGAACAGCAGCGTGAGCCACGAGGTAAACGGTGCGCCCGGCAGCTTAAAACTGACGTCAGCCGTTTTACCTTCTTTTATGGCCCGGCGCAGACGCATCTGACAGACCATGATAAATCCCCACGATGCAATAATGCCCAACGACGCGAAGTTCAACACGATCTCAAACACCTGCGACGGTACCAGATAGTTCAGAAATACCCCAACAACATACACCACCAGCGTGGCGAGGATCCCCGCCCAGGGTACTTGTTGACGGCTCATTTTAGCCATGAATTTAGGCGCCGATCCGCCCATCGACATGGAACGTAAAATACGCCCGGTGCAATACAACCCAGAGTTAAGGCTGGAAAGCGCCGCGGTTAGCACCACAATATTCATGATACTGCCGATATACGGCACGCCCAGTTTGGAGAAGAAGGTAACAAACGGGCTTTGCCCCGCCTGATAGGCATTCCACGGCAGTAACAGAACCAGCAGCACGACAGAACCCACATAGAACAGACCAATACGCCAGATAACGCTATTGATCGCTTTTGGCACCATGGTTTGCGGATCTTTGCATTCTCCAGCAGCGGTACCCACCAGTTCAATGGAGGCAAACGCAAAAACTACCCCCTGAACCAGTACCAGCGCCGGCAGCAGACCATGTGGGAAGAATCCACCGTTGTCGGTGATCAGGTGAAAACCGGTGGCGTTACCATCCAGCGGCTTTCCAGTACCTAAAAAGACGGTACCCACCACCAGGAAAATCACAATCGCCAGCACTTTGACCAGCGCAAACAAAAACTCCATCTCCGCGAACCACTTCACGCCGATCATGTTCATGGTGCCAACAATGGCCAGCGCGCCGAGGGCGAACACCCACTGCGGTACATCACCAAATGCGCCCCAGTAATGCATATACAGCGCCACCGCGGTGATATCGACAATGCCGGTCATCGCCCAGTTGATGAAGTACATCCAGCCAGCCACATAGGCGGCTTTCTCACCTAAAAATTCGCGAGCGTAGGAGACAAAGCTGCCGCTGGAAGGGCGATGTAAAACCAGTTCACCAAGCGCACGCAGTATAAAGAACGAAAAAATACCGCACACCAGATAGACCAGCGCCAAAGCAGGACCCGCCATTTGCAAGCGTGCGCCAGCCCCTAAAAACAACCCGGTACCAATTGCGCCGCCAATGGCGATCATTTGTACCTGTCGATTACCCATCGCTTTGTGATACCCCTCTTCGTGGGCATTCAACCAGCGTCGTTTCGCCGCATGTTGTTCCGCGGCTTGCGTGTTGTTTGTGTTCATTACTTTTCCTGTTGACCTGACAAAAATACAAAATCCTTTTTGCCGCACCAGTTGCGGCGAAAACAGCGTTACCCTTCATTGTGTTACGGGGAAAACTGCCGGCCGAGCATCCTACATTCAATTGTTCGGTTCCGCAAAGCCCCGATAACAAGAATTCAGCATTTTTGTACAGCCAGCACTGGCGCGGTGTGGCCTCGATTCAGCCAATAAAAGAGAAGGGCGTAAATACGTGGAGAGGTGTGCGCTTATCGAGACATTCACCCGATAAGCGCTGTAAGGTTATGCTGATACGCCAAAGACCTGAACGGCCTGCTGTAAGCGCGATGAACGTTGAGTCAGATCGGCGGTAGCATCGGTGACACGCTCCACCATCTCAGCGTTATTGTGTGTCATGGTGCCAACGCGTGAAATCGAATCGTTAATCAGATCCAGCGCCTGGGTTTGCTCACGCGTCGCCAGACTAATATCTTTGATCATCATCGACATCTGCAGGACATCGCCAATCATCCCAGTGAGATGCGTTTCCGTTTGCTCCACCATTTTGACGCCGCTGTTAACGTTAGCGACATTCTTCTCAATCAGCTGTTTGATCTCTTTTGCTGCCGACGCCGAGTGCTGCGCCAGATTACGGACCTCTGCCGCCACAACGGCAAAACCACGCCCGGACTCCCCGGCTCGCGCGGCTTCAACCGCGGCATTGAGCGCCAGAATATTAGTCTGAAAAGCAATGCTGTCGATAACGCCGATGATGTCGACTATCTGCCCGTTGTCACGCGATATCGCCTGCATCATGGCGATAGTTTGTTTCATAATATCGCCGCCTTCTGCCGCATTGGCGCTGGTTTTATCGGCCATGGTCATAGTATGAGCCGCAGTCTCAGCAGTTTGCTGTACCGCGCTACCAATTTCTTCAATGGCGGCAGCGGTTTGTTGCAGGTCGGCGGAGGTTTCTTCTGAACGCTTGTGCAGCGCCGTACCTTCTTTTGATACCCGCTGACTGATGGCGCGAATACCGGATATTTGCGTACTGACATCATCGACCAGGGAATTCAGATTAAGCCCGGACTGATTAACCAGACGCATCAGCATTCCGATCTCATCCACCCGATTTAAATGACAGTTATCAGGTTTTCTCCCGGATACCACTTTCTTCATTTGCGTCAGTAGCGTATTAACTGGCTGACAAATTTGATACTTAAGGTAAATAGCAAGCATCAGAAATAAGAACAATAACCCTCCCGCCTGAATAAATGGATTAACAGGAGTGAAGAGAAATAGCACAGAGAGCAGGGCGATTACCCCTAAAGAATAATTGACGCGCTGGCTAATGCTCAGCCATTTAAACATTGATGCCCATGACAATATTCCGCGACGAATGAAAATACCTTTAAAAAGACGAAACCCTTTAAGCTGCTGATTATTAATTTTTTGATATAAGCTTTCGCTTTGAGTTATTTCATCGCGCGAAGGAACGGTACGCACCGAGATGTAGCCGGTGAGTTTTTCATTGTGCCAGACCGGCGTAACGTTGGCGCGAACCCAGTAATGGTCGCCATTTTGTCGACGGTTTTTCACCATCCCCGTCCAGCTGTCTCCCTGCTGTATCGTGTACCACATATCGGCGAACGCCGCGGGAGGCATATCGGGATGGCGAATAATATTATGTGGTTCGCCCATTAACTGCTGTTCGTTAAATCCGCTGGCATCAATAAACGCGGAGTTGGCGTAGGTAATATGACTTTCTTTATCCGTCGTAGAAAGCAGCGTCGCTTTATCGTTAAGTGCGTGCTCAATTTGTGTAACGGGCATGTTACTTTTCATAGAGGTCCCATGGTGCTATGTATAATCCATACAAAAATCCCCGCAATAAAATCGGGGGATATTAAAATCTGTTTTAAACCGTTTTAATAAGAAACGTTGCATTCTCTACTAATCATCAATTCTGTGGAAGTAGTTAAAATAAAAATTTCTATGAACATCATTCATCCTGTGTCATAAAAGTGAAACAATTAATACAAGCGTATAACGTGACAAGTCGTTTAAACTGACTTAACGTAAATCGCGTTAAAAAACCTTTTCGTAAAAAGAAAACTGGCATCAAATGATTTTGATGTTATTACCGTGATGCCAACGACCCTATTATATTTTGTAGGCTATTAATTGCGGGTATTTTTCAGTTGAGCGTTACGACCTGTACTGGGCGATCCAAATTTTAACCCTGGCAGCAACAGGAGTTGTTATCTACTTTTTAGCTGAGCAAATGTGAATTAAATGTTTCAGTATGGCTATTTGATAAATTAATAATAAAGACATGTTAACAAACATAGGCTCGTAACATGTCATATCGCCTGAGTATTCTGGATAAAAGCCCCATCGGGGAAGGTGAAACTGCCGCGACCGCGCTTTCCCGTACGTTGCGCCTGGCGCAACTGGCAGAAGAGTGGGGGTACCATCGTTTCTGGATCGCGGAACACCATAATACGGCACAGCTGGCCAGCCCATCGCCGGAGCTGGTGATCGCCTGGATCCTCGGGCAAACCCAGCATATCCGCGTAGGTTCCGGCGGCGTAATGCTGCAACATTACAGCCCGTACAAAGTGGCGGAAAACTTCAATCTTCTGGCATCGCTGGCTCCTGGACGTGTCGATCTCGGCGTAGGGAAAGCCCCTGGCGGCTTACCGCTGTCGACCCAGGCGTTACAGCATGGGCTGCATCAGGCAGAAAAAGGCAGTTTTGCCGACCAGCTTTCTTTGCTTAACGATTGGCTGGCGCTGAGCGGAACGGAAAGCGGGGAAACGGTATTCCCGACGCCAATTCCACCGATTTCACCGGAAAAGTTTGTACTGGGAGCCAGTGTGCAAAGCGCGCAGTTAGCAGCGCAATCCGACTGGGATTTCATCTTCGCAGCGCACCTCAATGGTGACAAAGCGTTATTGCATGACGTTTTGTCCTTCTGGCAGACCCACAGTGCACGCCCGACGATAGTCGCCGTGCAGGTAATTGTGGCTGACAGTTACGACTCCGCTGCGCAACTGGCGGAAAACGTACAAATCTGGGGCGTGGAGCTGGAAGATGGTCAACGTGTCACGGTAGCCAGCGAAGAACAGGCGCTGGCGTTTGCCGCTCAATCTGGCAGCCCACCACGCAAAATCGCGCGTCGTGAGCAGGCGTTGCTACATGGCACCGCTCAGGAGGTGATGGCAAAGCTGAATGCTCTGCATACGCAATTTGGCATTGACGAGTTCATTATCGACACGCCAGTGGCGCAAGGGCATGCGCGTCTGACATCGCTGCGTTTGTTGGCGCAAGCCCATAACGCCGTGGAGGTGCTCTGATGACTCTCGGCTCAACGCTTATCGACTGGCGTCGTGAACTACATCAGCATCCGGAGCTTTCCCTGCAGGAGGAAGCAACCACGGCGCGCATTCACGCCTGGTTGCACGCTGCGGACGTCGACATTCTGCCGTTCGAGCTGAAAACCGGTCTGGTCGCTGAAATTGGTCAGGGAGAAGATGTCATCGCGCTGCGGGCGGATATCGACGCGCTACCGATAGAAGAAAGCGCCGACGTTCCGTTTCGCTCCCTCACGCCGGGCGTGATGCATGCCTGCGGGCATGACGTCCATACCAGCGTCATGCTTGGTGCAGCACTGCTGCTAAAACAGCAGGAAATAACCTTACCGGGGCGAGTCCGTATTTTGTTCCAGCCAGCTGAAGAGAGTTTCGGCGGCGCAAAAACGTTGATCCGCGCCGGTGCGCTGCAAAACGTAGCGGCTATTTTCGGTATGCACAATGAGCCCGGTTTGCCGGTGGGCGAATTTGCCACACGCGGCGGCGCATTTTATGCCAATGTCGATCGCTTCGTGCTGCGCATTAATGGCAAGGGCGCACATGCGGCGCGTCCGCATGAAGGTAAGGATGCCATCCTGCTCGCCAGCCAACTGGTAACGGTGCTGCAAAGCGTTGCCAGTCGCGACGTTAACACGCTGGATTCGGTGGTGCTCAGTGTGACCCGTATTCAGGGAGGAAACACATGGAACGTTCTGCCGGAGTCCGTTGAGCTGGAAGGGACACTCAGAACGCACCGAACCCAGGTACAGCAGCAGGTTAAGACTCGGGTTAATGACATTGCCGCCGGATTTGCCCACGCCTTTGGCGCACAAATCGACGTAATCTGGCATGCGGGACCAACCGCGTTGGTAAATGATGATCGTTGGGCCGATATTGCCACCGCGGTGGCGAAACAGTCAGGCTATACCACCCACCATGCCGACCTGCATATGGGCGGGGAGGATTTTGCCGTCTACCTGCAAAATACACCTGGCGCATTTGTCAGTATTGGCAGCGCCAGTGAATACGGATTACATCACCCGGGATTTAATCCGGACGAGCGTTTAATTGAACCTGCCGCGCACTACTTTGCGCAGTTAGCAAAAACGGCATTCGCACACCTTTAAGTTTACCTGTTGGGTAGGGGTTATTATGGCTGAAAATCGGCAACTACGGCTCGGCACTATTCTACATGGCGCATCGGGAAATATGTCCGCATGGCGCCATCCGGTGGCTCAGGCTGATGCCAGTATTAATTTTGATTTTGTCAAAGAGACGGCGCTTATTGCGGAAAAAGGGAAGCTGGATTTTATTTTTGTCGCCGATGGTCTGTATATTAATGAAAAATCAATCCCGCACTTTTTAAATCGTTTTGAGCCGCTGACAGTATTATCCGCTTTGGCCAGTATCACCCAGAATCTGGGGCTGGTTGGCACGGTGTCCACATCATACAGCGAGCCGTTTACGACCGCACGGCAGTTCGCTAGCCTGGACCATCTCAGCCAGGGACGCGCGGGTTGGAACGTGGTGACGTCGCCTCTGGAAGGATCGGCAAAAAACTATTCTCGCGCTCAGCATCCAGAGCATGCCCAGCGTTATCGTATTGCCGATGAATATTTACAGGTAGTGAAAGGGCTGTGGGATTCCTGGGAAGAAGATGCTTTCACCCGTAATAAAACAAGTGGAGAATTTTTTAATCCGCAAAAGCTGCATACGCTTAACCATCATGGAGATTATTTCCAGGTCGCTGGGCCATTAAATATTGGGCGTACACCACAAGGCCGTCCGATTATATTTCAGGCGGGCGCTTCAGCAGATGGCAAGAAATTAGCGGCGCAGCATGCTGATGCCATTTTTACCCATCAGGAGTCGCTGGCAGAGGCTAAAGCGTTCTATCAGGATGTAAAAAGCCAGCTGGAAGTCGCCGGACGACATCCCGATCAACTGCATATATTCCAGGGCGTCAGCGTTATTGTTGGCGACAGCGCAGAAGACGTTGAGCAGCAGTATCAGACTACCGCTGCGCTGGTCTCCGTTACTGACGCGCTGAACTATCTTGGCCGCTACTTTGAACATCATGATTTTGCCCAATATCCGCTGGACGCACCGTTCCCGGATCTGGGCTCTCTCGGACAAAACAGCTTTCGCAGTACGACTGATGAGATCAAACGCAACGCACGCGAGCGTGGTTTAACACTTCGTCAGGTTGCTCTGGAAGCGGCCAGTCCACGTCCGCGTTTCAGCGGCACGCCACAACAGGTTGCCGACGGCCTGCAGCAGTGGTTCGACGAAAAAGCCGCAGACGGTTTTATCATCCAGGGTGGCACGCCGGATACCTTCCCGCGTTTTGTCGAACAGGTTGTCCCTGTGCTTCAGGCGCGCGGCCTGTTCCGCCATGAATATCCCGGTACGACCCTGCGCGCAAGCCTGGGATTAGCGACACCTGCAAATCAATTCACACAATAAGAGAAAAACGCTATGCAGAAAAAATCAGTATTTCTCGCGCTGTCACTGGCTTTCAGCGCGACCGTTTGGGCAAATGAGGTGACGATTAACGGCACCGGCGTAAGCCTGGAAGCCAATAAAGCGCCAATCAATACAGCAAAAAACCCGCAGGCGATCGCGCAGTTGCCCGCAAACTTGCACCTGGCCGTACCGGGCAAATTCACCGTGGCGATTGCCGGGCTCAGCCAGCCACCGCTGACCGTTTTTGCCGATGACAATAAGACGTTGATCGGCAGCGAGGCGGACATCGCGCGTCTGGTGGCTGACAGTCTGGGACTGGAACTCAACGTTGTTCCTACGTCATGGGAAGACTGGCCGCTGGGCGTCACTTCCGGCAAATACGATGCCGCGATCAGCAATATTACCGTCACCAAAGCACGCAAAGAAAAATTCGATTTCGCGACGTATCGGAAGGACTCTCTTGGCTTTTATGTCAAAACCGGTAGCAAGCTGAAGAAAATCGAGCAGGCGGAAGATATCGCAGGACTACGCATTATCGTCGGTTCGGGGACTAACCAGGAAGCCATTCTGTTGGCCTGGAACGATGAGAACGTGAAGAAAGGGTTACAGCCGTTTACGCCGGTGTATACCAAAGATGATGCCGCGCAAACCCTGGCCCTACAGTCGGGCCGCGCCGATGCGTACTTCGGTCCTAATGTAATCGGCGCGTGGAAAGCTGCACTTAACGGTAAAACGCAATTAGTGGGTAGCGTTGATGGCGGTTGGCCAAAAGCGGCACATATCGCTGTGACGCTGAAAAAAGACAGCGGCCTGGTTCTGCCGGTACAAACCGCCCTCAACGGCGTGATTGGCAACGGCGACTATGACAAGGTGCTGAATCGCTGGGGAGAAGGGGTGGAACGCATTCCACAATCTGAAATCAACCCGGCCGGTTTAGGCGACTAAGGAGGTCATCGTGAGCGATCAATTTCGCGTGCTCTCACCGGAAGCCAGCGAGCTGCAGCCCATTTTGAACGGTCTGTTCGGTGAATATGCCGCCCGCTATGGCGATTACTTTTCTCGCGACGCTGAAGTGGAACTGACCGAATGGTATCTGGCACCGCAGGGACTTTTTGTGGTACTGGAGCGCCGCGGCGAAATTATCGCCACCGGGGCTTACAAACCTTACGATAAAGATACCGCCGAGATTAAGCGTATCTGGACAAAAAGCAGCCTGCGTCAGCAGGGGCTGGCGGCGCGCGTGGTGCAGGAACTGGAACGTAGAGCGCTGCTCGCAGGCTACAGCCGGATTTATCTGACCACGGGATTTCGCCAGCCGGAGGCCGTCAGACTTTATTTAAGCCAGGGCTACGATCCGCAATTTGATACGACGCGCGATCCCGAAGAGTACAGCCTGCCGCCGTTTGATGGACGGCTGCGCTTTACCAAACTGCTGACTATTGCCGGTCAGGCCAGAATCGCCTGAGGAGAGAAAATGAAAACGACAGATAGCATTAGAGTCGTACCGGCACGTTATCCCATGCGTACCGTAGGCGCGGTCATTGCCTTATTTGCCCTTGCGGTAATTCTCCAGTCCGTGGCGTTTAATCCGCGCTGGGAATGGAGCGTGTTTGCCCGCTGGTTCTTTGATCCGGTTATCTTGTCCGGCCTCGGGCAAACGCTGTTACTGACGCTGATCGGGACGCTGTTGAGTATTGTCATCGGCGGTCTGCTGGCGTTGGCGCGGCTTTCATCTTCCTGGCTGTTGAACGGTCTGGCATGGGGATACATCTGGCTGTTTCGTTCGTTACCGCTGATTGTGGTGCTGATCGTTTTGTACAACTTCTCCTATCTGTACGACACGTTGACGATTGGTATTCCGTTTACTCCCATTCAGTGGGGAAGTTTTGAGACCATCAATGTACTCGGTCAGTTTTCCACTGCGGTGGTTGGCCTGACGCTGGTGCAAAGCGCCTATACCGCTGAAATTATTCGGGGTGGATTTTTAGGGGTCGATCACGGTCAGTACGAGGCAGCGGCAGCACTGGGCTTACCAGCAGGGCGACGTACGCTGCGGATTATTCTGCCGCAGGCGCTGCGCACCATTTTGCCTGCTGGATTCAATGAAATCATCAGCCTGGCGAAAGGGACGGCGATGGTATATGTGCTGGCAATGCCGGAGCTGTTCTACACCATCCAGATGATATATAACCGCACGCAGGAAGTGATCCCGCTGCTGATGGTGGGTGCGGTATGGTATCTGGTGATCACCAGCGTCCTGTCGTTAATTCAGCACCTGGTTGAACGTGCGTTGGCACGCAGCGAACGACGTTCAGCGATCAACACAGCCCGGGTGAGTCGTGCAGAAAAACGCAGTCGTCAACGTCCACAGCAGGAGGCCGTCCATGTCCCACTCGCCTGAAGGTCATATCTCTATTACCGGCGTCAGCAAATACTTTGGTCGCCACAAAGCGCTGGATAATGTGTCGCTGGAGATCCCTCCCGGTACGGTAACGGTTATTCTTGGCCCGTCCGGTTCAGGGAAATCCACACTCCTGCGGGCCATCAACCATCTGGAACGCGTCGATGAGGGGTTTATTCAAATCGATGGCGATTACATTGGCTATCGTCGGCAGGGAGACAAGCTGTATGAGCTGAAAGAGGCGGAAATTTTGCGCCAGCGCGTTAACGTCGGCTATGTGTTCCAGAACTTTAATCTGTTCCCGCACTTAACGGTTCTGGAGAATCTGATTGAAGCGCCCATTGCGCACGGACTGGCAACGCGTAAAGCAGCCACCGAGCGGGCATTAACTCTGCTTGATGCGGTAGGGTTACGGAATAAAGCCGATGCCTGGTCGCGTCACTTATCCGGAGGTCAGCAGCAGCGTATCGCTATTGCCCGTGCGCTGGCGCTAAATCCGCGCGTCATGCTGTTTGATGAGCCTACATCTGCACTGGATCCTGAACTGGTCGGTGAAGTACTGGATGTCATTAAAGCGCTGGCGAAGTCGGGAACCACGCTGGTTGTGGTAACACACGAGATTGGCTTCGCCCGGGAAGTGGCTGATCAGGTGGTGTTTATGGTCGATGGCAAAATCGTCGAGCAGGGCAGCAGCGAGCAAGTGCTGAATCATCCACGCCACACGCGCACTCAGCAGTTTTTGTCGAAAGTGCTTTGAGACACATTGCGGCACAAGGCTGTGCCGCACAGAGGTTACAGAGTGACGACGATTTTGCCTACCTGGCCGTTGGCTTCCATGTATTGATGTGCTTCGACGATATCATCAAAGGCAAAGGTTTTATCAATCAGCGGCTTGAGCTGGCCAGACTGCAATCCTTCAAAGATAAACCGTTTCGCCCGCGCAAGTTTTTCTGCGTCCGTGGTGATTTCGAAAATCTCATAGCCGCGGAAGGTCAGATGACGACCGAGTATCTCAATGACCGGGATAGAAAGGTCACGTGAATCAAGCGAACCATACTGGAAAAAGAGCCCACCGGCTGGCATCACTTGGGCAATTTTTGCCACCGCTGGGCCACCGACCGGATCGAACACCACGCGGGTTCCTTTACCCTCAGTAATCCGCTGAATCTCGGCCACCAGATCCTGCTCCTGGCTTGCAATAACCTCTGCCGCGCCCAGTTGCAGCAACTGATCACGTTTCTCACTGGTCCGTGTCATCGCAATCGGTTTTGCTCCCCGCATGTTAGCAATCTGAATTGCCGCCAGTCCGACGCTGCTGGAAGCAGCATTGATCAGCACGTTATCACCGGGCTTAATATCCGCATATTCAACCAGCGCACCAAATGCGGTCACATACATCATCCAGCTGGCAGCAGCCTCGGTAAAGCTCAGGTTTTGTGGATGCTTTACGACCGCGTGAGCGGGGGCATTAACGACTTCACCATACATTCCATATTGATGAAAGCTGAATGCCGGGATGACGCTAACGTAATCGCCAGGTGCAAACTCACGTACGTTGTCTCCCACTGATTCAATGATTCCGGCAGCTTCATAACCCAGTCGCGCCGGGAAATTAGGTTGGTAAATATACTGTCCGGTGCGGTACATAACTTCCGCACGGTTGATACCAATAGCCCGCACGCGGATCTGAACCTCGTTTGCATCAGGTGCGCGAACCTGCATCTCCTGAATCTTCAGGACTTCAGCGCCACCAATTTGATTAAAAACTACGACCTTAGACATAGCAGACCTCAGTAAATTGTTCTGTATTGGGTCTGCACAATTTAACGACTCAGATGAGAGTGAAAAACCGCTGTTGCGGAACTTCACTATTACTTATTTTGTAATAATCCCTGAATCCGTGGTTTTTGTTGGCTAAAAAGTTCGCATAACCAGTCAATGAATACCCGAACCCGAGGGGCGAGATGACGTCTGTCCGGGTAAAGCACCGAAACTGGTTTTGATTCTCCGGTATAATCGGCCAGCACCTCAACAAGCTGGCCTGACTGAAGATAGGGGGCAAGGACAGCATGAACGCCACGTATAATGCCGAGTCCAGATAAGCAGCCGGTCAACAGAATATCGGAGTTATCAACGCTTATCCGCCCTGCGGGGGTGAACGATTCGGTTTTACCTTTATTGACGAAGGTCCACTCCAGCGCTTCGCGGTGACGCTCGCTGAAAAAGTTAAGTGCCTGGTGTCGGGATAAATCCTCTGGCGTCTGCGGTACGCCATGTTGTTGCAAATAATCCGGTGACGCACAGGTCACCATCTTTACTTCACCGAGTCGCCTGGATATCTGGGAAGAGTCTTGTAACTCGCCGATACGGATCATGCAGTCGATACCTTCGGCAAGCATATCGATTCTACGGTCGGTGGAGGTGAGCACCATCTCGATGTCAGGATACCGCGACTGGAAATCTTTCAGCGCAGGAACTAACACGGAGTGCGCCAGCGACAGAGGTGCATTAACCCTGAGTTTTCCGCGTGGCGGGCGAGTTGGCGAGAAAGAAGCCATGATGTCATCAACGTCACTGAGCAGTATTTTTGTGCGTTGGTAAAAAGCATCACCTTCTTCTGTCAGACTCACTTTACGAGTCGTGCGGTTAAGCAACTTTGCCCCCAGATCGTCTTCAAGATGTTGGATAGCTTTGGTGACCGCAGGGCGGTGCAGGTGTAACACATCTGCGGCTCTGGCAAATCCACCTTGCTCAACAACCTGTACAAAAATGTTCATGTATTCAAACATACTGGAACGCATTGCTTATTCTCCCCCGGTATTCGACCATTGTTATTATGAAAGTAATAATCATGCCTGCATAGGTTGCCGAATGCTGCTCTACACTTAGGGTTTTAACGTTGGGGGTTGCAGCATGATTAAGGTCTATGGGGTACCGGGCTGGGGATCGGCCATCAGTGAAGTGATGCTCACACTGGCGGAGATCCCTTACAGCTTTATTGATGTGGACGGTTTTGACAGCGATGGTCCTTCGCGGGAGTTGCTTAAAACAATGAATCCGCTATGCCAGGTGCCCACGCTGGTACTGGAAAATGGCAGCGTGATGACGGAAACGGCGGCGATCGCGCTGATGATCCTCGATCGTCGCCCTGAACTTTCACCACCCGTTGGACACGCCGAACGCCAGCAGTTTCAGCGTCTGCTGATATGGTTGGTGGCAAATGTCTATCCCACGTTTACCTATGCCGATTATCCTGACCGATGGGTACCGGACGCCCCGGCGCAGTTGAAAAAGAACTGTATTGAGTACCGTAAATCCCTCTATATGTGGCTGAACAACCAGCTAAGCGCCGAGCCGTACGCATTGGGGGATCAGCTAACACTGCTGGACATTTACATTGCCGTTATGCGCACCTGGGGACCAGGGCATGACTGGTTTCAGGACAACACGCCGAATATTAGCGCCATCGCCGATGCGGTTTGTCAGCATCCGAGGCTGCGTACCGTACTGAAAAGCAATAAGATTATTTGAGTAAAAAACGCTGTTCCGCAGGAGTGCAAATCCCGGAACAGCGGGCGAACTATCGCCATAAGTTTTAAATTACGCGACAGAAGGGGTCAGCGTAATACGATCCAATGGACCCACGATAAACAGATAAGAAATCAAGCCAATAAGCCCCATCGAACCGACGTACAGAATGGCGTAATCAAAAGACTGGGTATTCGCCAGAATGATGCCGATCACCAGTGGCGTGATGATACTGGCCATATTGCCGCACATATTGAAAACGCCACCTGCAATACCGAGCACTTCTTTTGGCGAGGTATCGCTAAGTACGCACCATCCCAGATTGCCAAAACCTTTGGCGAAAAACGCCAGACTCATCGCCGCGATCACCACAAATTCTGACGAGGTGTAGTTGGCGATAACGATGACGCAGGAAAGCAGCATTCCGCAGATAACCGGCAGCTTACGGGCAATCGTCAGGCTGTAGCCGCGCTTTAAAAGCCAGTCGGAGAAAACACCGCCTAATAATCCACCGATAAAACCGGCAATGGCAGGGATACTGGCGACAAACCCCACTTTGAGGATCGACATGCCTTTCGCCTGATACAGATAAGTAGGGAACCAGGTCAGGAAGAACCAGGTAATGGATGTCACGCAGAACTGTCCGATATATACGCCAATCATCATGCGGTTGACGCAGACGCTTTTAATTTGCGCAAAGGTAATCTTCTGTGGTTCTTTTTTATTACCCAGCGACGGTTCACCACCGCCTTCCCGAATATAGTCAATTTCCTGCTGGTTCACCTTTGGATGATGCATAGGGTCTCTTACTTTGACCAACCAGAAGATGCCAAGAATAACGCCTATTGCCCCAATGTAATAAAACACAAAGTGCCAACTGAGATTATGCAAAATAATCGTCATTAGCGGTGTAATAATCCCTAACGAGATATATTGCGCGGCCTGATAGACAGAGGTAACAAAGCCCCGTTCGTTATTAGGAAACCACTGCACGCTTAATCGGCTGTTGGCCGGAAAGGCCGGAGCTTCAATCGCACCCATCAGTAATCGTAAGATAATCAATACGACAAGCGGGCTGGCGTACAGATAAATGGTGCCCTGAAACATAGTCACCAGCGACCAGCCAATCAGTGCGCAGCCGTATACCAGACGTGAGCCATAGCGATCCAGCAGCCAGCCGCCGGGTAGTTGCATAATGACATAAGAAATACCGAAGGCAGAAAAGGCCAGCCCCATTGCTTCAGGATCAAAACCTAATTCTTTGCTCATAATCGGCGCCACGACGGATAACGTCGCGCGATCGGCGTAATTAAATACGGTCGCAAGAAACAGAAATATCAGAATGCCGTAACGCACTTTTGTACGCTTTATTATTGTGTTCATCACCCACTCCTTTCATAAGGTTGAGAGCGTTTTTGTAGGGGAGGATGGCGGGTATTGCTTACCCGCCAAATTAATTAAGGACGTTTGCCAAACTCGCAGGTTAATTGCGTCCAGCGGCGCGCCTGCTCGCTGATGCTGAAGCCCAGGCCGTGACGATCGGAAACCCACATCCGGCCATCGCGCAGCTCAAGTTGTTCGTTAAATAACGGGTTCAGCCATTCGAAATGCTCCAGCCATGGTTCAAGTGGATAAGCGGCGGACAGATGCAGGTGAACTTCCATAGCGAAGTGCGGAGCCAACTTGCGACCATGTTTAGCCGCCAGGTCCATAATTTTCAGGAACGGTGAAATCCCTCCCACACGCGGTGCATCGGGCTGCACAAAATCGCTGGCATTGCCGAGGATCAGCTGTTCATGTTCGCGGAAGCTGGTCAGCATTTCACCGGTGGCAATCGGGGTATCAAGCGCGGCGGCCAGTTGGGCGTGGCCTTCAACATCGTAGGCGTCCAGCGGCTCTTCAATCCAGATTAGATTGAACTGCTCCATTTTACGTCCCATACGGATGGCGGTTTCCCGATCCCACTGCTGATTGGCATCGACCATTAGCGGGAAGTCATCCCCCAGCGCTTCACGCACCGCGGTCAAGCGGCGAATATCCTCAGCGCAGTTTGGCTGACCAACCTTGAGTTTGATACCACCAATGCCGTTTTCACGGGAAATAACCACGTTTTTTAGCACCTGATCCAGCGGCGTATGCAGGAATCCGCCGGAGGTGTTGTAGCACTGCACGGAGTCCCGATGCGCGCCAAGCAGTTTTGCCAGCGGCAATCCTGCACGCTTGGCTTTCATATCCCATAATGCGATATCGATAGGGGAGATGGCTTGTACCGCCATGCCGCTGCGCCCCACGGAAGCGCCAGCCCACAGCAGCTTGGTGTAGATCTTGTCAATGTCGTTTGGATCTTCGCCTAACAGGTTATCGGCAATTTCTTTGGCATGCGCATATATTCCCTGGCCGCCAGCCCGCTTGGAGTAACTAAATCCCACGCCTTCAAACCCGTCGCGGCTGCGGATCTCGGCGATAATTATGGCGACTTCAGTTAGCGGTTTCTGGCGACCGGTGAGCACTTTGGCATCGCTCACGGGTGTTGCCAGCGGAAGGAAAGCCAGAGACAGTTTTACCCATTCAATACGATCACCGGTTTCTGCTGCGGTTTTCGCGTTGGCCGATTTGGCATAAGTCACGGAATCGGAATTGGCACTTAAAGACATATTGTTCTCTCCTGGTGATAACAAATGATTGCGCTATCATTTTTAATGTTAGCGCAATCACTGTGCCAGCGAATTGACTGCGATTTGAACAATTGCTCACAAATTCAGAGAGAGAAGGGTGGTAAATTATAAACGACGTCACATTCCAGTACTTTATGGAGAAATGCACAAATCATTGTGATTGCGCTATCATTTTGAGTGGCGATAATTAACTAAGCTGCTGTTTTCCCTGCGTTATCACTGAGCAACGCTGGCAATAGCCAAAATCATGATGAATAATGCCAGGATAAATCAGCGATTTTTGACAAGGGCATCGACAGTGAAAAACTCCAGACCTCCGCGCGCACCCACGCTGGAAGATGTTGCCCGTACCGCGGGATTGTCACCCATGACGGTGAGCAGGGCGTTGAATACCCCGCAGCTGGTGCGCCCGAAAACGGTTGAAAAAGTGATGCAGGCGGTGCGCGCCACCGGCTATATTCCCAACGCACTGGCTGGGGGACTGGCGTCGCGTCGCAGCAAGCTTATCGCCGTGGTTATTCCGCAAATTAACAACAATATGTTTGTCGATACCATCCAGTCATTAAGTGATGAACTGGCAGAACGCGGATACCACATTTTGCTCTGCGTGTCGGGTTATACGCCGCAAACAGAGGCGGAGCTGGTGGCGACGCTGCTTTCTCGTCGTCCGGATGGTGTAGTACTCACCGGTATTCATCATACCGCTGAGCTGAAAAAAGTGATTCTTAATGCGGCCATCCCGGTCGTGGAAATCTGGGATTTAACCCCAACACCCATCGATATGCTGGTCGGTTTTTCGCATGAAAAGGTCGGGCAAGCGGTGGCAGACTATCTGCTGAATAAAGGCTATCGACGTCCGGGGTTGTTATGGACTGCCGATCGCCGGGCAGGCCAGCGTAAACAAGGACTTTGCGATGCGTTGAGTCGTCATGGTATTGCTGCTGACGCACAGGTGGACGTCCCACTTCCGGCCTCTCTGGCATTGGGACGCTCTGGATTAACGCAGCTATTGGCGGATCGCGAGTTTGATGTCATTGTCTGTAGCTCTGATACGCTAGCCCAGGGGGCGATCATGGAGGCCGAAAGTCGCGGTATACGCGTGCCGCAAGAGTTGGCGGTAATCGGTTTTGGCGATCTGGATTTTGCTGCCAGCAATCGGCCCGCCATCACCACCGTCAGCGTCGACAGACGGGCCATCGGGCAACGTGCTGCCTCACTGCTTGCCGATCGTATCGAACAAATTCCGCGTGAAGACGATATTATTGATGTCGGTTTTCATCTGGTAGAACGAGAGTCCGCATAAGTTACCTGCAACCCAAAACAATAAGGAATCTGCTATGCCGCACGTTGATATTAAATGTTTTCCTCGCTCTCTTACCGACGAACAGAAAACCGCCCTGGCGGCGGATATTACCGAGGTTATTATTCGTCATTTGCAAAGCAAAGACAGTTCAGTCAGCGTGGCGCTCAATGAAGTTGAGCCAGAGGCGTGGCAGGCCGTGTGGGATAAGGAAATTGTGCCGCAGATGGCGAGATTAATTAAAAAACCTGGCTACAGTATGTAAGAAAAAACGGGCGGATTTCCGCCCGTTTTCGTTGTGCTTATGGCGTAACGATGTTGAACCAGAATTCGAATTTATCCATATAGCCAAGCATGGCATCAAGCTTGGCGCCGTCACCGGTTATCTTCACGTCACCGCTGTCTTGTGCCTGTTTCAGCGTCACTTCCTTAAGGATGATTTTGTTCAGCGTATCGCGATTTAGCGTGATAGTGGCGTCGGCATCTTTCGCTTCGGCATTGGCGGTATGGTTCAGGACGCCATTCTCCAGTTCAAGCTTATATTTACCGCCATCACTACCAAGATCGATGTTAAACACTGACTTCGCATCACCCGCTTTTTGTCCATTAATATGCACTGCCAGATAATCGAAGAACATTTCCGGCGTCATAGCACGAACAGTATCCGGGCTGGCGGTATTCGGGGTTGGGCCTTTGACCACGCCGTTACGCAGCTCTTGCGCGCCTGTCAGGTAGAAGTTACGCCACGGGCCGGATTCAGCCTGATAACCCAGTTGCTCAAGCGCATCTGCTTCCAGATTACGTGCTGCCTGGTTATTCGGATCGGCAAACACCACTTTGCTTACCACCTGTGCCACCCAGCGGTAGTTGCCCTGGTCATAGTCGGCTTTTGCTTTCTGCAAAATGGCGTCCGCACCACCCATGTAGTCGACAAATTTCTTCGCAGACTCTTCCGGCGGCAGCTCATCCAACGTTGCCGGGTTGCCGTCAAACCAGCCGAGATAGAGCACATAGGTCGCTTTTACGTCATGGCTCACGGAACCATAGTAACCGCGGTTAGCCCAGGTATGTGCCAGTGAGTCCGGCAGCTTAAAGTTGGCAGCGATTTCATCGCGGGTCAGACCTTCGTTAGCCATGCGTAGCGTCTGGTCGTTGATGTAACGATACAGATCGCGCTGACTTTTCAGCAGGCTGACCACCTTGTCATTACCCCAGGTTGGCCAGTGGTGCTGCGCCATCAGCACTTCGGCTTTATCACCCCAGCGCACAATCGCTTCGTTGATGTATTTGGACCACGGCAGCGGCTCACGAATTTTGGCTCCGCGCAGGGAGTAGGTGTTGTGCAGGGTGTGGGTAACATCTTCTGCGGATTCAATCAGTTTCTTCTCTTCGATGTACCACAGCATTTCCGACGGTGCTTCGGAACCTGGGGCCAGCATGAAGTCATAGGTCAGGCCGTCGATGACCTCTTTTTGTCCATCTTTCTCAATGATATTTGTTGGCGCAATCAGGGTAACGGTTCCCGCGGAGGTCGTGGTTCCCAGTCCCGCGCCGACCTGGCCTTTGGCATCAGGTTTGAGTAGGTTGCCGTACATGTAGCTCGCGCGGCGGCTCATGACGTTACCGGCCATGATATTCTCAGCGACCGCGGCTTCCATAAAGCCGGCTGGCGCATAAACTTTCACTTTGCCTGCTTTCACGTCGGCTTCATCGACAACACCGCGTACGCCGCCGTAATGGTCAACGTGGCTGTGGGTATAAATTACCGCGACAACCGGTTTTTGACCGCGGTTTTTAAAGTAAAGATCCATCCCGACTTTGGCCGTTTCTGCCGAGACCAGCGGGTCAACAACGGTGATGCCTTCTTTACCTTCAATAATGGTCATGTTTGACAGATCGAGGTTACGAATCTGGTAAACACCATCCGTTACTTCAAACAGCCCGCTGATGTTGATCAACTGAGATTGACGCCACAGGCTCGGGTTTACCGTATCCGGGGCTTTATCGCCTTCTTTGATAAACGCGTATTGCTGCGGATTCCAGATAACATTTCCCTGTTCGCCTTTGATCACTTCCTGCGGGAGTGGAGCGATAAAGCCTTTGTGGGCGTCGGTAAAGTCGGTGTTATCGGAGAAGGGCAGTTGATTGTAAAGCGCGTTGTTGGCTTGTTGCGTGGCGGCTGTAGCGTCTTTGGGGGCTTCAGCCGCCATAAGGGGAACAGAAAACGATGTGAGTAACCCAGCAAGTATAAAACTTTGTGCGATTCTATTAAGTTGCATCGTAAAACCTCTCTGACACTTCAAAAGTACAGTTGGGGGATGCTGCTTTGACGGATAGCGTTTTGATTAGGTATTTGCGTTAGTGCAAGATTAACTATAATTCACATAAATAATTCAGCAAGGAAGGGCGAGTAACTTATCTAACTGGTTTTCCAGAAGTTTTAAGAAAAAAGTTGCGGATGACAGAGCAGAGCCGCCATCCGTTAGCATACTATCATTCACCAGCAGTAATAATTTTCCCGCTGGAGACAAATGTTCCGGCCCCAAGGTGATGCAGAGTATTGAGCTTGCCATCATCAAACTGCCAGCGTCCTTCCACGAAGGCTCGCTCATCAGCGGCGGCAGAGACCACTTCCCCAAACAGGGTGTCATACTTCTCCTGTGCCGCCGTGGCTGGCAACAGGCGACACTCCATCCAGGCCAGACATTTCGCTTCTATCAGCGGTAAACCTAGCACGGGTCCTTGCACCACGGGAATGCCGTAACAGTTGAATTTATCTTCCACGCGACCGGAAACGCTGCCTACGGCCCAGGTCCAGTTGACGGCGGCGATACCCGGAATAACGATGCCGAATTTACCGCTACGTTCAATGAGATCCCGCGACCAGGCGGTCTTATCAACAACAATTGCTACCCGCGGCGGCTCAAATTCCACGGGCATTGACCACGCCGCAGCCATCACATTTCGCCGCTCGGTATGCTCATCCCGGCTGGTTATCAATATCGTTGGGCCATGATTGAGTAGCCGACTGGCATGTTTTAATTCGATCGGACGAAAATGGCTCATGGATGCTCCTTGGCTGAGAGATAACACACCACAATAAACATAGATATTAACGGTATTAGCGATTTTGTCGCCTCACAGGAATTAACAACGCACAAAATCGACAGCGTAAAACGAAAAATACGTTATAAGTACTGCATTAATCGAACAGGAACTCCGTATGACGCCTTTTTTAACCGCTTATTTTGCCCGTATTTGCTGGTCAGGTTCGGCCAACGTCAACCTTGAAACCTTGCAAGCGCTACATCTACTGCACAACAGCGCAATTCCATTTGAAAACCTGGATGTATTACTGCCAAGAGAGATGCAGCTTGACGATTTGTCGCTGGAAGAGAAGCTGGTAACGGCGCGTCGTGGCGGTTATTGCTTTGAACAGAACGGCGTGTTTGAACGCGCGCTACGCGAAATCGGTTTTAACGTACGTAGCCTTCTCGGTCGCGTGGTACTGGCAAATCCGTCAAGCCTGCCGCCGCGCACGCATCGTCTGTTGCTGGTTGAATTGCAGGGAGAGCAGTGGATCGCCGACGTTGGTTTCGGCGGACAAACGCTGACGGCGCCGATTCGTCTGCAGGCCAACACTGAGCAGAAGACGCCACACGGCGAATATCGGCTGATTCAGGAAGGTGAAGATTGGATCCTCCAGTTCCGTCATCACGAACACTGGCAGTCAATGTACCGTTTCGATCTGGTCGTGCAGCATCAGAGCGATTATCTGATGGGCAACTTCTGGTCCGCACACTGGCCGCAATCACATTTTCGCCATCATCTGCTGATGTGCCGTCATCTGCCCGACGGCGGGAAATTAACGTTAACCAATTTTCACTTTACCCATTATCAGGATGGACATGCGGTAGAGCAGATTAATTTGCCTGACGTCGCCAGTTTGTATGCGTTGTTGCAAGAACGATTTGGACTGGGTGTGGATGACGTGAAGCATGGATTTACCGAAGATGAGCTGGCGACGGTCATGGCGGCGTTTGAAACGCATCCGGAGGCGGGGAAATAGGGGCATCGGAATTAACGTCATCGCCTTATCCGGCCTACAGGAACAATTAAAAATCTATCGCCCATTCTGCGTGAAACAGGATCACCGCCGAACCGGTAATGGTGACTTTTTCCGGCTGGTTTTCACGGATAGTTACCGTCACATCAACAATCCCGTCGCGCCCGAGCGCACGGCCCTGATGCCCCTGAACACGTAACGTTTTCCCATCATGCGCCATCAGCCCATGGTGGACCAGCCACGCGCCCATTGGACCGTTGGCATTGCCGGTAACCGGGTCTTCCACAATACCAATAGCAGGTGAAAACATGCGGCCATCAGTGGCGTTTTCGCCCTCGCGGATTTGAAAAGGGAAAAAGCCGTTACAGCCAATTTGCTGGCTGATGGCGGTCAAAGCCGGTAAATCAGGGGAAAGGGCGTCAAGGTCCACCTCGGGTTTCAGTGGAATCATCACTTTCGAATGTCCGGTCGTGGCAACCTGAATGGGTAAGCCTGCCAGCATATCGTCTTCGCTCAGGTGCAGCGCATCGAGAATCGCAATACGAACAGCACCCTCCAGCGGAGGTTCAAAACCCGGTTCACCTTGCTCAAGGCTAATGCGATAGTCGTTCCCGGTATCGTCAATATCCACCCGATGACGTCCGGCCAGCGAGGTTTGCCAGACCGTGCAGTTGCCCAGACCCAGCACCTTGGCCCGCACATAATGCGCTGCGACGGTAGCATGCCCACAGATAGGAACTTCGACCGTCGGGGTGAAATAGCGGATGCGAACATCGCTGTCGTCACTGGTCAGCAGAAATGCGGTTTCTGAATGACGCAGCTCGCGAGCGATGAGCTGCATCTGCGCGTCACTCAGTCCATCAGCATGTAAAACCACACCTGCTGAGTTGCCGCGAAAAGGGACCGAGGTAAAGGCATCGACGTGGTAAACCTGTGGTTTCATTAGTGTTCTCCCTGAAATGGAGAAGCATCATAACGTACAAAAGCGGGATAGCGATGCAGGCCCGGTAAGCGCAAGCGCTACCGGGCATCAGAGTTCAATTATCGGCGGGAACGCACTATCTGATAGCGGCGAGTGAAGTACTCAAACGGCGCACTCCATACGTGGACCAGACGGGTGAACGGGAATAGCAGGAAGATAGTCATCCCCAGAACCAGGTGCACACGGAAAATCAACGCCACGCCATCCAGATGTGCAGATGCACCGCCCTGGAAGGTCACCACTGACTGCGCCCAACCAACCAGTTTCAGCATTTCACTGCCGTCAGGATGCTGTGCGGAGAACGGGATGGTGGTTAAGCCGAGGATACACTGAATCAGCAGAACGCAAAGGATCAGAATATCAGCGGTGGAAGACGTTGCACGAATGCGCGGGTTGGTCAGACGCCGCACCAGCAAACCTGCGCCACCAACCAGCGTCAGTACGCCACAAAGCCCACCGGCAATCATCGCCATCTGTTGTTTCACCGCAATCGGCAGGAACCAGGCATACATCCAGTGCGGCGTTAGCATGCCGAACAGGTGACCGAAAAAGATCCCCAGAATGCCGATGTGGAACAGGTTTGACCACAGCACCATGCCGCGTTTGTCCAGCATCTGGCTGGAAGAGGCGCGCCAGGTGTATTGCCCGTAGTCATAGCGTAGCCAACTGCCGAGGATAAATACCGTACCGCACAGGTACGGGTAGATATCGTAAAAAAAGACGTTCAGGTACTGTATCATTTCGGGCCTCCCGCGCTGACGTCGACATACTGCGGCGCAACGTCCTGGCTAAAGCGTCGTTGATAGTTTTGTAACGGTGAACTGTCGCAGGCGGTGGCGTTATCCTCGATAAACTTCACCTGTTCCTCTTCCCACACCGCATCCAGCGCCTGACGAGTATCATCGCGGGTTTCAGCACCAACCTGCTTAGTGACACTGTCACTTGAAAGAGGGCTTCCGGCAAGCAGCAGCAGTGCGTCAAACAGTTGATACCACGGCGTATCGCGCTGTTTTAAGCGCCCGCCCAACAGAGCCAGAATGGGGGCAACGTTCTGCAGTCCTTCTTTGGCCTGGTCCTCCGGCAACACGCTCAAATACTCCAGATACAACGGCAGGTGATCCGGTAGTTCGCGGCAGTCGAGCTGTAGCCCGACCTTTTCATACTGTGCCAGTAGATCAACCATCGCCTGACCCCGGTCACGGGACTCGGCGTGCACGTGCTCAAACAGCAGCAGAGAGGTGGCCCGGCCCCGGTCAAAGATTTCGCACCATTCCGCTTGTTTATCCAGCAGTGGCGCATTGAGCAATCCCTGGCTAAATTCGGTAAGCATGGGGGCATCGCTGGCCACAAGCGCCAGCGCGTCGTCTTTATACTCCCACAGCAGCTCGTCGGGATATTCCATCAGCAGGCCGATAACCTTCAGGATTTGCATTATTCACCCTCCGCTTTATCGCGCACTTCGGTGATGTCGATAGCATCGATACGGCTACTGTTAAAGAGGTTGAATTTGGTATCTGAGCCATGGCAGCCGTCACCGAAGGTAAATCCGCAGCCGTTTTTCTCCGGGAAGGCATCACGCGCCATTTCACGGTGGCTGGTCGGGATCACAAAGCGGTCCTCATAGTTGGCGATGGCCAGATAGCGATACATCTCTTCAACCTGCTCAACGGTCAAACCTACTTCCTCAATCGCGCGGGTGTCCGTCACGCCTTCCACTGTTTGCGCACGCATATAGTGGCGCATGGCCATCATACGTTTCAGCGCGCGCAGCACCGGACCGGTATCACCCGCACTGAGCATGTTGGCGAGGTACTGAACCGGAATTCGCAGCGACTCAACCGCAGGCAAAATGTTGCCATTGTGCGGCAGTCCGCCCGCGTCGGCGACCGACTGAATCGGTGACAATGGCGGTACATACCAGACCATCGGCAGGGTGCGATATTCCGGGTGCAGCGGCAGCGCTAGCTTCCAGTCCATCGCCATTTTGTAGACTGGCGAACGTTGGGCCGCTTCGATGACGTTGTGCGGAATACCTTGTTTTAACGCCTCTTCAATGACCGCCGGATCGTGCGGATTGAGGAACACATCGCACTGACGCTCATAGAGATCGGTTTCATGCTCGGTGCTGGCCGCTTCTTCGATGCGGTCGGCGTCGTACAGCAATACGCCGAGATAACGGATACGTCCAACGCAGGTTTCCGAACATACCGTCGGCTGGCCGGACTCAATACGCGGATAGCAGAAAATGCACTTCTCTGACTTACCGCTCTTCCAGTTAAAGTAGATTTTTTTGTACGGACAGCCGCTGATACACAAGCGCCAGCCTCGACATTTGTCCTGGTCGATCAGCACAATGCCGTCTTCTTCACGCTTATAGATAGCACCGCTTGGGCAGGTGGCGACACAGCTTGGATTCAGGCAGTGCTCGCACAGGCGCGGTAAATACATCATGAAGGTGTTTTCGAACTGGCCGTACATCTCCTTTTGCATCTTCTCGAAGTTACGGTCGCGGGCACGTTTTGAAAATTCGCCGCCAAGCAGTTCTTCCCAGTTTGGACCCCAGATAATCTTGTCCATCCGCTTACCATCGATCAGCGAACGCGGACGCGCGGTGGGCTGATTCTTGCTTTCCGGCGCGCTATGCAGATGCTGATAATCGTAGGTAAACGGCTCATAGTAATCATCGATTTGCGGGATCACCGGGTTGGCGAAAATTTTGGTGATGACGCCCATCTTACCGCCCAGACGCGGTCTTATCTTGCCGTTAACATCGCGAACCCAGCCGCCTTGCCACTCTTCCTGATCTTCCCAGTTCTTTGGATAGCCAATCCCCGGTTTAGTCTCGACGTTGTTAAACCACGCATATTCCATCCCTTCACGCCCGGTCCAGACGTTTTTACAGGTGACGGAGCAGGTGTGGCAGCCGATGCACTTATCCAGATTAAGAACCATGCCTACCTGTGAGCGTATTTTCATTTTTTCGCCTCCTGTACCTGATCGCGACTTTCATCATCCAGCCAGTTAATATTTTTCATTTTTCTAATCATGATGAACTCATCGCGGTTAGAGCCGACCGTACCGTAATAGTTGAAGCTGTATGCCAGCTGCGCATAGCCACCTATCATGTGCGTGGGTTTCGGGCAGACGCGGGTCACCGAGTTATGGATCCCGCCGCGCATCCCGGTCACCTCTGAGCCAGGGATATTCATGATTCGCTCCTGAGCGTGATACATCATGGTCATTCCCGGTGGCACGCGTTGACTCACCACTGCACGCGCGGTGAGCGCACCGTTGGCGTTGAAGGCTTCAATCCAGTCGTTATCCTCAATGCCCAGCTCTTTGGCATCGGTTTCACTGATCCAGACAATCGGTCCGCCGCGCGACAGCGTCAGCATCAGCAGGTTTTCGCTATAGGTGGAATGGATCCCCCATTTCTGGTGCGGCGTCAGGAAGTTGAGCGCTTTTTCCGGGAAGCCGTTAGGCGGAACCTCGCGCATTTCACTGACGCTGCGGGTATCGATAGGTGGACGATACGCCACCAGACTTTCACCAAACGCTCGCATCCACGCATGATCCTGATACAGCTGCTGGCGACCGGACAGGGTACGCCATGGGATCAGCTCGTGGACGTTGGTATAGCCTGCGTTATAGGAAACATGTTCACTTTCCAACCCGGACCAGGTGGGGCTGGAGATGATTTTGCGCGGCTGCGCCTGGATATCGCGAAAACGGATCTTCTCGTCTTCTTTGTTCAACGCCAGATGCGTATGGTCGCGTCCGGTCATCGCCCCCAGCGCTTCCCAGGCTTTCACCGCCACCTGACCGTTTGTTTCCGGTGCCAGGGCGAGGATCACCTCAGAGGCATCCAGCGCGGTGTCAATCAGCGGTCGGCCTTTTGCCGGGCCTTCGCGCTTGGTGTAGTTCAGCTTGCCGAGGAAATCGACTTCCGCCTGGGTATTCCACGCAATGCCTTTCCCGCCGTTACCGAGTTTGTCCATGAGCGGGCCAAGTGAAGTAAAGCGTTCGTAGGTGGCGGGGTAGTCACGCTCCACAACGGCGATATTCGGTGCCGTTTTGCCCGGGAGGAGATCGCATTCGCCTTTGCGCCAGTCCTGAATGTCAAACGGCTGCGCCAGCTCTGCCGGAGAGTCGTGTTGCAGTGGTTGCAACACCACATCCGTTTCTTGTCCAAGGTGTCCGACGCAAACCTCAGAAAATACTTTGGCGATGCCTTTATAAATTTCCCAGTCGCTCTTCGATTCCCATGCCGGGTCGACCGCCGCAGACAACGGGTGAATAAACGGATGCATATCCGAGGTATTCATATCGTCTTTTTCATACCAGGTAGCGGTTGGCAGAACGATATCGGAGAACAAACAGGTGCTGGACATACGGAAATCGAGCGTGACCAGCAGATCGAGCTTGCCCTCTATCGCCGCGGCCTGCCATTCAACCTCTTCAGGTTTAATACCCTCGCTTGAACCGAGCGCTTCCCCCTGGATCCCGCTTTCGGTACCCAGCAAATATTTGAGCATGTATTCATGCCCTTTACCGGAGGAGCCGAGCAGGTTAGAGCGCCAGACGAAGAGGTTGCGCGGATGGTTGTGGCCGTTATCTGGCTGTTCGCAGGCAAAACGAATATCACCTGACTTCAGCGCCTGTGCGGTGTATTGCGCAGGAGATAGCCCTGCTTGTTCGGCTTTTGCTTTAACGGTCAAAGGGTTGAGGTTAAGCTGCGGTGCAGACGGCAGCCAGCCCATCCTTTCTGCACGTACGTTAAAGTCAATCAAATGTCCGCTAAACTTCGACGCGTCGGCCAGCGGAGAGAGGAGTTCCTGCGCGGTGAGTTTTTCATAACGCCACTGGCTGGAGTGGTTATAGAAAAACGAAGTGCTGTTCATCTGACGCGGTGGTCGGTTCCAGTCCAGCGCAAAGGCCAGCGGCAACCAACCGGTTTGCGGTCGTAATTTCTCCTGACCCACATAGTGCGCCCAGCCGCCGCCGCTTTGTCCCACACAACCACAGAACACCAGGATATTAATCATCCCACGGTAGTTCATATCCATGTGATACCAGTGGTTGACGCCAGCCCCGAGAATGATCATCGAACGGCCATGCGTTTTGTGCGCCGTATCGGCAAACTCACGGGCGATTTGTTCGATATGACGGCGTGGCACGCCGGTAATTTGCTCGCCCCAGGCCGGGGTGTAGGCTTTCACTTCGCTGTAATCTTGTGCGCTATGAACGTCATCCAGACCACGATCGAGGCCATAATTCGCCAGCACCAGATCATAAACGCTCACTACCGGACAGTTGCTGCCATCGGCGAGGGTGAGACGTTTTACCGGAAGTTGCCGTACCAGCACCGGTTCTTGTTTTACACTGCGAAAATGAGGGTTTTCGTTGCCGCCAAAGTAGGGGAATGCTACCCCAGCCACTTCATCATGTTGACCCAGCAACGAGAGGGAAAGTTCTGTTTCTGCCCCAGCGGCCAACGACTCGAGGTTCCATTTGCCTTTTTCCCCCCAGCGAAAACCGATAGATCCGTTCGGCACGACCAGCTCACCTTCACTGTTAAAGGCCACTGTTTTCCACTCTGGATTGTTGCTTTCGCCGAGACCATCGACAAGGTCTGAGGCGCGCATCATACGTCCAGGCACGTAGCTGCCATCTTCCCGGGCATCCAGTAAAACCAGCATCGGCATGTCGGTATAGCGACGACAGTAATTGAGGAAATAATCGCTGGGATTGTCGAGGTGGAACTCTTTCAGGATGACGTGGCCCATCGCCATTGCCAGCGCGCTGTCTGTCCCTTGTTTGGGTGCCAGCCACTGATCGCACAGTTTAGCGACTTCCGAGTAATCCGGCGTAATGGCAATCGTCTTGGTGCCTTTGTAGCGTACTTCTGTGAAAAAGTGCGCATCCGGGGTACGGGTCTGCGGCACGTTAGAGCCCCAGGCGATGATATAGCTGGAGTTATACCAGTCGGCGGATTCAGGAACGTCGGTCTGCTCGCCCCAAGTCATCGGTGACGCGGGCGGTAAGTCGCAGTACCAGTCATAGAAACTCAGACAGGTTCCGCCGATTAGCGAGAGATAGCGTGTGCCGGCGGCATAGGAAACCATCGACATCGCCGGGATCGGGGAGAAGCCGACCACGCGATCCGGGCCGTAGGTTTTCACCGTCCAGACGTTGGCGGCAGCAATCAGCTGATTAAGCTCTTTCCAGTTGGAACGGATAAATCCACCGCGCCCGCGTACCTGCTTGTAGCTCTGGCATTTTTGCGGGTCGTTCATAATGGATTCCCAGGCCAGCACCGGATCGGGCTGGCGGGAGAGGGCGTCGCGCCACAATTCGATTAAGCGTTTACGCACCAGCGGATATTTCAGGCGGTTAGCGCTATAGAGATACCACGAGTAGCTGGCGCCGCGTGGACAGCCACGGGGCTCATGATTTGGCAGGTCAGGACGAGTACGCGGGTAGTCGGTTTGCTGCGTTTCCCAGGTCACAAGCCCGTTTTTAACGTAGATCTTCCAGCTGCATGAGCCGGTACAGTTAACGCCGTGGGTAGAACGCACAATTTTGTCGAACTGCCAGCGCTGACGATAGCTGTCTTCCCAGTCCCGGTTGGTGTGCATCACTTGCCCATGCCCCTCGGCAAACGTATCGCCCTTTTGTTTAAAGTAGCGAAAGCGGTCTAACAGTTTACTCATGACATAACTCCTGCTTCGATAATATTGCCGACGGTGAATCGAACTCCAGGCCTAATCCGGCCAACCTAAATGTCCGATCCTGCGGTATCCATTTTGTTATTTTTTTTGTGATTTACGGCCATAGACCAACCAGGTCACCAGCACGCAGACGATGTAAAACACGAGGAATATTTTCATTGCGCCTACTGGCGAGCCGGTCAACGCCAGCGATGAGCCGAACGCTTTAGGAATGAAGAAGCCCCCCACTGCGCCAATAGCGGAAATAAATCCCAGGGCGGCTGCGGTATCGGTTACCGCTTCCCGCTGAGCCTGTTCTTCGGTACCACCATGCAGCTTCACCCGATAAATTGTGATTTTGCGAAAGATCACCGCAATCATCTGGAAGGTTGAACCGCTGCCCAGACCCGCGGTCAGGAACAAGCCCATAAACACCAGGTAAAACGCGATAAAGCTACCTTCGCCCGAGCCGGGCAAAGTGAGAAACAGCAGGGCGCTGAACAGTGCCATAAAGATGAAGTTAATTAGGGTGACACGCACACCACCAAACTTGTCAGAGATAACACCACCCGCCGATCGTGCAAGCGCGCCGATGAAGGGGCCGAAGAACGCCAGTTGCAGGATATTCACGTCGGGGAACTGGGTTTTCGCCAGCATGGCAAAGCCTGCCGAAAAACCGATAAATGAACCGAAGGTGGCGAGATACAGCAGACTTAATAACCACAGATGAAAACGCTTGAGTACCGGTAACTGGGAGGCAATTGAGGCCTTCGAGCTGGCAATGTCGTTCATTCCCATGCCCGCTGCCACAGTGGCTATCAGCAGTAACGGCACCCATATCCATGCTGCATTGGCCAGCGACAATAACGAGCCGTCAGCTTGCGGTACGCCCTGTACGCCCAAAAAGGTAAATATGGGCAGAAAGATCACCAGTGGCGCGATCAACTGCATCACGCTGACGCCGAGGTTGCCGAGACCACCGTTAACGCCTAATGCGCTACCTTGCTTCGCTTTGGGGAAGAAAAAGCTGATATTGCCCATGCTGGAGGCAAAGTTAGCGCCAGCAAAACCACACATCAGCGCAATGATTATAAATACTCCAAACGGAGTAGCGGTATTTTGCACGGCAAATCCGAGCCAGACGCAGGGAATAACCAGAATAATCGTGCTAAAAATGGTCCAGCGACGACCACCAAATATAGGTACCATAAAGGAGTAGGGTACGCGTAATATTGCACCAGAAAGAGATGGCAATGCCGTTAATAAAAACAGTTGGTCGGTGGTGAAATTAAAACCAATTTTATTCAGATTGACGGCTACGGCACTGAACAGCATCCAAACGCAAAACGCAAGAAGCAGGCAACTCACTGATATCCAGAGGTTTCTGCGCGCAATGTGCTTGCCTTTATTTTCCCAAAAACCGGGGTTCTCTGGTTTCCAGTCCGTTAAAAGATAACGATTATTTTTCTCATTTGATGATGACATATTATTCTCCATGCACATGCCGTTCATGAAAAAGAAATAAACGCATGCAGCGCCGCGCGGCTTCTTTTTAGAAACTATTGAAAAGTTTTAGGAATATTGACTGAAAGAATAGATAAAAAAGCGCAATAACGCGGCGTGATGGGAGAATTACACGTTGCTTAAGTGTTACTAATTGTAAACATAAAAGATGTATTGTTAATCCATCTATTACATCAAATAAATAACTCCTGCGTTATCATACGATCAAGATGACGATCGAATGCAGGATCGGCCATTTCCTCAATACCTAATATGTACATACCATCCAGGCCGCAGACTAATGCGATTAAGCGCCATGCGACGTCGGCGGCATCAGGCGCGGATGAGAACTCACCGGCTTTCTGTCCTTGTGTAATGATGTTGGCGGTTTCTTCGTGCCACATTCGCATGGTCAACAGGTAGGCGCTTTTAATTTCCGGATCTTTACCCGCAACAACCTGTGCTTCACGCCATAGCTTAATATAGGGTTCCAGACCACCATCTTCACTGCCTAGCATCGCATGCAGTCGCTCACGGAAACTGGCGTCTTCGCTGACCAGTTCGGCATCAAGTAGAGTGCGGATAAGGCGCACAAATGCCTGGGATTTGAGTTCGCCGGCAGAGGCGAAATGGTGATGTACCTGGCCCGTCGCGACGTGAGCTTCTGCAGCAATGCGTCGAACCGTCATGGCGGAAAATCCTTCTTCAAGTGCGACATGCATTGCTGCTTGCAGAATCACTTCCCGACGTTCATCCCGATTTAGATAGCTCATCATTCCTCCTGTACCCGTATAGATCGCAGTCTAACAAAAAGTTGGACATATGTTCAATTTTCCGTAGGATCGCTAAAGCTGGACATGTGTCCAGTTTTGGTTTCGTTAGGGAGTTTTATGTTTCGTCAGTGGTTAACGTTAGTCATTATTGTGCTGGTCTACATCCCTGTTGCGATTGATGCAACGGTGCTGCACGTTGCCGCGCCCACGCTGAGTATGACGCTGGGTGCCAGTGGCAACGAGCTGCTGTGGATCATTGATATTTATTCCCTGGTAATGGCCGGTATGGTATTGCCAATGGGTGCGCTGGGCGATCGCATCGGCTTTAAACGTCTGCTGCTGTTAGGCGGTGGATTATTTGGTCTCGCATCGCTGGCGGCCGCTTTTGCTCATAGCGCAAGCTGGCTGATTGCCACCCGGGCGGTATTGGCGATTGGCGCGGCGATGATTGTTCCGGCAACGCTGGCGGGTATTCGCGCCACGTTCTCTGAGCAACGGCATCGAAATATGGCGCTCGGCGTCTGGGCGGCGGTCGGTTCCGGCGGTGCGGCGTTTGGCCCACTGGTTGGCGGGATGCTGCTGGAGCACTTCTACTGGGGGTCCGTATTCTTAATTAATGTGCCGATTGTCCTGGTGGTAATGGCTTTAACCGCACGCTTAGTGCCGCGCCAGGCTGGACGTCGCGATCAATCGTTAAATTTTGGTCATGCGATAATGCTGATTGTTGCCATTCTGCTGTTGGTTTACAGCGCTAAAACCGCGCTGAAAGGGCATACGGCGACCGTTGCCATCGCCCTGACGCTGTTAACCGGCGCTTTACTGTTGTGGCAGTTTGTCCGTATCCAGCTTGCGGCAGCTCGCCCGATGATTGATATGCGTCTGTTCACGCATCGCATTATCTTGAGCGGTGTAGTGATGGCGATGACCGCGATGATAACGCTGGTGGGTTTTGAGTTGCTGATGGCTCAGGAACTACAGTTTGTTCACGGTTTAACACCGTATCAGGCTGGATTGTTCATGCTGCCTGTGATGCTGGCAAGTGGTTTCAGCGGACCGATTGCCGGTATGTTGGTTTCACGCCTGGGATTACGTTGTGTCGCAACGGCAGGCATGGCACTGAGCGCCGTCAGTTTTTACGGCCTGGCGATGACGGATTTCAGTAACCAACAGATACAAGCCTGGATGTTGATGGCTTTGCTCGGCTTCAGCGCCGCCAGTGCGCTCCTGGCTTCAACGGCGGCCATCATGGCAGCAGCGCCGGCGGAAAAAGCCGCGGCCGCTGGCGCCATCGAGACAATGGCTTATGAACTGGGGGCAGGACTTGGGATCGCTATCTTTGGCTTACTGCTGAGCCGTAGCTTTTCTGCATCGATTCTGCCGCCAGCCGGACTTAATCAGCAGGAAGTAGAACGAGCCACATCGTCAATGGGGGAGGCGGTACAACTGGCGCACTCGCTCCCGTCGTCACTGAGTGAGGCATTGCTGACGGCTGCCAGAGAAGCGTTCACCTGGTCACATAGCGTGGCCTTAAGCAGCGCCGGCAGCATGCTTATCATATTAGCGATAGGAATGTGGTTCAGTCTGGCAAAGGTACAACGTTAATAACTAGTGAGCTAAATGACAGGGGTAATCCATCTCTTCGACTTCTTTCCCACTGAGTCGAGCGTATTGCCCCGTCAGTCTCCAGAACGCAGGCTGTGTTTCCGTATAGATCTCTGCCGCTAATATCAGGCGGCGGCGATCTACCTCATTAAGTTCCAGAAGTGTCCACGGAATAAAGTAGCGATCGCTGTCCGTCAACGTAAACCACAGTGGGCATCCGCAGCCGGAACAGAAGAACCGTTCACCACGGTTTGAAGAAGGAAAGTGCGAAGGTTCTGCCGATTCTGGCGACATCAGCGGGTGAGCGCTGGCTTCCAGATACATGGCGATGCCGCCTGACCATTTCTGACACAGCGTACAGTGGCAGGCATAGACATCCAGCATTTCGACGTCAACGGTAAAATGACTCTGTCCGCAAAGACAACGACCAGTGAATGTCTGCACGGCATACTCCTTATGACCGAGTCTACATTAAGAGAAAAAGCCAGCCCTTGGAGGACTGGCTTTGTATTCAGACTACAACAAAATTAGAACTGGTAGTTCAGACCAACAGCCACGATGTTGTCAGTTGACACTTTCGCTGCATTGGTGAAGTTGTTGTCATCCAGCAGGTTGATTTTGTAATCAACGAAGGTGGACATATTTTTGTTGAAGTAGTAAGTAGCACCCAGGTCTACGTATTCAACCAGATCCTGGTCGCCGTAACCGTTGATGTCTTTACCTTTGGATTTCAGGTAAGCGATGGACGGACGCAGACCGAAGTCGAACTGGTACTGAGCAACAGCTTCAAAGTTCTGTGCTTTATCTGCAATACCAGTAACACCGGAGCCACCATAGGTGGTCATGTTGCGGGTTTCGGAGTAGGTGGTTGCCAGGTAGATGTTGTTCGCATCATATTTCAGACCAGCAGCCCATACTTCAGCGTTTTTACCGGAAGCCATGAAACCGCCGTTACCTACAGACTGTTTGTCGGTACGGTCAGATTTCGCATAGGTAGCACCTACGCCGAAGCCTTCGTACTCATAAGTAGTAGACAGACCGAAGCCGTCACCGTTAGCTTCTTTCAGGTTGTCACGGTCATTTTTGCCCTGGTACTGAGCAGCAAAGTTCAGACCTTCAACCAGACCGAAGAAGTCGGTGTTACGGTAGGTTGCAACGCCAGTAGTACGGCCAGTCATGAATACGTCAGTCTGGGTCCAGGTATCACCACCGAACTCAGGCAGGACGTCGGTCCATGCGCCGATGTCGTATGCTACGCCGTAGTTACGACCGTAGTCGAAAGAACCGTATTCAGCGAATTTCAGACCAGCGAATGCCAGACGAGTTTTGTCGCTGTTGGAACCACCGGTGGATTCAGTACGGTTACCTTTGAATTCATATTCCCACTGACCAAAACCAACCAGCTGGTCATTGATCTGAGTTTCGCCTTTGAAGCCCAGACGCGCGTAGGTTTTGTCGCCATCGCTGCCGTTGTCGTCAGAGAAGTAATGCTGAGCGTGAACTTTACCGTAGATATCCAGTTTGTTTGCGTCTTTGTTATATACCTCAGCTGCGTTTACCGCACCTGCCGCCAACAGGCTAGTCACTGCCACTGCAACTAATTTAAGTTTCATTCTAAATAATCCTTATAATTTTTTCTTGGTGTGTTTCCTAAACCATTGCTAAACGAAGGGGTTCGTCAATGGCAAACTATTTTTAAATGACGCAGTGGTATAAGTTCAATAATAAGTTTCATAATATTGCGAAATATTTGAATTTGTGTGATCCAGATCTACATAATATAGCTGATTGTATTAATCTTTATATGTGACAAATATGAATGGGTATATTTACGTAGGGGACTATTGTGCCGTCTATGGTTTAAATGGCGTTAGTCACGCAGGTATAATATATACATACTGAGGAATATAGATAAGCATGCAATATTTTCGGGAGTTAATTAATTACCAATTATTTAACATTAAATTAAACAAAAATAAACATAAACCACAAGTGGAATGAACATTTATTATTCATTAATTTGATTACAGTGTAGCCGGGTTTTAGATTTGCGCGATAAAACCCGGATTTTTTTTCAGGCGCGGCGTGTTGCCAACCAGCAAAGTAACGAACCCGCACAAACCATCAATGCACCCTGCCAGAAAGACAGCGACAACGGGGCGCTGAGTAACACAGCAGCCAGAGCGGAGGATAGCACTGGGGTAAAATAGGAACCTACGGCCATGATGGTCACGTTGCCATGCAAAATGCCAATATTCCACGCCGCATAGGCAAATCCTAACGTTAATGCCGCTGAGAACATTTTAATAGTCACCGAAGTGCTGAAATTCATTTCTGGTTGCGGAGTCATAAAATAGTAAACCCACAAACTTGCAGCCGTTAGTAAAACGAATACGGTAATACCGTTAAAGCCTTTTGCGTATTTATTGGTCACCGTGCAATACGTTGCCCAGATAAATGCGCCAAGAAAGGCGAGGAAATAGCTCAGCGGGCTGCTGGCAACGTTGTTTATAATTTCACCAGGATTAAGGCCATTTTCGCCACCCAATACCCAACAAACCCCGGTCAATGCGATAATTAATCCAGGGATTACCAGCCAGGTTGTTTTTTGACCATTAAATAAAATAGCAAACAATATTGTCAGACTCGGCCAGAGATAATTGACCATACCGACTTCAATAGCCTGGTGACGAGTAGCCGCATAACCGAGAGCCAGCGCTAAACATATTTCATAGGTAACAAAAAGCACGCTACCCGCGATTAAATAACGCACAGGAATTTTTCTGATATTCGGAAAGCCAACGGTAAAAATCAGCAACAGGCCACTTAACGAAAAAATCATTGCTGCGCCACCCGCAGGACCCAGTCCTTCACTTACCCCACGCATTAGCCCGACCATCGTGCTCCAGAGCACGATGGCAATGAGCCCAATTAACGTCGCTTTTTGTTTTGTCATTCTGATTGTCTGTCCATGGTGCTGGCAAAAATTCAAGCTGAAATTTATAGCACTTTTACACCGTAGCGCGCTAACTAATTACCTTTCACCTACCCCCTTATGGGTACAAAGGTTAAACAAAGTGCACTATTTAGTAGCGGAACCGTTTCGTTATTGATTTGACGCAAAAAAAATATGGATATAGCTGATAGTTTCGTCGCGAAGTTGTACATGTCATCTTTCAATTATGCCGCGCTGGCGCGATTTGAGAGATGTCCTGTACGAATCCCTGCAAAAAAGAGGAAAGCAATGGACGTCAGCCGCAGACAATTTTTTAAAATCTGCGCGGGCGGTATGGCGGGAACAACAGTAGCTGCTCTGGGTTTTGCACCCAAAATGGCACTGGCTCAGGCGCGAAACTATAAGCTGTTACGCGCCAAAGAGATCCGAAACACCTGCACATACTGTTCCGTAGGTTGCGGGCTATTAATGTATAGCCTGGGAGATGGAGCAAAAAACGCCAAAGAGTCGATTTACCATATTGAAGGGGATCCGGATCATCCGGTGAGCCGTGGGGCATTATGCCCTAAGGGCGCAGGATTACTGGATTACGTGCACAGTGAAAACCGTCTGCGTTACCCGGAATACCGTGCACCAGGTTCCGACAAATGGCAGCGTATCAGCTGGGATGAAGCATTCACCCGTATCGCGAAGCTGATGAAAACTGACCGTGACGCCAACTTTATTGAGAAGAATGAGCAGGGCGTAACGGTAAACCGCTGGCTTTCAACCGGGATGCTGTGTGCATCTGCGGCAAGTAATGAAACCGGTATGCTGACGCAAAAATTTGTGCGCTCACTCGGCATGCTGGCAGTAGACAACCAGGCGCGCGTCTGACACGGACCAACGGTAGCAAGTCTTGCTCCAACATTTGGTCGCGGTGCGATGACCAACCACTGGGTTGATATTAAAAACGCTAACGTCGTGATGGTGATGGGCGGTAACGCCGCTGAAGCACATCCGGTGGGATTCCGCTGGGCGATGGAAGCCAAAAACAACAATGATGCCACGCTGATTGTTGTTGACCCTCGTTTTACACGTACAGCTTCGGTGGCGGATATCTATGCGCCAATTCGTTCCGGCACGGACATTACGTTCCTGTCCGGCGTCTTGCTGTACCTGATTGAAAACAACAAAATTAACGCTGAATACGTTAAGCATTACACCAACGCCAGCCTGCTGGTGCGGGATGACTATGCTTTTGAAGACGGTCTGTTCAGCGGGTATGACGCGAAAAAACGCCAATACGATAAATCGTCCTGGAACTACCAGTTCGATGAAAACGGCTACGCGAAACGCGATGAAACGTTAAGCCATCCTCGCTGTGTCTGGAACCTGCTAAAACAGCACGTTTCCCGCTACACGCCGGATGTGGTGGAAAACATTTGTGGTACGCCGAAAAAAGACTTCCTGAAAGTCTGCGAAGTGCTGGCTTCCACCAGCGCAGCCGATCGCACCACCACGTTCCTGTACGCGCTGGGTTGGACTCAGCATACCGTCGGGGCACAGAACATCCGCACCATGGCGATGATCCAGTTGCTGCTCGGCAACATGGGGATGGCAGGTGGCGGTGTCAACGCCTTGCGCGGCCACTCCAACATTCAAGGGTTAACCGACTTAGGTCTGCTCTCTACCAGCCTGCCGGGCTACCTGACGCTGCCGTCAGAGAAACAGACAGACCTGCAAACCTATCTGGCCGCAAACACGCCAAAAGCGACATTGGCCGATCAGGTTAACTACTGGGGCAACTATCCGAAGTTCTTCGTCAGCCTGATGAAATCTTTCTATGGCAATGCAGCGCAGAAAGAAAACGATTGGGGCTTTGAGTGGCTGCCGAAGTGGGATCAGTCCTACGACGTCATCAAATACTTCAACATGATGGATAGCGGGAAAGTCACCGGCTACATCTGTCAGGGCTTTAACCCGGTTGCGTCCTTCCCGGACAAAAACAAAGTGGTGCAGAGCCTCAGCAAACTGAAGTATCTGGTAGTTATCGATCCGCTGGTGACCGAAACCTCAACGTTCTGGCAGAACCACGGTGAATCAAACGACGTTGATCCGGCGTCGATTCAGACCGAAGTCTTCCGTTTGCCTTCTACCTGCTTTGCAGAAGAAGACGGTTCCATCGCCAACTCCGGCCGCTGGCTGCAGTGGCACTGGAAAGGTCAGGATGCCCCTGGAGAAGCACGCAACGACGGCGAAATCCTTGCCGGTATTTACCACCGTCTGCGCGACATGTATCGCACTGAAGGCGGTAAAGCTGTAGAACCCGTTCTGAAAATGAGCTGGAACTATAAGCAGCCGGACGAACCGCACTCCGAAGAAGTGGCGAAAGAGAACAACGGCTATGCGCTGGAAGATCTCTATGATGCCAACGGCGTGCTGGTTGCGAAGAAAGGTCAGTTGCTCAACAGCTTTGCGCTGCTGCGCGATGATGGTTCTACGTCATCATCCTGCTGGATTTATACCGGTAGCTGGACCGAGCAGGGCAACCAGATGGCCAATCGCGATAACGCCGACCCGTCAGGTCTCGGGAATACGCTGGGCTGGGCCTGGGCATGGCCGCTAAACCGTCGCGTGCTGTATAACCGCGCTTCGGCGGATCCGCAGGGTAAACCGTGGGATCCAAAACGCATGCTTATCCAGTGGAACGGTACGAAGTGGACGGGGAACGATATCCCGGATTTCAATACCGCGGCACCGGGCAGTGGCACCAATCCGTTTATCATGCAGCCGGAAGGGCTGGGGCGTCTGTTTGCTATCGATAAGATGGCGGAAGGTCCGTTCCCGGAACACTACGAGCCGATGGAAACGCCGCTGGGCACTAACCCGCTGCACCCGAATGTGATCTCCAACCCGGCAGCGCGTCTGTACGAAGCGGATAAACTCCGTATGGGCACGAAACAGGACTTCCCGTACGTCGGGACGACCTATCGTCTGACCGAACATTTCCATACCTGGACCAAGCACGCATTGTTGAATGCGATTGCCCAGCCAGAGCAGTTTGTTGAAATCAGCGAAACGCTGGCGGCAGCGAAGGGGATCAACAACGGCGATCACGTGAAAGTCAGCAGCAAACGTGGATTTATTCGCGCAGTTGCCGTGGTCACTCGTCGTCTGCGTACCCTGAACGTCAACGGTCAGCAGGTAGAAACGGTTGGGATCCCAATCCACTGGGGCTTTGAAGGAGTCGCGCGTAAAGGCTTTATCGCCAACACCCTGACGCCGAATGTCGGTGATGCAAACTCGCAAACGCCGGAATACAAAGCGTTTTTAGTTAACATCGAGAAGGCGTAAGGGAGGCGAACATATGTCTATGGAAACGCAGGACATCATCAAACGGTCCGCAACAAACTCCATCACGCCGCCGCCTCAGGCCCGTGATTACAAAGCAGAAGTCGCGAAGCTGATCGACGTTTCCACCTGTATAGGCTGTAAGGCCTGTCAGGTGGCATGCTCAGAGTGGAACGATATCCGCGATGAAGTTGGCCACTGCGTCGGGGTTTATGACAACCCCGCCGATCTCAGCGCCAAGTCCTGGACGGTGATGCGATTTACCGAAACCGAACAGAACGGCAAGCTGGAGTGGTTGATTCGTAAAGACGGCTGTATGCACTGTGAAGATCCGGGCTGCCTGAAGGCGTGCCCGTCTGCCGGGGCCATCATCCAGTACGCCAACGGGATTGTCGATTTCCAGTCAGAGCACTGCATTGGCTGCGGCTACTGTATTGCCGGGTGTCCATTTAATATTCCGCGCCTCAATAAAGAGGATAACCGGGTGTATAAATGTACGCTGTGTGTGGACCGCGTCAGCGTCGGGCAGGAACCTGCCTGCGTGAAAACGTGTCCGACCGGGGCAATACATTTCGGCACCAAGCAGGAAATGCTGGAAATGGGCGAACAGCGTGTGGCAAAACTGAAAGCTCGCGGTTTTGAACATGCCGGTCTCTACAACCCGGAAGGTGTGGGCGGCACGCACGTCATGTACGTTCTGCATCATGCCAACCAGCCTGAACTGTATCACGGTCTGCCAAAAGACCCGCAGATAGATACCTCTATCAATCTGTGGAAAGGGGCGCTGAAGCCGCTGGCCGCTGCCGGATTTATCGCCACCTTCGCCGGACTGATTTACCACTACATTGGTATTGGTCCGAATAAGGAAGTGGACGACGACGAGGAGGATCATCATGAGTAAGTCGAAAATGATTGTGCGCACGAAGTTTATCGACCGCGCCTGTCACTGGACGGTGGTGATCTGCTTCTTCCTGGTAGCGCTGTCGGGGATTTCATTTTTCTTCCCGACTCTGCAATGGCTGACGCAAACCTTCGGTACGCCGCAGATGGGACGCATTTTGCACCCGTTCTTCGGCATACTGATCTTCGTGGCGCTGATGTTCATGTTTGTACGCTTTGTGCACCACAACATCCCGGATAAGAAAGATATTCCGTGGCTGAAAAACATTGTGGAAGTACTGAAAGGCAATGAACACAAAGTGGCAGATGTGGGCAAATACAACGCCGGGCAGAAAATGATGTTCTGGTCGATTATGAGCATGATTTTCGTGCTGCTGATTACCGGTATCATTATCTGGCGTCCGTACTTTGCGCAGTTCTTCCCGATGCAGGTCGTGCGCTATAGCCTGCTGATCCATGCGGCGGCGGGGATTATTCTGATGCACGCCATCCTCATCCATATGTATATGGCATTCTGGGTGAAAGGATCGATTAAAGGCATGGTTGAAGGGAAAGTGAGCCGTCGCTGGGCGAAGAAACATCACCCACGTTGGTATCGCGAAGTTGAAAGACAAGAAGCGAAAAAAGAGAGCGAGGAAGGGGTTAACTAATCTCTGATGTTCCCTCTACGCAATGGCGCTACATCGGTAGCGCCATTTTTTTGCCAAAAAAACGTCATGTTTCTGTCATCTGCTGAACGTAAGGTGTTGTCTTTCCGATAATAGAAGAGTTAAAAGACAATGCATCTGGTGAAAAAATTACTCGCAGTCAGCGTGTTTCTTTGTGCTTCAGCTCAGGCGCAGAACATCCTCGAATTTCCTCAGCCGGAGAACAACCCGGAAGAGTTTTATGCCGTAACCGAAATTCCGGCAGGTGGAATGATTAAATATGAAACCGACGCCAAAACCGGTTTTATCGTTGCCGATCGCTTCCAGTCAATGCCGGTTGCCTATCCCGCCAACTACGGTTCACTCACCCAGTCTTTAGCCGGTGACGGTGACCCGCTGGACGTCATTTTTTATACCCGTGCGCCGCTTGCTCCGGGAACGTTGATTAAGCTGCGCGCTATTGGCGTACTGAAGATGATCGACGGCGGTGAAAAGGACGACAAAATTGTCGCCGTTCCGGCCAGTAAAATTGACCCCACTTATGACGACATCAAAGAGTTAAGCGATCTGCCCAAGATTGAAGTTCAACGTCTGGAATCTTTCTTCCGCGTGTACAAAGATCTGCCGGAAGGGCGCAAGAAGGTCGAATTAAACGGTTTCAATGACGCCGCTACGGCAAAGCAAGAGATCAAACAGGCCTGGGATGCCTGGAAAGAGAAAAAACCTCAGCAATAAATGGTATGCCGGATGACAAAAGTTTATCCGGCATTTATATCACTGTACCGCCAGCTTACGCAGACGTGAAATATCCACGCTTTTTTGGGCCTCTGCCAGACTCCAGGTATTTTGCAGGTTTAACCACATTTCGGGTGAACTGCCAATCACTACGGAGAGTTTAATCGCCATCTCAGGCGTCAGAGCCGCTTTCCCGGTTAATAGTCGACTTGCCGTTGAAGGTGCAATCTCCATAGCTCTGGCAAACTCGCGCAGGCTGACATTGAGTTCTTCCAGCGCTTCCTGAATGATATCCCCAGGACGGGGATGATTTGCCATCTTCATCAATGATAGTCCTCGTAATCCAGTATGTACGCGTCGCCATTGACGAATTCAAACGTAATACGGCAGTTACCTGAAACAGAAATTGCCCATATGCCGTCGCGTTCCCCCACCAGAGGATGTAGCTTATAACCGGGCATATTGATCTCTGTAACCTTGCTTGCCGCATCAATAACGGCAAGTCTGTGTCGTAATCGTCGGACATGTTTCGCCATAACGCCTGATGTTCGTCCATGAAGAAACAAATCGCGCAATCCCTTGTGCCTGAAGTTCATGATCATCCGTATCATCCTTGTTCCTTCAAGAGGAACACTACCATCAATGTTCCGTTCAACGCAACACCAAGATTGCGATATTTAAAATTGTGCGGCGAATGTGCAAAAAGAAAAAGGGGGAAGGGGAATAACTGGAAAGCGTCACGCAAGAATTGCCGGATGCCTGGCCTACACGCGCATTTTGCTGATGTAGGCCGGATAAGCTTGCGCCATCCGGCAATAAAGATTACTCAAGTTGTGCGTTCAGACGTTCAATCTCCTTGCGCCATTGCGCCTGTAACAACGGTTTTTGATGTTTCGGCTTGCGGGCGAGATCGTCGGCCAGACGCTGCTCAAGATCGAGAAGTTGTTCCAGCAATCTATCGCTGTCACCGCTTATTTCAGTTTTCTCTTCGGCCACCGTTTTGGGAACGGTTATCTCCGCGGACGTTTCCCGAATACGCGCATTGACCGCCTCCAGATCGTGCCATTCACTGAGTTCGCCATTGTCGATTAACCAGAACCGGTTGCAGCTTTGGCTGATAAGCTGCCGGTCGTGACTGACCAGCAACACGCCGCCGTTATAGCTTTGTAGCGTTTCTGCCAGCGCCTCTTTGCCTTCCATATCCAGATGGTTGGTCGGTTCATCGAGCATCAGCAGACTGTAGCGCGCAAGCGTCAACCCAACAAACAGTAACCGGGAGCGCTCACCGCCGCTTAACGTGCTGACTCGCTGCGCATGACGAACCCACGGAAATCCCGCGCTAATCAATGCCATCTTGCGAATCTCTGGCTGCGGGGCAAACGCTTCCAGCGCGTCAAACAATGAATCGTTATCGGCAAGCTGATGCAGCGTCTGGTCGTAATAACCCAGGGTAACGCGCGGGTGTAACACCAGTGAAGGCGATGCCAGCTGTGACTGAAACTGTTGCCAGATAAGCCTTAATAGCGATGATTTCCCGCAACCGTTACGCCCGACAATCGCCACGCGATCGCCGCTTTTTAACCGGATACCGGCAATGGAAAACAGTGTATCTGCATCGGGAGCAGGGGCTACAGACAGATTGGTCATCTCCAGCAAACGATCTGCACGCAGGGCATCACCCTGCAATGTTAGTGTCCACTGACTTCCTGACGTCACTTCTGTTTGCACCTCTTTCAGGCGCTGTACCTGTTTTTCCATCTGCTTGGCCTTGCGGGAGAGATCTTCGTTGTCGTAGACCCGCCCCCAGGTTGCCAGCCGTTTGGCGCTGGCAGTCACCCGGTCTATCTCTTTTTGCTCAGCCTTGTGGCGCAAGGCATCGCTGGCGTCTCTTTCTGCCAGAGCCTGACGCGCCGCGCTACAGGGTAGATCGAAGGCATGCAGGGTGCGATCGCGCAAGATCCAGGTTCCGTGAGTCACCGCGTCCAGCAGCTGCGGGTCGTGGGAAACCACCACAAAACTGCCAGACCAGTTCTGTAAGAACTGCTCCAGCCACAGTAATGTTGGCAAATCCAGGTGGTTACCCGGTTCATCCAGCAGCAGCAGGTCAGGATTACGCATCAGCGCCCGCGCTAATAGCAAGCGCGTGTGCTGGCCACCGCTCAACGTTTGCGCAGTCAGAGATAAATTCTCTGGCGTAAAACCCATTTCGGCAAGCAGTGCTTCAACTCGCCACTGCTGAGCTGCGCGTTCATGCTCGGGAAGTTGAGCGAGAACGGCTTCCTGTAGCGTAAGCGGCAGTATATCGTCAGGTAGATGTTGTTCTACACGCGCGAGATGGCAGTGATTCGCCTGCGCGATTGCCCCACTGGTGGGCGAGATCGTGCCATCGAGCAGTTTTAACAGCGTGCTTTTGCCGCAGCCGTTGTAACCGATAAGCCCGATGCGGTCGCCTTTTTTCAGGGTAAAGGAAAGATCGTCGAATAGCGTGCCGAATGCCGTATCAACGTGTAAGGATTGTGCGGTTAGTAATGTGCTCATTGTTGCTTACTCAAGAGTTACAGGCGTGAAAACGCCTCGTCAAACATCGCTGACGATAACCCGGTAAGCCCGAGAGAAGGGGATTTAGAAGTTAGCTTCGCTCAAGCAGAAGTTATCGCAGCACGATACCGATAACGCTTGAGCACTGGCGATCGCCAAAAGCATGTGAAACGATAAAACGTTCACAGTACAGCATAAGTATCCTCCTTTTGTTTTTCAGAATGTTAATCGGTGGTGAAAGTGTAATCGTAAGTTACGCAAAAGCGCAACTGTTGAACGCCCGGCAGCAGTGTGCCGCCGGGCAAACCGTCAAATAGAGGTACGACGGTAGTCGCGATATTCTGCCTGCCAGAAATTATCGTCAATTGCCTGTTGCAGCGCTTCGGCGGAGGTTTTCACTGCCACACCTTGCTGCTGAGCCATTTTACCGACGGCAAAGGCAATGGCGCGAGAAACGGTCTGAATATCTTTCAGTTCCGGTAGCACCAGACCTTCACCGTTGAGCACCAGCGGTGAATACTGCGCCAGCGTTTCACTCGCCGACATCAGCATTTCATCAGTGATGCGCGACGCACCAGACGCAATCACACCCAGGCCGATACCCGGGAAGATATAGGCGTTGTTACACTGGGCGATTGGGTAAATTTTATCTTTCCACAGTACCGGTGCGAACGGACTACCGGTCGCAACCAGCGCGTTACCTTCGGTCCAGGCGATAATATCCTGTGGTGTAGCTTCAACACGGGAAGTGGGGTTGGACAACGGCATGACGATCGGACGCGGACAATGCTTGTGCATTTCGCGGATGATCTCTTCGGTAAACAGGCCGGTTTGTCCGGAAACGCCGATCAGGATATCCGGCTTAACGTTGCGGACCACATCGAGCAACGACAGCACATCTTCTTGGGTATCCCAATGCTGGAGATTTTCGCGTTTTTGCACCAGTTTGGTCTGGAAGGAGAGCAGGTTCGGCATTTTATCTGTTAACAGGCCGAAGCGGTCGACCATGAATACGCGTTGACGCGCCGCTTCTTCACTTAAACCTTCACGCTGGATCTGCGCAATGATCTGCTCGGCGATCCCGCAACCGGCGGAACCTGCGCCGAGGAAGACGATGTTCTGTTCGCTCAACTGGCTACCGGCCGCGCGGCTAGCCGCAATCAGCGTACCGACAGTAACCGCCGCGGTGCCCTGAATATCGTCGTTAAACGAGCAAATTTCATCACGATAACGGGTCAGCAGTGGCATAGCGTTTTTCTGGGCGAAATCTTCAAACTGCAACAGCACGTCCGGCCAGCGATGCTTCACGGCCTGGATGAATTCATCAACGAATTCGTAGTATTCATCATCAGTGATACGCGGATTGCGCCAGCCCATATACAGCGGATCGTTCAGCAGTTGCTGGTTGTTGGTCCCCACATCCAGTACCACCGGAAGAGTATAGGCCGGGCTAATTCCGCCACATGCGGTATACAGCGACAGTTTACCGATTGGAATACCCATCCCGCCGATCCCCTGATCGCCAAGACCTAAAATACGTTCGCCATCGGTGACAACGATGACCTTGATATTGTGGTTAGGGACGTTTTGCAGGATATCGTCCATATTGTGGCGGTTCTGATAAGAGATAAACACGCCGCGTGCGCGACGATAGATCTCAGAGAAACGCTCACAGGCCGCGCCGACCGTTGGGGTATAGATAACTGGCATCATCTCATCCAGGTGATTATGCACCAGTCGGTAAAACAGGGTTTCGTTGGTGTCCTGGATGTTGCGCAGGTAAATATGTTTGTCGATTTCGGTTTTGAATCCCTGATATTGGATCCAGGCGCGTTCAGCCTGTTCCTCAATCGTCTCGACCACTTCCGGCAGTAACCCCAGCAGGTTGAAGTTACGGCGTTCTTCCACACTGAAGGCGCTCCCTTTATTCAGTAAAGGGAATTCCAGCAGTACCGGGCCAGCGTAGGGGATGTAAAGGGAACGCAATTTTTTGGTTTCGTTTTCCATGTCACTCACTCTTTTTTGAATAACCGTCCCTGGCGCTCTTTATGATCGTATGTAGCCTGTCCGCCAGGGAAACGGGCGAAGTATAAAGCATTGTGAATGGGTTAAGGGGTTTTATAAGCAAAAACACCACTGCGGTTGCAATGGTGTTTATCTCGTTACTCAGTCAGACGTGCGAAAGGCTACTTGCCGTCAGTGCGGCGCTTTCTTCCAGTAGGATTATTGACCACGTTGGTTTTGTCACCTTCGGTCACGATTTTACGTTGATTTGAGATTTTGTGGTCCAGTCCGAGAATATGACGGGCCTGACGGTTCGATTTCATTCTAACTCCTTAATCCTGTTACTGGTTTCAAGGGCGAGCCCGTATGAGAACGGACGAAATACAACCTGATCTAAAGCCGATGTTCAACATAACGGCTTTCTGGATGGTCGGTCATTTTATCTGAAAGGTCAATGCTTAAGCGGCAAATGAGAACTATCCCGTATGTAACATGCTTTTTCTCAGCCGTCCTATACTAGTAACTCCGACGACAACACAGGAGAGCGGTAATGACTATCCATAAGAAAGGTCAGGCACACTGGGAAGGCGACATTAAGCGCGGCAAAGGCACTGTGTCGACCGAAAGTGGCGTGTTGAATCAGCAACCGTATGGGTTTAATACACGATTTGAAGGTGAGAAAGGCACCAATCCTGAAGAGTTGATTGGCGCGGCCCATGCAGCCTGCTTCTCGATGGCGCTTTCGCTGATGCTGGGTGAAGCGGGGTTTACCCCAGATGCCATTGATACCACTGCCGATGTTTCTCTGGATAAAGTAGATGCCGGGTTTGCGATCACTAAAGTCGCGTTGCATAGCCAGGTGAGCGTGCCGGGGATAGACGCCGCCACGTTTGACGGCATCATCCAGAAAGCAAAAGCCGGATGCCCGGTATCGCAGGTACTGAACGCGGAAATTACGCTGGATTATCAGCTGAAGTCTTAATCGTGGCGTGCCGGATGCGACTGCGTCTTATCCGGCCTACGATTGCGCCGGATGTAAGTCAGTCTTATCCGGCACCTGATGATGTTATTGCGCTACCCAACCGCCATCCATATTCCACGCCACGCCGCGCACCTGCGCCGCACCGTTTGAACACAGAAATAGTGCCAGCTCACCTAACTGTTCCGGCGTGACGAATTCGCGCGACGGCTGCTTTTCCGACAGCAGGGCGTCACGCGCAGCCTCAGGCTCTGCGCCTTCGGCAATACGCTTATCGATCTGCTGCTGGACCAGCGGCGTGAGCACCCAGCCGGGACACAGCGCATTGCAGGTGACACCCGTCTGCGCGGTTTCCAGTGCGATGGTCTTGGTGAATCCCACCACGCCGTGCTTCGCCGCTACGTAGGCAGATTTCTCTTTTGAGGCCACCAGGCCGTGAACAGAAGCGATATTAATGATGCGCCCCCAGTTTCGCGCGCGCATACCAGGAAGCGCCAGACGCGTGGTGTGAAAAACGGAAGAGAGATTAATAGCGATAATCGCGTTCCATTTATCAACCGGGAAGGTTTCCACCGGGGATACATGCTGGATCCCCGCATTGTTGACCAGAATATCAACACCGCCGAATTCGCTCTCGGCATAGCGCATCATGTCGGCAATTTGCGCTTCATCGCTCAGATCCGCGCCATGATAACCTGGCGTTTTGCCATATTGCGCAACAGCGTCTTTGGCGGCATCCACATCACCAAACCCGTTGAGGATCAGGGTGGCGCCCGATTGCGCCAGCACCTGTGCGATACCTAATCCGATACCGCTGGTCGAGCCGGTAACCAGGGCGGTTTTTCCCGTTAAGTTCATGATGATTCTCCTTAAACAATTCCGGTGGTGTAGAAGACGCCGATGACAAACAGTACGGCCAGACTTTTAATGACGGTAATAGCAAAAATTCCGCCATACGCCTGACGGTGGCTGAGACCGGTGATAGCTAATAAGGTAATGACTGCGCCGTTATGCGGCAGGGTGTCCATACCGCCGCTGGCCATAGACGCCACGCGGTGAAAGACTTCAAGTGGGATATTGGCAGCGTGAGCGGCCGCGATAAAGGTGTCAGACATGGCGGCAAGGGCAATACTCATCCCGCCAGACGCCGAACCGGTGATCCCGGCGAGCGTAGTGATACTGATAGCTTCATTGAGCAGCGGGTCAGGAATAGCCGCCAGTGCTTTTGACAGTACAAGGAAACCTGGCAGGGCGGCGATCACTGCGCCAAAACCGTACTCTGACGCGGTGTTCATCGCCGCGAGGATCGCGCCGCCAACCGCCGTTCTGCTGCCTTCCGCCAGGCGACCTTTAATGTTGCGATAGCCGAAGAGCACCACCAGCAGGATCCCAGAAATCAGCGCCGCTTCCACTGCCCAGATAGCAGTGATTTTACCGACTTCGGTGGTAATCGGTTTGGCGAGACCCGGAAGCTCCAGTTGATGCGTGGCGCCATACCATTGCGGGATCCAGCGGGTAAACAGCAGGTTAAATACCCCAACCAGGATCAGCGGAGAGATCGCGATGATCGGGTTCGGCAGATTAATGTTATCCGGCGTTTCCGGCTCGTTTAACAGTTCAGTCCCATAGCCTTCATTCTTTGCCTGCGCTTTACGACGCTGACGTTCGAGATAAACCAGACCAACAACGATGATAAACACGGAACCTATCAGACCCAGCCACGGCGCGGCCCAGGCGTTGGTACCGAAGAAACTGGTCGGAATAATGTTCTGGATCTGCGGTGTGCCTGGCAGGGCATCCATGGTGAAGGAGAACGCGCCCAGCGCGACGGTGGCCGGGATCAGCCGCTTCGGGATATTGCTCTGACGGAACAGTTCGGCCGCGAACGGATACACCGCAAACGCCACGACGAACAGCGATACGCCGCCGTAGGTCAACAGCGCACATACCAGCACAATAACCGGAATGGCATGGCGACGGCCGAGAATGTTGATAGCGGCGGCAACAATGGAACGTGAAAACCCAGATAACTCGATTAACTTGCCAAACACTGCCCCCAGCAAGAACACCGGGAAGTAAAGCTTCACAAAACCGACCATTTTTTCCATAAACAGGCCGGTGAAAGCAGGGCCGACGGCGCTAGGTTCGGTAAGCAATACAGCACCTAATGCCGCGATGGGGGCAAACAGGATAACGCTATATCCGCGATAGGCTGCCAGCATCAGCAGGCCCAACGCTGCCAGGGCGATTAATACACTCATCATGACTCCTTATTATTATATTGGGGTACAGAAAGAGACGTTATGGCTTCAGGGCAAAGCGCAGCTGATGCTCTCTGCGTTGCTGGATGTATTCCTTGCGCGAATCATCCCAGTGATAAAAACCCTGACCACTGCGTACACCGGTATTACCGTTGGCGACCTTGTCAGCGACCAGCGTCATCATGTCGCTGCCGGTTGCCAGTTCCGGAAGCAGATGCCGACAAATGTCCTGCACCGTAGAAAGTCCGGTCATATCAGCAGCCTCCAGCGGACCGACCATTGCATAGCGACGTCCGAGCGAGGCGCGCATCACCTGATCAACCACTTCTGCGCTGGCGATGCCGCTTTTAACGATATGTAGCGCTTCGCGCAGCAGGGCAAACTGCAGTCGATTGCCAACAAACCCTAGAGCGGCGCGGTCGAGCACCACCGCCTCAAGTTGCATCGCGATCAGTTGTTGTTGCAATTCATGGAGATATTCCGGCTTCGTTGCGGTGCCAGGTACAATTTCGACCAGCGGAATAAAATGTGGCGGGTGCCAGAAATGGGCGATCAGCAACCGTTCGGGATGGGTGAGTTTTTCTGCCAGCGCATCCGGCGGCAGGCCGCTGGTATTACTGGCAATAACGGCCTCCGGCGCGATCAGCTCTTCCAGTTGCGCATACAGTGCGTGTTTGAGTTCGAGCCGCTCCGGGATCGCTTCAATCAGTAACCGGCATGCGGCAATATCCTGTAGCGAGGTTGTGCCGTGCAGGCGAGCCACGACCGTCGCTTTTTCACCAATTGCAAATTGATCGGTGACAATCAGCTCATCCAGGATACCGCCAGCAACTCCGCTTATTTCTGCAATTCGGCTGCTATCGGTATCGTATAACCAGACATCGTAACCAAAACGGGCGAAGTGGGTAGCAATGCCGACACCCATTAACCCCGCGCCCAGAATGCAGATAGGCTTACTTTGCATGAGCTACCCCCTGCGGACGTTCTACCGCCAGCGCCACACCTTGACCGCCACCTACGCACAACGTAGCCAGCCCTTTAGCTGCATTGCTGCGAGCCATTTCGTGCAGCAGTGTTACCAAAATTCGGCAACCTGATGCGCCAATCGGGTGCCCCAGCGCAATCGCACCGCCGTTCACGTTTACCCGGTTGCTGTCCCAGTTCAGGGATTCGCCAACCGCCAGCGCTTGCGCAGCAAAGGCTTCGTTGGCTTCGATAAGATCCACGTCATTTAGCGTCCAGCCAGCACGCTTCAGGCACTGGAGTGACGCTTCTACCGGCCCAATGCCCATAATGGCGGGATCGACGCCAGAAACCGCGTAGCCCGCCACCTGGGCAAGCACTGGCAGATTGAGTTCCGCCGCTTTGGCGGCGCTCATCAACATCACCGCGGCGGCACCATCATTGATGGATGATGCATTTCCGGCGGTCACCGTGCCGTTACCCGGACGAAACGCCGGTTTAAGTTGCGCCAGCTTGTCGGCCTGAGTATCCGGGCGAGGTTGTTCGTCACGGTCCACCACACGTGGCGGCTTTTTGCCCTGTGGGACGCTGACCGGCGTGATTTCCGCGTTAAAACGACCCGCTTCAATGGCGGCGGCAGCTTTTTGCTGGGAGTGCAGGGCAAAAGCGTCCTGCTGCTCACGACTGATTACGAACTTATCCGCCAGATTTTCGGCAGTAATACCCATGTGATAGTCGTTGAACGCATCCCACAGGCCGTCATGCACCACGCTGTCTTTCATACTGGCATGACCCAACCGCAGACCGGCCCGCGCGCCGTCGAGATAATAGGGCGCATTGCTCATGCTCTCCTGGCCCCCGGCAATCACGATTTGCGCATCGCCACAGCGAATCGCCTGTACCGCCTGATGCACCGCCTTCAGACCCGAACCACACACCAAGTTGATAGTTAACGCGGGCGTGGTGACCGGCAGTCCTGCCCGTAACGCCGTTTGTCTGGCCGGATTCTGACCGCAGCCCGCAGTCAGAACCTGACCTAAAATCACCTCATCAATTTGCTCAGGCACCACAGCCGTTTTTTCCAGCAGCGAACGGATCACCACTGAACCAAGCTCAACCGCGGAAAGTGGTGCCAGCGCGCCATGAAAACTGCCAATCGGGGTGCGCGTTGCCGCGACAATGACAACATCCTGCATGGTCAGCTCCTCAGCTAAAGTGCATTTCGGGGACAGTTTCGGGAACGATCAGCTTGCCTGCGGTTCTGGCGACAATCTCATCCACGCTAATGCCCGGTGCGCGTTCACGCAGAATGAACGCACCGTCGGCAATTTCCAGCAGAGCCAGGTCGGTAAGCACACGTTTGATGCAGGCCACGCCGGTTAGCGGCAGGGTGCAGGCGGGAAGCAGTTTGGACTCACCGCTTTTGGAAGCATGGGTCATTACCACAATGATATTGTCGGCTCCGGCAACCAGGTCCATCGCGCCGCCCATGCCTTTCACCATTTTTCCGGGGATCATCCATGAGGCGATATTGCCGTTAACATCGACTTCAAACGCACCGAGCACCGTCAGATCAACGTGGCCGCCGCGGATCATGGCGAAGGATTGCGCCGAGTCGAAAATCGCCGCGCCTTTGCGCGCCGTCACAGTCTGTTTCCCGGCGTTGATCATGTCGGCATCAATTTCGTCTTCTGTGGGAAACGGGCCCATACCCAGCAAACCGTTTTCTGATTGCAGCATCACATCCATGCCATCAGGGATGTAATTTGCCACCAGCGTGGGAATACCGATCCCAAGGTTGACGTAATAACCGTCGCGCAGCTCGCGGGCGACGCGCATCGCCATTTGTTCACGCGTTAACATGTCAGGCTCCTTTCTGGCGCAGGGTGCGTTGTTCAATACGTTTTTCAAACTGCCCCTGAATAATGCGGTTAACGAAAATTCCGGGAGTGTGAATCGCAGCAGGGTCCAGTTCTCCGGGAGGGACAATTTCTTCGACTTCCACGACGGTAATGCGCCCGGCGGCGGCCATCAGCGGATTAAAATTCTGTGCGGTGTGGCGATAGATGACGTTGCCGTACCAGTCGGCTTTCCAGCCTTTAACCAACGCAAAATCACCGGTTATCGCCTGCTCAAGGATGTAAGGGCGTCCGGCAAACTCGCGAACCTCTTTCCCTTCCGCCACGGGGGTTCCATATCCGGTCGCGGTAAAAAATGCCGGGATCCCCGCGCCGCCCGCGCGCAACTGCTCTGCCAGCGTACCCTGTGGCGTCAGGATGGCTTCCAGTTCGCCGCTAAGCACCTGTTTCTCAAACAGGGCGTTTTCCCCCACATAGGACGCGACCACTTTGCGCACCTGACGCGTTTCCAGCAGCACGCCAAGGCCAAAGCCATCCACGCCACAGTTGTTTGATACAACGGTAAGTCCCTGAACCTCACGACGGCGTACTTCGGTAATCAGGTTTTCAGGGATCCCACATAAACCAAAACCGCCCGCCAGCAGCGTCATGTTGTCGGTCAGCCCTTCCAGCGCCTCTTGATAAGTGGCAACACGTTTATCCAGTCCAGCCATACACTTGCCTCCCCAGTTGTCCTTGCCGACATCATTGGGGGTGAAAAATGATTTGTTAATTTTAAATTTGTGACTCACTCATTGGGTTTTTTTATCAATTTAATGTTAATTAAAGGTATTCAACAAGTTAAAGGAATGCGAAATGGGAATGAGCATCAAACAGTTACGCGCGTTTTTAGCGGTAGCTCACACTCTGAATTTTGCTCATGCCAGCGAAAGACTGAATATGTCGCAACCCGCGTTAAGCCTGGCGATTAAAGGACTGGAAGATTCGCTGGGCGGGGCGTTACTGTTAAGAACAACTCGCAAAGTGACCCTGACGCAGGAGGGAGAAACGCTGCTGAATATGGGGCGACAGCTGCTGGCGGACTGGGAGAATACGGAAGAAGCCATGCGCCAGCGCTTTACGCTGCAGCGCGGTAAAATATCGATCGCCGCCATGCCCTCATTTGCCGCTAACGTCCTGCCATCGGTACTGAAAACATTTCGTGATTCTTATTCCGGTATCAACGTAACGGTTCACGATGTGATCAATGAACACGTGATTGAAATGGTCAGTGAAGGCCGGGTCGAGATGGGCATAGCCTTCGAGCCGGACTATTCGGGACATCTGCATTTCACGCCGCTCGGCGTGGATCGTTTTATCGCAATTGTGCCGCCAACCTGTCGGCTGGCAGACAGGGATCGTATTGCGTGGCGCGAACTGCTGACGCTGGATTTTATCACCCTGCAACGCCCGTCCGCCGTGCGGCTGATGCTGGAAGAACAACTGGTGCAAAGCGGACATACGCTGGAAGTAGCGCTGGAGAGCCACCAACTGGTGACCGTTGGCCGTCTGGTGGCTAACGGTCTGGGCGGTAGCGCCGTACCTGCACTATGCCGCACGCAAATGACAGAGTTAGGCGCAACCTGTATCGATCTGGATACGCCGGTGATCCAGCGTCGGATCGGGGTTTTGCGTTCGGCGCATCATAAATTATCTACCGCTTCCGAGGTGCTGGTGGATTCACTGAAAAAGGCGTATCGCACCTGACTTTTCTCAACGGCTCAGGTCATGTAACCGCCCGCCAGCAGCGAACGTCACATCCGGTATCACTCTTCAGCAATGCCTGTTTCTTCTCACAACCTTGGGTTGCCAATGGACATCTGTCACGGAAAAAGCAGCCCTGGGGCAACGTTCGGTTTCCCGGTAGCTCGGTTTTACGTAACACCAAATCTTCCGCCAGCGGTGCGCCCGTTTTAGGGACCGAGTCCAGTAATAATCGTGTGTACGGATGGGCGGGGTGAGTGAGAACCTGTTGGGCATCGCCCAGCTCAACAATTTGCCCGAGGTACATCACCGCCACACGGTCGCTCATATGGCGGACCACCGACACGTTATGCGATATCAATACGTAGGTCAGGTTTCTGCGCGCCTGTAGCGACACCAGCAGGTTGAGAATTTGCGCCTGCACGGAGATATCCAGCGCTGAAGTGGGCTCATCGAGGACGATAACATCCGGCTCTGACGATAGCGCCCGGGCAATAGCAATACGTTGGCGCTGTCCACCGGAAAACGCGTGCGGCAAGCGGTCGAGATATTCAGGACGAATCCCCACCTGTCGTGCCAAATCCTCGGCAAGCAAGCGTCGTTCACGCTCCGGGCTCCGTTTTTGGATCCACACCGGTTCGGTAATTATCCGCCACACCGGTAAGCGCGGATCCAGTGATGAAAGCGGGTCCTGAAAGACCATTTGCATACCGTTATGCTGCTTATCACCACGGCGAGAATAGCTTCCCTGACTGGGTTTCAACATGCCCATCAACAGTTGCGCCAGCGTACTTTTTCCACAGCCGGATTCGCCAACAATCCCCAGCGTTTCACCCTGGCGAATCTGTAAATCCAGACCGTTGAGCGCATGCACCCGTTCCGTAACCTTGCCAAGCCAGTTTTTACGCGCAGGAAAGTTGACATGTACATCCTGCAGCGCCAGTAAAAAATCAGACATGTGTTGTCTCCAGTTGCGGATACCAGCAGGCAGATTGTTGATCTGCACCTCCCTGACTACTTAACACCGGCGTTTCTTCACAACGAGGACCAGCGGCAAAGCAGCGGTCGCGAAACGCGCATCCGGCAGGTAAGCAGGTTAGGTTCGGCACGGTGCCGGGAATGGCGGGCAGCAATGTGCGCGGTTCGCCGTGTTCCGGCGCACATTTCAGCAAGCCGATGGAATAGGGGTGCGTCGGGCGTTGAATAACGGTTTGCGTCGGGCCACTCTCAATCACGCTCCCGGCATACATGACGTACAACCGGTCGCATAACTGTGAAACCACCGCCATATCATGGCTGATAAATAATACGGCTGCTCCGCTGGCGCGTGCTTTTAGCTTCAGTAAACGCAGCACCTGCAGCTGCACCGTGACGTCCAGTGCGGTGGTCGGTTCATCGGCAATGATAAGCTCCGGCTCGCACGAAAAGGCCAGCGCAATCATCACGCGTTGGCGCATCCCGCCTGAAAGCTCAAACGGAAAACGTTTCATGACCTCCGGCGCGTCCGGAATTTGCATCTCTTCCAGTAGAGCGACGGCTTTCTGGCGGGCATCCGTGCGGCTTAACGCCTGATGATGGCGGATCACCTCCACCATTTGCTGGCCGATACGCCGGGTCGGATTAAGTGCCGTCATGGGCTCCTGAAAGATCATCGCGACACGTGCGCCACGCCATTGGCGCATTTGTTTCTCACTGGCGTTGAGCACATCTTCACCCAGCAGCGAAACGCGTCCCTGGTGAATACGATAGCTTCCCTCCGGTAGCAGACGCATGGTGAGCATGGCGGTCACGGACTTACCGGAACCGGATTCACCCACCACACCAACGATTTCTCCGCGGTTGATGTGCAGTGATACATGGTTCAGCGCATGCACGTCAGCTTGATAGCCGGGGAAACTCAGATGCAAATCTTCGATTTCCAGTACGGGTTGTGTCATGACTGTTTTCCTCCGGCTTTCGGATCCAGCAGATCGCGAATACCATCGCCAAAGAGATTAAAGCCCACGGCGGTAATCAGAATGGCGGCGCCGGGAAAAGCACAATACCACCACTGGTCAAGCACGTAATTGCGGCCAATTGCGACCATCGCACCCCATTCAGCGCTGGGCTGCTGCGCGCCCAGACCGATAAACCCGAGCGTGGCGGCCATCAGGATCGCACTGCCGATATCCAGCGACGCCTGAACAATGAGCGGCGGCAGAGAATTGCGTAAAATGTGCCAGCTAATCAGATGCCAGCGTGAAGCGCCGTAGGTCCGGGCAGCCTGTACATAAGTAAACTGGCGCACCACTAACGTCTGACCGCGGGCGAGGCGTACATAGAATGGGATACGGACGATTGCAATCGCCAGCATGGCGTTAAACAGGCTGGGGCCCAACGCGGCGGCCAACGCCATCGTCAGCACCAGCGAAGGAATGGACAGCATAATGTCCATCATCCGCATAATTATCGCGTCGGCACGCCCGCCCATGACACCCGACAAGCAACCCAGCAGTGAACCCAATCCCCCGGCGATACCCACTACCACCAGACCCGCAACGACAGATTGCTGACTTCCTACCAGAACGCGGCTGAACAGATCGCGACCGACTTCATCGGTTCCAAACCAGTGAGCGGCTGACGGGGGCAGCAGGCGCGCACTCAAATTGATGGCATTCGGATCGTGGGGTGTTATCCACGGCGACAGCACCATCAGCAGCAGTATCAATACGATGATGACCCCGCCAACCAGAGTCAGCGGGCTACTTTTCATCATCCAGAACAGTTTGGCCCAGTCCGTGCGGCGACGTGCTGTCTGAGGGGTGGTCGGTGTTTCTTGTGTGAGCATCATTCAGCACCTCCACGTCCAATTCGAGGGTCTACCCACAGATAAAGTAAATCCACCACCAGGTTGACCAGCACATAGGCGAACGAGACCACCACCGCAAATCCCATTACCGCCGGGAAGTCGAGTGCCTGAATAGAGGTCACCACCCAGGCACCCATGCCAGGCCAGGCAAAGACCGTTTCGGTCAATACCGCACCGTAGAGCAGATCGCCCAGCGCCAGGCCGAGGACGGTGATTGATGGGATAAGTGCGTTAGGCAATGCATAGCACAGCACGATGTACCAGCCCGGGAGCCCGCTGGCGCGGGCGGTACGTATGTAATCTTCACTCAGTTGCTCCAGCATGGCGGAACGAATCTGACGGGCAACGATCCCAAGATGTACAAAAGCCAATGTCAGCGATGGCAAAATCAGGTGCTGAAGCGCATTGAAAAAGACTTCGCCGTTGCCTTCCAGCAGAGCATCAATCAGGTAGAAACCGGTGACGTGAGCAGGTGGATCCAGCCAGTCGTCTAAACGCCCACCGCCGGGTAAAATTTGCAGATGACCGTAAAACAGCACGATAACCCCCAGCCCCAGCCAGAATGCAGGCGTGGAGATACCGGTAATTGCCATTAGCCGAACAAGGTGATCAAGCCAGCGGTTACGCCAGACCGCAGATAAAATACCCAGCGGGATACCTATCACCAGCGCCAGCAACAAAGAGCAGAAAGCCAATTCAAGGGTCGCGGGGAAGAAAATGCGCAGCTCATCCAGTACCGGACGTCCGGTGCGAATGGAAGTGCCTAAATCGCCGTGAAAAATATCGCTGACATAGCGAAAAAACTGGACATACAGCGGTTGATTCAGCCCCAACTGTTGGCGAATATTTTCGACAATTTCATCGCTGGCGCGATCGCCCGCCAGCAGCCGCGCGGGGTCGCCAGGTATCAGGTGTGAAATAATAAAGGTGATTACGCAAACACCGATAATCACCAGAATAAGTCCCCAGCATCGCTGGCGTAAAATACTCCAGAACGTCATTAGCTTCCCCTTGCGGAGCCAGAGCGGCTCCGCATAAACGTGGCTTATTTACTCATGGTGGAGATATTGAAGACCTGTTCCAGCATGGGGTTGAATACAAATCCTTTGACGTCTTTATTCATCGCCAGCTGATAGTTTTTCTGGAATAAATAGACGTAGGCCGCTTCATCAATCACGATGGTTTGCGCCTGCTGGTAGTCATTGGTTCTGGCCACCTGATCGGTTGTGGCCAGCGCGCTGCGCAGCAGCTTATCGACCTCACCGTTTTCATAGAACGAACGGTTACCGGGCAAACCCTTCTTATCTGACTCAAACCAGTAGTTCATAAACATGTACGGGTCGGCAAAATCCGGACTCCAGTTGCCAATGGCAATGTCGTAATCGCCTTTGCCCACGCGGTCGCGCATGGTGGCGTTTGCCAGTTTTTCCAATTTCACCTTAATGCCCAGTTTGCCAAGGCTTGCCTGGGTGGCGAGAGCGATAGGTTCCCAGTTAGGGTCATTATCAGAGTACAGGAAGCTCAGGCTTTCAGGTTTGCTAGCAACTTTGTCCCACGCGGCTTTGGCTTTGGCTTCATCGAAGCTGTACTGCATGGCCTTATCGTCAAAACCCCACATGCCTTCAGGGATCGGGCCACGCATTTGCTTTCCATTGCCGCTCAGGATCCCGTTAACCATGCCTTTATAATCAGTGGCCCACGAGATGGCACGGCGTAAATCCACCTGATTGAGCGGGGCTTTACTGTTGTTGAGATACAGATAGGTCACGCGCAGCGAGGGATAATCCGCCACGTTCACTTTGCCTTCCTGTTTCAAAGCGGCAAGCTGGTCAACAGGCAGCGCATCGGCAATGTCGATATCGCCACGCGACAATTGCAGGCGACGGGAGGCGCTTTCACCAATGATTTTGACTGAGACACGCTTAAATGTCGGTTTTGTACCGGGATAATGCGGGTTAGGCACCAGCACCAGTTGTTGTCCCTTTTGCCAGCTCTTCAGCATGAAGGGACCAGATCCAGCCGTGTTCTGCGCCAGGAATCCGCGGGCATCGTCTGCGGCATGCTCTTTTAAGATGGCCGGGTTAATGATTGAGGCACCGTCATTTGCCAGCGTATACAGAAACGGGGCAAACGGCTGGCTGAGGGTAAATTTCACCGTGTTGTTATCAATGACGTCGACCTTCAGATCTTTTGGGAAAGCCTCCGCAGGTCCCTGACCAATCTTGAGCAAACGTTCAAAGGATTGCTTTACCGCATCTGCCGTTACCGGCGTTCCGTCGGCGAATTTGGCATCGTTTTTCAGGGTAAACGTCCACTCTTTCTGATCGTCAGAGGCTTTCCAGCCGCTGGCTAAATCACCTTCAACTTCCGTGGAGCCTTTGCCTCCGTCGGTTTTGTATTGAACCAACCGCTGGTAGGAGGGATAGGTGACCGTCCAGTCATTGTTATCGATGGTCACGGCGGGGTCGAGCGTCTGCGGATCGGCGGCTTTACCAATCACCAACATATCTTTGGGAACGGCAGCCTGTGCGGCGGGCAGGGCAAATGCTAACGCAACGGCTATCAGAGCGGGGCGGAAAAACGTGTTTAACGCAGGTGTAGTCTTCATAACCAGGCTCCAGAATTAAAGGGGATGTTGTGTTGTTATGGGCGTGACAGTGTAACAATCTATTTGATCGTCAAGCAGCGGGTAACGGGCGGCATCAGGTAATTCAAAATGCCACCATTCACTGTTAATACCGACAAAACCACCGCCAAACATAATGGCATTGAGCAGCAGGCGGTTACGCTGCGCTGCCGGAGGTACAGATGGGTGCCAGGCGTGGGAACGGTCGTGCATTTCATCAAAACCGGCCCCCATATCAAGGAGATGGCCGCGATCGTCCATCAACGTGACGTCAATGGCCGTACCCCGACTGTGATTGGAACCAATCGCGACATCGACAACATACTGCGGGTCGGGACAGGCATTCCACAGTATCGCCTGCGCCTGCTGGGGGCGATACGCGTCGTACACCACAAGCTGCAGGCCGGCCAGTTGCGCAATACTGATGCTTTTAGCCAGCGCGGTAACCGCCTCAGTGTGCAACAGACAACGCGCTTCCCGGTAGATTGGTGCGCCGGTAATGTTGTCGGCAGTAGCGTATTTAAGATCGATATGCAGCGACGGAAATATCACCGACAGATCGACCAGTTCTGGGAGTTCTGACATAGCACGTTTCCTGTTTATTGTTCGAATTGACCAAATTGTTGTTGTAACTGGCGATTGGTTTGCAGGCGTCCTGCGAGGGTGTCACCCAGTTGCGCTACCACCGCAGAAAGTAATAAGTTGAACAGACAGCTCACCGGTGCCAGTGAGTCCCAGAAATGTCCGGTGTCAGTTTTTACCTGAAGTAAATCAATGGAATAATCCCTGGCCCATGGGCACCACACATCGGTAATGAGCGCCAGCGGAATGCAGCGCTCTGTGGCGACACGGCAATATTGTCGCGAAATAGCGGAGTAGGCGCGCATATCGGTAATAACCACGTAAGGCTGGCTGAATCCCGAGTTCAGCGACTCAACCCAACTGCCGGACAGGCCTTCGGAGTAGCTGACTTTAGGTCGCAGGTATTCCAGGTGACTAAAAAAGGCGTTGGCGATCCCGCGGGTGGACTGGATCCCGAGGATGTACACGGCTTCCGCATGCGCCAACTGCTGTGCAATGCGTAAAAACGTTTCGCCTTGTGCGAGCTGGTAGACGTGGGTAATAGCGTCGATCTCCAGCAACAGCGACTGCTGTGCCCGATCCGGCAGGCTTTGTTGCTGGTGCCAGGAGTCCAGTCGTTCATTCATTCCCCAGGGCTGATACGGAACAACGGGAAGCTCACGCAGACTGGCTTTGGCATCCTCCAGGTTACGAAAGCCCAGTTTACGCAGATAACGTCCGACGGTAATGCCACTGGTTCCGGTTGCTTTGGCGATGCCATCCGCGGTTTCAAATGGGATCTGCACAGCATGGGCTAACAGCCACCCGGCCACGCGCTTTTCGCTGGGCGTTAGCTGGCTAAAGGTTTGCTCTATGCGGGTAAATAACTCTGGTTTGGCTGTCATTACCTTCTCGCTGTTAGTTGTCTGTCAGATTCCGTATCTCTGTTAGCGAATTAACAATGCAGGACGCGTGCCACGTCAGTAACAGCGGCACGTCGGCTGTTTTTGTTAAAAATAAACCGATATTTATTAACCAATGATCAACATTTGTGCAGCGTAGTTCAGTTTTGGTGCAACGGCAGAGGAGGCAGGGTATGAATCTGCTGATTTCGTCGGAACGATCACATTGTGGGCAACATTTATCCCTCAGACATAAGAATCAGTAATGGGAAATATAAATTTCAGCCATATCAATAACAGCAATCTTTATTCTTATGACTGTAGGGGTATTATTTTTCGCGAGCTACATTAACGGTGTTAAGCGCAAGTGTAGATATTATTTATATTATAAATGGAGTACTACAATGAATAAATTCTCCCTTTCTACAGCAGGTATTCTGGTCGCAGCGCTGTTAACCAGTGTCAGCGTCAATGCAGCAACAGATAACGCTAAAACTGAAGTGACTCCGAAAGGCATGAACTGCCAGGAGTTTATTGATTTAAACCCACAAACTATGGCTCCGGTGGCCTTCTGGGTGCTCAATGAAGACGAAGACTTCAAAGGTGGTGACTACGTCGACTATAACGAAACCGTTACGACTGCAGTTCCTCTGACCGTTGAACTTTGTAAGAAACATCCGCAGAGTGAATTAAGTAAAATAAAAGACGAAATCAAAAAAGAATTATCTAAATAAGATTAAACCGTTATTAAAACCCAGCCAAAGTGCTGGGTTTTGTTATTTGTGACGCTGTCACTAATTTGTTTTGTGATACTTAAGAAAACTTTATAAAGATATAAACGCCTGTGCCGATACTGGATAAAAGTTAGCCTTTTGCAGAAGGAGTTTGTATGGCCTGGTATCCTACTCGTATTTCAACGCGTTTAACCATCGGCGGCATTCTGCTGCTTGCAGTAACGACCCTTGTTATCGTGGTGATTATGCTCTGGCGCGGTCAGCCGCGCGTCGTTGAAATCAACACCGCCCTGATCGAAGAAACAGGGCAAGGTTTAACCCGTCAGTTGAGTACCGTATTGTCCCGAATTGAAGGTGAGACCGTCAGCCTGTCGCGACTGGCTGAAGTGTTACCTAACGATGAATCTCTGTACCAAAGCGTTGTTCCGCATCTTATTGGTGAAGGTAAAGACTCGATTATTACCGGCGGCGGCATCTGGCCAGAACCAGACGCCTTCACCCCAGGTGTGGAGAAAAGAAGCTTTTTCTGGGCGCGTAATGCTGAAGGAAAGCTGGTGTATTCCAATGATTATAACGTCGAAGGATCGAGTGGATACCACAATGAAAGCTGGTATCAACTGGCCAAAGGCCATTCACAAAACAGCTGTTTATGGTCTGACGTTTACCGGGATGCCAGTTCAGGCGTCAACATGGTGACATGCAGCGTGCCTTATCAACAGGCGGGCAAGTTTGCCGGTGTCGCTACCACCGATATCCGTCTGGATAACGTCGCCACTTTCATGCAGCAGCAGGGAAACAGCACCGGTGGTTACGCATTTGTGGTAGACAAGCAGGGACAAATTCTCTATTTCCCGCAGGCCGACCTTGCAAAATATAAAACCATTAACGATTTGGCGCAAAGCGTGCAGTGGCTTATCCCGGTGCAAAACGGTCTGAAATCTTTGCGCCCGACAGATGGGGTGAAGACTATCACGCTGGCAAACGACAACGTCCTGAATACCGCGTCACAAGTAATGCTGTTCCCGATGCCAGATACCGGCTGGGTCGTAGGACTTGCAACCCCGGAATCTCGTATTGTCGGTCTTGCCAAAGTGATGATGCAGGACGTTCTGGAAGTATTGATCCCTATCATGACGCTGTTGCTGGTGGGATCATGGCTGGTGGTTCGTCGACTGATTTCACGTCTTGATGATACCCGTCAGGCACTTGATGATATCGCGCAGGGAGAAGGCGATCTTACCCGTCGTCTGGATGTTCGTGGCAAAGACGAGATTTCGGCTATCGCCGAGGCGTTTAACCTGTTCGTCGATAAAATCTCGGCCATCCTGATCACCGTCAGAAGCAGTAGCACAGTGGTAGCGAATAACGCCGTTAGCCTGGCTGACAGTAATATGGAGCTTTCATCTCGCGTAACGCAGCAGGCCGCTGCGCTGGAAGAGAGTTCGGCGGCTATGGAACAGCTAAATGCGACCGTTCATCAAAACGCCAGCAATACACAACTGGCGGATGAGCTATCCGATAGCACCGCGCAAACGGCCAACCGCTGCGGCGATGTGATGCAGGGCGTTATCTCTACGATGGATAACGTCAGCGCCTCATCCGGCAGAATGGTGGAAATTGTCGCGGTCATCGACAGCATTGCGTTCCAGACCAATATTCTCGCCCTGAATGCCGCGGTTGAAGCCGCCAGAGCGGGCGATGCAGGCAGAGGGTTTGCCGTCGTGGCCTCCGAAGTGCGCACGCTGGCTCAGCGCAGTGCCACCGCCGCGCAGGAAATTAAAACATTGATTGATGAATCCGTTTCTCATGTTGGTAGCGGAAGTCAGCAAATTCACAATGCCGGTGAGCGTCTGGGAGAACTGGTCAACAATGTGCGTCAGGTGCGCCAGTTGATGGGGGAAATACGCGTTGCGGGTGAAGAACAACGTAAGGGCGTTTCCGAAGTTACGCTGGCCGTTACCGAAATGGACAGCACCGTTCAGCAAAACGCCTCATTAATTGATGATGCCGCAGCACGGACGCAGGCGCTGAAAGAGGAGGCGGAACAACTGGCGTTGCTGGTCTCTTCCTTCAGGTTACCTGAGCCTGGCGTTGCCGGATAACCACACCATATCCGGGTACAGACAATGTGCCCGGATAACTCCAGTATAATGGTCCTTAAGCAAGATTTTCCGGTTTAACTCCTTTTTATTGTGTCTTATTATACTTTGAATCATTCCCCACTTAACTCTATAATATTGTGTGTAAAGTCGTTTTTATCCCAATAAGAGCCAATATTATGGATTTAACGCTAAATACTGCAGCTGATATCGTCAAACTGCTTTGCGACAGATTGCGTAAAGAACGACTCGCGCAGCAAATGACGCAAGCTGATGTTGCCGCGCGTTCAGGTGTCGGTGTGAATACCGTTTCAAATCTGGAAACCGGTAAGAATGTAGGATTTGAGAATCTGGTCAAAGTCGCGATGGTGTTAGGCTATGGCGATGCGCTGGAGGGGTTATTCAAACCCAGGATTGATAGTCTGGATGATATTTTGCGTTACGAAAAGAGCGCGGCACGTCAGCGGATCAAAAGGAAAAATTCTGATGCCTGAGCAAGTTGATGTCTTCTATGAAGGCTGGGGTGAGAAATGGCTGTGGGGCAAACTGGTGTCTTCCACAGCCCTGACCGGACGTCCGTTGATCGCCTTTGAATACAGTGAAGAGGCCTTACGTAAGGGGCTGGAACTGTCCCGACTGATGTTACCGCTGAACGGTCCCCGTTTACGCAGGGATTTCCCGGCTCATCAGCTGGGATTACCTGGGCCAGTCTATGATTCGCTACCTGACGGCTGGGGTATGCTGTTGATGGACCGACTATTTAAACGCCGCGGGCTCAACGCAGCACGCATTGGTCCATTGGAGCGCTTAACCTGGGTCGGCAACAACGCGATGGGCGCCATGACATTCCAGCCCGTTCAGTCAGATGTCGAGATGCTGTCAAAAGAGGATGTTCCTCTCGAACAACTGGCCGCTGAGGTTCAGGAAGTCCTGAGCGGCGAAGGCGGGGAATTTTTGCAAAAACTGCTCCAGATGGGCGGTTCGCCACAGGGAGCAAGGCCTAAGGCGCTACTTTATCGTGACACTGTCACGTCAAAATTCACCACGGCGCCGCTACCCGGGAGCGAAAGCTGGCTGATTAAATTTCCCGCCAGGCATGAGCATGCTGAGGTATGTGCCATCGAAGCGGTTTATGCTGAATGCTTGCGCCAATGTGGGATAACCACGCCTGATACGGCGTATTTCAATCTGCCCGGCGGACAGGCGGCATTTGCCACTCGCCGTTTCGACCGTGACCAGTCGACACGAATTCCTATGCAGAGCCTGGCTGCACTTACCGGGGCAAATTACCAGATACCCGGCGCTTTAGACTACCGGGATTTTCTGCGCGCCACGCAGATTTGTACCAATGATGTCAGAGAAAAGGCAAAAGCGTTTGAACGTGTGGTTTTCAACGTGGCTTTTAACAATCGCGACGATCATCCGAAGAATTTTGCCTATTTAATGTCAGCCGATGGAAACTGGACTCTGGCTCCGGCTTACGATGTCACCTGGTGCGAAGGGCCTGGAGGGTATCACCAAATGGACGTGCTGGGAGAGGCGCTGGATATCGAAAGAAAGCACCTTCAGTCGCTTGGCGTTCAGGAAGCTGAGTTATCTGCTGACCATGTGAACGGCATAATCGAAAAAGTCTGTCACTTTGCCACTGCATTGAGCGCTATCGCCAGGGACAAATACCCCGATCAGATAACGCTATCTACGCTGAATACGATACAGAAACAAATTAATGATAATGTCCGCCGGCTAATGTCCCGGTGACGCAGATACGGCCGCAACACTTCCCGGAAAATTAAAGCTGAGCGGGGCAATGTTTCCCCGCTACATTTCCTCGCTAAACTGACCAGAGGACAACTATTAACGTCCCCAACGATTACGAAGATAGGTCACGGCTTCCTGCGTTTGAGGTTGATTAAGATAATCTTCGCGAAACAGGATCGTGCCGTTGATGTACGGTTCGGATTCGTTTAAATCGAGCTGCTTTTTCAGTTCCGGCACACCGCCTTTTACCGTCCAGTCTGGCTCTTTTCTCGATGGTTCACCAACTTTATACAGCGCTACACCAATGTAGAGGCGGGTGTTGGTTGATTTCACGACATCTGCCCACCATTTTGCCAGTACATCGTAACGCGCTGCGTCGCGGGCAAAAGGCCAGTAGAGTTGCGGTGCAATGTAATCCAGCAAACCTAGTTGCACCCAACGGCGGGTGTCTGCATACGACTCATCATACGCTGCCGCGCCGCGCGTGTCGGAGCCCGCTGGATCGTGCGAACGGTTGCGCCACACGCCCGCAGGACTGACGCCGAATTCAACCTCAGGCTTGAGTTTCTTGATGGTCCGCGATACCTGGGCAATCAGCCGTTGCGTGTTATCGCGACGCCAGTCAGCCTTGGAAGCGAATCCCTGGCCGTATCTTCTGAAGGTCTGGCTGTCGTTGAGCGCAGAGCCGGGAGATTCGGTATAGAAGTAATCATCAAACTGCACGCCATCAACCGGGTAATTCTCAACCACTTCCGCCACGATGCTGGTGATCCAGTCGCGCACGTCGGGAATACCGGGGTCTAACACAAAACGCTCGCCCGCAGTGCGGATCCAGTCCCGATGCAGGACGTATACGCTGGACGGCGTCTGTGACAGCGTGCTGTTTAATTCAGTGACCGTCGAAGGTTTGGTGTTCACGGAAACACGGTAGGGGTTAAGCCAGGCATGAACTTTCATTCCGCGTTTATGCGCTTCATCGAGCATAAACTGCAGCGGATCGTAACCCGGATCCTGGCCAATCGTACCGGTCAGGGTATCTGACCACGGTAGAATCTTTGACTTCCACAATGCGGTCCCATCGGGCTTAACCTGGAAAAAAACGGTGTTAATACCAAGCCGTTTCAGGTTGTCCAGCTTATCCGTCAGCGCTTTTTGCTGCAGGCTGATGCGTACGGCAGGCGAACTGATGTTCACGGATGAGATAGGTGGCCAGTCTAGACGTGAAACTGTCGCCAGCCAGATCCCGCGCACTGGCTCCTTGCTCTGCTGTGGTTTGCTCACCGGAGGTAGCGGAGTGGTTTTGGGGCCAGGCGGTTGTGAAGAACAGCTGCCCAGTAACAACATACTGCCTACGAGTACAGCAAACCATTTCATGTTGGTCAGCGGTAGTCTGGCACGAGAACGGGCGAGAATCTTCGCCAGTTTTTTCTGATAATTTCCTGAAAAGAAACCGGATGCTGCCATCTGATTTTGCTCTTATTTCTTTTTATTGCGGCTGTTAGCCCAGGGATCGAAGGCCGGTTCGGGGGTGTTGTTTGAGGCCAGGTCATGCAGCGAATCAAGGTACAGCGCTTCAACTTCTGCCCGCGCCCACGGCGTACGGCGCAGAAACTTCAGACTGGATTTAACGCTCGGTTCATTTTTAAAGCAGTTGATATTAATGCGTTGCGCCAGTTCAGCCCAACCATAACGTTCAACCAGGGCATTGACCTGCATTTCAAGCGTTACGCCATGTAAAGGGTCTTTAGAAATATGAGCATTCATATGAAGTCCAGTTCAGTGGTTCCAGATTTTGTCAGTAGTGAGACGGAAAGAAGGTTACAAGAAAGCAAAGCTGCCAGCAACGGCAGAAAACGGTATGGCGCGACAAGCCGTACGCCATACCGGCAATGGATGGCTCAATACTCTTTAAAAGCCAGTTCCAGACGGGCAATCAACGGTTTAAACAGGTAACTCATCAGGGTTCGCTCACCGGTCTTGATCGTCACGCTGGCAGGCATTCCCGCTTTAATTTTGTAATCGCCCAGCAAACGCGCGCCCTCTGCTGAAACCTGTACTTCCGCAAGGTAGTAAGGCTGCTGAGTGGCTTCATCAATTAAGCGGTCCGCCGAGATAGTCAGAACCCGGGCCGGAACCGACGGCAACAGGGCATGGTTAAGGGCAGGGAAAAGCACATCAACGGTTAAGCCGGGGACTAGTTTATCAATGGCATGCACGGGTATTTTGGCATCAATTTGCATGGGTTGTCCGGCGGCGACAATATCCATAAGATGTTCGCCGGGTTGAATGACGCCGCCCACGGTACTGACTTTAACATCCAGCACGATACCGTTAATCGGTGAGCGGATCTCGGTGTTATCCAGCTCGTGACGGATGGACACCAGTTCATCCTCCAGCATCGCCACTTCTTTTTGGTTTTCCGTCAGTTCAGACTCAACTTCACGTAAATATTGATGACGCACCTGGTAGGCTTTAATTTTTAATTCGTTTTGCTGCGATTTCAGTTTGGCAATGTTAAGAATATCTTCTGAAACGCTGCCAGATATTTCAGCCGCCTCGCGCTCCAGCACCAGTAATTGCGCTTTGGGGTAATAATTCTTTTCGCTCAGCGCGCGAATAGCCCCCAACTCCCGGTTAATCAGAGAAAACTGGTGGTCGCGATAGCCTTTTATTTTATTGAGATTATCCGTTTGCCCAACCAGACCATCGAGCGTCTCCTCAATCATCGACAGTTCGTCCTGAATCGTTTTGCGACGCGTATCGAAAAGCTTGGCCTGCAGATTTCTGACTTCTGTCAGCCGTTTATTGCCAGAGAATTGCTGCGTCAGCGTCGTATTAAAGCGGATCGCTTCCAGGCCATCGCGTTCTGCCAACAGACGATCTTCGATACTTTTTGCAGAAATATACTGGGCATTTAACGCGCTAAAACGCATTTCGAGCTGCATTTTATCCAACCGGACGAGAACCTGATTTTTCTTCACGAAGTCGCCTTCTTTGATAAAGATATCCGTTACCCGACCGCCGCTCAGATGCTGAATGGTTTTGCGGTTACTCGATACGGTTACCGTACCATCAGCGACCACGCCCGCATCTAACGGAGCTTGCACTGCCCAGAGGATAAAACTACCGACACCAAGCACAATGACGATCACGCCCCGGATAATCGGCGACCAGATATTGGTATCTACGCCAGCAGATGCCGTATTGTGGGGATTCTTTTTCATCATCAGGCCTCACGTTGCTGTTCAGTCGTGGATGGAGAAGGCGTAGCCACCGGTTTCAGTACGTTGGCCTGACGCAAATGGGCAAAAACCTGATCGCGGGTACCAAACTCCTGTATGGCGCCATCGTTAAGCAGCAAAACCTTATTGACCACGCCGAGCAGCGTCGGGCGGTGTGAGATAATGACGGTAGTTTGTCCCTGTGTACGAAGGGTATTGATGGCTTTAACGAGTGCGAATTCCCCCGCGTCGTCAAGATTGGCATTCGGTTCATCAAGCACGATAAACGCAGGGTTGTTGTAAACGGCGCGAGCCAGCCCGATACGCTGTCGCTGCCCGCCAGAGAGCTGGTATCCGCCTGCGCCCAACAGCGTGTCATAACCTTGTGGCAAGCGCAGGATCATCTCATGAACGCCTGCCAGTAAGGCGGCGGCGACGATAAGCTCACTGTCATTCTGCGCGAAACGGGCAATGTTTTGCGCGATGGTACCGTCAAACAGTTCTACATCCTGCGGCAGATAGCCAATAGACGGGCCTAGCAGCGCTTTATCCCACTGACAAATATCTGCGCCGTCTAATCTGACTTTCCCTGATAACGGTTTCCAGACACCAACCAGAACCTTTGCCAGCGAGGTTTTCCCTGAGGCTGAGGGGCCGATAATCCCCAGGACTTCACCTTGCTCCAGCTGGAATGCGATATTACGCAGTAGCGGGGAAGGCTGGCCGGGAGCTGCGGCGAAGACGCTTTCGACGCTGATGTTGCCGTTCGGACGCGGCAGGGTCAGTACCTCTTTCGGTGCCGGATACTCCTTCAGCAAGGTTGAGAGCTGATGCCACGCGCTACGAAACTGCACGAACTGCTTCCAGCTGCCAATAACTTGTTCTACCGGGTTGAGGACGCGGCCAAGAATGATCGAGGCGGCGATCATCAAGCCCGGAGTAATATGGCCACCGATCACCAGTAAAGCCCCGGCACCCAGCGCAATAGATTGCAGCAACACCCGCACAAAGCGGCTGAGGCTGCTCAACCCGGCCGTTTTGTCAGCAATCTGCGTTTGTAGCGCCAGCACTTTGTTATGCTGCTCCTGCCAGTTGGACTTCAGGGTCGAGAGCATTCCCATCGCCTCAATGGCATCGGCGTTTTGCAGCTGTTTATTCAGTTTGCTGGCATTGTTAATGGTTAAGGCGTGCGCTTGCTGAATCGGGCGTTTGGTAGAGATTTCCGAGACCAGCGCCAGAATAAATAATAACGTTATTCCGCCGAGAGAAAGGTATCCCAGCAGGGGATGGACCAAAAAAGCGATGAACAGATATATCGGCGTCCAGGGAATATCCAGCAGAGCGAACAGACTATTCCCGGAAAGAAACTGACGGAGCTGATCCAGTTCGGCTAAAGATTGCGCCGGGTTGTTATCGCCGGTAACCATCTTTCTTTTAAATGCCGCGTTAAAGACTAACTGGCTTAGCTTTATATCCAGCCGGTTGCCAAGCCTGACCATGACCTGCGCGCGGGCGGATTCAATCATGGCTATAACGATGTACAAGCCGACAATCAATAAGGTTAGCATTAACAGCGTGGTGGTATTTTTACTCACCAGCACGCGGTCGTATACTTGTAGCATATAAATTGCCGGCGCCAGCATAAGCATATTAATCACACAACTAAAAAACAACAGCATCAGAAAAGTGGGTTTCGTTCCTTTTAATGCATCATTCAGTTCTGTTGGCGTATGCTGGCGCGACATAGTCTTCTCCTTATACGATCAATGAACTATTGCCATTGTTGCTGGCAAGGGTGGTGGGCATTTCCAGATAAAAGTCACCAATATTCACGGTGGTTGAGTTGACGCCCACCAATGTGATGGTATCTGTACCGATAGTCACAATGGTGTTGCCATTGTTTCCGGTGATAGACACGCTGCTGGCAAAATTACCCGCGTTGATACCTAACAAGACGAGATCAAGGAAGTCCTGCCCGCCGTTGGGGTTACTGTCAAAACCGGTAATTCGGTCCTGCCCAAAGTTGGCGCCAAAGGCAAAGATATCGCTACCGGCACCACCGTCCAGAATGTCGTTACCTTCCTGACCATTGAGAATATCGTCCCCGCTACCGCCGGAGAGGGTATCCGCGCCCGCACCGCCAATCATGACGTCGTTACCAACTCCGCCTTGCAGGTTATCAGCGCCATCTCCGCCATCGAGGAAGTCATTCCCGATACCACCAAACAACTGGTCGTTACCGCCCATGCCGAACAGATAGTCGTTACCGGTCCCTCCCGTAATGGTGTTCGCAATGGCATTACCGGTACCGATAAAACTACCGCTGCCGGTAAATACCAGTTCTTCCACGTTATCGGTGAGGTCGTAGCTGCTGAGGTTGGTTCGGACAACGTCCGTGCCGCCATTCACACCTTCGATAACTACATCACCGAAATCATCAACGATGTAGGTATCATCGCCCGCGCCGCCGGTCATACTGTCGGCACCAAGCCCGCCATCAAGCGTGTCATTACCGGCATCACCTTGCAGAATATCTTGCCCCGCCTGACCAGAGAGGTTGTCGTTTCCCGCACCGCCAATGAGCAGATCGTCACCTGCACCGCCGAGTAAGGTGTCATTACCGCCTTCACCGCGTAGGATATCGCTCCAGGCAGTACCGACGAGGGTGTTAGCCCCGTTGGTACCCACAATCAGATCGCCCACAGGTTGTGTGGTGGTCGACGTCAGAACAACAGGGGGGTTGCCTTCATCGTCGACGACGGTAACGACCACCTGCAACGTTCTGCCAACCATAGCCTGACCCGGCGTATAGGTGGCGGAAGTCGCGCCGTTAATGTTGACGAATCCGGTTGGCGAACTCATTCTCCATTGATAAGTGAAATTACCGCCGCTCAGACCATCGGCGTCAGCAATGCCTGAAACCACCGCGGTCAGCGTCAGGCTTTCAGTTGGGGTGAGGTCGTTAATTACCGGCACACCAGTCGTGGCCTGATTTCGCGGTAGGATCGCCTGAGTTTGTGCCGACACCAGTGTTTCAGCGTCACCCATGCGATCGTTAAAACTGGCTACCACACGCAGCGGTGCGCCCTGAATAGCGCCTGGCACTCTGAACTCAACGCCGGTTGCCTGATCTCGCCATTGGCCGTTGACGAATGCCTGCCAGGTCATGGTAATGGCCACATCCGCCGCCAGGCCGTTACCATCCAGCAAGTTCGCCACGTTGACGCGCAGCAGGTCGCCCACCGAAGGGTTAGGATTGCTGATGGTAAGATCGCCCGTCGCTTGCTGCGCCGTCACCCACAGCTGCTTCCCATCGCCAAACTCCAGTTTTTCGATGTTCAACAGACGATCGATGCCATCATTCAGGTTCAGCGCGGCATCCGGCGTGGCGTGATCGACGCGCAGGCTACCGTCTGCCATACGGGTAAAGACATAGTTGCTGCTAACATCACGGTACACCGCGACGTCAGTTTCCGTGCCGTTACCTTCATGCAGGATTTCTCGCACAATCGACAGCTGATTCGGTTTCAGCGTGCCGGCCAGCATGTACGATTTCAGTTCGGCCATTCCTTCGGCGCTGGTGAGTCCTGCCATACCCGTAACGGCAATACGCACGTTGAGCCATGCATCACCATCAATGATATCGTTACCAGCTTTACCCATAATGCGGTCGCTACCACCACCGCCGAGTAAAATATCGCTACCATCATCAGGGTTCAGGAGCACCGCGTCCGGATTTGTAGAACGCTCTACGCCGAGAATAGCCTGTAAACCGGTGATCCGGTCCGCACCTTCCTGGGTCAGGTTGTTAGAGAGGGGAACGCCCTGAACAGGCGCAGTACCTATCGGCTGTTCTGTCCCGGTCAGGATATCGTCGTATTTCCAGCCCGACAGCCCTTCAACAAGATCAAAACGGTCGCGTAGAATAAACTCCTGCTGGTTGACAAAAATAGGGATCCCAAGGTCAGAGTTAGCGCCATTTGGGTCGCCTTTATGGATAGCCCAGTCGAAACCGGCCATGCCATTATTGCGCTGGATCCCCGCGCCCTGAACCATGATGTCGTCACCGGCTTCGCCATCGTAGTCGGTGTCGTTACCCTGACCGTTAAGAACATCGTGACCGATAATGGTACTGTTGAAGAACAACTCAGAGTTGTCACCCGCCAGCGTGTCAAACCCGTCGCCACCTTCCAGCCAGTCATCGCCTTCGTTGCCCATCAGGAAATCACCACCCGAGCCGCCAAGCGCAAAGTCGTTATCCTGACCCGAGAAGACCTCCTGTGCATCTTCGCCGACCACCACGAAGTCGCTACCGCTGCCACCAAAGACCAGATCGTTTCCGTTACCGGAGAAGATAACGTCATGTCCGGCATCACCGTGCAGGAAGTCCGCATCACCTACAGGCGTACCGGTATCGGTAATAATGTCATCACCGTCACCACCATGGACCACGTCTGCTTCGTCGCCGCCGTCCAGTCGGTCATCTCCGCCATCACCCCACAGACTGTCGATCCCTTTACCGCCGATTAACGTATCATTGCCTGCCGTCCCTCCAAGCACCACATGCCCATCGCCGGTATATTTCAGATACCCGCCATCGGCCAAAACTATCGCCGTCAACATCCGCACCTGGGTCACGACGCACCAACAACGGTGAGAGCAGATCCTTCAGTGGATTTCCCCATTTCGGGTCGATTTCCGTTTGCAGCACGCGGTTCACTTCAAAAATATGGTCCGGTGTCTGGAACAGATTTGCGGGCAGGTGGGAGGATCCCTCATCGCCAAGATCGCTGTTACGCATTACCAGCGCGGAAAACGAGTTGGCCTCCAGTTCATTGAGTAAGTTCAGCCCCTGAACGCGGCTCAGATAGTAGAAACGATCGCCGTCCTGAAGCATTTCCATTTGTGTTTCAAAGACGAAGTTGAAGGTTGAGCCGAGCATGCCGCCAAATTCATTTTTGCGCTCTGCCAGCCCGCCAATCCAGAAATCGACCATATTCAGGCCGGTCTCTTTGGTTGCCCACGCTCCGGTACTGTTAAAGAAATCCATCGCATCCGCAGGCGGGGCATTGTTAGCATCACCAAACAACAGGAAGTTTACCGCTGCACGCTTACCTTCAAGGCTGGTGGCATTGAGGATCAGCTCATGCTGACCATAGGCGGCCATAAAGTTAATGATTGAAGCGGGATTTTTCAGGTAGGTAGTGAAGTCAGCCCAACTGGTATAAGGCTTCAGTTGACTATCACCGCTTAATGCAAAAAACTGCTCGCGGGCCTGGTTCAGCGTCGGCATTGCGGTGTCACGGCCACGGGCTATATTAAGCGCGCCTAAATCGAGGGGCAGGCCGATGAGATTATTACGCAGAGCATCGGTAATAAATTCATCAATTTCGTTACCCACCTGACGCGTCATACCACGCACAATTGCGCCAATAGCCTGATCGTCCGTGACGGTGGCCCCGTTGATTTGATTAAATGCTACCGGATTCAGGAATGCTGAAATTAGGTCAATATCGCCGCTTTGCATATCAATGTCGGTGCGCGCCACGGTTTCTGTCAGCATTGAATGCCCAAAACGGTAAACCACATGCGCAAACTCGGCAAAGATCATCGGGTTTATATCCGCCGTGTTGGAGAAAACAAACGGATCGACGGCGGGTTGTACGGTACGGGCAAACTCCTCGAATACGAGGTGCTGATATTGCATTTCCGTGGAGAAACGACCTGCCTGGAATAGGTACTCACCGTTCCATACCAGCGTACTGGTATCGGCAGGTAATTCCGTGATTTGATGATTGGGCATCAACCACTGATTAATGAGGTCGATATCACCGGTTTCCAGCAGTGTTGTTTTATATTGCTCAACCAGACGGTTATGCTCGCTGTGAAAAACGGCGTGCACCGCGGTTAAACCTATATTTTCGTTCCCACGCCCGTCACCGGTAATAAAGTGACGATCGAGCAGTTCGTTATCATAGGTTCCTGCCGGTTGCGCTCCTTCGCCCCCAATCGCAGTGTCATCATCTGCCAGCAGACCCGCTTTTGGCGCGGCAGTATGCGCAATATCATCAAGAAACGCATGGCCGGTGCGGAATGTTCCCTCAGGCAACAGACCGCCGTTGGCTTCAACCAGTCCCCCGGTGGTAACAATCTGTACCTTTCCATTTTCACTTAAAATCAAATTACCATAGCGATCCGTAGCCAGCAGGGGAACATTAAACACATCCTGATCGGTGAGTTTAATGCCAAGCAGAGTTTCAGCCTGGTTTTTAACGTCGGCCCAGGTCGCCAGTCCACCGTTCGCACCGCCTAATAAATTCCCGGTAGGCTCAGGTTTCCCATCAATAATGACGTATTCGCGGATGAAAATCTGATGTGAAGGATGGGAGGTGTAGGTTTGGTTTTGGTCGATGAAGGGGGTAGTCAGGTTTACTGTCTCTCGGTTTTCATCCACCGTTGCCCGGGTTAATAGCATAAAGTTTGTCGACGACCCTTCAACATATAAAGGGTCATCCGGCTGTAGCGGAATGAAAACGATACCGTTGCCTCCTTTGGGAATCAAATCCAGACCGTGGTCAAAAAACTGGCCAAAGAAGGTCATCCAGCCGTTAAAAGCAGGGGAGAGACCGATATCGGGAGACTGGTTAGGAATGGATAACGTTTCTCCGTCTCCTGTAATAGTCCCCCCGCCGGGAGCATCTTTTAACGCGTTAAATACCTCCAGTGCGGCTGGGTTAGATGCCGTTTGATCGGAAATTAAGTTACTAATAATACGTGGGTCGGCATCAATAACGGTGCCACCAATTTGGATATAACTGGTCATTTGGTCCGCATCTTGCCAGTTTAACGCGGTTAATCTCGGCATTGTCTGGTCGGCAGAGCCATATAACTCCTGACCCGGTAGAAGATTATTCCATGAACCATCTACCGTGCGAAGTCCATAAGGTAATAGCGGGCTGGAAACTAATTCTCTAAGCAATTCAGCATTAACGCTACCATCTGGGTTAGTTGCCGCTTCGGATATTTTGATTTGCTTAAGAATAAAAGCAAGATCGTGCAGGGTGACAGTAAAGTCATATTGTGAGGCCATAAGTCATTACCCCTATCTTTACCTGTATTAGCTATCATCACTCTTTTCTTCCGCTTACAAAAAATGACAGAAGAATGAGTCGTATCAGATACCTGATTGTTATTGCATGATTAAAAATCCATATTTTAAAAATGATGTATCCATGACCAGATTAGCGTTATTCTCCTGAGGATTAGTTAGCACAATAAGATATTCACCTCACTTATATATTAGGTTTTAGAGGTTAACGATCATCGTGCCCCATTGAAATCAAAGACATATTTGAGACACGAAGTTTTGAGAAGACAAGGTCTCCTCAAGGCTGTAAAGGTTTTACTTTTTAAACCACATATTACAGTTATGTGATGATCATAACTATGGTTTTTCCGTTGGCGACTTCACTCATACTTTTTTATGAAAAGATTAAATTTTCATTTCTTTACATTAGAATTTATGTCAAATCACTTATTAAGAAGAGTTCTCATTAAGTCGACTTTTAAGATGTCGTTGTGTTGAATTATAAAATTTAATATTGGATAAAATTTAACACGACATCATTCCTGATGCCTGATTATGCTATTAGCATAAATCAATACCGTGTGATAGCTGACCCTACGTTTAGTAAAGAACGACCTCTCCAAACAGGTAATACAATGAAAAAAAATATAATTTTTCTCTCCGGGATGATCTTTTCATCGGTCGATCACGCCAGTGCGCTCTATTTCTATGAAATCGGAACGGAGGATACCGCACTGGCTGGTGCAGGGCAGGCCGCTCGTGCTCAGGATGCCTCTACGCTGTTAACAAACCCTGCGGGGATGACTCGTTTACCTGACCATATGGTCACCGGAGGATTACAGGCGATGGGCGGAGATATTCCCTATACGCTGAATAATACGACAGATGGCAGACAAAGCCCCGGTAATGTAATGACGCTTTTCCCCAATGCCAGCATGTTTTATACGCAACGGCTGAGTGATACCGTTTCTGCCGGTTTGGGTTTGTACGGCAACTATGGGTTAGGTATCGACTTCGGCAACTGGGCAGGGGCTCGGTTAATTAAACAAAGTACCATGGTTGCGATGACGCTGAGTCCCGCCGTTGCATGGAAACTAAGTGATAAGGTGTCGGTTGGCGCAGCTGCAGGGCTAAACTATGGTTTTCTGTCGCTAAGCAGAGATGTCGATGGCCACGATGAGAAACAAAGCGATCATGACTGGGCGATGAATTACCACCTTGGGTTATTAATGGACATAACTGACAATACTCGGGCGGGTGTAACCTGGACCAGCAAGACTGATTATCATTTTAATATAGACGGGACAGCGCGTTTTCCCAATATACCTAATATTGGATATGATCTGCCGATCTCCACACAGGTCCGTGCTCCGCAGCAGGTGATGTTTAGTCTGGTTCACGATATCAACAGGCAGTGGTCAGTGATGGGCGATCTTGGCTGGCAGGACTGGAGTCAGTTTGGCAGCCCGCAGATTACAATAAATGGTCAGCAAAGCGATCGTGATAATCGTCTGAAAGATACATGGCATACAGCGCTGGGCGTGCAATATCATCCCGATGAGCAGTGGCGCATTAATGCCGGTATTGCATATGACAGTTCACCGTACAAATCGCAAAGTGATGTAGCGCTTTCGATGCCAACCGGCGATGAATGGCGACTTGCCACCGGTGCACAGTACCAGATTACGCCAGCCAGCAATATTGGCGTTGCCGTTGAGTATTTGCACATGCAGTCGTCCAACGTCAAATCTGATATCTTTGCAGGCCAATATAAGAACCCGTGGTTATGGTTTGCCAGTGTCAACTACAGCTATCAATTCTAGCGCCGTTATTCCCGATTAAATATCTCACGAATTGTTAATAGTCACCATAGCGGATTATCTATCCGGCGGTGTCTGGCGACCATCTGCTGGTGGTCTTATCACTCACGCTCGTTTAAATAAAAATAAATTTGTACTTTTATTATTGAGCAATTTATGGTTTTAATATGAATCTGTACTACCTTCATGGAATATAGGTAAAAGCATATTGTTTTCTCGATCAAAATAATACAGGTTTGATTATGCAAATTTCACCTCCGGTACGCCCAGAACAAAGCATACAACGCTTAATGCAAGCACTTGAACCGATTGCAGAAAAGATGAAGGTTGTGCCGCGGCGTCGTATCATGTGGAAATACAAGAATAAGCCTCAACTCTACCTTTTTTTGCAAGGGGAGCTGTCCATTTTACGTTCTTCTGATGGTCTGTTAATCGTGACCGTCTATGAACCCCATCTGTTCGGTATTGCCGAAATGATCCAACCGGTACACGGCCATTTATTGCGCGCTGAAGCTGAATCAACCTTATTACGCGTTGATGCCGATAAAGCACGAGAACTCTTTCATCAACAAGGCTTGTGGGAAGATGCGGCGGCAGTGCTTTCATATCATACGGGTTATCTCTTTTATCGTGATGATTTAGTCGTACAGCAGCGTACTTATTCAGTGATACGTAACCACCTCGAAGAGATGATTTTGTTGCCGGAAGAGACGCGCAAGCGAGTTTCTATTTTGGATTATATTCAGGATCGGACCCACTTATCGCGCAGCAGTGTTTTAAATGTTGTATCTGCGTTAAAAAAAGGAGGGTATATTGATTTTGAACGCGGAGGGTATCTTACTTCCATCAATAAATTACCTGAGCGCTTTTAAATAAACCCACAAACAAGTTACAAATCGATTTTCTAAATTTAATATTCTATTATAGTGGCATGCTATATATCAATCGCAAAAAAATCCTCCTCATCATTCTCTGAGGAGGATTTCTTGTTATTCAATAAGAGAGTTCACGGACTGATTAATGCTTAACAGTCCTGTTTGATTATGCTCCTTATAATAAAAATTGTTCATTTGCTGCATTTGTTCGAGCTTGGTTAAAGAAGCATAAACCTGGTATGCCTGGCTATGAACGTCAAACATCTCTCTTGGCTTAACCTCATGAAGATATTCATTTTTTAACGAACTCACGACGTTTTCAATTTGCTGTTTATTATCCTGGTATAAGGACAGGGATGCCGAGTCACTACTTGATTTTGACTCGGGTTGTGCCTGAACAACAGGGATCACCATTTTATTGATTTTAACAACTTTCTTTGGGGGAGAAGTATTACAGCCAGAAAGTATCCCAGTGATGAGAAGTAGATAGAGAGTGCGCATATATAGTGTTCTAAAGACAATGGATGCCAGCCATTATCTTTTTATACAGTCAGGTGTCTACAGCTATTTTGTTTAAATAAAAACAAAATGAAATTTAAAATTAAATGTCATTGCATTATATTGTTTCATAAGATCATGTTAGCCTACGAGCATTAGATCATAGAAACCTGATAAACACAGTATTACGGAAGCTTCTCAACAATCAGAGCAGCAGGGTTTCTAATATATTATTAGTGAGGATTTATGAAACTTAATAAACTAGTGAGTTATCTGGCATTAGCTGGCGTGTGTTCAACATCATTAATATCACTACCTGTATTGGCACAGGAAGGGGCAAAAGATGCGACTGCTCAGACCAAAAGTGCGAATGACGCCTTATATGGTCAATTGCCATTCACTGATAAAACCGATTTTATGAACGCTCATAAAGGTTTTATTGCTCCGCTTCCCAGTGAATTGATTAAAGGTAAGCAGGGAAATGTTGTTTGGGACCCTCAGCAATATGCCTTTATCAAAGAGGGCGAAAAAGCCCCCGACACGGTTAATCCAAGCCTGTGGCGTCAGTCGCAGTTGATCAATATTGGCGGCTTGTTCCAGGTCACTGATGGCGTGTATCAAATCCGTAATCTTGATCTCTCGAATATGACAATTATGGAAGGGAAAGAGGGCATTACGGTCATTGATCCGCTTGTCTCGGCAGAAACCGCGAAAGTAGGAATGGACCTTTATTATAAGAATCGCGGTAAAAGACCCGTTGTTGCCGTCATTTATACACACAGCCATGTTGATCACTACGGTGGCGTCCGCGGCGTGATTGATGACGCTGATGTGAAATCCGGGAAAGTGAAGGTATATGCACCGGCTGGTTTTATGAAGGAAGCTGTATCTGAAAATATTATGGCAGGTAACGCCATGAGTCGCCGAGCCAGTTACATGTACGGCAATCTGCTGAAACCGGATGCAAAAGGTCAGGTCGGTGCGGGTCTGGGGACGACAACCTCCGCCGGTACGGTGACGCTGATTGAACCCACTAACTATATTACCCACACCGGGCAGAAAGAAGTTATCGACGGTCTAACCTATGACTTCATGATGGCACCGGGATCGGAAGCACCTTCTGAAATGCTGTGGTATGTAGAAGAGAAGGGAATGATCGAAGCTGCAGAGGATGTCACCCATACGCTACATAACACTTATTCATTACGTGGCGCGAAGATCCGCGATCCGCTGGCATGGTCAAAATATATCAATGACGTTATTGGCCGCTGGGGTGGAAAGGCAAACATTATTATTGCTCAGCATCACTGGCCGACCTGGGGTAATGAAAATGTGGTGAAGTTAATGAAAAGTCAGCGTGATATGTACCGTTACATCAACGATCAGACGCTGCGTATGGCTAACCAGGGGCTGACCCGTGACGAAATCGCCGCTAACTTCAAACTGCCGTCTGGTCTGGAAAAATCATGGGCCAGCCGTGGATACTATGGTTCTGTCAGCCATGATGTGAAAGCAACGTATGTCTTTTACCTCGGCTGGTTCAACGGTAATCCGGCAACACTGAATGAATTACCGCCCGTTGATGCCGCGAAGAAATATGTCGATTATATGGGCGGCGCTGATGCAATCATGCAAAAAGCGAAAACGGATTACGCCCAGGGCAATTACCGTTGGGTGGCGCAAGTCACTAACAATATCGTCTTTGCTGATCCGAGCAATAAAGAAGCCCGTAATCTGGAAGCCGATGCCCTTGAACAAATGGGTTACCAGGCTGAGTCCGGTCCATGGCGTAATTTTTATCTGACAGGTGCACAAGAATTACGCAACGGTGTGGTAAAAGGCGCGACGCCAAATACCGCCAGCCCGGATACCGTTAAGGCCATGTCGCCGGAGATGTTCTTTGATTATCTCGCGGTACATATTAACGGAGAAAAAGCGGCAAATGCGCAGGCAGTCTTCAACGTCGATTTAGGTGCTGACGGCGGTAAATACAAACTGGAACTGGAAAACGGTGTTCTTAACCATAGCGCTGATGCTCAGGCCAGCAATGCTGATGCCTCCATTACGCTTAACCGTGCAACGTTGAACAAAATTATTCTCAAGGAAGAATCGCTGAAACAGGCAGAAGAGAAGGGTGATGTACAAATTTCCGGCAATCATGCCAAGCTTGATGAGTTCCTCGGGTATTTAGATAGCTTTGATTTCTGGTTTAACATGGTAACGCCTTAATTGTAGAGACAAACTATGCCATAACCCGCCAGCACTGGCGGGTTTTTTATTGTTGCTTATCAGAGTATTGAGTTGTACGAGACTGTATAGCAGTTGCTATACATAAGCCTTATGGTATGCTTGTAAAGCAATTGCTATACAAGAGGCTTAATAATGAAATCAGATGTCCAGCTCAACCTTAGAGCTAAAGAATCCCAACGCGCGCTTATTGATGCGGCCGCAGAGATTCTACATAAATCGCGTACAGACTTTATTCTGGAAATGGCCTGCCAGGCGGCAGAGAACGTTATTCTCGATCGCCGAGTGTTTAATTTTAATGATGAACAATACGCTGAGTTTATCGAGATGCTTGATGCTCCGGTTGCCGAAGATCCCGCTATCAGGAAGCTACTGGCAAGGAAACCACAGTGGGATTTGTAACCGCACCAGAGCCGCTAACTCACATTCATCAATTGGCGGAATTTGTCAGCGGAGAAATTGTTCTCGATGATTGGTTAAAGCAAAAAGGGTTGAAAAATCAGGCTCTCGGTGCAACCAGGACGTTTGTTGTCTGCAAAACAGACACGCGACAAGTCGCTGGCTTTTATTCACTGGCCACTGGTAGCGTCAACCACACAGAAGCAACAGGCAATCTTCGGCGTAACATGCCAGATCCAATCCCCGTAATTATCCTTGCCAGATTGGCCGTAGATCTTTCTGTTCGTGGAAAAGGGTTAGGGGCCGATCTGCTTCACGATGCGGTACTGCGGTGTTACAAAGTGGCAGAAAATATTGGCGTGCGTGCCGTTATGGTGCATGTGCTCACAGACGAAGCTAAACGTTTTTATCTTCACCACGGATTCAAAGCATCTCAACTGCAGGAGCGAACTCTGTTCCTTGGGCTTTCATGATTGTAATGAGCAGAGGAGGTCAATGGCCAAACGTGGGCCACATGGGGATTCAACTGAGTACGTATCAAATTGCATTTAACATAATATACATTATGCGCACTAAAGTAAATAAAGGCTGAATCTGATGTTTTATGGTCATCCTTGTGCTGCTCAATAATGACGCCTCAAAACCCTTTCAAGCGCAGTTACCTCAACAGCGCTAACAGTTCTGGATGATGGCTCTCGACTGCAACTGGTTATGCAAATAGCTGTTTTATGTCTTCTACAATTCCACCGCGACTCTCACTTCACTGAACATTAGAACTGATAACTGTAGTTCACACTGGCAAACCACAGATACGGATTATCGTAACTCCCCTGATAAATTGATGGTGACTGTACGTGGGACGACTGCATATGCAGATACGACACGGCAGCACCGATATTGCTTTGTGGTGTAATTTGATATTGCGCTCCGGTAGCAAATCGCCATTCATCACCGGTCGGCATCGTCAGCGCCACATCGCTTTGCGAATGCTAGCTGCGTCTGAACGGTACTTACGTCATCCCCCTGATAGCGATAGCGAGAAGCAGAAAAAGCCAACGCATTATTTCCCGCCTTCTGGCGGTGTTGCGGGTGCGGTATACCAATTCTCTTTGGCCACCATCACGCTGTTTTCTGGCTGTAGCACAAAATTCGGAGACATAATCTGCACGTTAAATTCGTTGAAGACGTCCTGAATATTGCTATGCAGTTCATTACGGGCATCTGCCAGTGATACATCCGGCAGCAGGCGCACCTGCAATTCATAGGAAATATACCAGTCCATCAGACTCAGCTGACGCACCAACGGCGGCTGTGAAAGATCGATTCCTTTGGCCCGCTTGGCTGCCAACTCCAGCATTGCGTGGACCTGGCGCCAGGGCGTGTCGTAGCCAATGGTAACGCCGACCGTCAGGTTGACGCCGCCGTTGGTGCTCTGCGCGCTAAGGTTAGTAATTTTTCCACTAACCACTACCGCATTTGGCACTGTGACCACGTAATTTTCACGAGTGATAATTTTGGTCGCGAGCATACCAATTTCGCTTACCAATCCCTCGTTGTCCGCTACCCGAATCATGTCGCCTTTGCGCAGCGCGCGCGAATAGATCAAAACCAGTCCGCTCATTGCGTGGTTCATCACCCCGGCCGACCCCAGCGTGAGCATCAGGCCAAAGAAAACGCTGATACCTTTAAACGCCAGTGAATTGGCACCGGGCAAAAAGGGATAGGCTGCAGATAGCGCAAAGAGCCACACCACCACAGAGATTAACTTACGGGTTGCGCCCACGGTTTCTGGATGAATTCCAGGCAACTGCAAACGCCCTGCCTCCACCTGGTTGAGAACCACCTTAAGCAACTTCAGGATGAACGCCGTGATGAGAAAAATGATCAGGACGATCATCAAGCCAGGTAACGCTGAGACAATCGACAATGCAATATCACGCACTACGTGTACAGACCAGTCACCAAGGGACTCTCCCCAGACGCGCGTCCAGGGAAACAGGCTAAAGGCCCAACTCAGCCAAACGTAAAGTGCAACGATACCCAGCAGGATCATCAACAGTGCGTACAGGCGTGTCTCGATAGCGCCGATAAAACGCCGCCAACTCTGGGGGATCCAGCTTTTGTTCTCAAAAATGCGACGACGATAAACGCGTCTGACCCAACGCCAGGAACGGTATGCACCGAACCAAAACAGCACCAGTCCCACCAGACCAGCCATCGTTTTCACCGCCGACAGCGCCAGCCAGCCGCTGTTATACTGATCGCTCAATGCAGACCGCTGCGCCTCCATGCGCGCCAGTACGCGCTGCGCCGCCTGGTCGAGCGTAAGATCGTCTCCTTCGTCGAGATCGCCTTGTGTCAGCAACATCACCGGTTTACCGTTCATCACGATAAGCCTTCCCGGCTGGTTATAACGCGTGACCGACACAACCTGTAACGGTTCGCGAACATCGGCTTCAGTGAAATTTCGTAGCGTATTGCGGATGCGCAGCACCCGCTCTTCTGGCGTGGTAAGGCCGAATTTCGCCTGGAGCATGACAATCGGTTGATGAAAAATATAAACCGTTCGCGCGCGTTCCTTTTCGGTGGGTTCCTGACGAGGTTCCGCCGCATATGTGTTAACAACCAAAGAGGAAAGAAAGCACATTAAAAAAGCGATCACAATCCTGTTCATATTCGCCACCGAAAACGCGAGAATTATCGTTATTATTCAAAAAGCCAACGCAAATTTGATTGCTTTTTTTAGCATAGACCAGCCTTTCACTTACGCAATGTTAGTGAGAATGAGATCTTCATTTGATGTGAAAGATGATATGTCTCTGGGAAGGCTCTTATCTTCATCGTCGCTAATTTGAAACGCACATACCTCTGACCAAAAGTACATAGTCTCAATTATTACGTCATGAGATTTTGGCTTTGGAAGCTTTCATTTAAAAATATAAAGCCGCACATCTGTGATTTTTTAGCAATGGTATGTAATCGTTCGTTATATACTGAACCCGGTGACTTCACTTACTTTCAGAAATACGATAATAAAATTGAGTACATATCGGACAATGCGAAACAAAAAAAGCAAAACCATCCTACGCTTCATGCTCTTGCTACTATTTACCTCTACGCTGTCGAGCTGCACATTAACCCGTGTTTCCGACAGCACACATGCCAAAGAGGTCGATGAGCTGAATGTTATTGGTCTGAGCCTGGAGGCAGCAAGGCAAAGAGCAACTGAAAAAGGTTTTGTGTGCAGCGAATACGGAAACGTGAACACGGTTGTAACCGAACAGGGTGAGCATCTATGGCTACAAACTGAATGCAGCAAGAAAAGTGCAGAGCTGTTCTGCCCACAAATGCGTTTTGTCGTTCTTAATGTCGATCCCAACACGAATAGAGTCGTTGATGTTGGCAATTATGTTAATCAACACACCTGTTTTTAAAGACAACACCTGCATCTTTTACTAATTATCGTATCGACTAAAGGACGTTATCTTGCTCATCAGAATCATCATCGCAATGGTCGCATTTGCCGGCAACTCCGTACTTTGCCGACTCGCGTTGAAGGGGATGCATGCTGATGCTATTTCATTCAGCAGCCTCCGGTTGATAAGTGGCGCAATTGCCCTTTTTTTATTTATTGCGATAACATCTGACAGCAGAAAATTTGAATTCAAGTGGTTAAATGCCCTGCTACTTTGCATCTATGTTTTTTCATTCTCCATTGCCTATGTTTCTCTCAGCACCGGCGCTGGTGCCCTGCTGCTCTTTGGTACCGTTCAGCTCGTCATGACAGTATGGGGGATAGCTCAGGGAGAAAAGCTCGTAATTTTAAAAATAACAGGAATACTCGGAGCATTGGCTGGAATAGCCATATTGCTGCTTCCTGGTGCAGAACGCCCTTCCCTGTATGCTGCAATAATGATGGTTATTGCTGGGTTAGCCTGGGCGTTCTACAGTATCACAGGGAAAAAAATCACGGATGCTGCTGCCTCTACCGGGGGGAATTTCATCCTGGCAATCCCGGTCGCATTGATTATTCCTCTGTTCTTCCGCTCTCATCTTCATATTGATATATATGGATTAGTTCTGGGCGTGCTTTCTGGTGCAATTACATCGGGAGGTGCATATCTGCTCTGGTATTCATTGCTCCCCTTACTCAGGTCCACAACGGCCAGTACTATTCAACTCAGCGTACCTTGTCTGGCCACTCTCGGTGGGATCATATTTTTGGGCGAAACGCTCACCGTCAGAATCCTTCTCGCAAGCATCATTATTTTGGCTGGAATTGGCTTAGTTATTTTCTCTGATATGAGAAAAGGAGCAAAATAGACTGATTAATTATCGGCAAAGACGATACAGAACATGTTGTGCCAATCGATGATCTGGCGGCAACGCGGGATGCGTAAACTCTTCTGTTTTATTCATACCAAGTCGTATCATCAGATTCTCTGACGGTTTATTCAGCACAGAAGTAAATGAAACGACTTCATTTAGCGCCAGTACGTCAAAAGCAAATGCAAGACTCGCTTGTGCGGCTTCTAACGCCAGACCCTGGTGCCAGTATGCTTTAGCAAGCCGCCAGCCAATTTCGGTACAGGGTGAAAAATGAAATTTATCAGGTTGTGGATGCAACCCCACACAGCCCACAAACTGGTGTGTTTCTTTTAGCTCTACGGCCCAAAATCCCCAGCCGCGTTCTGCAATACCTTCACTAAATCTATCGGCCAGGTTATCGCTTTCAGCTTTCTGTAGCGGCGCGGGGAAAAAACGCATCACGTCAGAATCGGCATTGAGTGCAGCAAAAGGGGCTCGGTCTTTAGCCTCCCACTGTCGCAATATCAACCTTGATGTTTCCAGCATATTCCTGCCCTTATCATTCATTTTCATATAATCTTCTAAAATAAGTGGCTCATCGGCAAGGTCTTATACCGCCCTTTTCCGACTTTTCCTCTCATACTGGAGATTTATACATGGCCGACTGGAACCCTTCGCTTTATCTGCAATATGCAACTGAACGTTCAAGACCCGCAGCAGAATTACTCAGCCGTGTGGCGTTAGAAAATGTCCGCTCAGTTGTTGATCTTGGTTGTGGTCCGGGAAACAGTACGGCATTGCTGCATCAGCGCTGGCCCACGGCAAAGACAACAGGTGTCGATTCTTCACCTGCTATGCTGAATGAAGCGCGCAACGCATTACCTGACTGCCATTTTATCGAAGCGGATATTAGCCAGTTTCAGCCCGAGCATCCCGTGGATCTGCTTTATGCAAATGCGTCGTTACAGTGGGTGCCCGATCACTATGAATTATTCCCACATTTGGTCTCACAACTGAGTCACAACGGTGTTCTGGCCGTGCAAATGCCGGATAACTGGCTGGAGCCCACGCATGTACTGATGCGCGAAGTGGCTTATGAACAAGATTACCCCGACCGGGGGCGTGCTCCGCTTCCTGGCGTTCACGCCTACTATGATATTTTGACCGAAGCGGGTTGTGATGTAGATATCTGGCGTACAACGTATTATCACATTATGGATTCGCATCAGGCGATTATCGACTGGGTAAGCTCAACGGGACTACGCCCCTGGTTACAGGATTTGAGCGAAAGCGAGCAGCGTCATTACCTGGCTCGCTACCATGAACTGCTTCAGGATCAATATCCGTTGCAGGAAAACGGCAATATTTTGCTGGCCTTTCCGCGGTTGTTTATTGTTGCCAGACGCAATAGTTAAGCGTTTATCATCAGACAGATCACAGGACAGGGCTACCGAGTATGCGCGCCCTCGCCTTTTTATCATAAGGATCTAGTGGCTATGTCAGGCATCTGCTAGTGTCTTGCCACATGTTACTGACGGGGGTTGTTATGTCTAAAGTCTACATTGGTGGGTGTCTGTGTGGCTCGATCCGCTTCACAGCCAGCAGTCCTAATAATTCCCATACCTGCTCATGCGATATATGCCGGAAACATACGGGTGCCCCGACCGTCGTCTGGATTGAGTTTGATGCAGAAAATGTAGAATGGACAGGAAAAGCCGGAAAACCGACAACCTGGCGCTCATCTGAAACCACCAGTCGGGCTTTTTGCCCTCAGTGCGGTAGTTCCGTGGGCGCCATCGATGACGCTCCGGTCATTGCGCTTTTAGCCGGCGCTTTTGACGATCCTAATGATGAAGATCTGGCGCCGGAGTTTCATTCGTTTTCTGATATGCGGCCAGCATGGTGGGAAACAGAACGAAACTAAGTTAGTTGGTAATGTTTATCCGGCATATGTTTTGCTGGCACATTGGTTTCATCGTTCATTTGCAGTAAATCGATTTCGATTGCATTGCAAATCGCATCCAGCGGCAGGTCATTGTTCTCAGTACCAAACGGATCTTCAAGCTCTTCCGCAAGCGCATCAAGCGAGATAAAAGTATAGGAAATCAGCACTGAAATAAACGGCGTCATGTAGTGAAGATCCACCACCAACGCGAATGGCAGCATGATACAAAACAGATAAACAGTGCGATGAAGGATCAAAGTATAAGCAAACGGAACGGGTGTATTCGCGATTCGCTCACAACCTGCCAGTACTGCCGACATATCATTTAATCTGTTGTTTAAACTATGAAATAATATATCGGACAGCTGCCCATCACGTCTGCGCACGGCCAACCACTCCCCCATCAGCAACAAAATGCGGTTTGCTGGCGATTGTGCGGCAAATACCGTCTGCAGATCTTTCTCGCTGAGATATTTCGCCAACGGCTCTGCCTGTGGGTTTCGACGTAATGTCATGCGTAAACAGTGGGCAAATGCGATTTGCAGACGAACAAACTGCCCCAGTTCGGCGTCATCCGGTAAGGTGGTTTTCACCTCGCGAAGTAGTGACCGGGAAGCAATCATCAACTGCCCCCACAGGTGTCGGGCTTCGACATAACGTGAATAGCAGGCGTTATTGCGAAAACCTAAAAAGATAGCAATCGCCACGCCCAGAATACTGAACGGTGCCAGGGTAAATTTGATACCCAACATCGTATACCAGGGCAACATGATGATAACGGCGATGGAGAGCAGGAAGTTCAGCAGCAGTCGTGAAAATATTTTAGATAATACGGAACCATGCCAGACGAATATCAGGCGCAGCCAGTGTTGTTGGGGACGAACGATCATGGTTATCTTCGGGAAAATGTGAAATCCGTCACATTAGACGCGATAGCGATCAATGTTGCAAGTTAATCGCAACATTATCCCAACAACTTTGGCCCTGCTTAAAATGAAGCCGCACCTAAGTCACAGACCGGGTTTATGATATAAACCACATAGTATGTTGTAACTAATGTATATCCAGAAAAAACCCGGCCTGAGCCGGGTTATCGGTAGTCGTCTTAGCACAGTGGCTTAACGGCTTCACGCATACCTTTTGCCAGAATGGTATCCAGATCGGCAGAGACCTGTTCCACCAGTCCAGAAACCTGCGTCAGATCTTGTTCCCAGTGTTCTTTGACACCCAGTACAGATTTGACCAACGCTTCGGTACTTATCTGGCGATCGCGATGCTGGGACCACAGCTGTTGAAAACGTTCTATCCAGTGCGCATCATCCTGAACCGGATAAGACTCACCGTTGCGCTCTCCACGATAAAAAGCAATTAACGCGGCAAGTGCAAACGTCAAACGCGCCGGCAGCTTACCGCTGGCCTGTTGCCCTGCCAGCAGTTGCGGCAATATACGGGTGCGGAACTTGGTCATGCCATTCAGGGCAATCGACAGCAGCTGATGTTTTATATACGGGTTGCAGAATCGACCGGTTACCGCGCTGGCGAAAGAAGCTAACTCATCACGTGGTAAATCCAGTACCGGAATGATCTCTTCATAGATCGCTTTCTCCACGAAAGCACAAATCTCAGCGTCATTCATCGCCTCGCCCACGGTGTCCAACCCTGCCTGCCAGGCAACAGGGACCAGCGCGGTGTGAGCACCGTTGAGAATCGCCACTTTGCGCTCTTTGTACGGTTTGATGTCATCCACGATCAGGACATTCAGCGGATACTTATCCAGACGTAGTTCTGCGGCTAATGACTTTGGCCCCTGAATGACAAACAGATAGAAGTGTTCTGCGGTATCGAGGAAAGCATCATGATAGCCCAGTTCTGCTTCGAGCTTAGCAACCTCATCACGCGGATAGCCGGTAACAATACGGTCCACCAGCGTGGAGCAAAATGCATTGGCCTGATCCAGCCACTGAATAAACGCTTCCGGCAGCGCCCATTCCTGAGCGTAGCGCAGAACCAGTTCACGCAGTGCATCACCGTTATAATCAATCAGTTCGCAAGGGATGATAATCCAGCCTTTATCCAATGCGCCGTTAAAATAGCTGAAGCGTTCGAACAGCAGACGCGTCAGTTTAGCCGGATAACTAACTGCTGGCGCGTCGTCAAACTTATCGCCCGCGTGGTAACTGATACCTGCTTCCGTGGTGTTAGAGAACACAAAACGCATATCAGGATTATGCGCCAGCTTCAGGAACTCATCGTATTCGCTATAGACGCTGATTTCACGGTTAATTGAACGAATTAGACGGGCATCACTGACGGCCTCGCCCTTCTCATTCAAACCACGAATGATAGTGGTATAGAGGCCATCCTGCGTACTCAGCGATGGCGGGAAGGAACTTTCGATAGGACGAACAATGACCACACCAGCGTTCAGATCGGTATGTTCGTTCAGCAGATCTACCTGCCAGTCTACAAAGGCGCGCAGGAAGTTTCCTTCACCAAACTGAATAATACGTTCAGGATACTGAGCACCGGGGAAATCGCGACGATTTAGTGTTTGCACAATGGGTTCCCTTTATGATTAGTCATACAACTTAATTGAATTGGTCCAATAGGTTAGCAAACTTTAATACATTGAAACCCTGTTTTGATCAATCCCCGGCGACAAATTAGAGCGTTTTATAGAAAAGTGTGGTTCCGGTCAGCATCCCATCGGGCATTTGGGCATAGTCAGGTATCACCCCTACCTTTTTCCACCCACAATTGTGGTAGAACAACTCCGCACCACTGCCCGTCGCCGTATCAAGCACCAGCAGCGTTTTACCTTGTTGACGCGCGCAACTTTCCAGTTCGTTCATCAATTCACGGGCCAGACCACTGCGTCGCGCTGAGGGGTGAACCAGCAGTTTGGCGACATCAGCACGATGAGGTTGATTTTCGGGTTGATCGATAATGAGTTGGACGGTACCGACAAGCACCCCCAGCGCATTCTGCGTACCAAGAACGATCCGTTCTCCGCGAGAAACACTTTGCGCGACCTTCATCCAGAAAGCCTCTGATTTTTCGCGATTAAAGGGCAGCATAAAACTGATGGAGGCGCCGTCATTGACGCACTGTTCAAGAACATCGCTGAGCTCGTCGATTCGCGACAGAATCTGTGCCGCGCTCAGCACAAAGCAGGGTTTGCCGGAAGCCATGGTTTCTCCTTAGATTGACCCCTTCATACTGCTTTTAACAATTACACAACACAAGGGGGGATATCATAGGATAATGTTATCTATGGCTTGTTCATTTGGAGCACTAACCAGTGGTAAATAACCGTGACAACGTAACGTTGCTGTTCATCGTTTAGCGCTACACCCTGAGGTATATCATGCCATTTCGCCAGACACCCTCGACAGCACGTCGCCGTAGCATGTTGAGCAATAAATACCGGGTGACCACGCATAGGAGTCTGTTTTCCATCATTGGCGGGAAACGCAGGTGCCAGTCGTTTAGCTATAAAATCCGCAGCATGTTGCTCGATAACTGGCGCCCCTTTATCCAGACAATACTGCCTTTCTTTCTGGCCAAGACGAAACCGCGAGCGAAACGTTGATTTCGCCAGCCGGGCAAAAAGAGGATCGAGCGTTTTCATCAGTAAACCGAGCGCCCCAGCTGTTGTGTTAATTGCTCCAGCACGGCGATACCGGCCAGTGAATTTCCCGCCGGATCCAGTTCCGGACTCCAGACAGCAATCGCCATCTCGTGTGGCACGATCGCCACGATGCCGCCACCCACACCTGATTTCGCCGGAAGCCCGACCCGCCAGGCAAATTCCCCTGCGTTCTGATACATGCCGCTGGTCGCCATCAGCGCATTGATCTGCCGGGCCTGCATAGGAGTGACCACAGGCTCAGCAAGATGAAAGGCATGCCCTTGATTTGCCAAAAAGACAAAAGTCCGCGCTAGTTCCACACAGCTCATTTTCAGCGCGCAGTAGTGAAAATAGTTCTGCAAAACGGTGGGCACGTCATGGTGAAAATTGCCGAAGGATTTCATCAACCATGCAATAGCGGCGTTACGCGCCGAGTGCTCAAACTCCGATCGCGCGACCGTCGCATCATAGGCGATATCCGAAACGCCGCTTAATGCCCGCACCACTTCCAGCATCCGTTGACGCGGTGCGCTTAGACGCCCTTGCAGCATATCGCAAACCACCAGCGCCCCGGCATTAATAAAGGGATTGCGAGGGATACCCTGCTCCATTTCCAGCTGCACCAGGGAGTTAAAAGGATGACCGGAAGGATCTTTGCCGACGCGCTGCCAGATCTCCTCTTCCTGATAGTGACGCATCGCCACGACCAGACTGAGCACCTTTGAAATCGACTGAATAGAAAAACGTTCTTGCGCATCTCCCGCCTGATAGTGCTGCCCATCAACGGTACAGATAGCAATACCCAGTTTTGAACCGTCGACGGAGGCTAATGCCGGAATGTAATCAGCGACTTTACCCTGACCAATCAGCGGACGAACCTGCTGCACAATGGTCTCTAAAATTGAATTGTCCATGGCCCTGGCCACAACATGCTCCTTGCTCGCAGGTATGAAAGGCCTGCGAGTATAACAGAGCTGAATACGCAGCGTCAGGCCGGAAGGCGGAATCTGGCCACGGCCTGCAAAAGCTGGTTAGATTCATGGTGAAGCTGTAAGGAAGAATCAGATGCAGCATTCACCAGATCACTGGTTTGTCGGGCTTCGCCGTTCAGGACATGAAGCTGACGGGTTAACTGGTGAATACTGTTCCCCTGATTTAACGTTGCAGTCGAAATATCGTTCAGTAACGCGCCGAGGTTTTCCACCAGTGCGATAACCTGCTGCAAATTCTTATCGAGTCCGTTAACCGCGTGAAAGCCCTCTTCAATGCCCTGTAACGAGTGTTTAATCAGTGTCTGAATGTTTTGCGTAGACTGACCGCTTTTTCGCGCCAGCAGCCCAACTTCTTTCGCAACCACGGCAAACCCGCGCCCTTGCTCCCCGGCATGTGCTGCCTCAATTGCGGCGTTGAGAGCCAGGATATTTGTCTGAAATGCAATGTTGTCGATAAGCGTTGTAATCCCTCGCATTTCAGACGAGCGAGTCACAATCGCCTGCATTGACGCATTTACCGTCGCCATCATTCGGTCTCCACCTGCCGCAATATCACGCGCCTGCACTGCGCGTTGATTCGCCAGTTCAGCAAAGCCACTGTTATCCTCAACATGCGTTTCCAGAACCGAAATATGCGATGTCACAGTGCTCAACTCTTCACTTTGTTTTGCCGACTGCTGGTATAGCTGTTTATTGTTCTGCGCAAGTTCGTTGATATTTCCTACCATTGCGGTGGTGGCATCATTCACCTGCCGCACCAGCGCGCAGAGCCCCTGCTGCATTGCAGCAATACGCGAACTTAATTGCGTCACTTCCCGATTAAACTGACTCACCTGCGGGGCTGGCCGAGAAAGATCCCCCGCCGCTAAAATATCGATATGATCGATCAGCCGTCGCAGCGGCATAATCACCCAACGGAACATACTACGCCAGACCAGAAAGGCGATAACCACCAGCACCAGAGGAATAAACAAAAATAGATTCTGTAAACGCTCAAGACTGGTCAACAGCTGCTGACGCCCAGCTTCCGCATGTCGCCCACTGTCCTGCTGAAAGCGCGCGTAATTAGCGTTAAAGTCTGTCTGAAAGGCCTGCACGGGTACGGCAAAAAACGCATCAATGGAACCTGACTGCATCAGCCCATCCGCCTGCTCCTGAATACCGCTATAAAAACGCTGATAGCTCTCAGTTAGTTCTGGATCCGACTGCGGCTTCATATCCCGCCAGGCATCCCATGCACTTTTTGACTGCGCCAGTGCCCGGTACGCCTCTTCCATTAACGGCCGCCAACTCCCGTCCGAACCGGTGGCGGCATCCTGCATAAAATAAATCCCCGCACGGTTAAGTAAATCGCTGGCAGATAATAACGCCACCCGCGCTTCATCGACCTTTGCCTGCTGCAAAAGCGCGAGTTGATTACGCCCTTCATTATGCTGTGCGTCACTGACTGAGGCCGAGAGCATCAAGGAGGACACGACCTGCAAAACAGAGAACAGCGCAATAATGCAAAAAATGCCGGTTAACAGACCGAACTGACGGGGTATTAAACGATGGAAAATTTGCGTTATGTTCATATTACTCTTCTGTATCAAAGCGTTAGCCGCGAGTGTACGGAGAGTAAATGACAGAAAAATTGCAGAAATAAGACAGGTGCCCCCAGTGGAGGCACCCACACCATCAAAGGCGGTTTTTCCAGACGGTCTGCACGTTACAAAACTCATGCAGGCCAAAGTGCGAAAGTTCGCGGCCAAAGCCACTTTTCTTCACACCACCAAACGCAACGCGGGCATCGCTGGCGCTGTAACCATTGATAAATACGCCACCACACTCCAGGCGTGACGCCATCTTCTGCGCCAGCGCTTCATCCGCAGCGAACACCGTGGCGGATAAGCCGAAATCACTGTCATTCGCCAGCGCTAAGGCATGTTCAGCATTCTTCGCCACGGTAATTGCCGCAACTGGACCAAACAGCTCCTGGCGGAACGCCGTCATCTCTGGAGTGACATCGCCCAGTACCGTCACGGCATAGTAATTTCCCTGACCAGCAATTTTTTCCCCGCCGAGAAGTAACCGTGCCCCTTCGGCAAGGGTAGCTTCTACCTGCTGGTGCAGCTCATCACGCAGATCAAATCGCGCCATCGGCCCCAGATCGTTTTCTTCGTTCAGCGGATCGCCCATTTTGAGCGCGCTCGCAGCGGCCACAAAGCGTGAAGTAAATTCTGCCGCAATCCCTTCTTCGATAATAAAGCGCTTGGCTGCCGCACAAACCTGCCCGGTGTTCTGATAACGCCCAGCGACCGCCGCCTTAACGGCCAGATCGAGGTCAGCATCATTGAGGACAATAAACGGATCGGAGCCGCCCAGTTCAAGCACACATTTTTTCAGCGCGGCACCCGCCTGGGCGCCAATCGCCGCCCCAGCACGTACACTGCCTGTCACCGTTACCGCCGTAATACGCGGGTCATTGATCATCTGACTGACCCCAGCGTTATCGGCATTAACCCAACCGTAAACCCCCGCGGGTACACCAGCATCAGCGAAAACCTGCGCAATAATTGCAGCACAGCCGGTTACGTTAGGCGCATGCTTTAACAAGTAGCCATTTCCAGCCAACAGTATCGGGACGGCACCTCGCATTACCTGCCAGAGCGGGAAGTTCCACGGCATGATCGCCAGAATGGTTCCTACCGGACGATATTCAATCACCGCCTGATTATTCTCCACCAGCGTAGGTTCCGGATTGAGCATCGCCGGTCCATGCTCGGCGTACCAGTCACACAATGCAGCTGACTTGGCGACTTCAGCACGCGCCTGCTTAATGGGTTTACCCATTTCACGTGAGATACACTGCGCCATCTCTTCCGCACGATGGCGCAGTGCTTGCCCGATCTGGCGCAGCGTTTGCGCACGGTGCTCAACGGAAGTATGTTTCCATTCGCTATAACCATTCGCGGCAAGGTTCAGCGCATGATCAATCTCTTCCGCGCTGGCCCACGGCGTCGCCGCCAGCCTTTCACCGCTGGCAGGGTCAATGGAAATCGCATGTGTTGCTGCTGTGATAGTCATAAGTGCCTCTCTTTATCGCAGGGTATGGTTATATCATGAGCATATTTACTCTTTCTGAAAAATGAATAATATTAACCATACCATTCACGAATAGAGAAGATTATGGATCTGACGCAGCTGGAAATGTTCAATGCCGTCGCGGAGACTGGCAGTATTACGCAGGCCGCCGCGAAGGTGCATCGCGTGCCATCCAATCTCACCACCCGTATACGTCAGCTTGAAGCCGACCTGGGCGTTGATCTGTTTATTCGTGAAAACCAGCGCCTGCGGCTTTCCCCATCCGGGCACAACTTTTTGCGCTACAGCCAGCGGATCCTGGCACTGGTTGAGGAAGCCAGGATGGTCGTCGCCGGGGATGAGCCACAAGGACTCTTCTCTCTCGGCTCGCTTGAAAGTACAGCAGCAGTTCGCATCCCCGCTACGCTGGCTGAATATAATCAGCGTTACCCCAAAATTCAGTTCGCGCTGGCGACAGGTCCTTCAGGCACAATGCTGGACGGCGTACTCGACGGAACATTGAACGCGGCCTTTGTCGATGGCCCAATTACCCATCCGGGACTTGAAGGAATGCCGGTCTACCGTGAAGAGATGATGATCGTGACGCCGCACGGCCATCCCCCCATTCAGCGGGCCAGCGACGTCAACGGTTGCAGTATTTACGCCTTTCGCGCCAACTGTTCCTATCGCCGCCATTTTGAAAGCTGGTTTCATGCCGATCGCGCCATGCCCGGCACCATTCATGAAATGGAGTCATATCACGGCATGCTGGCCTGCGTCATTGCCGGTGCGGGTATCGCACTGATCCCGCGATCGATGCTGGAGAGCATGCCAGGGCATCATCAGGTCAACGCCTGGCCACTAAGCGAGAACTGGCGCTGGCTGAATACATGGCTGGTCTGGCGCAGAGGTGCAATGACACGTCAACTGGAAGCGTTTATTGAGGTGTTGAACCCTCAGTTATCACACGACCCGGAGTAACTGGCGATCCTCAAAAAACATGAATACCTGTAAATCCGGGTGAAGTCATACGCCCGGAATTTCATTATTATTGAAATACTTAAAAATACGAGGAATGTTCGGCAACAAATTGTAGCGCCCTACCAATGAAATGAGATCCATATCACAAAATGATTGTATTTTCGCCAGCAAACGTTTTAAGATCGTGGCCTTACCTTTTCGCAGCTAATCCTCTTTTTTGATATGACAACAGACACTGTTTCCCGCAAGGTCGCGTGGCTACGGGTAGTTACGCTTGCCATTGCCGGTTTTATTTTCAATACCACCGAGTTTGTCCCTGTCGGCTTGCTGTCCGACATCGCACAAAGCTTCAATATGCAGACCGCTCAGGTCGGGATCATGCTGACGATCTACGCCTGGGTTGTCGCCCTGATGTCGCTCCCTTTTATGTTACTTACCAGTCAGGTGGAGCGCCGAAAACTGCTGATCTGTCTGTTTGTTGTGTTTATCGCCAGCCATGTGCTCTCTTTCCTGGCATGGAATTTTACCGTGCTGGTAATTAGCCGTATTGGTATTGCTTTTGCGCACGCTATTTTCTGGTCGATTACCGCATCGCTGGCGATCCGCCTGGCCCCTGCCGGTAAACGTGCACAGGCTCTCAGCCTGATTGCCACCGGCACCGCGCTGGCGATGGTGCTTGGCCTGCCAATCGGACGTATCGTCGGTCAGTATTTTGGCTGGCGTACGACCTTCTTCGCCATCGGTATGGGGGCGTTAGTTACCCTGCTTTGCCTGATTAAGCTCCTGCCCAAACTACCCAGTGAGCACTCCGGCTCTTTAAAAAGCCTGCCGGTGTTATTTCATCGTCCGGCATTGATGAGTCTGTATCTACTGACGGTGATTGTGGTCACCGCACATTACACGGCCTACAGCTATATCGAGCCGTTTGTGCAGACCGTCGCGGGTCTGAGCGCAAACTTTGCTACCGTGCTGTTGCTGGTTCTGGGTGGCGCGGGAATTGTCGGTAGCGTCATTTTCGGTAAGCTGGGGAATCTGCATGCATCCGTGCTGATTAGCAGTGCCATTGCCCTGTTGACGGTATGTCTGGTGCTGTTACTTCCCGCTGCTGACAGCGAAATGCACCTTGCTGTCCTGAGTATTTTCTGGGGCGTCGCCATCATGCTGATAGGTCTGGGTATGCAGGTGAAAGTGCTGGCACTTGCTCCGGATGCGACCGACGTCGCAATGGCGCTGTTCTCAGGTATCTTTAATATCGGTATTGGCGCTGGTGCGCTGGTAGGCAATCAGGTGAGTTTGCACTGGTCGATGTCTACGATTGGTTACGTCGGCGCAGTGCCTGCCGTTGCCGCGTTGATATGGTCGGTGATTATCTTTCGTAAATGGCCGGTATCGTTGGAAGAACAGCCTCAGCATTCGTGAAAAATGTGCCCGGTAGACATTAACGATTACCGGGCACAGTGTTTTAAGCGTAGGTTTTGATAATTTCCAGCACGCCGTTAATAATAAACTGCACGCCCATACACACCAGTAAGAAGCCCATCAAACGAGAAATCGCTTCGATACCACCTTTGCCGACCAGGCGCATGATCCCCCCGGAACTGCGCAAACAGCCCCACAGGATAATCCCAACAACCGCAAAAATAATCGGCGGTGCGACCATGATCACCCAGTCCGGAAATTCGGAACCATGACGCACGGTTGACGCGGAACTGATGATCATCGCAATCGTCCCCGGACCGGCAGTGCTTGGCATAGCCAGCGGTACAAAGGCGATATTGGCAGTCGGCTCGTCTTCCAGCTCTTCTGACTTGCTTCTTGCTTCCGGAGAATCATGCGCCTTCTGCTGCGGAAACAGCATTCGGAAGCCGATAAACGCAACGATTAACCCACCCGCAATACGTAGTCCGGGAATCGAAATCCCGAAGGTATTCATCACCAGTTGCCCGGCATAATACGCCACCATCATGATGGCAAACACGTAAACGGACGCCATGAGTGACTGACGGTTACGCTCTGCGCTGTTCATATTGCCGGCAAGGCCAAGGAACAACGCTACGGTGGTTAACGGGTTTGCCAACGGTAACAGGACTACCAGCCCCAGTCCTATTGCTTTAAACAAGTCCATCATAATGTCATCTTTCCTGTGCGTTAATCGTCAACGGCAAGTATACGGTGAAATCCGCGAGATAAGCCATTTTCGCGATGTAAGGATTCATTTTTCATCAGCACGTATAAACCATAATTATCAAACCGTTAAAATTCCACTCGCCAGGTATTAAGTCTGATGATTTAGCAAAACGTGGCATTTGCCAATCCATTCGTTTGACTTATATTTGCCTAAGCAATAATATCAGCCGTGACTAACTACTTGCCAGGGCAATCATTGTGAAAAACACCAGTGATCTGTTTAACGAAATCATCCCACTGGGTCGTTTGATCTATATGGTTAATCAGAAAAAAGATCGTTTGTTAAACGACTATCTGTCACCGCTGGATATCACGGCATCGCAGTTCAAGGTGCTCTGCTCCATCCGTTGCGCGGTGTGCATCACCCCTGTCGAATTGAAAAAAGTGCTGTCTGTCGACCTTGGCGCCCTGACGCGGATGCTGGACAGACTGGCCTGTAAAGGCTGGATCGAAAGGCTTCCGAATCCACATGACAAGCGTGGCGTGCTGGTGAAACTCACCGAACATGGCGCAGCAATTTGCGAGCAGTGTCATCAATTAGTAGGGCAAGACCTGCACCAGGAACTAACAAAAAACTTAACGGCGGATGAAGTAGCCACACTTGAGCACTTGCTTAAGAGAATCCTGCCGTAAACAGAAAGAGGTATGACGATGTCCAGACGCAATACTGACACAATCACTATTCATAGCATTTTGGACTGGATCGAAAATAACCTTGAATCGCCGCTCTCGCTGGAAAAAGTGTCTGAGCGTTCAGGTTACTCCAAATGGCACCTGCAACGGATGTTTAAAAAAGAAACCGGTCATTCACTGGGTCAATACATTCGCAGCCGTAAAATGACTGAAATAGCGCAAAAATTAAAAGAGAGTAACGAGCCCATTCTTTATCTGGCAGAGCGTTACGGTTTTGAGTCTCAGCAGACGCTGACCCGGACATTCAAAAACTATTTTGATGTTCCGCCGCATAAGTACCGTATGACGAATATGCACGGCGAATCACGCTATTTGCTTCCACTCAATCAATGTAATTGCTAATCGCCAGTTAACGACGTAACCGAGGAAATCATGAAACTTCTGTCTTATGCAATGCTGGCCCTGATGTTTGTTATTTCGGGCCAGAGCATGGCGGAACAGACCGCGCAACCTGCCACCCAGAACAGTCGCGACGCGATGATTATGCCCCCTGCGCACGATCAGTCCCCGTTCGATTTTAATCATATGGGTGCAGGCAGCGACAAGTCCGACGAATTAGGTGTGCCTTATTACAATATGCGCAACCTGTAATTATATAGCCCCGCCACTGCGGGGCTTTTTTTAGCCCCTCACCGACGCAACCTTACGCAACCGAAAGCCAAACACATTGATATACAACCCTGCCATGATCAGTAGCGCACCGAGCAGTTGCAATCCGGTCAGCGTTTCATCCAGCAGCACGACCGCACTCGCCAGTCCAACGACCGGCACCAACAGCGACAACGGCGCGACACGCCAGGTTTCATAGCGTCCGAGTAACGAACCCCAGATACCATAACCCACAATGGTCGCCACAAACGCCAGATAAACCAGTGAAAGAATGGTGGTCATATCTATCTCCACCAGACTGTGGATCATTTGCGTTGGACCATCGAGAATTAATGAAGCAAGGAAGAACGGAGCAATAGGGATTAACGCGCTCCATACCACCAACGACATAACGGCTGGGCGCGAGGTATGCTGCATGATTTTTTTGTTAAAGATATTGCCGCAGGCCCAGCTTAGCGCCGCCGCTAGCGTCAGCATAAAACCGAGCATGCCAACATGCTGACCGTTCAGACTGGCCTCAATCAGTACCAGCACGCCAAATACCGCCAGCGCAATCCCTACCAATTGTTTACCCTGCAGGCGCTCACCGAAAGCAAATGCGCCCAGAACAATGGTAAAAAACGCCTGAGCCTGCAATACCAGAGAAGCTAACCCTGCAGGCATACCGAATTTGATAGCGCTAAAGAGAAATGCGAACTGCCCAAAACTGATGGTCAGGCCATAGCCGAGCAACAGCGAAAGTGGGATTTTCGGCCTGGCAACAAAGAGTATTGCCGGAAACGCAACCAGTAAAAAACGTAATCCCGCCAACATTAGCGGTGGCATATTGTGCAGACCCACTTTAATAACGACAAAGTTCAGTCCCCAAACCACGACAACCAGTAACGCTAACAACCCGTCTTTACGCGACATACCACCGCCCCTGCAAATATTAAATTTTTGTAAACAAGTTAAAGTAACGGAAATCGTTGTGCCGTAACAGATCATTATTTCAGGTAGGCCACGCAAGGCATTTTCGGACAACTTATTGAGTGTACATCACAGTTTTGACATGCTATTTGTTTCTTATATCTAAAAAAAACATAACAACATGCATTGTCGGGCAGGAAAATGAATATCTCTCTGAGAAGGTCCACTCTCGCGTTACTCGCGTCATCATTATTATTAACAATTGGCCGTGGCGCCACTCTGCCATTTATGACGATTTACCTCAGTCGGCAGTATCATCTGAGCGTTGACCTGATCGGCTATGCGATGACGGTCGCGCTGACCATTGGCGTGGTGTTCAGCCTTGGCTTTGGTATTCTGGCCGACAAGTTCGATAAAAAACGCTATATGCTGCTGGCAATTTGTGGCTTTGCTTCCGGCTTTATTGCAATCCCGCTGGTGCATAACGTGGTGGTAGTGGTTTTACTCTTTGCCCTGATCAACTGTGCCTACTCCGTCTTTGCCACGGTGCTGAAGGCCTGGTTTGCCGATAATCTGTCTGCCACCAACAAGACTAAAATTTTCTCGCTTAACTATACCGTGCTGAATATTGGCTGGACCGTTGGTCCACCGCTGGGCACGCTGCTGGTGATGCAAAGCATTAACCTGCCATTCTGGCTGGCTGCCGCCTGTTCAGCATTGCCACTGGTGTTTATCCAGACCTGGGTAAAACGTTCGACAGCACCATCAGAAGGTTTAAACGCCGCGGTGTGGTCCCCTTCGGTACTCCTGCGCGACCGGGCATTATTTTGGTTTACGTTGTCGGCCTTTCTGGCATCGTTTGTTGGCGGTGCTTTTGCGTCCTGTATTTCGCAGTACGTTATGGTGGTCGCCGATGGCGATTTTGCCGAGAAAGTGGTAGCAGTCGTCCTGCCCGTTAACGCCGCCATCGTAGTATCACTGCAATACGCACTTGGCCGCAGGCTCACCGCCACGAATATCCGCCCGCTGATGACAGTGGGTACAGTCTTCTTTGTCGTTGGCCTGGTCGGTTTCGCTTTCTCCGGCAACAGCCTGTTGTTATGGGGAATTTCTGCTGCCTTTTTCACTATCGGCGAAGTCATTTACGCGCCGGGTGAATACATGCTTATCGACAACATCGCGCCAGCAGGCATGAAAGCCAGCTATTTTTCCGCCCAGTCGTTGGGCTGGCTTGGCGCAGCGGTTAACCCATTAGTCAGCGGCGTCATTTTAACCACATTGCCGCCATGGTCGCTGTTTGTCGCGCTGATAGTGGCGATCGTTCTTGCCTGGGCGCTCATGATAAAAGGCATGCGCGCCAGGCCCTGGGGGCAGACGGTGGTCTGTTGATGAGTATAGCGACAGAGCCGAAGCCGCTCTGTCGCATACCTCAGATTGCAACCAGTCCCCGAACGCCCTCGGCCTCCATATTTTTACCATCGCCGCTTTGAATAATGCTGCCCCGCGACATGAGCAGGTATTTGTCGGCCAGCTGCTGCGCAAAATCGTAGAACTGCTCCACCAGCAAAATAGCCATATCCCCCCGGTGCGCCAGTTGAGAAATCACCTGACCAATCTCTTTAATCACCGACGGCTGGATCCCTTCCGTTGGCTCATCAAGAATCAACAACTGTGGGCGACTTGCCAGCGCTCGTCCTATGGCCAGTTGCTGCTGTTGCCCGCCGGACAAATCTCCGCCACGCCGATGCTTCATCTCCTGTAAAACCGGAAAGAGCGCGTAAATATCATCCGGCACATGCCTGGCCTCCGGTGCTGAAAAACGGGAAAGACCGAGCAGCAGATTCTCTTCGACCGTCAAACGCGGAAAAATATCACGCCCCTGTGGGACATACGCCACACCGGCCCTGACCCGCTGATGCGGCTTCCAGTGAGTGACATTTTTATCCTGCCAGAGCACGCTTCCGCTACGGGCCGGAATAAGTCCCATCAGACACTTTAGTAGTGTTGTTTTCCCCACGCCGTTACGCCCCAGCAGGCATGTCACCTCACCGATACGCGCTTCAAAGCTCACCCCGCGCAGAATATGGCTGCCACCATAATATTGATTCAGTTCTTTCACCTGCAGCATATGAACTCCTTAACGCCCGAGATAGACTTCAATAACCTGCTCGTTGGCCTGCACATCGCGAAGACTCCCCTGAGCGAGGACACGTCCCTGATGTAATACTGTGACGCGATCGGCAATGGTTTCAACAAATCCCATATCGTGCTCAACAACCATCAGAGAGTGCTTTCCGGCAAGCTGGCGAAACAGCTCCGCCGTGTATTCCGTTTCCGCATCCGTCATCCCCGCCGCGGGTTCATCCAGTAGCAGTAAATGCGGCTCCTGCACCAGCAGCATGCCAATTTCGAGAAACTGTTTTTGCCCATGCGAAAGCAGACCGGCGCGGCGGGCCCGCTCATTACCCAGCCGCAACAGCGCCAGTACTTCATCAATACGATCCCGTTGTTCGCCTGAGAGTCGTGCCCGTAGAGCCCCCCAGACAGATTTATCATTTTTCAGCGCCAGCTCCAGGTTCTCTTCCACCGTTAATGCTTCAAATACCGTGGGCTTTTGAAATTTCCGTCCAATCCCCTGACGCGCGATGGCAATGGGATCCAGCGTTGTTAAATCGGTCGACTGATCGTATATCGCACGACCACTTTGCGGTCTGGTTTTACCGGTTATGACATCCATTAACGTCGTCTTCCCGGCGCCGTTGGGGCCAATAATACAGCGCAGCTCCCCGACGCCAATATTGAGCGAGAGATCCGTTAACGCCTGGAATCCGTCGAAATTAACGTTAATTTTTTCCAGTTGGAGTACCGGGTCCGTTTGTTCGCGAAACCGATCGCCCGGCATCTGGCGAGTAAAAAGTCCTTCATCCGGCTGCATTATTTGTCTCCTTTGCGAAACAGGCCAATCACACCACGAGGTAAAAAAAGCGTAACGCCAATAAAGATCAGGCCAAGAAACAGCTGCCAGTATTCCGGCATAATGACGGTAAACAGGCTTTTAGCACCGTTCACCAGTACAGCGCCAAATACCGGGCCGATCAGGGTTCCACGTCCGCCGAGAGCAACCCAAATCGCCGCTTCAATCGAGTTGGTCGGCGACATTTCGCTGGGGTTGATAATCCCTACCTGCGGGACATAAAGCGCCCCGGCCAGGCCGCACAGTACAGCGGAAAGCGTCCACACCAGTAACTTGAAACCTTTCGGATCGTAACCACAGAACATCAAACGGTTCTCGGCATCGCGCACGGCGGTCAGAATACGACCAAACTTACTGCGGCCCAGCGCAAGTCCCATCCATATTGCCAGCACCAGCAGCATAACCGTCGCCAGAAACAGCGCGATCCTGGTGGACGTCGCGGTCACCGGAAACCCCAGAATGGTGGTAAAACCGGTAAAACCGTTATTTCCACCAAAGCCGGTTTCATTGCGGAAAAACAGCAGCATTCCGGCGAAAGTCAGGGCCTGGGTCATGATGGAGAAATAGACACCTTTGATTTTTGAACGGAAGGCAAACCAACCAAATACCAGCGCCAGCAGGCCTGGCACCAGAACAACCAGCAGCATTGCCCAGAGAAAATGTTGCGTCCCCCACCAAAACCAGGGCAGCTCGCTCCACGACAGGAACGACATAAAGGCCGGTAATCCTTCGCCGGAAGCCTGGCGCATCAGGTACATTCCCATCGCATATCCCCCCAGCGCGAAGAAGATACCGTGTCCCAGCGAGAGCATTCCGGCATAGCCCCACACCAGATCCAGCGCAACGGCCACAATGGCATAGCAGAGAATTTTCCCGGCCAGCGTCAACGTCCACACCGATATGGCCAGCGGATGCTCCGCAGGTAACAACGCAAGAAACGGCAGAATAATCAACGCCAGCAGTAAGCCCAGACCCAGCACGCGTGTTGTACGCGGCGCTTTACGCGCCAGCGTTATTGTCATTGGCATCGTCATCAGTCAATAACCCTCCCTTTCAGCGCGAACAGTCCCTGAGGTCGTTTCTGAATAAACAGAATGATCAACACCAGGATCATGATTTTGCCGAGAACCGCCCCCACCTGAGGCTCCAGAATTTTATTGAAGATCCCCAGCCCAAATGCCGCAGCCACGCTCCCGGCAAGCTGTCCAACACCGCCCAGTACCACCACCAAAAACGAATCGATAATGTAGCTTTGCCCCAGCTCCGGTCCTACGTTACCTAGTTGCGAGAGCGCCACGCCTCCCAGTCCGGCAATTCCTGAACCAAGGCCAAAGGCCAGCATATCGACTCGTCCGGTAGGTACGCCGCAGCAGGCCGCCATATTGCGATTTTGCGTCACGGCACGCACGCGCAGCCCGAGGCGCGTTTTATTCAACAGCAGCCAGGTGAAGAACAGCACCAGCATGGCAAAGCCAAGCACCACTATTCGGTTCCACGGCAATATCAGATTGGCATAAACCTGAATGCCGCCGGAAAGCCATGCGGGATTGGCGACTTCCAGGTTTTGCGCGCCGAAAGCCATACGCACCAGTTGGATGAGCATCAGGCTGATACCCCAGGTCGCCAGCAGCGTTTCGAGCGGGCGGCCGTATAAATGGCGTATCACCCCACGCTCCAGAAGCATTCCTACTGCCGCAGTCAGCAAAAAGGCAACAGGGAGAGCAATAACCGGATACCAGACCAACCATTGCGGAAAAAACTGGCCCATCAGCTGTTGCACCATCCAGGTACAGTACGCCCCGAGCATTAACATTTCGCCATGCGCCATATTGATGACGCCGAGTAATCCATAGGTTATCGCCAGACCCAATGCCGCCAGCAGCAAAATAGAACCCAGTGACAGTCCCATGAAAGCCTGCCCAAGAAGATCCCCAACCTTCATACGATGCGAGATGGAATTGAGACTTTCGTCAGCGGCAGCACGCACGCGGGCATCAGGTTCATGTTCAGCTCGGGTGAATGGCTGCAGGCGCGCCTGAGTTTCAGGATCATTTGACGCCCCTAATAGTTCGATTGCCTGAAGCCTGACCTCCGGCGAGGTGCTGCTCAGTTGCAGATTTGCCAGTGCAATAGCGAGTGCGGATTTCACATCACCATCTGACTCCTGAGCCAGTCGTTGCTGTAAAAACGGCAGCATGCCCGGCTGCGCCTCACGCTGTAATGTACGAGCTGCCTTTAGCCTTGCCGTGACACTGTCACTTAAAAGCTGATGGACAGCCAACGCTCCGGCTACCAGATTACGCAGGCGGTTAGTCAGGCGAATTTTTTTTAGCTCGCCGTTTGGGGCTGTCGCTGTTCCTAACGGCTGTACGTGCGAGCCGTTCATGATGAAGGCATTTTTCGTGTTATCGGTCAGCAGGTTCTCATCTCGCAGCGCGCTGAGCAGCGGGATGCGCTGAACGTCGGGATTCACCGCCCATTGTTCAAGCAAGGCGGCCTGCTGAGCACGGTTGGCGGCGGTAAAGGTATCAGCATCTGCGGCCTGGGCTATCCACGGCAAAAACCACATCAGCAACAACACACCACGAATAAAGCGCATAGCTTTCATGAGCGTTCTCCAAAGCATTACCCTCCCGCAGGAGGGCGTTAGATCAGTTGCTGGCGGTTTTCACAGGCTGTTCAGATTTTTTATCATTACCAGCGATGTACGGACTCCACGGCTGGGCGCGGACTGGCTCGTCGGTTTGCCACACCACGTTAAACTGGCCGTTGCCTTCAATCTCGCCAATCATGACGGGTTTATGCAGGTGATGGTTGGTCGCATCCATGGTCAGGGTAAAACCTGATGGCGCAGCGAAGGATTGCCCGGCCATAGCAGCACGAACTTTATCCACATCGGTGGTTCCGGCTTTTTCTACCGCCTGCGCCCACATATGCAGGCCAACATATGTGGCTTCCATTGGGTCGTTCGTCACCACCGAATCAGCATTCGGTAATTTGTGCGCTTTGGCATACGCCCGGTAATCAGCGACAAACTTTTTGTTGGCCGCATTATCGACGGACTCAAAGTAGTTCCAGGCGGCAAGGTTGCCCACCAGCGGTTTGGTATCAATACCGCGTAGCTCCTCCTCACCCACGGAAAAAGCCACCACCGGCACATCGGTGGCTTTCAGCCCCTGATTCGCTAACTCTTTATAGAACGGTACGTTAGAATCCCCATTGATGGTTGATACCACCGCCGTTTTTCCCCCTGCGGCGAATTTTTTAATACTGGCGACAATGGTCTGGTAATCGCTGTGTCCGAATGGGGTGTACACCTCTTCGATGTCTTTATCGGCGACCCCTTTTGAGTGCAAAAAGGCGCGTAAAATTTTGTTGGTCGTGCGCGGATAAACATAATCCGTGCCCAGCAGGAAGAAGCGTTTCGCGCTACCGCCGTCCTCACTCATCAGATACTCAACCGCAGGGATCGCCTGCTGATTGGGAGCTGCGCCGGTATAGAAGACGTTAGGCGACATCTCCTCACCTTCGTATTGCACCGGGTAAAACAGCAGACCGTTTAACTCTTCAAATACCGGTAGAACCGATTTACGCGACACCGATGTCCAGCAGCCGAAAACTGCCGCCACCTTGTCCTGACTCAGCAGTTGTCTTGCTTTTTCAGCAAATAACGGCCAGTTCGAGGCCGGGTCAACCACCACCGGTTCCAGCTTTTTACCCAACACACCGCCCTGAGCATTTATTTCATCGATGGTCATCAACGCCACATCTTTTAGCGGCGTTTCGGATATGGCCATCGTGCCGGATAACGAATGCATAATGCCAACCTTAATGGTGTCGGCTGCCTGAACGCTAAAACTCACGCCCATTGCGACAACAGAGGCAGAAAGTGCAAAAGCTTTTAAAAATGTACGACGCTGCATAGTTTCACTCCTGAAATTAGACTTGCTGAAAGCTCCGGTGCAGCCGGGCAGACAAAACGGTGCAAATTAAGGGTGTTCAGAAGTGATAAGGCAAAAACGATGCCAGATATTAAAACCTCATATAAAATCAACAAATTAGCATCTCGCGCACATAGATCAGTATTACATTTTCCCGCAAAAAGGATTAATCACACGAAAAATTGAACCACCATGAGACAACTCTGCATTATAAACGTGCAACAATCTGTATCAGCAGCACACCGTCATAACAGCGTCTCAGGGTTTAAAAACAGGGTTATTTGTGCGCAGATAAATGTGTCTCGTCACTATTATTTATTTTATTCGACGTGATCATGTCAAAAATTTACTTTTCAGTCGAAATAATCACACAGTTCAGCCTTTGTTTAAGATTGAATTGCTACTATAGTCATAAGCGAGGTGAACTTAAGGTAAGAGAGGAAACTCACAGATAAAGGAGCATTTACTATGCTGGGTAATATGAATATTTTTATGGCTGTTCTGGGAATTATTTTATTTTCCGGTTTCTTGGCCGCGTATTTTAGCCACAGATGGGATGATTGATGAACGGAGATAGTCCTGCACCGACCCGGCCCCTTGCTAGCGTAACTGCACAAGGGGCCATTTTTTTACCTGAATCGCACTCGCTGTGCCTTTTTCCTGATTTACAGATAAAAAAAACCGCCGGATAAACCAGCGGTAAATGCTTGCATGGATAGATTTGTGTTTTGCTTTTATACGCTATCTGGCAATTCCCTGCGAAGATAACGGATAGTCAGCTAACCTATCACCGACAACCCCAATGAAAGTTAAACGAAACGCAACTACCTCAAAGCGTTTTTCGAAAACTCACGCACTGAGGGGATACGAGGTTCCGTCATTGGTGTCCACCAACGCAATTTGCTCATTTTCATCTATAAACATGCAGCGATTCCTGCCGGTCTGTTTCCCCTGATACATCGCCCTGTCGGCCCGACCAAGCGCGGTATCCAGCGTTTCACCCTGTTGAACCCGGGTTATGCCTGCCGTCACCGTGATACCGATCTCTCCCTCAGTGTAGGGAATTTTTTTCTGACCAATCAGACGACAAAGTCGCAAACCCGCCTGGCATGCCTGCTCGTCCGTTTTTGTTCTGATGATGATAATGAACTCTTCTCCACCGTAGCGGTACGCCGCCTCATCATATCGCGTCCATGACAATAAATTTGATGCCAGAGCCCGCAATACCACGTCACCAACCAAATGGCCGTAGGTATCGTTAACGTATTTAAAACGATCAATATCTAACAACAATATATAAAGATTAAGCGGTTCGGCGTCGAGCAACTGCCGATCAAAAGACTCATCAAGCATTCTTCTGCCAGGTAAACCTGTTAATGCGTCGATATTACTGCGGATACTCAATAAATATATTTTGTAGTCCATTACAGATGAGGTAAATGCCAGCAGCGCATCCTGGAAGCTGTCGAAATGCCATGAATGGCTACGATTCTCCACGATAGCCATTAGCAATTTCTTGCCTGATAAATGCATCTTTTCGTGGGTGGCGCTTATCTTGCTTACGTAACTACAATCATCCTCATTGTACCGTGATTGATTATTAAGCCACTGTCCAAATCGACAAACAAAATGCGAGTTTTCACCCATAATATCCGGCTGTGTAACATCTGAAGACACCACGCAGCGGAACATTGTCACTAACCATTTGTAGTGGGCATCAATGGACTTGTTCAACTCAATCAAAATTGCATCTATTTCCTTCGTATTTCTCATCATCACGTTCTCCCTCCCTGTTCGAGCGTTTCTGATGGAATTATCTTAACGATAAAAAAGAAAATTTATGTAAATTTTTTAATAGTAATTAATAAATCATAATTAACAGGATATTACGCTATACCATCTGTTGTGGCATAGCGTTGTCACTAAAGCGGTCAAACCAATAACGGTTCATTCAGCATTTCATTAAGCCCAATCACCTCTAATTGATCGGATGTGTAGGTTTTGTCGCCTCTGGCATATTGATACGCAGAACCATGGGAAAACCCGGATTCACGCGCTTCTTTATACCGTACGATGATTTCAGCATTTGAGCGTGAAACATGTGGCGTAAACGGAGTGACGCTGGATTGCACAATTGTACTATCTGCACATCCGGACATAACAAGCACAGCTATTAGAACCCCTATTTTCATTAACAATTACCTGAGAAACCTGCCCGTACATGAACGCTAATCTTATCAAACATTCAAAGGCATCATCATTATTAAACCAGCATTCCTGAATATATTTCATCATCATTTGTTGATAACTATTATTGTCAGCTTTCATATAAAACCATAAAAATTGCCATCTTTTAAAATAATAAAAAACCGGGCATCACGCCCGGCTCAATATTCTGGCTAATAATCTCTTAGACGCTCAAACCTCGATGCTCCAGCATCGGCTCCATTCGGGGATCGCGCCCACTCCACAGGCGGTAAAGTTCAGTTAAATCAGTACTGTTACCGCGGGACAAAATAGCTTCACGGAACTTTTGCCCGTTTTCACGAGTTAATCCGCCCTGCTCTACAAACCACTGATAGCCGTCATCGGCCAGCATTTGCGTCCATAAATAGGCGTAATACCCTGCGGCATAGCCGCCGCCGAAGATATGGGCAAAATAGCTGCTGCGATAACGAGGCGGCACGGCCTTGAGATCCAAACCTTCAGCTGCCAGCGCCTGCTGTTCAAATTGATCGACCGAAAGAGATAACGCGCTCTTTTCCAGACTGTGCCAACGCATATCCAACAATGCGGCACTGAGCAGTTCGGTCATGTCGTAACCTTTGTTGAACAGGCTGGCCCGCTGCATCTTATCCTGCAACGCCTGCGGCATTTGCTCCCCGGTATCAACATGACGAGCAAAATGAGCAAAGACCTGCGGATGACTCGCCCAGTGTTCGTTGATCTGCGAAGGAAATTCAACAAAATCACGCGGAGTGTTGGTCCCTGAAAGCGTGGCATAACGCTGAGTGGCGAACAGGCCGTGCAACGTGTGCCCAAACTCATGAAATAACGTAATAACATCATCCCACAATAACAATGCAGGCTGACCCTTTGCCGGTTTTTGATAATTACACACGTTGTAAATAACCGGCCGGGTTTCATTGAGTTGCGATTGCTCAACAAAATTGCCCATCCAGGCACCACCGCTTTTCGATTCCCGGGCAAAGAAATCGCCGTAAAATAACGCCAGCCCTACGCCATCTTGATCGAATATTTCCCATACCCGAACATCCGGGTGATAAACAGGAATGTCGAACCGTTCTATAAATTTTATGCCAAAGAGTTGATTAGCTGTCCAGAAAACGCCCTCGTTCAGCACCGTATCAAGGGCAAAGTAAGGTTTGAGCTGCGCCTCATCAAGAGCATATTTCTCACGACGAACCTGCTCGGCATAAAATGCCCAGTCCCAGGCCTCGACGTTAAATTTCCCCTGTTCGTTATTGATAACATTCTGGATTTCGGCCTGTTCATCCAATGCCCTGGCTCGCGCAGCAGGAACAATAGCCCGCATGAAATTCAGTGCCACTTCCGGTGTTTTTGCCATCTGATCGGCAATTTTCCATGCAGCGTAATTGGCAAAACCGAGTAGTTTCGCCTGCTGCATCCGGATCTCGACCAGTCGCTGAATAATCGCCCGAGTATCGTTAGCGTCATTGTTTTCTGCTCTCGTCCATGCGCGGTTGAACAGATTCTCACGGGTCTGGCGATCGCGTAACGCCGCAAGCGCCGGTTGCTGAGTCGTATTCAAGAGCGGGATAACCCAACGCGCTTCAAGCCCTTTCTCCTTTGCAGCTTCGGCGGCAACAGCAATTTCCTCTGCGCTAAGTCCGTCCAGGTAATGTGCATCATCCACCACCAGAGCACCGGACTTGTTCGCCGCCAGCAGCCGTTGATTAAACTGGCTGGTCAACGTGGCGGACTCTGTATTGAGCGCTTTAAGGTTCGCTTTATCGACCTCATTCAGACGCGCGCCGGCTAATACAAAACGCTGGTGGATGACCTCCAGCAAGCGTAATGATTCGTTATCCAGCCCCAGCGAACCTCGCTGTTGCCAGACCGCTTCAACGCGCGAAAAAAGCGCGCCATTGAGATAAATATCATTGGCAAGGCTCGCCAGTTCAGCGGAAAATTCTTCGTCAAGGCGCTGTAGTTCATCGTTGGTGTGTGCCGCCGTCATCGCGAAGAAAACGCTGGTTACACGTGTGAGCAGCGTGCCGCTTTGTTCAAGCGCCAGCAACGTATTGGCAAAATCAGGGGCCTGCGGGTTTTGCACAATCGCCTCGATCTCTGCACGTTTTTGCCGCACGCCTTCATCGAACGCTGGGCGATAGTGCTGCACCTCTATCTGATCAAACTGCGGTGCCTGGTACGGCAACGTGCTGTGACGTAAAAAAGGATTCGTTAACGACATCTTTCACTCCTGAAAACGATTTGTTTACCAGAGTAGACTTCCCAGGAATCAACCGCAATCGCGTTACGCAGGAATAGCTCTGAACGGAAATGACGTGCTATGGTAGTACTACATAAAAAGCGTTGAGGAACAGTGAGATGATCGTTTTAGTAACCGGAGCAACCGCAGGTTTTGGTGAGTGTATTACGCGTCGTTTTATTGAGAATGGGCATAAAGTTATTGCCACCGGACGCCGCCAGGAGCGCCTGCAGGAACTGAAAGAGGAATTGGGTGACCGCCTCTATACCGCGCAGCTGGACGTACGTAATCGTGCATCGATTGAAGAGATGCTGGACGCCCTTCCTGCTGAATGGCGCAGTATTGATGTTCTGGTCAACAACGCGGGTCTGGCGCTGGGCCTTGAACCTGCTCACAAGGCCAGCATTGAAGACTGGGAGAATATGATCGACACCAACAACAAAGGGCTGGTTTATATGACCCGTGCCGTTCTGCCAGGCATGGTTGAACGCAACCGCGGTCATATTATCAATATCGGTTCTACCGCGGGCAGTTGGCCATACGCTGGCGGTAACGTCTACGGTGCGACCAAAGCGTTTGTTCGCCAGTTTAGCTTGAATTTACGTACTGATTTACACGGCACTGCAATTCGCGTTACCGACATCGAGCCGGGTCTGGTTGGCGGTACGGAGTTCTCTAATGTCCGTTTTAAAGGTGATGACGCCAAAGCTGAAAAAGCCTACGAAAATACCACGGCGCTGACTCCGCAAGATGTTACAGAAGCGGTATGGTGGGTGGCTTCTTTACCGGCTCATGTCAATATCAACACCCTTGAAATGATGCCTGTCACACAGTCTTTTGCCGGGCTGAGTATCCACCGGAGCTAATTTCTCTGCCCGGCCTTGCGCCGGGTATAGATAGCCTGAAAGAAGTGATAAAATATCCGGGTTAACTCTCTAAAAAGTAAGAATGAATGACCGTAGAAACGCAGCTCAACCCTACACAGCCAGTAAATCAACAGATTTACCGTATTCTTCGCCGTGATATCGTGCATTGTCTGATTGCACCCGGTACACCGCTGTCGGAGAAAGAGGTTTCCGTACGTTTTAATGTGTCACGCCAGCCGGTACGAGAAGCATTCATCAAACTGGCCGAGAACGGTCTGATTCAGATCCGCCCGCAGCGTGGCAGCTACGTGAATAAAATTTCGCTGTCGCAGGTGCAAAACGGCTGTTTTGTTCGCCAGGCAATTGAATGTGCCGTGGTACGCCGTGCCGCATCGCTGATCAACGATCAACAGTGCTATCAGCTTGAACAGAATTTGCATCAGCAGCGCATCGCAATTGACCGAAAACAGATTAATGATTTCTTCCAGCTTGATGATGAGTTTCATCAGAAACTGGCTTTAATCGCCGAGTGCCAACTCGCCTGGGATACCGTTGAGAATATAAAGGCTACAATTGACCGCGTTCGTTATATGAGCCTGGATCATATTTCCCCGCCTGAAATGCTGCTACGCCAGCATCACGATATCTTTGCCGCCCTTGAGAAGCATGATGGCGATGCGGTCGAGCGCGCAATGATGCTCCATCTTCAGGAAATTGGTGAGTCCGTTCAGCTTATTCGTCAGGAAAATAGCGACTGGTTCAGCGAAGATTAACACTACGCTCACCTCACTCCGGGGTGAGTTTCTCCTGCGTTTTCCCCTCTCCCGCATAACTGCATAAAAAAAGCTGTGATTTTGATCGAAAACAAAAAAAATCATTAACGAGAAGCGTATTTATATTGCGCCCGTTACGTGGGACTAAAAGCCCACGGGCTTTGACGGTAAGTTGGAAAGGAGAAAACACCATGAAAACATACGATCGTAACCGTAACGCAATCACCACTGGCAGCCGCGTCATGATCAGCGACACCGGACTCACAGGCCGCATTACAGCGATAGATACCGATGGCCTGACCGCTGAGCAGATTCGCCGCGGGAAAACAGTGGAAATCGAAGGATGTGAAGGCAAATACGCCCCCCTCGAGCTGATTCGTTTAGGCATGAACTAATTGGTGTGAATGCCAGAAAACACAGCGCCATCTGGCCGTTGCAAGCCAGATGGCGACATAGAGCATAATCTTCGTTATTTCAGTTTTGCTGCATACTTCGCAACCGTCGCCTTCGCCCCTTCAGCCAGTAAAGTAAGATACGCTTGTGTGACCTGACGGTTGAACAGTTCAACCTGTGGCAGTTCGTGACCAAAAATAGCATCGATTGCCAGCAGCGCCTGAACGCGCTCTTCGCCCTCGTTACTGCTACGCACTGCATTCTGGATCACCGGCAACAGTGGATCGCTAATTTCAATCGCCTGGCCCTGTTCATCCACACCACCGACGTAACGCATCCAACCAGCGACACCCAGTGCCAGCAGCGCAAAGTCACTACCGTGCACAATGTGCCAACGAATGGGATCAAGCATACGCTGCGGCAGTTTTTGGCTACCGTCCATGGCGATCTGCCAGGTACGATGACGCAGCGCCGGATTGCTGTAGCGTTCAATTAACAGATCGGCGTAACGCTGTAGGTCAACACCTTTTACTTTCAGCGTAGGTGCTTGTTCCTGCAACATCAGCGCACGTGCAGCAAGACGATAGTTTTCATCGCCCATGCAATCGTTAATGTGTTGATATCCCGCCAGATATCCAAGATACGCAAGGAAAGAGTGGCTGCCGTTGAGCATACGCAGTTTCATCTCTTCAAACGGAATGACATCAGCCACCAGTTCCGCCCCGGCCTTTTCCCATTCAGGACGGCCGGCAACAAAGTTATCTTCAATTACCCACTGGCGGAACGGTTCGCATGCCACGCCTGCCGGGTCGCGTACACCGGTGATATGTTCAATTTTGTCTAGTGTCTCCTGCGTAACCGCCGGGACAATGCGGTCAACCATTGTTGATGGGAATGTAACATGTTGTTCAATCCACGCGGCCAGTTCCATATCCACCGCTCGGGCATATGCAGTGACAACATTGCGCATCACATGACCGTTTTCTGGCATGTTATCGCAGGACATCACGGTAAAGGCGACTAAACCCGCAGCTTTGCGACGCGCCAGGGCTTCAACCACCACGCCCGGCGCAGTTTTTGGTTGTTTAGGGTTTTGCAGATCGGCTGCAATCATCGGGTTGTCTAACATCAGTTGGCCGGTCGCCGGAGAATGGCAGTATCCTTTCTCGGTGATGGTCAGGGAAACGATCGCAACCTGCGGTTCACACATCGCTGCCAGTACGCTTTCCAGACCATCAACCTGCGCATGCAATGCATTTTTCACCACGCCCACGACTCTCGCAGTCCAGGCATCAGCAGACATCTCTGCAACGGTATACAGATTATCTTGCTGTTTCAGATCGAAAATCTGCTGCTCGCCGCCAATCAGGTTCACTTCGCAGTAGCCCCAGTCACTGCCGTGATCGGCGGCCAGAATGTCAGCGTAAACACCCTGATGTGCGCGGTGAAACGCGCCAAACCCCAGATGAACAATACGCGGAACCAGTTTTGTACGATCGTAGTCAGGAAGTGCAGCCTTTGCCGCTAAAAGCTTGTTTTGCATGGTATGGCCTACTTATAAATGAAATCAGGACTGTTCCAGAGTAACGCCTGTATGGTTGTATGTTTTGATTTGCATTAAGCTTTTTTGGATTGGTATGACATCATGTAAAGCTGTGTAATAGCATGGGCAGCGTACGAGTACATCCGCCCATGCTACTGTCTGGTATCAGCTTGTCTGAGTCACCGAGCAACGAACCTTCGCGGCTTTATTCACCTCGGCAGCATCCTCAAGTACGCTCAGGTCGCGATCTTTCACTTCTGGCATCAGCAACGCGGAAATCAAACCAATCAGTGAGTAAGCGATGACCATCACCAGAATTGGCCACCAGGAATTAGTCATGTTGCAGAAAATACCCGCCAGAACCGGACCAAAACCAACAGCAACCAACCCGCCTGCTTCTTTTGAAATCGCCATTCGCGTAAACCGGTTACGCGCACCGAACATTTCCGCCATGGTAATATTTTCGAGAGCAAATAACCCCAATACAGCAAAATTATGAATAACAATCAGTGCCGTCATGATGACACCCGGGCTATACGTTTTATCCACTACAATTGACAGCATCGGGTAAGCCAAAATAATTGCCGAAATATTCAGGATAATATAAGGCAAACGACGACCAAACTTATCAGACAACCAGCCAAGCAACGGTATTGTAATAAAGCCCAACACCGAACTGATCATTAAGGCATCAGTGGGTATAGATTTATCAAATAACAGCGTCTGCACTAAATAACCGGCAAGGAAGGTTTGGATTAATCCTGAATTACCCGCCTGTCCAAAACGTAGGCCGGTTGCCAGCCAGAAAGATTTACTGGTAAACATCGCCCCCAGCGTATTTTCTGACGAATTATTTAATGCCGGAGCGTTTTCTTCATCATTCACTTTCTCAAATACCGGGCTTTCTTTGAGATTCATACGCAACCAGATGGCAAAGATCATCACCACGACACTCGCCAGGAACGGAATGCGCCAACCCCAGGCTAATAACTCCTCACGGTCGAGCGCAAAGAACATCACCGCCCAGATGGCCGTTGCGCTAAGGGTTCCACAGTTGGTCCCCATGGCAACAAGTGAGGAAATAATGCCACGTTTACCTTTTGGCGCGTACTCGGCAAGCATCGTGCCCGCACCCGAAATTTCAGCCCCCGCACCAAGCCCTTGCACGATACGCAGCGTCACCAGCAGCACAGGCGCAAAGATACCAATTTGTGCATATGTTGGCAGCACGCCAATTAAGGTCGTACAAATTCCCATCATCGTAATGGTAATAAACAGTACTTTTTTACGGCCGATGCTGTCTCCCATTTTGCCAAATATAAATGCCCCAACAATACGAGCAATATATCCTGCACCGTATGTACCCATCGCTAAAATAAGCGCCATGGCGGCAGACTGTTCCGGGAAAAATATTTCATGGAATACCAGTGCGGCACCCAAAGAATATAACTGAAAATCCATAAATTCGAGCGCAGTACCCAACCATCCGGATACGGCAGCTCTAACCAGATCTTTCGTGGATCTTTCGTGTTTTTCTTGATTCATATTGGCTATCTCTAAGAGGTAAGATGCGTACCACTTACTCGCAGTTATTTATATTATTCACTGAATGTAAGTAAGACTTTGCAGCAGTGCTGCTGATCTTTCTCAAACAATTCAATTGCGTCGGTAACGTGGTGATAGTCAAAAGTGTGAGTAATAAGTTGATTAGGATCGATAAGTCCGTTGACCAACCAATCAATCACAATCGGGAATTTGTTCGCATTTAATCTTGAGGAATAAATGGACAGTTCTTTCCCGGTAATGCCTTGTTGAATAATCTGACAAGGATCGCTGGAGAAGCCCATCAGAACAATTCGCGCGGCCGGCGATGCCAGCGTGATTGCCTCCTGTAAAATGGATGGATGGCAAGCTGCATCCACGATAATGGTCGGTTTTAGTCCGTTTTCCGCAAGGAACTCTTGCAACGAGTGCTGACTATTATTGATTGCCCAGTCTGCACCGCACTGCTTCGCCATGGCCAGGCGCTCATCGATTCTGTCAGCAATCACTACAGTTTTGACCTTATAGACACGCTTAAGCGCCTGTACAGTGGTCAATCCCATAGGCCCTGCGCCATAAATTAGCGCAATATCGTTTTCTGTTGGTTTAATTTGCCCGGTCACGTTTGCGGCGATAGTGAAAGGTTCCACCATAACGGCATGCTCATCAGGCACTGTATCGGGGATCGTCCAGGCATTTTTCGCTGGCACAACAGCGTACTCGCTGAAACCGCCATCGCGATGCACGCCCAGCACCACCAGCGATGTACAAACGTTAGGTTTACCAATTGAACAGGGATAACAATGTCCGCAGCTGATGACCGGATCAACGGACACCCGTTCACCTATTCTCGAATGGTCAACACCGTCACCTACCGCCTCGATCACGCCATAAAACTCATGGCCAATCACGCGCGGGTATTGTGCAAATGGATTATGACCGCGATAAATATGACTGTCGGAACCACAAATCCCCGCCAGTTTCACTTTTACCCTCACCTCACCTGCTAAGGGTTCTGGCACCGGTCGTTCGGCGATAACCAGCGTATTCGGTTTTTCAATCACGATACTTTTCATAGCAAATCACTCCTTACCAGTTCCACAGCGTGCCATCTTCCAGGCGAGCAACGGGCAGATATGCAGGGTCATACGGATATTTCGCCGCCAGTTTTTCGTCAAACTCGATCCCAAGACCAGGTTTGTCTCCTGGATGCATATAGCCGTTATCAAAGGTCCAGTTATGTGGGAACACTTCCAGCATTTGCTCGGAATAGCCCATATATTCCTGTACGCCGAAGTTCGGCACCCACAGATCAAAATGCAGCGCGGCGGCCATGCACACAGGCGACAGATCGGAAGGTCCATGTGAACCGGTACGAACCTGATACAGCGACGCGAAATCAGCAATCCGGCGCATACCGGTGATACCACCCGCATGGGTGATGGTGGTGCGGATATAGTCGATCAGTTGTTCTTCAATAAGCTGTTTACAGTCCCAGATGCTGTTGAACACTTCCCCTACCGCAATCGGCGTGACGGTATGCTGGCGGATCAGGCGGAAGCACTCCTGGTTTTCAGCTGGTGTTGGATCTTCCATCCAGAACAAACGGTACTGTTCAATGCTTTTGCCGAAACGGGCCGCTTCAATTGGCGTCAGACGGTGGTGCATATCGTGTAAAAGATGTTCGTTGAAACCAAACTTGTCACGCACGGCGGCAAACAGTTTTGGCGTGAAATCCAGGTATTTCTCCGTTGACCACAACTGTTCTTCCGGCCATTGCCCTTTGGTGGCGGGTTCGTAGGCCAGTCCTTTGCCCTTAGACATACCGTAAGTGGTTTTCATGCCTGGCACGCCGCACTGCACGCGAATCGCTTTAAAGCCCATCTCTTTATGACGCGCATAATCTTCGAGTACATCATCAACGGTATGGCCTGTGGTGTGGCAGTAGACCATAACCCCTTCACGAGAAGCACCGCCGAGCAACTGGTACAACGGCATATTCGCCGCTTTCGCTTTGATGTCCCAGAGAGCCATATCCACGGCGGAAATCGCCGACATGGTGACCGGCCCACGACGCCAGTACGCGCCTTTGTAAAAAAACTGCCAGATGTCCTCAATACGATGCGCATCGCGACCAATAAGCTGCGGACACACGTGATCTTTCAGATAGGACGCCACGGACAGCTCGCGTCCATTTAACGTGGCATCTCCCAGCCCGGTGATCCCATCTTCTGTCGTAATTTTCAACGTTACAAAATTACGCCCAGGACAGGTGACAAACACTTCAGCCCCAACAATCTTCATTTCTTATTCCCTACATCTGTTCTTGTGATGCAGGAAATTTACTCAACTGAGCTACTACCATACAAGTATAAAGATCAAAAAAACGCTGTTTGATCACAAAAAAGGCGCTATGCGCGCCCCCATCCAGCCACAATGATCAGCATGCCGCACAACGCCACCAGCGCGCCAGACCAGTCATATAAACTGAGTTTTACACCATCGACAATACGTAGCCATAGCAGCGCGGTCACCACGTAAACACCGCCATAGGCTGCGTATACACGCCCGCTGGCTGCCGGATGCAGTGTCAGCAACCAGACGAATAAAGCCAGTGACACCCCGGCGGGTATCAGCAACCAGGCTGTAGCTCCTCGCTTAAGCCAAAGCCAGGGTAAAAAGCAGCCAATAATTTCGCATAACGCGGTGATGAAAAAAAGAAATGTGGTCTTAAGCATTGATGTTATTCAGTTACCTTCGGTTTAACCATGATACGACAGAATCTCGTTAGCGTATCCATATCCACCGGGTGGGTATGCCCGCAAACTGGAATAGTGTAGAATTTAACCCTGTTTTATCGTTTTTACCCTTTCCCATAAAAGGAATTCACCATGAAAATTACACTGACCAAACGCCTGTGCCTGACGGCTATGCTGACGCTGGCTGCGGCTGTGTACACCTCTTCCGCATTTGCTGAAACCAGTAAACTGGTCATTGAATCCGGAGATAGTGCGCAAAGTCGTCAACAAGCCGCAATGGAAAAGGAACAATGGAACGATACGCGTCAGCTTCGCCAGAAAGTCAATAAACGTGCAGAGAAAGAGTGGGACAAAGCCGATACGGCCTTTGATAGCCGTGATAAGTGCGAGCAGAGCGCTAATATTAATGCGTACTGGGAACCTAACACCCTGCGCTGCCTCGACCGCCGTACTGGCCGCACCGTTGCCCCATAATCATTGCACTTTGAAGGATATTGAAAGGATACGATATGACTAGCGCCCTCAGTGTTAAGTTGCGCCCGCTGGAGCGTGAAGATTTACGATTCGTCCATCAGCTTGATAATAATGCCAGCGTAATGCGCTACTGGTTCGAAGAGCCTTACGAAGCGTTTGTTGAGCTGTCAGACCTGTATGACAAACACATCCACGACCAAAGCGAACGCCGCTTCGTGGTGGAGTGCGACGGTGAAAAAGCCGGGCTGGTGGAATTGGTTGAAATTAACCATGTACACCGCCGGGCCGAGTTCCAGATTATTATTTCGCCGGAATATCAGGGGAAGGGTCTGGCCTCACGGGCAGCAAAGCTGGCAATGGACTATGGCTTTACCGTGCTCAACCTCTATAAGCTGTATCTGATCGTCGATAAAGAGAACGAAAAGGCTATCCACATCTACCGTAAACTCGGTTTTATGGTGGAAGGCGAGCTGATCCATGAGTTCTTTATCAACGGTCAATACCGCAACACGATTCGTATGTGTATCTTCCAGCAGCAGTATCTGGCAGAGCACAAAACGGCAGGCCCTAATCTGCTGCCGCCTACCGCTCAGTAAACACGACTAGTAGTAGTCGATCGTGTTTTCAATCGAGTAATGATGTTCAACTGCCGGCTTCACGCTCTCATCAACGATAACAAGCTGGCAGTTGATCGGATTTGCGTATTCATCGTATTTGCACGTTTGTTTGACATTGCCTAACGGATGATTGTTGAGCATGCTCACCGCGGTGTAATCTAACTTCTTCAATGGGTCAACCGACGGTTTAGCATCAACCTGCAAAGTGCTGTCCTTACTGACGGTTGTTTTGCCCAGCGGGTAGCCTTCGGCATCATATCGATACTGCACCTTCATCTCTTTCCCCGTGGCGGAAACGACAAAGCCGTTATCGTCGGTATCCCACACCACACCGGCAGCAGGCAGTTCCGCTAGCTGGCATTTACCTTGTAAGCGGATCTTTTTTTCCAGCGTTTCGGCATCCCGATAGTAGTTAGCATCCAGGACCAGCGCCATACCGGTATTGTTTTCGATATCGTGCAGTTCAAGTGTATCGAAACACCCTTCCTGTGACAGGGTACCAGCAACGCGCTTAGTGACCTCACCTTTGTCGTTGAGCAGCGTCTGACTGAAATCTTTCACCGGCCCGCGCAGCGGATCGAAATCAAATTCATTGGAAAAACTGGCCATTTCCGGCGTAAAGGAAACCAGCCCTTTGGCGTTATCACACCCAACCAGCACGACACACAGGAAACCTAACAGGGTCTGTTTCTTCACATTTTTCACCGGGATAAGAAGATAATTCTCAATCATATTAGCAAATACAGTTATTTACACCAGAAATGCTAATCTTAGTCTATGTCGATCATAAAGGAGCTGATGATGAAATACGTAACAGGAATTGCCGCGATCTTACTGGCAGTTGCATCCCCACAGGTTCTGGCGGCACCTGCGTCATGTGAACGCGTGAAAAGCGATATCGAGCAGCGCATCATCAATAATGGCGTCGCAGAGTCCAGCTTTACGCTGAACATTGTCCCCAACGATCAGGCCGATCAACCTGATTCACTGGTGGTAGGACATTGTGCAAACGATACGCACAAAATTCTCTACACCCGGACTAACAGTGGAAACGCCCCTGCCAACAGCTCGCCTGCACAGGACGGGCACGTCGCGGAACCGCAATAAATCATACCCTCCGTACGCGGAGGGTTACTCCAGTTTGATATGCATTAAGATGCCATACTCATAAATGGGTAAACTCACTCTATTATTAGCATGCTATTAATTTCGCTGTAGAGATTAATATATAGCGATAACTATAATGGAGTGAGTTATGTCTGATACTGAGCAATATGGAGGCATTAGCCGCAGGATGTTAGTGAAATCCTCGGCTATAGGTTCGTTGGCGCTTGCCGCTGGCGGGTTATCGTTACCTTTTGGGATGCGCACCGCAGCTGCTGCGGTACAACAGGCAATGCAACCGGCTGAAGAGAAAGTGGTTTGGGGCGCTTGTTCCGTGAACTGCGGCAGTCGTTGTGCCCTGCAACTCCACGTCAAAGATGACGAGGTCGTATGGGTGGAGTCTGATACGACCGGAGACGATATTTATGGTCAGCACCAGGTGCGTGCTTGTTTGCGTGGACGCTCAATCCGTCGACGGATCAATCATCCGGACCGCCTCAATTATCCTATGAAGCGCGTGGGCAAACGCGGTGAGGGCAAATTCGAACGCATAACCTGGCAGGAAGCGCTGGATACCATCAGCACCAGTTTAAAAAATACCGTACAGAAATACGGTAATGAGGCCGTGTATATCAACTACACCTCTGGCATTGTCGGCGGCAATATTACTCGATCCTCCCCTTATGCCTCGCTGGTCGCTCGATTGATGAACTGCTATGGCGGATTCCTGAGCCATTACGGCACATACAGTACCGCACAAATCGCGGCGGCAATGCCTTACACCTACGGCTCAAATGACGGCAACAGTACCTCCGACATTGAAAACACGAAGCTGGTGGTGATGTTCGGCAATAACCCTGCCGAAACGCGCATGAGCGGCGGTGGCATAACATACTTCCTTGAGCAGGCCCGGGAGCGTTCTAACGCCCGCATGATCGTCATCGACCCGCGTTATACCGATACCGCTGCGGGTCGTGAAGATGAGTGGATCCCTATTCGTCCGGGAACCGATGCCGCACTGGTGGCGGGAATCGCCTGGGTCCTGATTAACGAAGATCTGGTCGACCAGGCGTTCCTCGACACATATTGCGTCGGTTATGACGAGAAAACCCTACCCGCTGACGCCCCCGCTAACGGACATTACAAGGCCTATATACTTGGCAATGGCGATGACGGTGTCGCTAAAACGCCCCAATGGGCCTCGCATGTCACAGGGATCCCGGCCGAGCGCATCATTAAACTGGCACGGGAAATCGGTAGTACAAAACCGGTGTATATTTGTCAGGGTTGGGGTCCACAACGTCAGGCTAACGGCGAACTGACTTCGCGCGCGATCGCGATGCTGCCAATCCTGACCGGCAACGTTGGCATCAACGGCGGCAATAGCGGTGCACGAGAATCAACCTACACCATCACGATTGAACGCATGCCGCTGCCGGACCTAATGACCGTCGAACAGGAAGACATCATTCCTAACGACTATGCAGGCAACATGGGATACCTCATTTTTATTCAACCCGCGACGTCACCGAAGTTCGAACGCAAACCGATCTACTGGATAATGAGCGAAGTCGCCAAACGCCTTGGCAATGATATCTATCAACGGTTTACGGAAGGCCGTACTCAGGAACAGTGGCTCCAGTATCTGTATGCAAAAATGCTGGCCAAGGACCCCGCGCTCCCTTCTTATGACGAGCTGAAAAAAATGGGGATCTATAAACGCAAAGATCCTAACGGGCATTTTGTCGCTTATAAAAAATTCCGCGACGATCCGCAGGCCAATCCACTCAAAACACCGTCTGGAAAGATTGAAATTTACTCCAGCCGACTGGCGAAAATTGCCAACACCTGGGAGTTGCAGAAGGATGAAGTAATTAGCCCGCTTCCCGTCTACGCCTCCACGTTTGAAGGGTGGGACGATCCCAAACGCAGCGCATTTCCGCTGCAGTTGTTTGGCTTTCATTACAAATCCCGTACGCACTCCAGCTACGGCAATATCGATGTTCTGCAGGCGTCCTGTCGTCAGGAAGTGTGGATCAATCCCGTCGATGCCCAAAAGCGTGGTATTGCAAATGGCGATATGGTGCGGGTCTTTAACGATCGCGGGGAAGTACGTATTCCGGCCAAAGTGACGCCACGGATCCTGCCTGGCGTCAGCGCAATGGGCCAGGGTGCATGGCACGATGCAGATATGGCCGGCGACAAGATTGACCATGGCGCCTGCGTCAATACGCTGACAACACAGCGCCCTTCACCGCTGGCAAAAGGCAACCCACAGCATACTAATCTGGTCGAGATCGAGAAGGTTTAAGGACTAACCCATGACAACTCAGTATGGATTTTTTATTGATTCCAGTCGTTGCACCGGGTGCAAAACCTGCGAGCTGGCCTGCAAAGACTACAAAGACCTCACTCCTGACGTCAGTTTCCGGCGGATTTACGAATACGCAGGTGGTGACTGGCAGGAAGACAACGGCGTCTGGCACCAGAACGTTTTTGCCTACTATCTCTCCATCTCATGTAACCACTGCGAGGATCCGGCCTGCACCAAGGTTTGTCCAAGTGGTGCGATGCATAAGCGTGAGGATGGTTTTGTGGTGGTCGATGAAGACGTGTGCATTGGCTGTCGCTACTGTCATATGGCCTGCCCGTACGGTGCGCCACAGTACAATGCTGCGAAAGGACATATGACCAAGTGTGATGGCTGCCATGAACGCGCGGCAGACGGCAAAAAGCCCATCTGCGTCGAGTCCTGTCCGCTGCGTGCGCTGGATTTTGGCCCCATCGACGAACTGCGCAAAAAACATGGTGAACTGGCTGCCGTCGCCCCGCTACCGGGTGCGCACTTCACCAAACCGAGTATTGTGATCAAACCAAACGCCAATTGCCGCCCGACCGGGGATACCACGGGTTTTCTGGCTAATCCAAAAGAGGTGTAAAATGGGAAATGGATGGCATGAATGGCCGCTGGTACTGTTCACGGTGCTGGGACAGTGCGTAGCCGGGGCGCTGATCGTAAGTGGTTACGGCTGGCTGACCGCTAAGGATGGGCAGGTAAAACGACGTTTCGTTCGCAGTATGTTTTTTCTCTGGCTGGTGATGGGCATCGCCTTTCTCGCCTCGGTCATGCATTTAGGTTCGCCGCTGCGCGCGTTTAACTCACTGAACAGAATTGGCGCATCGGCGCTGAGTAACGAAATCGCCGGTGGTTCACTGTTTTTCGCCGTCGGGGGCTTGTGGTGGCTGGTGGCGTTTCTCGGTAAAATGCCCGCAGCGTTAGGTAAAATCTGGATGCTATTGAGCATGTTGCTGGGCCTGGTATTTGTCTTTGCGATGACCAACGTCTACCAGATAGACACCGTCCCAACCTGGTATAACGGCTATACTACACTGGCGTTTTTCATGACGATGCTGCTCAGTGGACCGCTATTTGCCGCTCTGCTGCTGCGTGCTGCAGGTGTTTCTTTTAACGTCGTCAGATTCGCCGGTATCAGCGTATTGGCTCTGCTGGTTACGGTGGCCGTTATTGTGCTGCAGGGACTGTCACTCGGCGAGATCCACAGTTCGGTACAATCCGCCAGCGCGCTGGTTCCCGACTACGGCAGTTTACAGGTCTGGCGAGTCCTGCTGTTGGCTGCGGGTCTGGGTTGCTGGATATGTCCGTTGATCCGTCGCAAACGACCGTCCGTTGGCGGGTTGGCGCTCGGGTTAATTCTGGTGCTTGTCGGTGAAATCATTGGCCGCGGATTGTTTTACGGTTTACATATGACAGTCGGAATGGCTGTTGCAGGTTAACTTTCGGGTGCGGGGCAACCCGCACTGTTCAGGATTGTTTGCATGACCCATTTTTCACAACGAGACAACTTTTCTACTGCAGCGCGTGTGCTCGGCGCGCTGTTTTATTATGCCCCAGACAGTGCGGAAGCTTCGGCACTGGTCAGTGCATTAAGAACCGATGGCTGGCAGTCGCAGTGGCCGCTTGAAAAGACAACGCTTTCGCCGTTAGTCGATCAGTTTCAGGCTGATGCCGATGAGTCTCTCCCGCAGGCCTGGCAACGTCTGTTTGTTGGGCCTTATGCGCTCCCTTCTCCGCCATGGGGATCCGTCTGGCTGGATCGTGAAAACGTGTTGTTTGGCGACTCCACGCTGGCATTACGCCAGTGGATGCGGGACAACGGCATCCAGTTTGCCATGCAGCAAAATGAGCCAGAAGATCACTTTGGTTCGCTGCTGTTGCTGACGGCCTGGCTTGCCGAGAACGAACGCCACACCGAGTGCGAGCAACTGCTGGCCTGGCATCTGTTCCCATGGTCATCGCGCTTCCTTAATGTGTTTATCGAAAAAGCCGACCATCCGTTCTACCAGGCGCTGGGTGAGCTGGCGCGTCTGACGCTGGCACAGTGGCAATCACAGTTACTGATCCCGGTAGCCGATAAGCCTTTGTTCCGTTAATTTCGTCACAGGCAGGAATTGTCCTGCCTGTGGTGCATCCTGTTGCGCACGCTGAGCTTTTGCTTCTGTTGCCTAATAGCCGCAAAATAGAGCGTCTGAATTTTCCAGTCTGGCCACTCATGCATCATTTACATGCTTACCCTGACCTGCGTGCCATGTTCCGCCGCCTGCTGATCGCCGCGTTGATTGGCGTCCTTGCTGCGCTGGCCGTCGCAGGATTTCGTCATGCCATGCTGCTTCTCGAATGGTTGTTTCTGAGCAACAACACGGGAAGTCTGGTCAACGCAGCGACAAACCTTTCGCCTTTAAGGCGTATGCTGACACCTGCACTCGGCGGCCTGGCGGCTGGATTACTACTGTGGGGTTGGCAAAAATTTAACCGTTTACGTCCGCAGGCTCCCACTGATTATATGGAAGCCCTGCAAACCGACGGACAATTTGACGTCAGTGCAAGCCTGGTGAAATCGCTGGCCTCGTTACTGGTCGTCGCCAGCGGGAGTGCCATCGGACGTGAAGGTGCCATGATTTTACTGGCGGCGCTGGCGGCCTCCTGCTTTGCTCAACGCTTTACCCCGCGTACAGAATGGAAGTTATGGATTGCCTGCGGCGCCGCTGCAGGTATGGCTGGAGCCTATCATGCCCCGCTGGCGGGCAGTTTATTTATTGCCGAAGTATTGTTTGGCACGCTGATCCTCGCCTCACTGGGACCGGTAGTGGTGTCCGCCGTAGTCGCATTACTCACCACCAATCTGCTTAGCGACAGCAATGCGCTGCTGTATACCGTGCACCTGTCGCGGGAATTACATGCTCTGGAATACGTTATGATTGTCAGCACCGGTCTGGCTGCTGGCATCTGCGGACCGCTCTTCATGTGGTTGATGACCGCCAGCCATACTGTTTTTTTGCGCTTAAAACTCTCGCCACCGTGGCAACTGGCGCTTGGCGGGTTGATCGTTGGCCTGCTTTCATTGCTCACGCCTACGGTCTGGGGTAATGGCTACAGCGTGGTGCAGTCATATTTACTTTCACCACCGCTGCTGGCCGTGGTTAGCGGGATTTTTATCTGCAAATTACTGGCGGTGCTTGCCAGCAGTGGATCCGGTGCCCCGGGTGGCGTGTTTACGCCAACGCTGTTTGTCGGCTTGTCGGTGGGCATGTTGCTGGGTCAGGTATGGGGATTATGGCTTCCGGGCTCGGATGAAATTGCCATTTTGCTGGGATTAACGGGGATGGCCACGCTGCTGGCGGCTACCACGCATGCACCAATAATGTCGACGTTGATGGTTTGTGAAATGACCGGGGAGTATCGCCTGCTCCCCGGATTACTGATCGCCTGTGTCCTGGCGTCGGTGCTCTCGCGTACGTTACGCCACGACTCTATCTACCGACAGCACGCTGCCGAGCATTGACAGGCGGATGTACTGCGACAACTCACGCTGCTCTGCACGAGGCAGATAAGGCAGTTCACCGATCAGCGGTGCAGGTAATTTTTTACCCAGCACATCAATGATTTCCGCATAATGCGCCAGCCCCGGGTTAATGCGATTCGCAACCCAGCCAATCAACGGCAGTCCGTCGCTGGCTATCGCCTGCGCGGTGAGGATCGCATGATTAATACAGCCTTCCTGGATACCCACTACCATCAGCACCGGCAGTTGTTCCTGCACCACCCACTCCGATAACGGACGCAGATCGTTCATCAAGCTCCGCCAGCCTCCGGTGCCTTCCACGACAACGTGATCGACTTTTTCGCTGAGGCTTGCGAGACCGTTGGATAACAGGGTGTAATTGACCGGACCACTATGCGCCACGCTACTTTCATCTTCGCTCAACGCAATTGGGTTAATCGCCTCATAGGGCAGCTCGATAGATGACACACTTTGCAGTACCAGTGCATCTTTGTTGCGCAGACCTTCAGGCGTCTCTTTGCTGCCTTTGGCTACAGGTTTGTAACCCGCAACGCTTTTACCCCCTGACGCTAACGCTTGTAGTAATGCGCGGGAAACTACGGTCTTCCCAACAGAAGTGTCTGTACCTGTAATAAAGAAACGCTTCAGCATCACTAACTCCACCGTTATGCTTTGAAAATATAAGTCAGGAAAATAAAACAGTGGAGAAAGTCTAAGGTATGACGACCAGGATCAGCTTGAGATAGCGCAATTTTTCGTACAACAGTTAAAAAATGTTAACCCTGTAATAGACGAATCAACAAAGAACCGTTATACATCGCGTCCTTCACGAGTGCCGCACCCGCCATCGTCCCCTGATTGGTAAACTGCGTACTTTCAACGACAATATGCTGACTGTAAGCCGGAAGCGCCTGCTGACGCATGCTGTCAGCGATGGTTGGGAACAAGATATCTGCCGCTTTACTGAGCGGAGACCCAATCAATATCTTTTGCGGATTGAACAAATTCACCATGATGGCAAGAATTCGACCGACGTGGGTCCCAACGCCGCTAATGATATCTTTCGCCAATAAATCACCCTGCATGGCCGCCAGACACAGCGCGTCTACCGTTAACGGTTGCCCATGTAGAGAAGAACTCATTGACTGCTTCAGGCGCACCTGCGCCAATTCGAGCACGCTATCGACGCTGGCGATTGTTTCCAGACAACCATGGTTGCCGCAATAGCAGCGTTTACCGTAGGGATCGACCTGCGTATGACCAATCTCCACCAGGCTACTGCTGCCTGCATGCAGCAAATGGCCGTCAGTGATCACCCCTGCACCCACGTTATGATCGATCACCACCTGAATGACGTCGCGCGCACCGCGCGATGCGCCAAAAAGCGCCTCGGCCATCGTCCAGGCGCTGATATCGTGCTGAATATACACCGGCACGCCGGTATGGTTCTCAAGCGCTTCGCCCAACGGCATCTCTTTGACATCTTCGTAAAATGGCATGCGATGAACGATACCGTTTTCAGTATCGATAATACCGGGTAAGGTGATGGCGATGGAGGTTAAGCGCTCCAGCTTTTGCTGGTGGCGGATGAAAAACTGATCGACCTGGGTTATCACACGATCCAGCAACGGTGTTTCGCTGACCAGCGCCATTTCAAGACAATCTTCAACCACCAGCTTGCTGCTCAGATCGCGTAGCGCCAGAAAAATCTCGCCACGACTGATACGAATGGATAAGTAGTGCCAGGCCTCCGTTTCGACAACCAGCCCAACGGCCGGACGACCACGGCTACCCGCTTCCTTAATTTCCAGCTCTTGCACCAGATGCGCTTCGAGCATTTCGCGGACAATTTTGGTAATGCTGGCAGGCGCCAATTGTGCCAGGCGGGAGAGATCAATACGCGATACCGGACCCAGCTGATCAATCAGGCGATAAACCGCACCCGCATTGGTCTGCTTAATTTGATCGATATGCCCAGGCTGACTATCAGCAACCACCACTTACTCCCTTTATTTTCGCGCTCCGAAATAATCTGCGGGCTATGGTGAAGCACTTCAATGGCTTCCGTCAACTTTTTACTTAGCCTTGTGATTTACTGCACATTTTCGCCCATTTTTAAACTAAATTAACCGCTCTGAACGGCCGCCAGAAGCTGCTCGCGAAAGCGTTGCGCGGCGTGACTTTGCTCATGATGCTTTGGCCACACTAACCACATTTCCGAGACAGCATCTTCTTCCGCTATCGGGATCCAACACATTTCATACAGCTGCACCCGTTTAAAAGAAGCAGGAAGTATAGAAACCCCTAATCCTGCGGCCACCAGCCCGATGATAGTCATCGCCTCGCCAACCTCCTGCGCAATCGTCGGCTTCAGTCCATAGCGACGCATCAGGCCCAGAATATCGTCATACAACCCTGTCCCCACATGGGGGTCAAAAAAGACAAATGGCTCATTCGCCAGCTCGGCCAACGTGACCACGGGTTTTTGCGCCAACGGATGCGCGCGTGGGATCATCGCCATCAGTGGTTCATGCAGAATGATTTCACGCTCCAGCGTTTCCGGAAGCTGCGTATTACGCAGAAGTCCCAAATCCAGCGTTCCTTCATTGAGCGGGGCAATTTGCTCACGCGTGTTCATTTCACGGGTTTGCATATGCACTGCCGGGTAGCTTTGGCGAAACAGCGATAACGTATCTGAAACCGCTTTGATAAACGGCGCGGACGACGTAAAGCCGATACGCAATTCCCCTGCTTCTCCCAGATGCAAACGCTCAGCCCTGGCGGCGGCTTCATTAACCAGCCCGAGGATCTGCCGACTGTCCGCCAGAAACTGCTTTCCGGCAGAGGTCAGCGCCACGCTACGGTTAGTTCGGGCAAGTAACCGGGCGCCAACCTGCTGTTCAAGGATCTGGATCTGCTGACTTAGCGGCGGTTGCGAAATGTTTAACCGCGCCGCCGCCCGACCAAAATGCAACTCTTCGGCAACGGCCACAAAGTAACGTAAATGACGCAGTTCGATATTCATATTTTTAAAATATTATTTGAGATTATTAATATATTAGACAGAATATTGTGATTTTCATACTCTTAAGGCTGGTCCTGTAGACGTAATTGAATGAGCAAGGATTTCAAGTGAGCCGTACAACAACTGTCGATACCGCGCCAACAAGCGATGTTGATGAACAGATAGTTACCCCGCCGGATGGATTTATCAAACGCGGAACATCCCCATTTATGCGCGTCACGCTGGCGCTGTTTTCCGCCGGACTGGCGACTTTTGCCCTCCTCTATTGCGTACAACCCATACTACCAGTGCTCTCGCACGAGTTTGGGGTCTCTCCCGCAAGCAGCAGTATCTCGCTTTCCATCTCGACGGCGATGCTGGCGATAGGGTTACTGTTTACCGGCCCACTTTCAGATGCTATTGGCCGCAAGCCGGTGATGGTTACCGCGCTGCTGCTCGCCTCTTGTTGTACGCTGCTTTCAACGATGATGACCAGCTGGCACGGTATTTTAATCATGCGTGCTCTGATAGGACTTTCACTGAGCGGCGTCGCGGCGGTAGGGATGACCTATCTGAGTGAAGAAATTCATCCCAGTTTCGTCGCCTTCTCAATGGGCTTGTATATCAGCGGTAACTCGATTGGCGGTATGAGTGGTCGCTTGATCAGCGGTGTGTTTACCGACTTTTTTAACTGGCGTATCGCGCTGGCGGCGATCGGCTGTTTTGCCCTTGCCTCTGCACTGATGTTCTGGAAAATCTTACCGGAATCCCGTCATTTCAGACCTACGTCGCTGCGCCCGAAAACGTTGTTTATCAACTTCCGCTTGCACTGGCGCGACAAAGGTTTGCCGCTGCTGTTTGCGGAAGGTTTTTTACTGATGGGATCGTTTGTCACGCTGTTTAATTACATCGGCTACCGCCTGATGCTCTCCCCGTGGGAGCTCAGCCAGGCGGTTGTAGGTTTGTTATCTGTGGCGTATCTGACCGGGACCTGGAGTTCGCCAAAGGCGGGTTCTATGACCACTCGTTATGGCCGTGGCCCGGTAATGCTCTTTTCAACAGGCGTGATGTTGGTTGGACTTTTGATGACTCTGTTCACATCGCTATGGCTGATCTTCGCCGGGATGCTGCTCTTTTCAGCCGGGTTCTTTGCCGCGCACTCCGTAGCAAGCAGTTGGATTGGACCACGAGCAAAACGCGCTAAAGGCCAGGCTTCTTCTCTGTATCTGTTCAGCTATTATCTGGGATCCAGTATTGCCGGTACGCTGGGCGGTGTGTTCTGGCACAGCTATGGCTGGAACGGCGTGGGCGGATTTATCGCCCTGATGCTGGTGTTGGCGTTGCTGGTCGGTGCGCGTTTGCACCATCGACTGCACGTATAATCCACGATGCCCGGGTTCCGGGCATCACCTTCATCACCCTGGCTGTAACGTCTGAGCCGCCATCTGCAGAGCAATAACCGTCCCGTTCATCACTATATGCAGCAAAATTGGCATCAACAGACCGTTGCTTTTCAGTCTGGCCAGGATCAACACCTGCGACACAAGAAACAACATCAGCAACGTACGTAGATCCACATACTGCGTATGCATGATGGCAAAAATGACCGATACCACCACTGACGACAGCCAGGTTTTATTATTGAACCAGTACTGGAACGCGTTGAATAAACAGCCTCTGAAAACAATTTCTTCATAAACTGGCGCGATAAATATCAGGGTCAACGTAGATAACCACAACGCATAACTACTTAAGGATATTTGGCTGGTCACCCACGCTTCGGTTTGTCTGAGACCCAAAATCAATGGCAGGTTAAGCTGAATAAACAGCAGCGCCGCGAACAAAATGGCAAACCACCTGGCGTTGAAAATGCCTTTGCCCAGTCCCTCTCTTTTTCTAAAGAAGAAATAATACAGCGGAACCAGCACAATAAATTCCAGCGCAAACAGCAGCGGAAAAAGTAACCCTTTGGCAAGCAGGTCCTGACTCGCGGGGAAAAACAACGGGGTAAACGTGAGGCCAAACATCAGTAAAAACATTGAAAAGCAGCCAGCAACTGCTTTAGTCCTGGCGATATACAGGTTGTCGGCATCCTGTGACATACGATCTCCTTGCGCTCATCGAAGATAAGTTGATGAATTACCTATGCATGATAAAAATTCTCATTATCACTGACAACCTACCAACTTTTACGCAATGCCCATGAGTACAATACCAAAACCCTCTTTACTCCGGAACTTCACCGTCAACTACACAGAGGAGAATCCGCCAGCGGCAACGAGAAACGGAAGCAGGCCCCTGCAGTTGAGCTAACCAGATGTATATCTCCTCCATGCAGTTCGAGCATTCTACGCACGATCAGTAAGCCCAGACCGCCGCGCTCGGCCCGCTGCTCACGGGGAATTAACGCGGTCGGGCGCTGAAACAATACTTCTCGCACAGCTTCTTCTACCCCTGGCCCGCTGTCCTGCACTTCGGCTAACAAACGGTCTTCATCACGCCAGACTTTTAGCCGCACTTCGCCTCCGTCAGGCGTATGACGGATAGCGTTATCCAGCAAATTCGTCACGACTCTTTCTATCATCGATAAATCGGCATTCACCAGCGGTAACGGCCCCGTTACGTCAAGGTGCAACTGCAAATGACGCGTGGCAACAGGGAGATCAAATTTCTGTGCCACGTCCTGGATCAATTCACCAATAGCAAAACGTTCACGCTGCGGTTTTATACCGCCATGCTCCAGCCTTGCCAGCTCAAACAGCTGTTGTGACAGATGGCGAACTCTATGCCCCTGGCGCAGCGCGATGCTAAGATAATGCCGGTTTTCCTCAGGCGTCATCGTATCGGCTTTCAGCGACAGCATTTCCAGATACCCCAACAGCGAAGTCAACGGCGTGCGTAGGTCGTGCGAAATATTGGCAATAAACTCTCTGCGCTGACGATCGCTGTCTGCTAATAAATCCCACTGCTGGGCAATTTTCTGCGCCAACTCGATAAACGCATTGTTCAGCAGCGCTATTTCATTCTCCGGTGCCGGTTCGGGATTTTTTTGTGCCAATTGTTTGATGACGGCAATGCTGTCCTTCTCCAGTTTTACCACCTGTTCGGTTAGCCTTTTTACTGGATTAGTCACCCATCGCCACACCAGAAAACCTGCAATTCCACCGGCTAATAAAACCAGTATTAACGTCCAGGCAACGGTATTCCAGAGCGTTTTTTGCCAGGCGGTATTCGCCAGCATATTCAGATCTTCGCCCTGCAGAATAATGTACAAATAGCCATGTAGCTCACCGTTATATAAAACTGGCGCGGCGCTCAATACCTTTTGCTGGCTGCTACGCGGATCGTTGCCATAGACGGGCAACGCAGCTGAGTTAAGGAAATCCTGTATCGGCTGTACGCTAATTTTCTGCCGCTGGATATGCCCCGGCGGTGCGGCATCAGCAAGTATTTCACCTGACGGTGAAATCAGATACAGCTCCACGCTGGGGTTAAGCGTCATCAGGTGATTAAACAATCCTTTTAACGCCTGGCGATTAATCTGCCCGCTGGTATCAATAAGCGACTCACTTTTGACAATCTTGCTCGCCAGCTCCAGCGAGAGCCTTTGCACCATGGCGTCGCCATACTGTTTACTGCTGCGGATCTGGACAACACTGACGGTAACCGCACAAATCAGCATAATGGCGGTAAAGACGAGGGTCAGACGCTGGCTCAGCGACAGGCGATAAATCATGGCTGATGCTCCGCGTTAACCGCAGCAAGCTTATAGCCTCGTCCCCAAACCGTGAGAATAATTTCCGGCTCGGCAGCATCCTTTTCAATTTTGGTCCGCAGGCGATTAATATGACTGTTCACCGTATGCTCATACCCTTCATGCTGGTAGCCCCACACCTGATCTAACAGCGCCTGACGCGAAAAGACCTCGCCTGGATGACGGGCGAAAAAATAGAGCAGATCGAATTCGCGCGGCGTTAAATCGAGGGATTTACCATGCAGCCGGACTTCCCGGGCTAATGGGTCAATCTCTACGCCATGAACGGTGATAATCCCCGCCTCCATACGTAGGTTCTGACTCATCGCTTCCTGACGACGAAACAATGCCTTTACCCGGGCCATCAACTCCAGCACCGAGAAAGGTTTGGCCAGATAATCATCGGCACCCATTTCCAGCCCCAATACACGGTGCGTTTCGCTGGTGCGGGCGCTGATGATAATGACGGGCAAATAAAAACTCATTTGGCGAATGCGACGACAAATCTCCAGCCCGTCGACACCCGGCAGCATCAGATCGAGGATAACGGCATCCCAAACGTGTTTCTCCAGTTGTTCAAGCGCACGAGCTCCATCTGCCTCATGAACAATCTCGTAACCCTCATCCTTTAGGCTAAGCTGCAAAAGTGAGGCAATATCGCTGTCATCTTCAACCAAAAATATCTTTTTCGCGCCTGCCATCAGTGTCATCCCCCTCTCGTCGTGCTGAAAGCTTACCTCAGGCAAGGGGCGGAAGTTATCACAAAATTTTTAACTTTTCGTGAGGATCCAGGGATACGCATGCGAGCAGTATGTCGTTACAGACACGTCAGACATCAACAGGGAAACGTCGCTTTGTTTTCCTTAACATGAAAATAAGAAGGAAAAGTCATGCTAAAAAAACGTCCACTTCGGGAAGCAGATGTTACAGCCGAGTCAGTATTTTTTATGCAACGACGACAGATCCTCAAAGCACTTGGGATAGGTGCTGCTGCGGCCACGCTGTCCTCCCCTACACAGGCTAATTTGCTGGATTGGTTTAAAGGCAACGATCGTCCACCCGCACCCGCAGGCAAAGCGCTTGAGTTCACAAAGCCCGAACGCTGGCAAAACAGCCTGTCACTGACGCCAGAAGACAAGGTGACGGGCTACAACAATTTCTACGAATTTGGTCTGGATAAAGCCGATCCTGCCGCCAATGCCGGTAGCCTGAAAACCGATCCTTGGACGTTAACCATCAGCGGTGAGGTCAACAAACCTTTAACCTTGGATCATGATGCGCTGACCACACGCTTTCTATTAGAAGAACGTATTTATCGGATGCGTTGCGTTGAGGCCTGGTCGATGGTTGTGCCGTGGGTGGGTTTTCCGTTGCATAAATTACTGGCGCTGGTTGAGCCAACTAGTCACGCCAGATACGTCGCTTTTGAAACACGCTACGCCCCTGATGAAATGCCGGGTCAGAAAGACCGCTTTATTGGCGGTGGGTTGAAATATCCCTATGTCGAAGGTCTTCGTTTGGATGAGGCTATGCACCCGCTCACACTTCTCACCGTAGGCGTATATGGCAAAGCATTGCCGCCGCAAAACGGGGCGCCGATACGCCTGACCGTGCCCTGGAAATACGGCTTCAAGGGCATTAAATCGATAGTCAGTATCAAGCTGACGCGCGAGCAGCCGCCGACGACCTGGAATATGTCAGCACCGAATGAATACGGATTTTACGCCAACGTAAATCCGCAGGTTGATCACCCTCGCTGGTCTCAGGCTACTGAGCGTTTTATCGGTTCGGGTGGCATTCTCGATGTACAGCGACAGCCCACGTTACCTTTTAATGGTTATGCCGATGAGGTGGCATCGTTATATCAGGGCATGGATCTTCGGGAGTATTTTTAAGTGAGGTTGACTGCAAAACAGATAACCGGCCTGAAAGTGCTGCTGCATCTCGCCGGTTTTTTACCCCTGCTATGGCTCTTCTGGGCCGCGCAGCATGGCGGGTTGGGTGCCGACCCGGGAAAAGATATCCAGCACTTTACGGGCATTACCGCGCTGAAGTTTTTGCTGGCTACCCTGCTGGTATCGCCGCTTGCGCGCTATGCAAAGCAGCCTTTGTTGCTTCGTACCCGGCGGTTGTTAGGTTTATGGTGCTTTGCATGGGCCACACTGCATATAACCAGCTATGCTCTGCTGGAACTGGGTATACAAAACCTGGGATTGTTGGGTCGTGAACTGGTTTCACGCCCATGGCTAATGCTGGGTATGGCCGGTTGGATTATCTTATTCCTGTTGACGTTGACCTCGACACAAGCCGCTCAGCGTAAAATGGGCAAACGCTGGCAAACATTGCACAACTACGTCTACCTGGCCGCCATTTTGCTACCGCTGCATTATCTGTGGTCGGTAAAAGTGTTATCACCGCTCCCTATTATCTACGCCATCTGTTTTGTGGTTCTGCTGGCTTTTCGCTATAAAAAGCTGTTACGGAAAACCGGGTACAAAGGTGTGTTTATGAAAAGTGAGTGAATCACGGTAAACTTCTTAACCACACCTAAACAGAACGAGAACAAAAAATGAGTAACAATGATAATTACCATCAGCTCACCCGCACGTTCCAGCGGCTCTCTCGCTTCTCCCACCTCTCGGCAATCGCCAGTTGGGACATGTTTACCATGATGCCGCCAGGAGGCAGTAAAGCCCGAGGCGAAGCGCTGGCCGAGCTGAGCGTGCTTGAGCACCAACTGTTAACCGATCCGAAAGTGGCAATGTGGATCGCCGCAGCGCAACAGGAAGATCTCAACGATGTAGAACAGGCGAACCTGCGCGAAATGTCGCGATTGCATCACCAGGCATCCTTGTTGCCCGAATCGTTGGTAGAAGCAAAATCTCTTGCGGGAAGCCGCTGTGAGCATGCCTGGCGTAGCCAGCGACCAGCTAATGACTGGGAAGGATTTTCCGATAACCTGAAAGAAGTTGTGAAGTACAGCCGCGAAGAAGCCCTTCTGCGCGCAGAAGCTAAAGGTTGTTCGCCGTATGACGCGCTACTGGACATCTTTGAACCAGGAATGACCAGCGCTCAGTTGGATGTCCTTTTCGCAGACGTTAAAAGCTGGCTGCCCGATCTGCTAAACAAGGTGGTGGCAAAGCAGTCTCAGCAATCGCTCATCGCCCCGGTAGGTCCCTTCCCAACAGCTGTACAGCGAGAGCTGGGTCTTGAAACAATGGCACAGCTAGGTTTCGACTTTACCGCTGGTCGGCTGGATATCAGTGCACATCCTTTCTGTGGCGGCGTACCAGAAGATGTTCGCATTACCACCCGCTATGATGAAAACGAATTACTCAGCGCGCTGTTTGGCGTGATCCATGAAACCGGTCATGCGCGCTATGAGCAAAACCTGCCACGCAGCTGGTCTGGGCAACCTATTGCTCTGGCACGCTCAACCGCCATTCATGAGTCCCAGAGTCTGTTCTTTGAGATGCAACTGGGACGCAGTAAAGCCTTTCTGATGCGGTTGATTCCGGCTGTAACGCGCCACTTTGGCGATCAGGCAGCGTTTGAAGAAAGCAATTTCATCGCCTGGAACCAGCAGGTCAAACCCGGGTTTATCCGTGTTGATGCCGACGAGGTAAGCTATCCCGCTCACGTGATCCTGCGTTATGAAATCGAACGTGCGCTTATTAATGGCGATATTGAAGTGGATGATATCCCGGCATTGTGGAACGAGAAAATGCAGGCCTGGTTGGGGCTGTCAACGATCGGAAACTACCGTAACGGTTGTATGCAGGATATTCACTGGACTGACGGCGGCTTTGGCTACTTCCCTTCCTATACATTAGGCGCCATGTATGCAGCGCAGTTGTTCAGTGCCGCTAACCGCGCATTGCCTGATTTGAATCAGTCTATTGCCCAAGGTGAGTTCGGTGCTCTGTTTGAGTGGTTACGTCAGAACATCTGGCAGCATGGCAGCCGCTTTACTACTGAACAGCTTATTACCCAGGCGACCGGGGAGCCGCTCAGCAGCCGTTATTTCCGTTCTCATCTGGAATCCCGCTATTTGTAATCTCATACCGTGAGTCATTGTACATATCGTTACACGCCGAAACCAATGACTCACGGAAGCCCTGTGTTTACAGCGATATAGTTATTTCAACGGCCCCGCAGTGGGGTTGAATGAAAAACCAAATCGAGGGTATGAGAATGAAAAAAGTATTAGCTCTGGTTGTTGCCGCTGCTATGGGTCTGTCTTCTGCTGCTTTTGCTGCTGAAACAACTGCTACTACCGCTCCGACTGCTGCTGCAACCACCAAAGCAGCGCCGGCAAAAACCACGCATCATAAAAAACAGCACAAAGCAGCGCCGCAGAAAGCGCAGGCTGCCAAGAAACACGCTAAAAAATCCACCACTAAACCGGCTGTAGAACAAAAAGCGCCAGAGCAGAAAGCTCAGGCTGCTAAAAAACACACCAAAAAAGCAGCAACCAAGCCAGCAGCAGAACAAAAAGCACCAGAGCAGAAAGCTCAGGCCGCTAAAAAACACACCAAAAAAGCCGTAAAACACGACACCGCTAAACCAGCAGCTCAACCTGCAGCATAATGCATTTGTAGTCACTATGGCGTCCCCCACGCCATAGCATACGGCGCTAGATCAACCTGATGTAGCGCCGCCTTTCGGAGGGTAAAATGGTGTCACATTACCGCTTTGAGTTCATTCTTATTACTCTGATAATTTGCGCCCTCATTGCCATGCATTTTTATCTTTCCTGAGTGTAGTTATCTGATTTTACTCCCACTTTCTCGCCGTCCCGTCTATAGTATTAACTGAGGGTTTGCTGTTTATAATCATAATTCCCTACCAGAGTGTGATATGCATAAAACCATTGCTGTATTACTGGGCTCAATTTGTTTTTTTCCTGTTGTTGCGCATGCGGATCAGCCAGCAACGACCACCGCTGAAGCAGAAAACATAAAAACGCTGTTTTTTGGTCATGACGATCGCACGAAAGTAACGGACCCAACGCAATCACCGTGGGACGCTATCGGACAACTGGAAACCGCCAGTGGTAATCTGTGTACCGCCACGCTCATTTCACCGCATCTGGCCCTGACTGCCGGACACTGCTTGCTCGCTCCACCGAAAGGCAAACCGGATAAAGCCGTCGCGTTACGCTTTGTGTCGAGAAAGGGTGTCTGGCGCTATGAAATCCATGGAATCGAAGGACGGGTTGATCCCTCACTCGGTAAGCGTTTGAAAGCCGATGGCGATGGCTGGATTGTGCCGCCATCAGCAGCCCCGTGGGATTTTGGTCTGGTGGTGCTGCGTTACCCGCCTTCCGGAATCACGCCCCTACCATTATTTGAAGGTGATAAAGCGGCGTTAACCGCGGCGTTGAAAACCGCCGATCGTAAAGTCACACAGTCGGGCTATCCGGAAGATCATCTGGACGATTTGTACACCCATCAGGATTGCGTGGTGACCGGCTGGGCGCAGAATACCGTCTTGTCGCACCAGTGCGACACGCTACCGGGCGACAGCGGTTCACCATTGATGCTTAAGACAGATTCAGGCTGGCAGTTGATTGGCGTACAAAGCTCCGCTCCGGCGGCAAAAGATCGCTGGCGAGCCGATAATCGCGCCATATCCGTGACCGGTTTTCGCGATAAGCTGGAAGAGTTGGCGCAGGAGTAACATATGCTGCCCGCATTAACGGGCAGCACGGATATCAGGCAAGTTTAATCATCACCATTCCGGCCAGCAGCAGCGCCACGCCAATCCAGCCTTTATTATTCAGGCGCTGACCAAACAACACCCAACCAGCCGCTAACGTCGCGGCAATCCCAAACCCGCCCCACAAGGCGTAGGCAACAGAAAGGTCAATACCTTTTACCGCCTGCGACAGCGCACTAAAGGCCGCTAACACGGCAGCCAGCGACAGCACGCCATAAATCTTGCGGCGAAATCCATCAGAAAACTTCAAAAAGACGTTAGCGACAATTTCCAGCACGATGGCCATGCCAAGCCAGGCACCATGACCCCACTCAAACTGCTGCATGGGTCACCTCTTTGCTCGTTTTGGCAGGTTTTCGAGTACCAGACTTGATCAGCACAATGCCTAATACCAGCGAGACCAGTCCAGCCACTTTCATCGTGGACAAGGTTTCGTCAAATAACAACACACTAAACAGCGTAATAAATAAAATACCGATACCTTCCCACAAGGCATAGGCCACACCAAGGGCAATTTTTTTAACAGCAAAACTAAGAAAAATATATGATAAGGCGATCATTACCAGCATTAAAATAAAGCCTGAATTACCATGGCCAACGCTTGCCCATTTCATTGACAGCGTACCAGTAATTTCAGCCGCGATGGCCAGACCTAATAATATCCAGTAAAACATGATACTTCTCCTGCTTGAGAATATAGTCCTTTAGGCCTACTGCATGCAGTAAACCAAAAAATAAAATTAGTTAGCTCAGCGCACAGCGCCAGCTCAGGCAGAAGAAGGGACTAAAGCGCGTTGCGCCAGTGTTGCTCACCCGCAAGCAATAAAGTGGAGGAGGTACGAAGAAGTGTAGGTAAACGCAAAAACATCCTGAACATATTGTCCATAATATTACAATTATCCGCAGTGTTGCTTCTCATCATCGCGGATGATAATTGTCCTCGGTAGTTAAACACAGATGATTTGTATCATAGCTTCAAGACGAACTCAAAGTCTTTTCACTTCTTTACCTGCCCCGTTTGATTTTTGTTATAACGGCTCGACGCAAATCACATTATTATGCAGATTCAAAAATGAAAAATGCGGGAATACACATGGCGAAACCGATCATCACGCTTAACGGTCTAAAAATAGTCATTATGCTGGGCATGCTGGTTATCATCCTGAGCGGTATTCGCTTTGCCGCAGATATCATCGTCCCCTTTATTCTGGCGTTATTTATAGCCGTTGTGCTCAATCCCGTGGTGCAGCGGATGGTCAAGCTTCGCATACCGCGCGTAATTGCGGTGTCATTGCTTATCGTTATTATTGTAATGTTAATGGTGCTGCTGTTGGCGTATTTAGGTACATCCTTAAATGAACTTGCGCGAACGCTACCGCAATATCGCTCTTCACTGGTTATCCCACTGAAAAATCTTGAACCATGGTTACAACGCGCAGGGATCGGCGTTTCCGTGGACGAGCTCGTCAAATATATCGATCCGAACGCGGCAATGACGCTGGTGACCAATTTACTGACGCAGCTTTCAAATGCTATGTCATCGATATTTTTACTGCTACTGACGGTAGTTTTTATGCTGCTGGAAGTACCGCAACTGCCCAACAAACTCAAACAAATGATGAGTCGCCCCATTGAAGGTATGGCGGCGATTCAACGCGCCATCGACAGCGTCTCCCACTATCTGGTGCTTAAAACGGCAATCAGCATTGTGACCGGGTTGGTCGCCTGGGGCATGCTTGCTGCATTGGATGTGCGCTTTGCCTTTGTCTGGGGATTACTGGCCTTCGCCCTGAACTACATCCCTAATATCGGTTCTGTATTGGCAGCCATTCCCCCTATCGCTCAGGTGCTGGCATTCAGCGGTCTTTACGATGCGCTGGTGGTTCTGGCAGGCTATCTGGTCATCAACCTGGTATTCGGGAATATCCTCGAGCCGCGGATCATGGGCCGCGGGCTGGGGCTGTCCACGTTGGTAGTATTTCTGTCGTTAATCTTCTGGGGCTGGTTGCTCGGTCCCGTGGGGATGCTGCTTTCTGTGCCGCTGACCATCATCGTGAAAATCGCGCTTGAGCAAACCAACGGCGGTCAAAGCATTGCCGTGCTGCTTAGCGATCTGAACAAAGAATGAGTTTTCGCCCCGCCATTACGGGGCATTTCCTTTATCGTTTCACGCGGAAAGCCAAAACGGCGCTTAACAGCGTAAATAGCGCTATTATCCACGCCATGGTCCAGGGCGTGCCATCACTGAAGGCGGCCAGCAGCAACGATGAGATAATACCGCTGCCATATTGCAACGCGCCAATCAGCGCCGAAGCTGAACCCGCAATGTTCGGTACCGCGTCCAACGCCGCGGCAGTCGACGTCGCGGCAATAATGCCATTCATCGAGAACAGCAGAAAAATGGAAACGATAATGGCAACAATTCCGCCTGACTCCAGTTTAACCAGCAGTGCAAGCGCCACTGCGGCCAGCGCCGCCAGCATCGTCGCATATTTCAGCAGTTGTTCCAGAGCATGTCGTTGAACCAGACGACGGTTAACCACGCTCATCGCCATAACACCGATAATGTTTAGCGCAAACAACCAGCCGTAATGCTGTGGATCAACATGGTAATAGCTAATATAAACAAACGGTGACCCGGTAATAAACGCGTACGCACCGACGTAATAAAACGTCAGGCTCAGGGTATAGCGCATAAAACGCCCATTCGTTAACAACGAGCGGTAATTACGAAATGCGCCAGCCAAAGAGGCTTTCACCCGTTTATCTTCCGGCAATGTTTCGGGCAGCCAGTTTAGGGAGATAAACATCAGCGCACCAATCACCACCAGCAGCCAAAAAATTGAGTGCCAGGTGCTCAGGCGAATAATTTGTCCGCCAATCAACGGTCCGGCGATTGGCGCAATCGCCATCACCAACACCAGGGTCGAGAGCATTTGCGCCGCACGAGTACGTGCAAAGAGATCGCGGATCATCGCTCGCGCCAGCATAGGTCCGGTACAGGCTCCAAGCGCCTGAAATACCCGCCAGAAAACAATTTGCGTGATACTTGTAGACAGCGCACACCCTGCGGAACCAATGATAAATAGCACCATGCCGATAAACAGCGGCTTACGCCGCCCCATATGATCGCTAATCGGCCCCCAAATCAACTGTGCGATAGTAAAACCAATTAAGAAACCAGTAATCGTCAGCTCAACATTGCCATGTAAATCCTTGGCCATCGTCGGCATTGCTGGAAGATAAATATCGGTAGAAAGCGATGTAAAGGCCATCAGGCCACTGAGGATCAGAATAAAAGTAAGACCGGTCTGGCTTGCGGTAGTTACCGGTGAGGCATGTTCACGTGTACGCATAGTGCCCTGTCATGTTCTAAAAAGTCAGGTCGCAGTATATAGACAACGTATTGCCGTGATTAGACGGTTAAAACCGCTTGAGTTTATGAACTGAGATCATGAATGGTGAAATCATATGCGTCATATTTTGTGACTGAGTTCCAACAATTACCTTTCAGAAATGAATTCTACTCATAGGTCCATGCGAATTTCACAGACTAATCGTATCAACACAGATTTGCTAATCTGCAGCCAATGCAACGATGATGCTCAGGAGAACCCAATGAATACAACAGTTCTGAATAACGGTGTTGAGATGCCCCTGCTCGGATTTGGCGTTTATCAAATGACTGATGCCAGCGAATGTGAGCAAGCCGTACGGGATGCCATTGATACAGGATATCGCCTGATTGATACCGCTGCCTCCTACCAGAATGAAACTCAGGTCGGCAATGCTCTTAAGCAAAGCGGAGTCCCCCGCGAGGCGCTTTTTGTGACTACCAAACTGTGGTTACAGGATACCAACTATGCAGGCGCAAAGGCGCAATTCGCACGTTCTCTGCAACGGCTTCAACTGGATTATATTGACCTTTATTTGATTCATCAGCCCTATGGCGATGTACACGGTGCCTGGCGCGCGATGGAAGAATTATATGAAGAAGGGAAAATCCGCGCGATTGGCGTGAGTAACTTTCATCCGGATCGTCTGGCGGATTTAATCGCTTTCAATCGCATTATTCCAGCCGTTAACCAGATTGAGGTGAATCCTTTTCATCAGCAGCCGCATGCCGTGGCCTGGATGCAGAGCCGGAATATTCAACCGCAAGCCTGGGCACCGTTCGCAGAAGGACGCAATGACCTGTTTCAGAACCCAGTCTTAGCGGCTATTGGTGAAAAATATGGCAAAAGCGTTGGTCAAGTCGTGCTGCGTTGGATTTATCAACGTGGGATTATTTCGCTGGCGAAAACCGTGCGTAAAACGCGGATGGCCGAGAATATTCAGGTGCTGGACTTTGCCCTAACGGCGGAAGATATGACGCAAATTGCCGCGATGGACAGCGGAACCAGTGCGTTCTTCTCGCATCGCGATCCGGCTCGTGTGGAATGGATCACCCAGCGTAAACTGGATGTTTAAAAAAACGGCCTCCGCAGAGGCCGTCTTACTTTTACTGGCAATTACAACGCTTTCAGGATCGCATCCACGCTGGCTTTGGCATCGCCAAACAGCATATGGGTGTTATCTTTAAAGAACAGCGGGTTCTGCACACCTGCATAGCCGGTGTTCATTGAACGTTTGAACACAATTACGTTCTGCGCTTTCCACACTTCCAGCACCGGCATGCCGGCGATCGGGCTGCGCGGGTCATCCTGCGCTGCTGGGTTTACCGTGTCGTTGGCACCAATGACCAGCACGGTATCAGTATCGGCGAAATCATCGTTGATCTCATCCATTTCCAGCACGATGTCATAAGGGACTTTGGCTTCCGCCAGCAGCACGTTCATATGACCTGGCAAGCGCCCTGCTACCGGGTGAATACCAAAACGCACTTTGATGCCGCGCGCGCGCAGTTTCTCAGTGATTTCCGCGACCGGATACTGTGCCTGAGCCACTGCCATGCCGTAGCCTGGGGTGATGATCACGGAGTGCGAGTTCTTCAGCATTTCTGCTGTGTCTTCCGCAGTAATCTCACGATGTTCGCCAACTTCTTCATCAGACCCGGTAGAAGAACCGTCAGAACCGAAGCCGCCCGCAATAACGCTGATGAACGAACGGTTCATTGCCTTACACATAATGTAAGACAGGATCGCACCGCTCGAACCTACCAGCGCACCGGTAACGATCAGCAGATCGTTGCTCAGCATAAAGCCCGCCGCTGCCGCCGCCCAACCTGAATAGGAGTTAAGCATTGAAACGACAACCGGCATATCCGCACCGCCGATGGACGCCACCAGATGCCAGCCAAAAGCCAGTGCAATAATGGTCATCACCAGCAGCGCCAGAACCTGCAGGCCCACGCTTTCGGTACGAACAAACACCACCAGCAGCAGGAAAGAAACAACCAGCGCCGCCAGGTTCATTTTGTGACGATTCGGCAGCATCAGCGGTTTAGAGGAGATCTTGCCGCGCAGTTTGCCAAAAGCCACCACAGAACCGGTAAAGGTCACCGCACCGATGAAGATACCCAGGAACACTTCCGTCAGGTGAATGTTCACCAGAATCGGCTCCAGGCCCGTATCGTGATACAGGTAGCTGTTGAAACCCACCAGTACCGCAGCCAGACCGACGAAGCTGTGCAGAATCGCCACCAGCTCCGGCATCTCGGTCATTTCGACTTTCTTCGCCAGACGAATACCAATCGCGCCGCCGATGATCATCGCTACCAGGATCCACGCAACGTTGCCGGTATCCGGGCCAAAAATCGTAGCAATCAGCGCAATCGCCATCCCGGCGATGCCGTAGTTGTTACCCTGCTGAGAGGTTTCGTGTTTCGAAAGCCCCGCCAGACTAAAAATAAACAGGATCGCGGCAACAATGTATGCAGCTGTAACTAATCCTCCAGACATATGTTACCCCTTAGTTTTTCCGGAACATTTTCAGCATTCGCTGAGTCACGGTGAAGCCACCGAAAATATTAATGCTGGCAATAAGCACCGCGATAAAGCTCAGGAAACTCACCCAGCCACCCTGGCCAATTTGCAATAACGCCCCAACCACGATAATCCCCGAGATGGCGTTAGTCACAGACATCAGCGGAGTATGCAACGCATGTGACACATTCCAGACCACGTAGTAACCCACCACGCAGGAAAGCGCGAACACCGTAAAGTGACCAAGGAACTCTTTCGGCGCGACGTCGGCGAGCCAGCCAAACAAAATCACTACCAGCGCCATCAGCGCATATTTGCGCCACGGAGAGACAGGCTTTTTCTCTTCTTTCGGCGCAGGTGCAGCTTTTGGCGCAGCCTGCGGCTGAGCAGAAACCTGGATCGGCGGCGCAGGCCAGGTGATTTCACCCTCGCGAACCACCGTGACACCACGCACAACCACGTCGTCAAAATCGACAGTGATATTGCCGTCTTTCTCTTTGCACAACAGTTTGAGCAGGTTGACGAGGTTCGTGCCGTACAGCTGGGAAGATTGCGTTGGCAAACGGCCAGGCAGATCGGTATAGCCGATAACCTTCACCCCGTTCTCGGTGGTGGTCACCTGATTAGGCACGGTATATTCGCAGTTTCCGCCGTTTTGCGCGGCAAGATCGACAATTACGCTGCCCGCTTTCATCGAATCGACCATTTCACGGGTGATCAGTTTCGGGGCCGGTTTGCCCGGAATCAGCGCTGTGGTAACGATAATGTCGACGTCTTTCGCCTGCGCAGCGAAGAGTTCCATTTCGGCTTTGATGAACGCTTCGGACATCACTTTGGCATAGCCATCGCCGCTGCCCGCTTCTTCTTTAAAGTCCAGTTCAAGGAACTCTGCGCCCATACTCTGCACTTGTTCCTTCACTTCCGGACGGGTATCAAAAGCGCGCACAATAGCACCCAGGCTGTTTGCCGCACCGATCGCCGCAAGACCTGCCACACCCGCACCAATCACCATGACCTTGGCAGGTGGAACCTTGCCTGCGGCGGTGATCTGGCCGGTGAAGAAGCGACCGAATTCATGTGCAGCTTCAACAATAGCGCGATACCCGGCGATGTTCGCCATCGAGCTTAAGGCATCCAGCGACTGTGCGCGCGAAATACGCGGCACGGAGTCCATCGCCATAACGGTCACGTTACGCTCTGCAAGTTTTTGCAGCAGCTCAGGGTTTTGCGCGGGCCAAAGAAAACTCACCAGCGTCGTGCCCGGATTGAGTAACGGAATTTCCGCCTCTTCCGGCGCATTGACCTTCAGAATAATCTCTGACTGCCAGACATCATTCCCGTCCACAATTTCTGCGCCTGCTTGTACAAACGCCTTATCGTCAAAACTCGCCAGTTGACCTGCGCCGCTTTCAACCGCGACGCTAAAACCCAGCTTCAGCAGCTGCTCAACCGTCTTCGGCGTGGCTGCAACGCGGGTTTCATTGGTTAACCGTTCTCTTGGTATGCCAATTCGCATAATGTTCCCTTCCATCTGTAATTATGATGATGGTTTATCAATGTTCGCACGAGGCATGCGCGCACTCTCGAGAGAGGTCAGTGTTACCTCAATAAAATAAAACAGTAACAAACTCTGTATAACCTACTGAAAATGACGCCTGTGATCTAGCGCCAAAAAACAGTATTTATTATGAAATTCGCAAAATAGAGATGAATCGAACCTCAGACAGATAAAATGCCCTAAAAATAACCCGCAAAGGCTGATAATTCGCTCAAGCGAAGCGGCAAAACATGATTACCTACCTGCCAAAAACAATTGATTAACATTAAATTAACTTATGAAATTCAACTGCTTTATCAGTTTTAGTCACCAAACGCCGAAATTTTCGGCATATCACAAAATGTTATCGCTGTTGTTACCTAACGTGACACGATGAGTGAAAAATGACGCAGACACTGACACAATTTAAATGCAATAATCAGCGACGTTTCTAGTCAATAACAATACCAGTACCTGGTTTGCGCAAGGCGAAGGATTATTTTTATGAAGCTTAAGAACACTCTCCTGGCGTCCGCACTAATTTCTGCGACTGCTTTTTCTGTAAATGCAGCGACAGAATTGACGCCGGAGCAAGCGGCTGCCCTGAAACCCTATGACCGCATTGTGGTCACCGGTCGTTTTAATGCTATCGGTGATGCGGTTGCTGCCGTTTCGCGCCGTGCAGATAAAGACGGTGCAGCCTCCTTTTATGTTGTTGATACCTCAGATTTTGGCAGCGGCGGTAACTGGCGCGTTGTTGCCGACGTCTATAAAGCCGACGCTGAAAAAGCGGAAGCGTCAAAAAACCGTGTCATTAACGGCGTTATGGAATTGCCAAAAGATCAGGCCGTTCTGATAGAACCTTACGACACCGTTACAGTGCAAGGTTTCTACCGTAGCCAGCCTGAAGTAAACGATGCCATCACCAAAGCAGCGAAAGAGAAAGGTGCTTACTCCTTCTATATCGTGCGTCAGGTCGATGCCAACCAGGGCGGCAACCAGCGTATTACTGCATTCATCTATAAAGCTGATGCTAAAAAACGCATTGTACAAAGCCCTGATGCGATCCCAGCAGATTCAGATGCTGGTCGTGCCGCATTAGCAGCAGGTGGCGAAGCCGCGAAGAAAGTTGAGATCCCGGGCGTAGCAACTACCGCTTCTCCGAGTGCTGAAGTTGGCCGCTTCTTCGAAACGCAATCCACCAAAGGCGGACGTTACACTGTCACGTTGCCGGACGGAACCAAGGTTGAAGAGCTGAACAAAGCGACCGCCGCCATGATGGTACCGTTCGACAGCATCAAGTTCACCGGTAACTACGGCAACATGACGGAAGTCTCTTATCAGGTAGCAAAACGCGCAGCGAAGAAAGGCGCGAAGTACTATCACATTACCCGCCAGTGGTCAGAACGTGGTAACAACGTGACGATCAGCGCCGATCTGTATAAGTAATACCCAATGCCTTATCAGGTCTACAGTCCTTGTAGACCTGATAATTTCGCGCAGTTCTGTTTCCAGACAAAACAAAAACAGCAGTATTAAGACAACTTTTCACACTATTAGTCACAAATCTCTCTATCCCCATTGCATGCGTTCTCTTCTCTCCGTAAAATCCCGCGCCTTAGTGGCTTTCACCATTTTTATGCGGTTTGCCAAAATAATTATTCTCTCACTCTCGTTTTTGTAACTGGATACAAATGGAAAAGAAATTGGGTCTGAGCGCACTGACCGCGCTGGTTTTAAGCTCAATGCTCGGCGCTGGCGTTTTCAGCCTGCCACAAAATATGGCGGCAGTAGCCAGCCCGGCTGCATTACTGATTGGTTGGGCGATTACCGGTGCGGGTATTCTTTTGCTCGCCTTTGCCATGCTGATCCTGACGCGTATCCGTCCTGAACTGGACGGCGGTATCTTCACCTATGCACGTGAAGGTTTCGGCGAGTTGATTGGCTTCTGCTCTGCGTGGGGATACTGGCTGTGCGCTGTTATCGCTAACGTTTCGTATCTGGTCATCGTCTTCTCTGCGCTCAGTTTCTTTACCGACACACCGGAATTACGTCTGTTCGGCGACGGTAATACCTGGCAGTCGATTGTCGGCGCATCGGTACTGTTATGGATAGTCCATTTTCTGGTGTTGCGGGGAGTACAAACCGCGGCCAGCATTAACCTGGTCGCTACTCTGGCAAAACTACTGCCGCTAGGCCTCTTTATCGTGCTGGCGTTCATGCTGTTTAAGCTCGACACCTTTACTCTCGATTTTACCGGCGTCGCGTTGGGCGTGCCTGTCTGGGAGCAGGTCAAAAACACCATGCTCATCACCCTGTGGGTTTTCATTGGTGTGGAAGGCGCGGTGGTGGTATCTGCCCGCGCCAGAAATAAACGCGATGTTGGGCGCGCCACGCTGTTAGCTGTACTCGCCGCACTGGGCGTTTACCTGTTAGTCACCCTGCTATCCCTCGGCGTTGTCGCGCGGCCAGAACTGGCAGAGATCCGCAATCCATCAATGGCCGGTCTGATGGTTAAAATGATGGGGCCATGGGGCGAAATTATTATTGCCGCGGGTCTGATTGTTTCCGTGTGCGGTGCCTATTTAAGCTGGACGATTATGGCTGCAGAAGTGCCGTTCCTCGCCTCCACGCACAAAGCGTTTCCGCGTATTTTTGCACGACAGAATACACAGGGTGCGCCATCGGCATCGCTGTGGCTAACCAACATCTGTGTACAAATCTGCCTTGTGCTAATCTGGCTCACAGGCTCCGACTACAATACGTTACTGACAATCGCCTCAGAGATGATTCTGGTGCCCTATTTGCTGGTCGGCGCATTTCTGTTAAAAATTGCCACCCGTCCGATTCATAAGGCTGTCGGTATCGGCGCGAGTATTTATGGCATCTGGTTATTGTATGCGTCAGGTCCGATGCATCTGCTGCTGTCTGTAGTGTTGTATGCGCCAGGGCTGCTGGTTTTCCTTTATGCCCGTAAAACGCACACGCATGAAAACGTATTAAAACGCCAGGAGATGGCGCTGATCGGCCTGTTGCTTGTTGCTGCTGTGCCAGCTACCTGGATGCTGATAGGCTAACGTTATACCCATCGCTGGCTTCGGAAAATATCAGACTATGAATATCCTGATAAAGGATTATCGGGATATCATGGTTAACGCTGATTAATCGAAAATAATCGCTCTCGCTCTCCCTTCATGCTTGCCCCCACACTATTTGTTGTTGCGTGTGAAGCGCTTATCACGGCTCTCCAGATGATGATTCATCACAAGGTGTGATCCCCCCCTATTGAGTTCGAGTTATTCTTTCTACACTTCACAATCGCAAACTGCTTTACGGCGCAACAGTCAGTCACAATCACCTGCTTTATCTTCTTATGAATCACAACATAACATACAGAAACACATCATAACCTTCTCAATTTTTTGTTCACTTTTCATATTGATAAAAGATAAAAAAGAAATACCTCACGAACACACATACATCATAATACATGGACAAACAAAAGAACAATTAATCATCACACAATTAACTATTTGTGCTTTATGTTGTGTTGAGTTTATCATGCAGTTGTGTTGATATTTGTGTTTGATGATAATGCAACCCGTGCGCTGGTCCCACCAGCTACACTCCCCTCGTCAATTATGTCGGAAATAAAAAAGGTTTATTAATAGCTGTTACTGCATCGATTAATTATGTAATCGGCAGTATTTAGTCATTGAGGGACAAACAAAATGATAAACAAAGAATTAATGATGACACCCCCTATTAATCCTAAATGGAGTTTTAAAATGTTTAAGAAATCAGTGGTTGCAGTATTAATCGTTCTTCCTATGTCTGCTTTTGCTCATGGTCACGGTGGCCATGGAGGTATGGGCGGTCACAATTTTGGTGGCCATGGCCATGGTGGTAACATTGGTCATGCTTTTAGTGGTCATTCGTTTGGTGGTCACTTTGCGGAGCGCATGAATGCAGGTGGTGGCTTCACAGGATTCTCTAAAGGCTCCATCAATATGAGCGATCACCCCATTGCAGATAACACGACTCGTTCCATCAGTGTGAAAGATGGTGTCGTCACTAAAAACATTGCCTACAACGGTGTTAATGAACAATATTCTGCGACAACCACAATCAGTCAAGAAACAGGTGTGGTTCGTACCTCAACAGTTACTCGTGATGGTGTGACCAAAACAGCATCAACTGTTGTGTCGCCTGAAATGCGTTCCCACACCGTTGACGTGACGAACGGTGATGTAACGCATTCCTCCGATCATAGCTATGTTGAAGGCGTTGGCGGCCTGTCGATTCACGGCACTAAAGAAGGTGATGAGGCTATTGGTACAGTCACTGCATACAACGATGTATCCAACGCAGTGAAAACTACCCACGCGCTCAAAAATGCTGACCTGACTCGTGTAGCATCAACAGTGATTGCACCAACCATGCGTACTCATAACGTTATGGTGAAAGAAGGTGATCTCACAATCACTCACCTTCGTGGTTATGTTGGAAATGAGACTGTTGGGTATGGTTTCTCTAAGGGCGTAGCTAAAGAAGATGGTTATGCAATCGAAACTTCAGTCAACTCACTTGGCATAGCAACTGTTGGGGCATATGGCCCTAGTCACTATGCAGAGAAGGCAGAAAATCTGAAAACGGGTGAAGTGAAAACAATCACCGATATCACTCCGCCACAACCAACTCCTGTTGTCGTACACGTTGTACCCGTAACTCCTCTGACTCCTGCGACGCCTGTAAATCCTCCTGTCGTGGTTCACGTTGTTCCAGCATCAACGATTACCCCAGCCACTCCAGCGACTACCGTGTATAACGATAAACTCGGTGATAGTGTCATCTTGTATTGGAATATCTAAACTAAATGAGGCTGGAGCAATCCAGCCTTTTTAGAGGAAATAATTATGTCAGTTTTAACAGCAGCAGATTTTCTAAAACTTATTGATCTTGAACCATTCAAGAAGCCAAACAATGAAGCAGGTGTCTCTGTTCAGCGTGGTATTGAATTAGAAAAGCTACGCCTTGCTGTAAAAGAAGGTCATGTAAATCTCCGTTTTTTCCTCAAATGGTTAAATGCATCTGCTGGCTGCCGTTTACAAGAGCGATGGTTAAACAAGTTTTTCGCCGATGATCTCGGAGAAATTCCCGCACGATTTCAGCAGTCCCCCAGTAAGAGCACAGAAGAAAAGCTAAAGGAAGAAGTTGCCCGTCTCACAGCGGAACTGAGAGCGTCACAGCAACAAAATCAGGTTATTGCTTCTATCGCTTCTGAGGACAATCAGAAAGCCATTTTTGCGGGTATCGTCGAACGTATCGAAGAAGAATCACAAGCTGAACTAAAAGCTTTTGCAGAGAAGGCCGCAACACGGGCAAAACAGAAAGCAATAGAGATGATGATAGCTATCTTTCCTAATTGGAAGCCATCAGATTGAACACAAGAGGCTGTGTGTATTATCATGCTTCCTTAATCATTTAAGGGTAGACAATGAAGAACGTAAATCTGATCTTACTCGGAGACAGCACACAGCCACAAGAACGCCGAATGAAAGAAGCGTTAAAGATAAGCAAGGACGTAAAACCTGCCGCTGTGTTAGATGCTGTGAAAGAGGCGTATGAAGACACAGGCAAGAAACCTAAGCTGAACTATGCACAACTATCACGATGGAGAAAAGGTTTAACCTTCTATCGTTCACCACCGCCAGAAGACGCTGTAGATCAGTATTCAGATTTATTTTCCCCACTCTACCAACTCCTAGAGAATCCGGTGATTGTTGCTTCTATCGACATATCAGAATTTGAACAGAGATTGAAGATTCAGATTAAAGAACGAGAACAAAGATTGATTGAAGCAAGAAGGATTGAAGCAGAACGTATTCTACAAGAAGCAGAAGAAAGAGATCGCAGAAAGTTCACAGAAGAATTCAATAAAATAATGGATAAACTGAGAGAGCTTAGGAAAACGTAGCTACAATGGGGAGCCTGTTTTCTGGTTCCCTTTTTTAATGACTAATCATTCTATTACGTTAATCCCCCTCTCTCTATTACTCCTTCAACTATAGCCCGACTAAAATGTGCTCACCGCTAAATCAGGATGCTGTAACAAACCCCAACAACTTTATTCCTGTGTGCTACTGTGTACAAATGAGTTTGCACTGCTCACCAATGTTTCATACACCACTTACACCCTTTCTCTTGTAAAATGCTGTTTTTAATGGAGCCTGAGTATAACAATGGGTAAAAAACCTCCTTTGCCAATTCTTATCACCGGAGGTGGTCGTCGTATCGGCCTCGCCGTCGCATGGCACTTTCTGAACCAAAAACAGCCAGTTATCGTCAGCTACCGAACTCACTATCCTGCCATTGACGGCCTGCGAGAAGCGGGCGCGATTTGTATCCCGGCTGACTTTTCCACGGATGAAGGCGTGCTGGCCTTTGCTGATGAGGTCAAAGCACAGACGTATGGCTTGCGCGCCATTGTGCACAATGCCAGCGCCTGGGTCGCCGAAAAACCCGGCACTCCGCTCAGCGAAGTACTGTCACGCATGATGCAGATCCACGTCAATACGCCCTACCTGCTCAACCACGCGCTGGAAGGATTGCTACGCGGTCATGGGCACGCAGCCAGCGACATCATCCATTTTACGGATTATGTTGTGGAGCGTGGCAGCGACAAACACATTGCTTATGCTGCCAGCAAAGCGGCGCTGGATAATATGACCCGCTCGTTCGCGCGCAAACTGGCACCGGAAGTGAAAGTGAACGCGATTGCCCCCTCACTTATCCTGTTTAACGAGGGCGACGATGCAGAGTATCGCCAGCAGGCACTAAACAAATCACTGATGAAAACCGCGCCTGGTGAAAAAGAGGTCATTGATTTAATTGACTACCTACTAACCAGTTGTTTTGTCACCGGACGTAGTTTTGCCCTTGATGGCGGGCGTCATCTGCGTTAGTGCAGTTTGATCCAACAAAAGATCAGCAACCACGCGCTCAGGCTCCAGCACACTACTGCACCGCCGAGCGCGATGGGTAAGCGCATAAACCCGGTGAAATACCACAGTGAAACAAGGTAGACAAAATAGGGAATAATCGACCACATACTGAATACAATGGTTGTTCGTAACGCCTCGATCCCACGCTCACTGGCCACGATGTAGTGGGCAATCAACGCAAACGTCGGGAACAGTGGAATTAATCCTGCAATATAGTAATTCTTTGTTTTCGCCAGCAAACCAATCAACACCACCACCAGCGCACCGAGCGCCGCTTTTATAACGAGTCCCATCACTCTGCCTTAACACATCAATAACATCAGCCTCTAGCATAACGGAAGCGTTCTTGTTTAGAAAAGATTAATGGAAGGAAAAACCGGGGCGGTGTATGTTGGCGTTTTATATTCAAAATGAATGATATGAACACCATCGTATTTGTTGAAGATGATCCCGAAGTTGGCTCACTGATTGCAGCCTATCTGGCCCGGCATGATATTGAGGTTATCCTTGAGCCTCGTGGTGATTTGGCCGAGGAGAAAATCCTGCATGTTCAACCCGATCTGGTGTTATTAGATATCATGCTGCCGGGCAAAGACGGGATGACTATCTGCCGCGATTTACGCGGACGCTGGCAAGGCCCGATTGTCCTGCTCACCTCGCTGGACAGCGACATGAACCATATCCTGGCGCTGGAAATGGGCGCCTGTGACTACATTCTGAAGACAACGCCGCCAGCTGTGCTGCTGGCTCGTCTGCGCCTGCACCTGCGCCAGAATGAACACTCAGCACTGTCTAAAGGCATTCAAGCGGCAACCATCACACCGCACACAACGCTGCGCTTTGGCACACTCACTATCGATCCCACCAACCGCTCCGTGCTGCTCGGCGGCGAGCAAATCTCTCTTTCCACCGCTGATTTTGAATTACTGTGGGAGTTGGCAACCCATGCCGGGCAGATTATGGACCGTGATGCGTTGCTAAAGAACCTGCGCGGCGTAAGTTATGACGGTATGGATCGCAGCGTCGATGTCGCGATTTCCCGGTTACGCAAAAAACTGCTCGATAACGCGACTGAACCCTATCGAATCAAAACGGTACGCAACAAAGGTTATCTGTTCGCACCTCACGCCTGGGACGACGAGCCGCAGAAGTAATCCAACCGGGTCGGTCACTTTGTTCGGCCCTATTAATTATCTGGCGTTACACTGTCACTTAATATTATTTAACCCTATTATTGATAGCCAACTAACTAGACGTCAGTCCGTCGTATTTTTTCCAACGGTAGTTTACGGCGGAGATAATCCAGCAGCCGATAAAGACGCCAATAATCGCAAAACCGACATTCCCCATATGGTCACTCAAATTGCTGACGGTATCCCACACCCCCCCCTGAAGCGAAAACGCGTCAGAGAGAAGTCCCAGCGCCTCCAGCCCGCCAATAAATAGCGCAACAATCACGGAAGTCCCGGTAATAGTCATATTGTAATAGAGCTTACGTTGCGGCTTATTGAACGCCCATCCGTAGGCCTCAACCATCAGAATACTGTCGAGACAATCAATTAACGCCATACCGCAGGTAAACAGTGCCGGGAATACGAGAATTGACCAAACTGACATGCCGCTGGACGCGCTTGAAGCAGAAATTCCCAGCAGAGAAATTTCAGTGGCGGTATCAAAACCCAGACCAAACAGAAAGCCGACAAAATACATATGCCAGTCTTTACCTACCAGCCGAAACGCTGAGCGGAAAAGCCAGTTCAGAGGGCCTGAAACTGTAATGTCTTCCGTGGTGCCATCGTAAGTACCGGTGCGTTTAAGATGGCGGAATGCCTTCCAGACCTGGCAGAAAATAATGAGATTGATGGTAGCCAGAATCAGCAAAAATGCGGCAGAGACCGTAGTTCCTATCAGACCACCGACATTCTGAAACCATGCCATATGTTGCTTAAACACGCTGGTAGTTAACGCAATGCCAATGCTGGCCAGCACCACAATGGTAGAGTGTCCCAGAGAAAACCAGGCCCCCGTTGTCAGAGCACGTTTTTTTTGCTGCATGAGTTTACGCGTCGCGCTGTCTATCGCGGCGATATGATCGGCATCAACGGCATGGCGCAAACCATAGCACCACGCAATCAGACTCAGTGCCAGTAAGGAAGTGTTGTTGCGAAACGCGGTGAAAGCCCACAGCCACGCTACGATGTTTGCCCCGATGAGTAAGACCATCAACAAAAGAATATTCGGGCGTTTTTTTAATAATGAAAACAATGCGTTCATTGTTTCCGGCCTGTCAAATTTTCGCTCAACAACACACCACACCGCCGTTCATTGATTGATTAATACAACGTTTACCAGGCTAATGATAACTCTTAAGAATTACTAACCCAGTGTCGTAGATCAAAATTGATTACCACCTGAAGCAAGTTCTGCCATCGCTAGCTCCGCAATACGCAGAGGTACCGTTGCGCTGTCACCCTCTTGCAGAAACCAGACGGACGACAACCCACACCAGGCAACAATCCACATCAGTAAACGCTGCCGTTCAATTCTGGCGATTTCAGACACAATGTTGACTCGTTGCGTGAATCTTTCCGGCTCAATGGCGACAGGTCTGGTAGGTTCGGCAAGATCGGGGTTAGTAAAGATATTGGCATAATCAAAGCCACGCTCGCCCACCAGCCCTTTGGGATCGATAGCCAGCCATCCTCTCGTTCCGAAATCAAGAATATTGCCGTGGTGTAGATCGCCATGTAATACGACTTCATCATGGGGTGAAGATAGCAGTACGTTTGCCACCGAATCACAACGCGTCAGGATACCGCCATGCTTTTTCGCGGCAGGCGCCAGATCGCGAAACCAATGGTGCAGAGGTGTTAACGCAGGCGTAGACGCATTTCGGGAGAGATGGAGTCTACTGGCAGCATGGCAAATAATGCGACAGGCCTGCGCATCGTTGCCAGTCCAGGACATGTCCGCTAAAGACCCTGTCCCTGTCGCACGTTCCAGCAGAATCGCCCCTACTGCATGAGCAAGTACTTTCGCTGCGCCATTTCCGTTCCACCAGACCATGAGTTCACAGCCGATCCGTTCACTGTCATCGTCGGTGATCTTTAGTATGGCTTTCTGACCGTTCTTGACCACCACCACAGGCAAAAGCTGCGATGTGTGAGTTTCAAACGGTTCACCATCTGGAGTGAGCCCCCAACGGTTGAGCCAGGTGTTGAACAGACGATTTTCCAAACAATATCCTCATTTTTCTCTGGAAGATGGTAATCAAAAGGATCCGTGTCGGCATTATTCCTGTTTTCTTTTGGTTGAGCCACAACCCCCACTTCCATCATCACTGACTTATCGGGTAGAGCACTAACAGGCACATCCTTGTGTATCTGTGTGCCATGCTGACTGTGTTCGGTATATGAGGAGGACACGATGATCACGTTATGCAAAACCTGTGGAACATCCTATGAGGTAACTGGCGCCCATCCGGAACATTGCGATATCTGCCTGGATGAACGTCAATATGTCCCCACAAGCGGGCAGAAATGGATCGATTTTGACACCCTGTGTGCATCGCATACAAATAAGTGGAAGCAACACGACAGTACTCTCCTCAGCATCCGCACCGTTCCTGATTTTGCAATTGATCAGCGCGCGTTTCTTGTGCGTACCCCAGAAGGAAATATTCTGTGGGACTGCATTGCCACGCTCGACGATGCCACAAAAACGCTAATAACGTCCCTTGGCGGCCTTAAGGCTATCGCGATTTCGCATCCTCATTACTACACCACCATGCAGGACTGGGCTGCGGAATTTAACGCGCCGATTTACCTTCATACCAGCGACAGAAGGTGGGTAATGCGTGACAGCCCGTGGATTAGATTCTGGGATGGCGACACCATTGAGTTAACCCGTGACGTCACGATGATACGTCTCGGCGGGCACTTTGCTGGCGGCTGCGTCCTGCACTGGGCGCGTGACGAAGGCGTCGTGCTTTCTGGCGACATCGTTCAAGTTACACCAGGTGCCCATGCAGTCTCATTTATGTGGAGCTACCCCAATATGCTACCGTTGCCAGCCGCCACCGTCAGCGACATCATCCAACGCCTGAGAACAGTGAAATTTAAGCAACTTTACGGCGCATTTGAAGGAAAAGATATTACGCAAAATGCCGATGAAATTGTGCGCCGTTCAGGTGAAAAATATATTTCCTGCCTCCAATAAACCGGCAGTTTATTCACCAACCATGCTCAGGAGAGTAAAAATGGATATAGCTTATAAATCACGCCCATCACAGAAATACTGACTATCACACTGATAATGAAGTAGGTTTTGAAAGGCTGCTTTTGTGTTTTATGGCGAAAGATTTGTTGACCCGCTATCGCGCCGCCCCACCCGCCCACAACGCCAAACACCAGCAATGTGGATTCCGGCACTCTGCGCCAGTCCTTGCGTGCCGCCATTTTGTCCACGCCGTATAACAGCAACGTCAAAACGTTGGCGAGTAGAAACCATATAACAAGAGGATAAGCGGTGAAAATGCAGCCGACCGCTGCGAAAATGAGTAGCGAATAACAGCAGCGATTGAGATTCATATTTTCAGTCACAGCACTTTTCAGGAAGTATAGGCACGCATTATACGCAAGGTCAGTCATCCCTGCCACGGGTGAGAATATCCATTTTTTTATTATGCCTATATCCCCAAAGATAGCGCAAATTCTCTGGTCTGCGGCGTACCTAACAATTCAAACAAGAGAACCGTTTTCATTATTCAAAACAAATGGTAATTTATTAAACCCAAATGGAGAAATTGTTCTGGAGCCACAAGGATGAGAAAATACTCATATCCATATTTGTTTTTTGTTACCGTCTCATCTCTCGGCGCAATTTTTCTCTTTTATTGGTGGAAGGTAACGATATACAGAGTGACATTTCTCTACCCGCTCACATCCAAATACCTCATGCTTATTTCTCTGGCAGTGTCATTGTTAATTACCTTATTTCTGGTAGGTAATGGGATAATGAAAAAAAGTCCCTTCCAAACCTATCTGAAATTATTTGGTGGCATCAGCATTGCCATGGTGCTGTTTTCAGTGATCATGGTTATGGCGATAACCTGGTTCATTCCGGGTGTCCCCTCGTCCTATACCGCCACATACGTCTATGCTACAGGAAGTTCTAAAAGCTGTTCGGGGGCTGATGTTGACGATCCGGATCTCGGGACTAACATCAGAATTTGCTATCCCGAAGGGAACTACGAATATAACAACACCATCTACGTTGAGAAACGAAGTAACCTTTTAGGTGCGGTCGTGACATACGCCAGAACAACCCCATCCCGATTTTGATTAACTTACAGCGTAGAAAGCAATGCGTGATCCAGCGAAAGGTCATTCCGCGCCCGTAGGAGCCATAAGAATGCAGAAAAGAGATATACAGTGTACTCTGCGTGGACAAGCACGCCGGATGGTGATCGGAGAACCTTTCTGAACCCACGCATCGGCGGTTACCGCTGTGCCCACTTTTTTCCCCTGAGGGACACGTGCACTCGCTAACTTATTGAGCGTTCGGTGATTTTTTATGAAGAAACTGTTTGTGCAGTTTTACCTCCTGCTGTTTGTCTGCTTTTTGGTGATGACCCTGTTGGTCGGTTTGGTATACAAATTCACCGCAGAACGCGCAGGCAGACAGTCGCTCGACGATTTGATGAAAAGCTCGTTGTACCTGATGCGCAGTGAACTACGTGAAATCCCGCCACGCGACTGGGGTAAGACGCTGAAGGAGATGGATTTAAACCTCTCATTTGACCTGCGCGTTGAACCGCTGAATAAGTACACACTGGATGCCCCAACCATGCAGCGTTTGCGCGAAGGCGATATTGTGGCACTTGACGATCAATACACCTTTATTCAACGCATTCCTCGCAGCCATTATGTGCTGGCCGTCGGTCCGGTTCCCTACCTCTATTTTCTCCATCAAATGCGCTTGCTGGACATCGCGCTGATGGCGTTTATTGCTATCTCACTGGCCTTCCCGGTACTGATCTGGATGCGCCCGCACTGGCAGGAAATGCTCAGACTCGAATCCGCCGCACAACGTTTTGGTGAAGGTCATCTGAGTGAACGCCTTCATTTTGACAGCGGTTCCAGCTTTGAGCGCCTGGGCGTAGCGTTTAACCAAATGGCCGACAATATCAATGCGCTGATCGCCAGTAAAAAACAGCTCATCGATGGTATTGCCCATGAGCTTCGTACCCCGCTGGTACGTTTACGTTACCGGCTGGAAATGAGTGATAACCTCACCGAGCAGGAATCTCAGGCTCTGAATCGTGATATTGGCCAACTGGAAGCGTTGATCGAAGAGTTACTGACCTACGCCCGCCTGGATCGCCCGCAAAATGAACTGAAGCTCAGTGTACCGGACTTGCCTGCTTGGTTAACCACCCATCTGGAGGATGTGCAAAGCGTGAATCCTGACCGTGAGGTGCACTTACGTCATCTCGAAACTGGCGACTACGGCGCGTTGGATATGCGCCTGATGGAGCGGGTCCTGGATAATTTGCTGAACAATGCCCTGCGCTATTGCCAGTCTACAGTGCAAGCCAGTCTGCTGCTGAACGGCAATCAAGCCACGCTGGTAGTGGAAGACGACGGCCCCGGCATTGCACCAGACGCTCGCGAACAGATTTTTGAACCGTTTGTACGCCTTGACCCCAGCCGTGATCGGGCGACCGGGGGTTGTGGGCTTGGGTTAGCCATCGTCCACTCAATAGCGTTGGCTATGGGAGGGACGGTCGTCTGTGATAAAAGTGAACTTGGCGGTGCCCGGTTTACTTTCCGTTGGCCCGTCTGGCATAACATTCCTGAAATTTCGGCTGCCTGACCTATTCTGCTCGGTGGCCACGTGGTGGATGTTGTGTTATAAAAAAAGTATGTTGTAACTAAAATGGTAAATCTATGGCCCGTTACGATCTCGTTGACCGCCTGAACGGCACCTTTCGCCAGATGGAACAAGAACTGGCGCTTCTGAACGAAAACCTGTTGCAGCAGACGCTGCTTATTGCCCGCGTATTCTCGTTACCGGAAGTGGTCAAAGAGGCAGAGCATGCCCCTCTGCAAAACATTGATGTTAAGCAGCATTTAGGCAAAGAGGCTGAAGCGCTGGCACTGCGTCATTACCGTCACCTGTTTATTCAACAGCAGTCCGAAAACCGCAGCAGCAAAGCGGCCGTCCGCCTACCGGGTGTATTGTGCTACCAGGTTGATAATGCGGGGCAATGTGCTCTGGAAGAACAAGTCCAGCGTATAAACCAGTTGAAAACCACCTTCGAGCGCATTGTTACAGTAGAATCAGGGCTGGCGCCGGCAGCACGTTTCGAATGGGTGCATCGCCACCTGCCGGGGCTGATTACACTGAATGCCTATCGCACGCTCACCGTTGTCAGAGATCCTGCCACCCTCCGATTCGGCTGGGCTAACAAGCACATTATTAAAAACCTGAAACGCGATGAAGTACTGCAGCAACTGGAAAAAAGCCTGACCTCACCGCGCAGCGTACATCCCTGGACACGTGAAGAATGGCAGGCGAAGCTTGAACGCGAATATCAGGATATCGCCGCCTTACCGCAGCAGGCCCGCCTGAAAATTAAAAGACCGGTAAAAGTGCAGCCTATTGCCCGAGTCTGGTACAAAGGAGAGCAAAAACAGGTGCAATATGCCTGCCCAACGCCACTAATTGCACTGCTTAATAACGACAACGGTATGACCGTACCGGATATCGGCGAGTTACTGAATTACGATGCCGATAACGTTCAACATCGTTTTAAACCTCAGGCGCAGCCGTTGAGATTGATTATTCCCCGGCTGCACCTGTACGTTGCGGATTAACTGCCTGGCCGCATGCTGCCAACCATCAGTTCCGGACGTACCCAGCTGTCGAACTCCGCTTCGGTTAGATATCCCAGCGCCAGAGCGGAGGCTTTTAGCGTCAGCCCTTCTTTATGCGCTTTTTTGGCAATTTCAGCCGCTTTATCGTAACCGATATGGGTGTTGAGCGCGGTCACCAGCATCAGCGACTCATTGAGCAGTTGATCTATTCGTTCACGGTTGGGCTCGATTCCCATCGCGCAATGTTCATTGAAGCTTTCCATACCGTCCGCCAGCAGGCGTACCGACTGCAGGAAGTTGTGGATGACCATCGGTCGATAGACGTTGAGCTCAAAGTTACCTGACGCCCCGCCCATATTGATGGCGACATCGTTACCCATCACCTGGCAGCAAAGCATGGTCAGCGCTTCACACTGGGTAGGATTGACTTTACCCGGCATGATCGAGCTGCCCGGTTCATTTTCCGGAATTGAAATTTCGCCAATACCACAGCGCGGGCCAGATGCCAGCCAGCGTACATCGTTGGCGATTTTCATCAGCGACGCTGCCAGTCCTTTTAGCGCTCCGTGGGCATGAACCAGGGCATCGCAGGTGGCCAGCGCTTCAAATTTATTCGGAGCGGTAACGAACGGCGCGCAGGTAATGACCCGCAATTCATCCGCGACCCGGCGGGCGTATTCGGGATGAGTGTTCAGTCCGGTACCTACCGCGGTTCCCCCCAACGCCAGTTCTGCTACATGCGGTAAACTGTTTTCAATGTGTCTGAGGTTATGTTCAAGCATTGCTACCCAGCCGGAAATCTCCTGGCCAAGCGTAAGTGGAGTTGCATCTTGCAGATGTGTACGACCAATTTTAACGATATCGGCGAAAGCGTGGGACTTATCACTGAGCGTTTTAGTCAACACATTTAATTTTGGGATCAAAGATTTACGCAGCGCCAGCAGTGCGGCAACGTGCATTGCGGTCGGGAAGACATCGTTCGAGCTTTGGCTTTTATTGACATCATCGTTGGGGTGTACTTTTCGCTCCATCCCCCGCACGCCGCCCAGCAATTCGCTGGCCCGGTTTGCCAGCACCTCGTTCATGTTCATATTGCTTTGCGTGCCTGAGCCGGTTTGCCAGATGGCCAGTGGAAACTCATCGCGGTGTTTATCTGCCAACACCTCATCTGCAGCCTGCATAATAGCCCTGGCTTTATCCTCCGCCAGCAGGCCCAGATCCTGGTTAACCTTTGCCGCGGCGCGTTTCGTCAGCGCCAGCGCATGGATCAGCGAGACCGGCATTTTCTCCGTAGAGATACGAAAATGCTCCAGCGAACGTTGGGTTTGCGCGCCCCAAAGCTTATCGGCAGGAACATCAATCGCCCCCATTGAATCATTCTCGCGGCGTACCGTTACCATTACCTGCTCCTTACATTAACAGTTGATTAGGTTATGTTTCGACATTGCCCATTTGCATTGGTCTTATGAGTATTAACGAGGATAAAACTGTCGTTTGGTGGTTCGTGCGGTAAAAAAAACCGCCCCGAAGGGCGGCTGACGTTACTTAACGCAGCGTGCGCACTGCGACGTCTGAATTTGCTTGAAGAAATCGTTGCCTTTGTCATCTACCAGAATAAATGCCGGGAAATCTTCTACTTCAATTTTCCAGATGGCTTCCATCCCGAGTTCCGGGTATTCCACGCACTCCAGGCTCTTGATACTGCCCTGAGCCAGTACCGCGGCGGGGCCGCCAATACTACCCAAATAGAAGCCGCCATGTTTATGGCAAGCATCGGTCACCTGCTGGCTGCGATTGCCTTTCGCCAGCATAATCATGCTCCCACCAGCGGCCTGAAGCTGGTCAACATACGAGTCCATACGTCCGGCAGTGGTTGGACCCAGCGAACCAGAGGCATAACCTTCCGGCGTTTTTGCCGGACCTGCGTAATAGATCGGGTGATCTTTAACATACTGCGGCAAACTTTCGCCGTTATCCAGACGTTCTTTCAGTTTCGCATGCGCAATATCACGGCCAACGATAATTGTACCGTTGAGCGACAGACGTGTGGAAACCGGATACTGGGAAAGCTGAGCCAGAATCTCTTTCATCGGACGATTGAGGTCAACACGTACCGCTTCGCCCTCTCCCGCCTGGCGCAGCTCTTCCGGTATAAATTTGCCAGGATTATGTTCCAGTTTTTCGATCCAGATACCTTCACGGTTGATCTTGGCTTTGATATTTCGATCGGCTGAGCAAGAAACACCCATGCCAACCGGACACGACGCGCCGTGACGCGGCAGGCGGATCACGCGGATATCATGCGCGAAGTACTTCCCACCAAACTGCGCGCCAAGCCCCAAATTCTGCGCCTCAATCAGCAGCTCTTTTTCCAGCTCTACATCGCGGAATGCCTGACCATGTTCGTTACCTTCTGTCGGCAATTCGTCGTAGTATTTTGCAGAAGCCAGTTTGACCGTTTTCAGCGTGGCTTCTGCCGATGTTCCACCGATTACGAACGCGATGTGATACGGCGGACAGGCCGCAGTGCCCAACGTACGCATTTTCTCAACCAGGTAATCTTTTAATTTGCCCGGTGTTAGCAGCGCTTTGGTTTCCTGGTACAGATAGGTTTTATTCGCCGAACCACCACCTTTGGCAATACACAGGAATTTGTATTCATCTCCGTCGACGGTATACAAATCGATTTGTGCTGGCAGGTTGGTACCGGTGTTCACCTCTTTATACATATCCAGCGCGGCGTTTTGTGAATAGCGCAGGTTGTCTTCGATGTAGGTGTTATAGACGCCTCGTGCCAGCGCCTCCTCATCACCCCCACCGGTCCAGACACGCTGACCTTTTTTACCCACGATAATCGCAGTTCCTGTGTCCTGACAGGTCGGCAAAATGCCTTTTGCCGCGATGTCAGAGTTACGCAGGAATTGCAGGGCCACATATTTGTCGTTTTCGCTGGCCTCCGGGTCGCGCAGAATATCAGCTACCTGCTGTTGATGTGCGGGACGCAGCATAAACGACGCATCATGAAAGGCCTGACGAGCCAGCAGGGTTAAGGCTTGCGGTGCAACTTTAACAATCTCCTGCCCTTCAAATTCGGCAACAGAGACATAGTCGCTGGTCAGCAGATAGTATTCGGTATCATCCTTTTTGAGGGGGAAAGGATGCTGATAATGAAAGGGTTTGTTTGACATTGTGCTCTCACTTACTGCTCGGTCTGGTTATTCTCTGGGCAGATGTTCCATTGCCCTGCTTCCCTGCCGCAGATCCGGTTGTAGAAGGAAGAGCTTTCTGCAACCGGAATTACTCAGGGTATTAAAAGCGAGTCACCATATCCTACACATTTTTTTAACAAAAACTGAGACAAGTACGACTTTTTACATGTGCAGGTTACTTCCCTCAGGGTTTCTTGGTTTAATAGCCGTAGAAAATTCAACATTGAAACAGGGCTTGATAATGCAAAAACTCATCAACTCAGTGCAGAACTACGCCTGGGGAAGTAAAACGGCGTTAACGGAACTCTATGGCATTGCCAACCCCACTCAGCAACCGATGGCTGAGTTGTGGATGGGCGCGCATCCGAAAAGCAGTTCGCATGTTCTGGGCGCTGACGGTCAGACGGTTGCTCTGCGCGACGTTATCGAGCACGATAAATCCGCACTGCTAGGCGAAGCCGTAGCGCAACGTTTTGGTGAACTGCCCTTCCTGTTTAAAGTACTCTGCGCTGCTCAACCACTTTCGATTCAGGTTCATCCTAAAAAGCACAATTCTGAAATTGGATTTGCCAAAGAAAACGCCGCGGGGATCCCGATGGATGCCGCCGAGCGCAACTACAAAGATCCTAACCACAAACCAGAACTGGTATTTGCTTTGACGCCTTTCCTGGCGATGAACGCATTCCGCGAGTTCTCTGACATTGTTGCATTGTTACAACCCGTTTCCGCCGCACATCCAGCTATTGCACATTTCCTGGAAGAACCGAGTGCGGAACGTCTGAGCTATCTTTTCGCCAGCTTGTTGAATATGCAGGATGAGGAGAAATCCCATGCGTTAGCGATCCTGAAATCGGCGCTGAACAGCCAGCAGGGTGAACCCTGGCAAACCATCCGTCTGATCGCTGACGTCTACCCGAACGACAGTGGGCTTTTCTCCCCGCTGCTGCTCAATGTGGTGAAACTCAATCCAGGCGAGGCTATGTTCTTATTTGCCGAAACCCCGCACGCTTACCTGCAAGGTGTGGCGCTTGAGGTGATGGCTAACTCGGACAACGTGCTGCGCGCCGGACTGACGCCAAAATATATTGATATCCCGGAACTGGTCGCCAACGTGAAGTTTGTCGCCAAGCCAGCAAACCAGTTACTGACCACGCCGGTTGAATCTGATGGCGAACTGGACTTCCCGATCCCGGTTGACGATTTTGCGTTCTCCCTGCATGAGCTTACTACCAGTGGCGCAGATATCAGCCAGCAAAGTGCGGCCATTTTGTTCTGCATCGAGGGTGAAGCCGTGCTGAGCAAAGGCGAGCAACGTCTGGTTCTGCGACCGGGTGAATCGGCCTTTATTGGCGCGAATGAATCGCCAGTTAACATCAGTGGCGCAGGTCGTTTAGCCCGGGTTTATAACAAGCTATAGCAAGATACTGATATTTTTAACAACTCTTGCTAAGCTGTAGTGAGTTAAAGACATGTCACTCCTCCAGGCGTCTTCAAACGCCTGGTTTTATTTTATGGATATCGAAATGAAAAAATCGCTGGTAGCTGCGGGTGTGGTGGTTGCGCTGGGTATCGTCTGGACGGGCGGCGCCTGGTACACAGGTAAGAAACTTGAAACGCATCTCGCCGAGATGGTGACACAGGCAAACGATCAGTTAAAACGTTTCTCCCCTGAGGCGGGCATTGAACTGAGTTATCAAAACTACCAGCGCGGGGTGTTCAATAGCCAACTGCAATTGGTGGTGAAACCAATCGCCGGGCAGGCAGATTCCTGGCTAAAACCGGGGCAAAGTATCGTCCTGAATGAAACCGTCGATCACGGTCCATTCCCGCTGGCGCAACTGAAATCACTGAATCTGGTCCCGGCTATGGCCTCCGTGAAAACGACGCTGGTCAATAACGACGTTACCAAACCGCTGTTTGATATTGCCAAAGGTGAGTCGCCATTTGTCATTAACTCCCGTATCAGCTACAGCGGCGATACCCGTTCCGATCTCTCCCTCAAACCACTGAACTATGAGAAAGGCGACGAAAAAGTAGCCTTCAGCGGCGGGGAATTCCAGTTTACAGCAGACAAAGAAGGTAATGCTGTCTCGCTGACAGGCAATGCGCAAAGCGGTGTGGTCAATGCGGTCAACGAGTATGACCAGAAAGTACAAATGACTTTCAATAACCTGAAAACTGAGGGTTCCAGCAGTATTGCCAGCTTTGGTGAGCGCATCGGCGACCAGAAATTGTCACTCGATAAACTGTCGATTTCCGTCGAAGGTAAAGAGTTGGCGGTTCTGGAAGGCATGGGTATTGATGGTAAATCCGATCTGATCAACGACGGTAAAACTGTCAACAGCCAGTTGGATTACACGCTGAACAGTCTGAAATTGCAGGGTCAGGATATGGGTAGCGGTAAACTGACGCTGAAAGTTGGCCAGATTGACGGTGAAGCACTACACCAGTTCAGTCAGCAATATAGTGCCCAAACCAAGGCACTGATGGCGCAGATTGATGTGGTACAAAATCCTGAGCTTTATCAGCAAAAAGTCACTGAAGCCTTCTTCAATGCGCTGCCGATTCTGATGAAAGGCGAGCCGGCTATCACCATTGCCCCGCTGAGCTGGAAAAATGCAAAAGGTGAAACCGCATTTAATCTGTCACTGCTGCTAAAAGATCCGACAGCAAATACTGAGGAACCACAAACGCTGGCTCAGGAAGTGGATCGTTCGGTCAAATCACTGGATGCTAAGCTGACGATTCCGGTTGATATGGCGACTGAGTTCATGACGCAGATTGCCAAAATTGAAGGCTATCAGCAGGAGCAAGCGGCCGATCTGGCGAAGCAACAGGTGAATGGCCTGGCGGCAATGGGTCAGATGTTCCGTATTACAACGATGCAGGACAACGTCATCGGCTCCAGCCTGCAATATGCAAACGGCCAGGTTACGTTAAACGGACAAAAAATGTCGCTGGATGAGTTTGTTGGTATGTTCGGTATGCCTTCTCTCGGCGAGCCGGATGTCCCGGCTATTCCGCAACAGTAAATACGCGTGACAACCGGCCCGATAACCGTGTGTTTATCGGGCCTTTTTTATTTTGCCACCACCAGCCGGGCGGAAAGCGTTAAGTTACGTGAATGACCATCATCGTGCCCAATGCGCTGTAGCATGCGCTCAGCAAGGGTATAACCCATTTCACGCGCGGGCGTGCAGGCCCAAATAATGGGGATATCGTCCAGTGCATTTTCCGCTACATCGGCAAACCCGGCTAACGAGATCTGCTGTTCGAAGTAGCGATCTACGCCAATTTCACCACTCTGACGCCCTGCTCTCATCAGGCCAAACCAGGCGCCAACGGCTATGGTTTCGTTGTAGCACACCACTGCGCTGATCGTTGGGTTACGACGTAACAGCGCAGTCACCACCTCTGCGGCCTGCTTTTGGCTGGATGAGCACTCCAGCACCCAGTCGCTATGAAACGGTAAACCATACTTTAGCAACGTCGTACAATAGCCGCCGACACGCTCTGCGCGGGTCAATGAAGAACTCTGCCCCCCCAACCACGCGATGCGCTGATGCCCATGGCTTATCAGATGTTCAACCAGCAATTGCGCTGCCTGCATGTTGTCAGGCCTGACGGTGTCAACGTCATCCAGGTAGCTGGCCCGAGACGCAAACACTACCGGAATCCCCTTATCGGCGGCCAGTTGTTGAAGGTCGTCGCTACTGCCGGCTGCCCCGGCGATCACCACACCATCAACCCCTTGATTAAGCAGCATAGCGAAACGCTGCGCCAGCTGTTCGCCATCTCTGCCACCATGTAATAAAAAAACCATGCGCCCCTGCGCTTCTAATGCTTCCGTCAGACCCGCTGTCAACTCGGCGTAAAACGGGGTGGAAAGGTCGCGCACGATCAAACCAATTACCCCGCTCTGGCCGCCACGCAGCGCTGATGCCTGGCGATTACGCACAAACCCCAGTTGCTCAATAGCGGCATTCACCCGTTCGCCGGTCGCGGATGAAATACGGCCTTTTCCACTGAGCACCAATGAGACGGTACTAACCGAAACGCCCGCGGCCAGCGCAACATCATGGATGGTTATTTTTTTGGCTATAGCCATAAAAACGGAAAACTCCCTGATAACGTGACGGATAAAACGTTTTATCAATCACTTATATTTATACGCCCTATTATCGTTCGATAATGTGATTTATACCGCACTAAAATTAGGTAAAACGTTTTATCTTCTCGCCATCATTAGTCAGCTAGCTTTTACGAGGAGTCGTTTGATGACGACGAGAACCACACCAAAAATTACGTTATGGGAATTTTTCCAGCAGTTGGGCAAAACCTTTATGCTGCCCGTGGCTCTGCTCTCATTCTGCGGGATCATGTTAGGGATCGGCAGCTCGTTAAGTAGTCATGATGTCTTAACGCTGATTCCGGCATTGGGTAATCCGGTACTGCAGGCTATTTTTACCTGGATGAGCAAAGTAGGCTCATTTGCGTTTAGCTTCTTACCGGTGATGTTCTGTATTGCCATACCTCTCGGCCTGGCCCGCGAGAACAAAGGCGTAGCGGCATTTGCCGGTTTTGTTGGTTATGCGGTGATGAACCTTGCCGTCAACTTCTGGTTAACCGCGAAAGGTATCTTGCCTACCACCGATGCCGCGATCCTGAAGGCCAACAACGTGCAGAATATCCTGGGGATCCAGTCGATCGACACAGGGATCCTCGGCGCTGTTATTGCCGGGATCATCGTCTGGATGCTGCATGAACGTTTCCACAACATTCGCCTGCCGGATGCACTGGCGTTCTTCGGCGGTACCCGCTTTGTACCAATTATCTCTTCGGTGGTGATGGGACTGGTCGGCCTGGTCATTCCCCTGGTTTGGCCGGTTTTCGCCATGGGCATTAACGGGCTCGGCCACATCATCAACAGCGCGGGCGAATTTGGTCCAATGCTGTTTGGTACCGGTGAACGTCTGCTGCTGCCGTTTGGTCTGCATCATATTCTGGTGGCGCTCATTCGCTTCACCGAAGCTGGCGGCACGCAGGAAGTCTGCGGTCACAGCGTGAGCGGCGCACTGACTATTTTCCAGGCTCAACTGAGCTGCCCGACAACACAAGGTTTCTCTGAAAGCGCAACCCGCTTCCTGTCGCAGGGTAAAATGCCGGCGTTCCTCGGGGGTTTGCCGGGGGCAGCGCTCGCTATGTACCACTGTGCTCGCCCTGAAAATCGTCATAAAATTAAAGGGCTGTTAATTTCTGGTCTCATTGCCTGCGTGATCGGCGGTACAACCGAACCACTCGAGTTCTTATTCCTGTTCGTTGCCCCTGTTTTGTATGTAATCCACGCCCTGCTGACCGGTCTTGGTTTCACCGTGATGGCTGTGCTAGGCGTCACCATCGGTAACACGGACGGTAACCTGATTGACTTTGTGGTATTCGGCATCCTGCACGGACTCTCTACCAAGTGGTATCTGGTCCCTGTCGTAGCTGCGATCTGGTTCGCGGTGTACTACGTGATCTTCCGTTTCGCCATCACACGCTTCAATCTCAAGACCCCGGGTCGGGACGTCGAAATTGCCAGCAATATCGAAAAAGTCATGGCGGGAGCACCGAGTAAATCCGGTTACAACGTCCCTGCCATTCTGGCGGCGCTGGGCGGTGCGGAAAACATTGTCAGCCTTGATAACTGCATTACCCGTCTGCGCTTGTCAGTGAAGGATATGTCGCTTGTGAACGTACAGGCACTGAAGGACAATCGCGCCATTGGCGTAGTGCAACTCAATCAGCATAATCTTCAGGTTGTTATTGGTCCGCAGGTCCAGTCAGTGAAAGACGAGATCGCAGTTCTGATGAACACCGTACAGGCTTAAGGACAATAATATGTTTGATTTTTCAAAAGTTGTGGACAGGCATGGTACCTGGTGTACCCAGTGGGATTACGTTGCCGACCGTTTTGGTTCAGCCGACCTGCTGCCGTTCACCATCTCCGATATGGATTTTGCCACCGCCCCCTGCATTCTGGAGGCGCTGACTCAGCGCCTGTCACATGGCGTGTTAGGTTACAGTCGCTGGAAAAATGATGAATTTCTGGCGGCGATTAGCCACTGGTTTCTCTCGCGTCATAATACCCAAATTGATCCTCAATCGCTGGTTTATGGCCCCTCGGTCATCTATATGGTGTCGGAGCTGATCCGCCAGTGGTCCTCAGCAGGGGATGCGGTGGTCATTCATACGCCAGCTTACGACGCGTTTTACAAAGCGATTAAAGGTAATCAGCGCCAGGTATGCGCTGTCGGACTTGAAAAACGCGCTGACGGCTGGTTTTGCGACATGGTTGCACTAGAGAAAGCCCTGTCCCGGCCTGAAAGCAAAATTCTCCTGCTTTGCAGCCCGCACAACCCAACCGGTAAGGTATGGACGCGCGATGAACTGGAAACCATGGCGGAACTGTGTCAGCGCCACGGTGTAAAAGTCATTTCTGATGAGATCCATATGGATATGGTATGGGCAGACCAGCCGCACATCCCGTGGAGTAACGTCGCACGCGACAGTTGGGCGCTGTTCACCTCCGGTTCAAAGAGCTTCAATATTCCGGCATTAACCGGGGCTTACGGGATTATTGAGGATGAGCAAAGTCGCAACGATTACCTCAGTGCGTTAAAGGGTCGGGATGGTCTTTCCTCACCTGCAGTGCTCGCGCTTAGCGCACATATCGCAGCCTACCAACAGGGCGCTAGCTGGCTTGATGCGCTGCGGGATTATCTTGCCAGTAACCTGCATTACATCGCGCACGAACTGAATGACGCATTCCCCGAACTGAACTGGCAGGTTCCGCAATCCACCTATCTGGCATGGATTGACTTGCGTCCACTCAACCTTGATGACCACGCACTGCAGGAAGCACTCATCCATCAGCAGAAAGTCGCCATCATGCCCGGATACACATACGGAGAAGAAGGACGCGGTTTTGTGCGCCTCAATGCCGGATGTCCACGTTCCAAACTTGAAAAAGGCGTTAAGGGGTTGATTAACGCCATCCGCACAATACGTTAAATAGTCTTGCGCAATGAAGAACTCATTGCGCAACTCCTTATATAAAAAACAAATCTGTTTTTTATCGTTTTTTTAATACCAATTCCTCCCTGACTTTTCCTGCCAGTCAAAATCAACAGCAATAAAAATCAAAAAGACAAAATACAAAGCTGAGAAGATAGCCGAAATATAGCGCTGTTTTATATACATAAAAATCATGAATACAACACAAATAAACATTCACAGAAAGAATTTAACTTTTTTTTTACTCCTGTCCCTAACGACATCCATTTTTCTTTGGTATATCCCTTTTAGTAATCAGCGTTATAGCCTCTCTTTTTACCCGGTTATTGCAACCTTTGCTGGTGTATTGCACATTCAGACGGGGTGCTTTATGACGATGAATTACATGAGTTATCGGCGCAAAAAATATCTTTTACCCCTGGCCTGCGCATTTTATTTCTCGGGGGTTTTCTTATTTCTTGCGCTCTATATTTATTTTTATAAAAACGGCCTTCCTGGTGTCATCTACAATGACATTGCTGTTTTATACTTTATGAGGAACATGTTAATTACGGGGTTGTTTTTTGCAACATACTATTTATATACGTTTAAAAATAAAAAAGAAAAGCATGGTAAAACAGTCATTTACGCCACTTATTTATGGTGCATGTTGCATCTGGTAATGGCTATCCTCTACTCCATCCGTATTACGCCAATATCGTTTCAGTTGGTCGACACAGAAACGTTTGAATGGCTTAGACCCTGGCGTGGGAGTTTTATTTATGTCCTCATTATCTTGTGGACCTGTATCGTTTTATTAGGGGCAAAATTAACCCGGCTAAAAACACAGTTTTGGGTAAGTATGTCACTGGTTGCCCTGAGCAATCTGTTAAGTGTCATCATTATGCTGAAGTACACGCATATAGACTCCGCTGGATGGTATCTCGCCAGAGGCCTGGAGTGCCTTAGCGCAATGGCCGTGATGATCGTGCTCATGTCTGATATTTTCAAGCGCTACAAAGCCTCACGTCAGGCCTATGAATTATCCTATGAAAATTCAGTCCGCGACCCGATGACTCGACTTTTCAACCGTGGCTATTTTTATAACGCACTCAGCAATGAGATTAAAATGACAGCGACCCATAACCCCCTGAGCATTATCTTTTGCGACATTGATTTCTTTAAGTCGGTCAATGACACCTGGGGACATTTGCAGGGTGACAGAGTGATAATTAAACTGTCAGAAATTATGCAGCGACTGAGTCGGCGTAACGACATCGTGGCGCGTATTGGCGGAGAAGAGTTTGCTATTTTGCTACCTGAAACTAACGCTGATGCAGCATTTAACATCGCAGAGCGAATCAGAAAACACGTAGAACAACAAACTCAGGCCACGACTAAAGGTGATTTTCCACGCATCATCACCATCAGCCTGGGTATCGTAACCTCGGTTGACAACCGTTCAGCCCCCGAACAACTAGCTGATTGCGCAGACCGCGCCCTGTATATGGCAAAAAACCGAGGCCGTAATTGCGTTGTGGCTTATTCTGGCGAAGAAGTTTAATAGCAAAGGAAAAGATCACCACCTGGGCGATCTTTTCCTCATGATCAGTTGGTAATTTTCATGTGCAGCTGGAATGCGTTGGTTTTCCCCTCATCCTTCGCCGCGCCTTTTTGATATATTCTGATGGTATACTTACCGCTGGCAGGCAGCGTATTTTTATAAGTATCACCACTCATCATGCCATCAAAAATGAATTGTTCGCCCGGTGCAATAATACTCATGAAAGGATGAGGCCAGGCGCTTTTCAGAACTGCTTGCATGGTCTGCCCTTTTTTGGCGACAAACGTATAATCTTTTGTTTTATCACCCGTAATTGTCCCCTTGATATCTGCACCACTTGTACCTTTCTTAAACTGGATTACATGCGTTTCATCCGCTTTATACGCCGCATGCGCAGGCGCAGTTGCCAGCAGGAAACTTCCACAGAACATTGTACTGACAATTAGCTTTACACTTTTCACTTTATTAATACCCTCAGTCGTTATTGTGTTTTTATAACATACCTCGCAGCACATTCATAAACTGGAAAGTGTCCATTTTTCGCTATTAGCAATGTTATTCAATAAATGTCTGAATAAAATAACACTGACAGGCAGGAATTAAATAAAAACGAGGTAAATAATCTTAAAATAAAATCCCTTCATTACACACATGTTGCAGGAAATGCGTTATTGCTTATTTTACGCCCGTCTTACCACCGCAAGGCATAAGCATCGTGATACGGTCTCAAGGATCAGGGAGTCGGAACACTACTCTGTTGGTGCGCTAACAGCATGGTCAACAATTTGGCGATACTTGCTTCCCCATAACCCCGAACTCTGCACTGCTTTTTTTAAAGTTTTTAGAGGAACATTTTTCTGTTGTATAATGGCCTGCACTTTACCTAAATACACGAGTGCGACCATGATTGATACTTCTCTCCCCCTGACCGACGTCCATCGCCACCTTGATGGTAACATCCGTGCACAAACGATCCTGGATCTGGGTCGTCAGTTCAACTTAACGCTTCCGGCACAAACGTTGGAAACGCTGATCCCTCATGTGCAAGTCACATCAACTGAGCCAGATTTAGTGAGCTTTTTATCCAAGCTCGACTGGGGCGTGAAGGTACTGGCCTCGCTGGATGCGTGTCGTCGCGTGGCGTTTGAGAATATTGAGGATGCAGCACGTAACGGTCTGCACTATGTTGAACTGCGTTTTTCCCCTGGCTACATGGCGATGGCGCATCAGCTCCCGGTTGCAGGTGTGGTTGAAGCCGTCATCGCAGGCGTACGCGAGGGCTGCAAGACCTTTGGCGTCGAAGCTCGCTTAATTGGCATTATGAGTCGTACTTTCGGCGAAGCCGCCTGTCTGCAGGAACTGGATGCGCTGTTAGCCCACCGAGACCATATTACGGCACTGGATCTGGCCGGTGACGAACTGGGGTTCCCGGGCAGCCTGTTCCTGTCTCACTTCAACCAGGCACGCGACGCCGGCTGGCGTATTACCGTGCATGCGGGCGAAGCCGCGGGACCAGAAAGCATCTGGCAGGCCATTAAAGAGCTAGGCGCTGAGCGTATTGGCCACGGCGTTAAAGCCGTTGAAGATCGTGCGTTGATGGATTACCTCGCCGAGCACCGTATCGGCATCGAATCCTGCCTGACATCAAACATTCAGACCAGCACCGTTGCCTCACTAGCGAACCATCCGCTGAAAACGTTCCTTGAACATGGCGTTATCGCCAGTTTGAATACGGACGACCCGGCTGTTCAGGGTGTGGATATTATTCACGAGTACACCATTGCCGCACCAGCTGCAGGCCTAACGCGCGAACAGATCCGCCAGGCGCAAATCAACGGTCTGGAAATGGCATTCCTGAGTAACGAGGAAAAACGAGCCTTGCGCGAGAAAGTCGCCGCAGCGTAACAGGTAAAGTGCCGGATGGCGCTAACGCTTATCCGGCCTACGTTGGTTTTCATTGTAGGCCGGATACGATGCCAGGAAGGTATCGCCTTGCGCCATTTACCTAATCAGGCAAGGCACAGCGTCGAACGATGTTTCGCAGATTCTATACCCAGCTCAATCAGCTCCATAATTTGGATAGCCTGTCTCGCCGGTACCGGGTTTTCACCGTTGCCGTTTAGCGCATCACGAATGCCAGCATAATACGCCGGATAGTTGCCCGGTACGGTCAGCCAGGTTTCTTCAACCTGCTCTTCGCCTTCTACTCGGGTCAATATGCCATCGCGCATATCATATCCCCAGTCTTCCTGAGGCAGGCGCTCGCCATTTTTCAGACGCTCTTCCTGTGGGTCAAGGCCATACTTCACATAGCTACCACGCGATCCGTGCACAATATAACGGGCCGATTCTGCAGCAGCAAGCATGGTGCCATGCAGGATCACACGACGCTGCGGATACGTCAGGATGGCATGGAAGTAATCCGTCGCCTGCGCGCCCGGACGCAACTGGGCCAGGTCTACCGTCAGGCTGACAGGTAAACCAAACAGGTTAATCGCCTGATCCAAAAGATGCGGTGCTAAATCGTACCAGATACCGCTTCCCGGACCGCCCTGTTCACGCCAACGGTCACGAACCTGTGGGCGGAAACGATCGAAATGGGATTCGAAATACGCTACCTCACCCAAAACACCATCCGCCAGCAGAGCTTTCAGCGTCAGAAAATCACTGTCCCAGCGACGGTTATGGAATACAGACAACACACGCCCCAGGCTACGTGCCAGCGCATCCAACTCACGTGCTTGTGACAGTGTCACGGTAAAGGGCTTATCAACAACCACATGCTTGCCCGCTTCCAACGCTGCTTTCGCTAACGGAAAGTGCGTGTCGTTTGGCGTGGGGATCACAATCAGGTCGATATTTGGATCGTTAAAAAGATGCTTAGGCTCAGCAACAACCGCCACCGTAGGCCAGTCTGCTTTCACTTTTTCTTCATCACTACTGGACACTGCAGCCAGTTCCAGACCCGGCGTGCCCACAATCAGTGGGGCATGGAAGGTTTTGCTGGCATAACCGTAGCCAATTAGCCCAACGCGGATGTTGTCACTCATGTTATTGCCTCTCAATTCAGGACTGACCTATTTCACACCATACCTTGCAACGTCTCAATAGTTTAATAACCTTTGCGCTACAAAGGTTGTTTTTTAACTTAAGTCAAACATATGCCACTTATGCTTAACTTGCAGCGAAAAAGAGGTAGAAATCGTTCCCAATCATCTTGCTGTATTAATGAGAGATTAGTAACATTTGCAGCCTGTGTTTATGGATAAATCAAAGCAAATGTCATCAGTAATGAATCGTCTTATTGAATTAACAGGTTGGATTGTTCTCGCCGTCTCCGTGATCCTGCTGGGTGTTGCCAATCATATTGACAATTACCAGCCACCAGAGCCCGTTGCGGCAGTGCAGAAGAAATAAGCATCAGCAGCCTTTTATTGCCCGGCAATTAACATTGGTAGTTGCAGGGTCTGCCGGTAAAAGATCGCTTTCTGTCAAAAAAAGCGAATTACGCCGCGTCCCGCTCCGCTGCATATTGCCAGCGATCGCTAAGCGCGTTACCCTTGCTCAAGACGCGCATAGCGCCTGATTTTTCACAGGTATGAACACTCTTCTTACATTTGCACGTAAATGCGCTTTTACCTGTGCTCGTTGTTTATTTTTATATTTTCTACTCCGTTGGTATTATTTTATTAATATGGATCTGCATTTATGACCGTTCAGGATTACTTATTAAAATTCCGCAAAATCAGTTCGCTCGAAAGTCTGGAAAAACTGTTCGACCATCTTAACTACACGCTCACCGACGATAACGACATTATCAATATGTACCGTGCCGCAGACCATCGCCGTGCGGAGCTTATCTCCGGAGGTCGTCTGTTTGATGTTGGTCAGGTACCTAAATCAGTCTGGCATTACGTGCAATAAAGAAGAAAGTAGCGCTCAACGTTAAAAGCTTTATAATAATTGCCCCAAAATGAATGGCATGATTGATTGCGCGCGTAAACCTGGAGAAGAGATGACTACAACACCGGCACAACGTATCGGAGGCTGGCTACTTGGGCCACTGGCCTGGCTGTTAGTCGCGTTGTTGAGCGCTTCGCTGGCGTTATTACTTTATGTCACTGCGCTGGCTACACCGCAAACCTTCAAAACGCTGGGTGAGCAAAGTACGGCCAATTTGCTGTTATGGGGCGTCTCCTTTATTACCGCGATCGCCATGTGGTATTACACACTGTGGCTGACGATTGCGTTTTTCAAACGCAGAGCCTGTGTGCCTAAGCATTACATTCTGTGGCTGCTGATCTCCGTGTTGCTGGCGATTAAAGCGTTTGCGTTTTCACCCGTCCCAGACGCTTTTGCCGTGCGCCAACTGCTGTTCCCATTACTGGCTGCAGCACTGTTGGTGCCCTACTTCAAACGATCGCAGCGCGTTAAATCGACGTTTGTGAACCCGTAATAACCCTACAGTTAACCTGTTGTCGCCTGTTGAAGATTGTCAGATAATAGGCGGCTTTTTATTTCAGGCCGAAAAATGACTGATTACCTGCTGCTGTTTGTCGGAACTGTACTGGTCAATAACTTTGTACTGGTGAAGTTTCTGGGCCTTTGCCCGTTTATGGGCGTTTCCAAAAAACTGGAAACCGCAATGGGTATGGGCCTTGCCACGACGTTTGTCATGACACTGGCATCCATCTGCGCTTGGCTGATTGATAACTGGATCCTAATTCCGCTCAATCTCATCTATCTGCGCACGCTGGCTTTTATTCTGGTTATCGCCGTCGTCGTGCAGTTTACCGAAATGGTTGTGCGCAAAACCAGCCCTGCGCTGTACCGCCTGCTGGGGATCTTCCTACCGCTGATCACCACTAACTGCGCAGTGTTAGGTGTGGCGCTACTGAACATCAACCTCGGCCATAACTTTTTACAGTCGGCGCTATACGGTTTTTCCGCCGCCGTCGGCTTCTCGCTGGTGATGGTACTGTTCGCCGCGATCCGCGAACGCCTCGCCGTGGCGGACGTCCCAGCGCCGTTTCGCGGCAATGCGATTGCGCTGATTACCGCTGGTTTAATGTCATTGGCCTTTATGGGCTTTAGTGGTTTGGTGAAGTTGTAATGAATGCTATCTGGATTGCCGTTGCCGCAGTGAGTCTACTGGGTCTGGCGTTCGGCGCTATTTTGGGGTACGCCTCACGACGTTTTGCCGTTGAAGATGATCCGGTCGTGGAGAAAATTGATGAAATTCTCCCGCAAAGCCAGTGTGGCCAGTGCGGCTATCCGGGCTGTCATCCTTATGCTGAGGCGATCGGCTCTCAGGGTGAAAAAATTAACCGTTGCGCCCCCGGCGGCGAAGCGGTGATGTTAAAAATTGCCGCCCTGCTGAATGTCGATCCGCAGCCTATTGATGGCGATGAACAAGACGTTACGCCGGTGCGAATGCTGGCGGTCATTGATGAAAACAACTGTATTGGGTGCACTAAGTGTATTCAGGCCTGCCCGGTCGATGCCATCGTGGGCGCGACCCGCGCCATGCACACGGTAATGAGCGATCTCTGCACTGGATGCAACCTGTGCGTTGACCCGTGCCCGACGCAATGTATTGAATTACGCCCGGTAGCCGAGACACCCGATAGCTGGAAATGGGATTTAAACACCATCCCTGTGCGCATCATTCCCGTGGAACAACATGTTTAAGTTATTCTCTGCATTCAGAAAAAATAAAATCTGGGACTTTGATGGCGGCATTCATCCACCAGAAATGAAAACCCAGTCAAACGGAACGCCGTTGCGACAGGTTCCGCTGGCGCCGCGTTTCGTTATTCCGCTGAAACAACATATTGGTGCGGAGGGTGAACTGTGCGTAAACGTGGGTGACACCGTGCTGCGTGGTCAGCCCTTAACCCGCGGACGAGGCAAAATGCTTCCAGTCCATGCGCCAACATCAGGCACCGTTGTTGCCATTGCCCCGCACTCCACCGCGCATCCTTCGGCACTGGCTGAGTTGAGCGTCATCATAGACGCCGATGGCGAAGATCGCTGGATTGAGCGAGACGGCTGGACCGATTATCGCTCCCACAGCCGGGAAGAGCTGATTGCGCGTATTCATCAGTACGGCGTCGCCGGGCTGGGTGGCGCAGGTTTTCCCACCGGCGTTAAACTGCAGGGCGGCGGAGATAAAATTGAAACGCTGATCATTAACGCCGCCGAATGCGAGCCGTACATTACGGCAGATGACCGCCTGATGCAGGACTGTGCCGCTCAGGTCGTCGAAGGTATCCGCATCCTGGCGCACATTCTTCAGCCACGCGAGATCCTCCTGGGTATCGAAGATAACAAACCGCAGGCAATATCTATGCTGCGCGCGGTGCTGGCTGATTCACACGACATTAGCCTACGCGTGATCCCCACCAAGTACCCGTCCGGCGGGGCCAAGCAGTTAACACAAATCCTGACCGGCAAGCAGGTTCCCCACGGCGGACGCTCCTCTGATATCGGCGTATTGATGCAAAACGTCGGAACCGCCTACGCAATTAAACGTGCAGTAATCGACGGAGAGCCGATCACCGAACGTGTCGTGACGCTAACAGGTGAAGCAGTCAGTCGTCCGGGCAACGTCTGGGCGCGTTTAGGTACGCCGGTTCGTCATCTGCTCAACGATGCGGGCTTCTGCCCTTCCGCCGACCAGATGGTGATTATGGGCGGGCCGCTGATGGGCTTTACGCTGCCGTGGCTGGATGTCCCGGTGGTGAAGATAACCAACTGTCTTCTGGCCCCCTCTGCCAGTGAAATGGGTGAAACGCCAGAAGAGAAAGGCTGCATTCGCTGTAGCGCATGCGCCGATGCCTGTCCGGCCGATCTCCTGCCACAACAGCTTTACTGGTTCAGTAAAGGGCAACAGCACGACAAAGCGACGGCCCACAATATCGCCGACTGTATTGAATGCGGTGCCTGCGCCTGGGTATGCCCAAGCAATATTCCACTGGTACAGTATTTCCGTCAGGAAAAAGCCGAGATTTACGCCATTAGTCAGGAAGAAAAGCGCGCCGCAGAAGCAAAAGCTCGGTTTGAAGCCCGACAGGCGCGCCTTGAACGTGAAAAAGCAGCACGTCTTGAACGCCATAAGAGCGCCGCTGCTCAGCCGGCGGCCAAAGATCATGATGCCATTGCCGCCGCGCTGGCTCGCGTAAAAGAAAAGCAGGCTCAGGCGCTGCAACCGGTGGTCATTCAGGCAGGTGAAAAACCTGACAATAGCGCCGTGATTGCCGCACGCGAGGCGCGTAAGGCGCAAGCTCGTGCTTCCCGTAAGGAAAACCCGCCGCAAAGTGAAGGCAGCAGCACGGGTACAGACCCGCGTAAAGCTGCCGTGGAAGCGGCAATTGCCCGCGCCAAAGCCCGCAAGCTTGAGCAAGAAGCGGTAACAGAAACGGCCGAACCGGTTGATCCGCGTAAGGCTGCCGTGGAAGCGGCAATCGCCCGCACTAAAGCTCGCAAGCTCGAGCAGCAGGCGGTAACAGAAACAACCGAGCCCGTTGATCCGCGTAAAGCTGCCGTGGAAGCGGCAATCGCTCGCGCCAAAGCCCGCAAACTTAAACAAGAAGCGGTAACAGAAACAGTCGAACCGATTGATCCGCGTAAAGCTGCCGTCGAAGCGGCAATCGCCCGCGCCAAAGCCCGCAAGCTAGAGCAGCAGGCGGTAGCCGAAACAGCCGAGCCGGTTGATCCACGTAAAGCCGCCGTCGCGGCCGCCATCGCACGCGCTCAGGCAAAGAAAGCCGCACAGCAGCAGGTTGTAAACGAGGAATAAATGGTATTCAGAATAGCAAGCTCCCCTTATACCCATAACCAGCGCCAGACATCGCGTATCATGATGCTGGTATTACTTGCTGCATTGCCGGGGATTGCCGCTCAGCTGTGGTTCTTCGGCTGGGGCACGTTGTTCCAGATCGTTCTCGCTGCCATCAGCGCTATTGCTGCCGAAGCGGGTGTGCTTAAACTGCGTAAACAACCCATTGTGGCAATTTTAAAAGACAACTCTGCGTTACTCACTGGGTTGCTTTTGGCCGTCAGTATTCCGCCCCTCGCGCCATGGTGGATGGTGGTATTAGGCACGGTATTTGCGGTTATCATTGCGAAACAGCTGTATGGCGGACTCGGGCAGAACCCGTTTAACCCTGCCATGATTGGCTATGTCGTGCTGCTCATCTCATTTCCGGTACAGATGACCAGTTGGCTGCCGCCGCATGAAATTGCGGCCACGGTGCCTGGTTTCTTTGACGCCCTGAACGTTATTTTTAACGGACATACCGCCAGCGGCGGGGATATGAATTCGCTGCGTATGGGTATCGATGGTATCAGTCAGGCAACACCTCTTGATACCTTTAAGACATCCCTGCATGCCGGACGTACCGTTGAGCAGGTGATGCAATACCCGATCTACAGCGGCATGCTGGCAGGCGCTGGCTGGCAGTGGGTGAACCTTGCCTGGCTGGTTGGTGGTATCGTGCTGTTATGGCAAAAAGCGATTCGCTGGCATATCCCGGTTAGCTTCCTGCTGTCGCTCGCTGTTTGTGCCACTTTAGGTTGGATTTTTTCGCCAGACTCACTGGCATCGCCTCAGTTGCACTTGCTTTCCGGCGCGACGATGTTAGGTGCGTTCTTTATTCTTACCGATCCCGTTACAGCATCAACAACCAACCGTGGTCGTCTGATTTTTGGCGCGCTTGCGGGCCTGTTAGTGTGGTTGATACGCAGTTTTGGTGGTTATCCTGATGGCGTGGCTTTTGCCGTGTTGCTGGCAAATATCACGGTTCCCCTGATTGATTATTACACCCGCCCTCGCGTGTACGGACATCGCTAAGGACTAGATATGCTGAAAACGATTCGTAAACACGGTATTACACTGGCGCTGTTTGCTGCGGGCTCAACGGGGTTAACCGCAGCAATCAATCAATTAACCAAGTCAACCATTGATGAACAGGCCGCGATACAGCAAAAAACGCTGTTCGATCAGGTTCTGCCTGGCGATCGCTACAATAATAACTTGTCTGAAAGTTGTTATCTGGTCAATGCGCCGGCGTTAGGCAAAGGTACGCACCGTGTATATATTGCCCGCCAGGACGATCGTCCTGTTGCTGCGATTCTTGAAGCTACGGCGCCAGATGGTTATTCCGGGGCGATTCAACTGCTGGTGGGTGTCGATTTCACGGGTACCGTGTTGGGTACGCGGGTTACCGAACACCATGAAACGCCTGGGCTGGGCGATAAAATCGAACTGCGACTGTCCGACTGGATCACCCATTTTAGCGGTAAAACAATTTCTGCGGATAACACCTCTCACTGGGCAGTGAAAAAAGATGGCGGCGACTTTGACCAGTTTACTGGCGCAACCATTACACCTCGTGCGGTGGTTAACGCGGTTAAACGTGCCGGCCTGTATGCGCAGACGCTGCCTGCGCAACTCCCTCAACTTAGCGCCTGTGGAGAATAACCATGAGCGAAATTAAAGACGTGATTGTCCAGGGGTTATGGAAAAATAACTCCGCGCTTGTGCAACTACTCGGGATGTGTCCGCTGTTGGCCGTCACCTCTACCGCCACTAACGCGCTGGGTCTTGGACTTGCGACTACGCTCGTCCTGACGCTGACCAACCTGACAATTTCAGCCCTTCGCCGCTGGACACCACCTGAAATCCGTATCCCGATTTATGTCATGATTATCGCCTCCGTGGTGAGTGCGGTACAGATGTTGATCAATGCCTACGCCTTCGGCCTGTATCAGTCTCTGGGCATCTTCATCCCGCTGATTGTAACCAACTGTATTGTTGTTGGCCGTGCAGAAGCCTTCGCCGCCAAAAAGGGCCCTGCACTATCCGCACTTGATGGTTTCTCCATCGGCATGGGCGCAACAGGTGCCATGTTTGTTCTGGGCTCGCTGCGTGAAATAATTGGTAACGGTACACTGTTTGATGGTGCAGACGGTTTATTGGGTAGCTGGGCCAAAGTCTTGCGCGTTGAGATCTTCCATACTGATACACCGTTTCTGCTGGCCATGCTACCACCGGGCGCGTTTATTGGCCTGGGTCTGATGCTGGCAGTGAAGTATCTGATTGATGAGAAAATGAAGAAACGTCGTGCCGAGGCGGCTGTCGTGGACAGTCCCGCGGGTGAAACAGGGAATGCGTAATGAACAAAGCAAAACGTCTGGAAATACTGACGCGCCTGCGGGATAACAACCCGCATCCAACAACCGAGCTTAATTTTACATCGCCGTTTGAACTGTTGATTTCGGTCTTGCTCTCCGCACAAGCGACCGATGTCAGCGTCAATAAAGCGACGGCTAAGCTATACCCCGTCGCCAATACGCCTGCTGCGATGCTGGAGCTCGGTGTTGAAGGTGTTAAGTCCTACATCAAGACAATCGGTTTGTTTAACAGCAAAGCGGAAAACGTAATTAAAACCTGCCGCATTCTGCTGGAACAACATAATGGTGAAGTGCCTGAAGACCGTGCTGCGTTAGAAGCTCTCCCTGGAGTTGGGCGAAAGACGGCTAATGTAGTGTTAAATACCGCCTTTGGCTGGCCCACTATCGCCGTAGATACCCACATTTTTCGCGTCTGTAATCGCACGCAATTCGCCCCGGGTAAAAACGTCGAGCAGGTTGAAGAGAAGCTGCTGAAAGTCGTACTCAGTGAATTTAAAGTCGATTGCCATCACTGGTTAATTCTTCATGGCCGCTACACCTGCATCGCCAGAAAGCCGCGCTGTGGTTCCTGTATTATTGAAGATCTCTGCGAATTCAAAGAGAAAGTCGATATCTAATGCTGCCGGGGCATCCTCCTCGCCCCTTACATACATAACGATTAGTTATGCACTCCCCAGCGTTTATTTTCCCGACAATGATGCCATCCAATTGCTCATATCTAATGCAATATTCTTGTTAATTAACACCTGAGCAGGTTAATCGTTTTTTTAGCAAAAGAAATTTCTATCTATACGTGATCCAGATCATCCAGCCAACACAATGTTAATAAATTTTTATTTTTTAGTTAAGGTGACAATTAGATGCCCCAACTGCACAGTTTCTAAACAAAACATTACACTGCCTATTTTTCAGATAATGGCCTATATCACTGGATTCAACCTTAAATAGCAGAACATATCGCCACATTGCGGTTCTGGCGGTGATTAAACAGTGTAAAAATCTGCCATTTTAGAAATGAAGAAATTTAACGCTAGATAACATTTCACAGCCCCGACGATTTAACCAGTCATGATATATGTAACAGATTATTACAAACCACTTGTCTGAATGGTCAAGATAGTGAACATTACTTGCCGTTTCCCCTCCCACTATAACAATCGGACGGATGAACTTGACTCATCACGTACCTGAACACCCCCGTTGATATGGGATGTAAAAAAAGAGGTAAAAGTGTCTACTGCAAACAATAAACCAACAGAAAGCGTAAGTTTAAACGCCTTCAAACAACCAAAAGCGTTCTATCTCATTTTCTCTATTGAGCTGTGGGAACGTTTTGGTTATTACGGCCTGCAAGGGATTATGGCCGTCTACCTGGTTAAACAGCTGGGTATGTCAGAAGCGGATTCCATCACCCTTTTCTCGTCCTTTAGCGCCCTGGTGTACGGTCTGGTTGCCATTGGCGGCTGGTTAGGTGATAAAGTTCTGGGAACAAAACGTGTCATTATGCTGGGTGCCGTTGTGCTGGCCATCGGTTATGCGTTGGTAGCATGGTCCGGTCACGATGCGGGTATCGTTTATATGGGCATGGCGGCCATCGCGGTCGGTAACGGCCTGTTTAAAGCAAACCCATCCTCCCTGCTCTCTACCTGCTATGCCAAAGATGACCCGCGTCTTGATGGTGCATTTACCATGTACTACATGTCCGTCAACATCGGTTCATTCTTCTCTATGCTGGCAACACCGTGGTTGGCTGCGCGTTACGGCTGGAGCACCGCGTTCGCTCTGAGCGTCGTGGGTATGCTGATTACCGTTGTTAACTTCGCATTCTGCCAGCGTTGGGTTAAACAGTACGGTTCTAAACCGGACTTTGAACCGATCAACTTCCGTAACCTGCTGCTGACCATTGCTGGTGTTGTGGTACTGATCGCGATTGCAACCTGGTTGCTGCACAACCAGCAGATCGCTCGTATGGTTCTGGGCGTCATTGCGCTGGGTATCGTGTTCATCTTCGGTAAAGAAGCCTTCACCATGCACGGTGCTGCGCGTCGTAAAATGATCGTCGCCTTCATCCTGATGCTGGAAGCGATTATCTTCTTCGTGCTGTACAGCCAGATGCCGACCTCACTGAACTTCTTTGCGATTCGTAACGTTGAGCACTCTATTCTTGGCATTGCTTTCGAACCTGAACAGTACCAGGCACTGAACCCGTTCTGGATCATCATTGGTAGCCCAATCCTCGCCGCTATCTATAACAAAATGGGCGATACCCTGCCGATGCCGACCAAGTTTGCGATTGGTATGGTGCTGTGTTCCGGTGCATTCCTGATCCTGCCGCTGGGCGCGAAATTCGCTACCGATGCGGGCATCGTTTCCGTTAACTGGTTGATTATCTGCTACGGTCTGCAAAGTATCGGTGAGCTGATGATCTCCGGTCTGGGTCTGGCAATGGTGGCACAGTTGGTTCCGCAGCGCCTGATGGGCTTCATCATGGGTAGCTGGTTCCTGACCACTGCCGGTGCAAACATCATCGGTGGCTACGTCGCTAACATGATGGCTGTACCAGAGAACGTGACTGACCCGCTGATGTCCCTTGAAGTCTACGGTCGTGTGTTCCTGCAGATTGGTGTTGCGACGGCTGTTATCGCTGTTCTGATGCTGCTGACGGCTCCGAAACTGAACCGTATGACTCAGGACGATGACGTCAATGAGAAAGCCTCTAAGGCCGCGACAGCGTAATTCTCAGGGAAACTCATTTTCAGGCCGCTAACTGTTGTTAGCGGCTTTTTTTTTGCCTGAGGTAGCACTACCATACGATATACCTCAGCCAAAAGGAGTTACCGATGAAACTGTTCTACAAACCGGGCGCTTGTTCTCTCGCTTCCCACATCACACTTCGTGAGAGCGGTAAAGATTTCACGCTGGATGGTGTTGATCTGATGAAGAAACGTCTGGAAAATGGCGATGATTTTTTCGCGGTAAACCCAAAAGGGCAAGTTCCCGCACTGCTGCTGGATGACGGTACGCTACTTACCGAAGGTGTTGCCATCATGCAATACCTGGCGGACAGTGTGCCAGACCGCCAGCTCCTTGCCCCTACCAGCAGCCTCTCCCGTTACAAAACCATCGAATGGCTTAACTACATTGCGACTGAACTGCATAAAGGCTTTACGCCACTGTTCCGTCCCGATACGCCGGAAGACTTCAAGCCAACCGTTCGCGCGCTGCTGGAGAAAAAAATGCAGTATGTGAACGACTCGCTGAAAGATAACCAATGGATCTGCGGCCCGCGCTTCAGCATCGCCGACGCATATCTGTTTACCGTACTGCGTTGGGCCTATGCGGTTAAGCTGAATATGGCAGGATTAAGTAATATTGACGCCTATATGGCGCGAATGGCTGAACGCCCGGCGGTTGCCGCAGCGCTGAAAGCAGAAGGGTTAAATTAATAGTTGTTGCCGGGTGTTGTTGCCGGGTGGCACTTACCCGGCCTACAGCTAAAATATGCCCGATAAGCGTGAGCGCCATCGGGCATTAATTACAGCTGAGTTGCACTAAAGTAGTGTTCAGGCTTGGCGATACGATCCTGTGCGGCCACAACCTGCAGCTCATACTCGTGCATATTTTTAGTGGCAATCATCACTTCGTACACCGCCGCAGTCACATGCTCAAGCGCCTGCTGTAAAGATGCGCCCTGCAGCAGTTTTACCAGCAACAAGCCACTCGTCACATCACCCACACCAACCGGTTGACGTGCGCCAAAATCGACTAACGGACGACTGATATGCCACGCCTGTTCAGCGGTGACCAGCAGCATCTCGAAACGGTCGGTGCTGATACCTGCGCGTGCCAGATGCTTCACCAGTACAATGTCAGGTCCCTGAGCGATCAGTTCACGCGCTGCTGCAACAGCCTCGTCGACATTGTTCACCGCATGCTCGCACAGAATTTCGAGCTCAACCAGATTCGGGGCAATAATGTCACTAGCCGGGAGCGCATGGCGTACATGAAATTCCGCCACTCCGGGTGCGACAATACACCCCTTTTCAGGGTGTCCCATCACCGGATCACAAAAGTATTTTGCCTGCGGGTTTGCCGCTTTTACTTTGCGAACAATACCCAAAATATGCTCGCCCTGTTCTGCTGAGCCAAGATAGCCGCTCAGTACTGCGTCACAGGTCTGGAGTTTATCAATATCGGCAATGCCCTGAACAATTTCAGTCAGGTGGCTCGGCGGCATAACGCAACCGGTCCATTTGCCATACTGCGTGTGGTTTGAAAACTGAACGGTATTCAGCGGCCAGACATTTGCGCCAAGACGACGCATCGGAAATTCTGCTGCACTGTTGCCCGCATGACCAAAAACAACGTGGGACTGGATGGCGAGGATATTCTTCATTTTACTTACCACAACCCTGAAAAAATAAAGGGGCGTAGTTTCCCACGCCCCTGCTAACTCAATCTTACTTCCAGCAAATCAGACAATAGTTCTTCTTGCCACGACGCAGTAAGGTATAGCGTCCGAACAGGATATCACTATCCTGGAAGAAATATTCCGGATCAGACTGCTTCTCACCGTTGATGGTTACCGCGTTTGACGCAATGGTCTTACGTGCCTGACCGCGAGAAGGTTGCAGCTCGGAGTCCACCAGCGCCTGCATCAAATCGGCACCTTTGTCCATCTCGATCATCGGCACACCATCCTGCGCCAGCTGTTCGAAATCTGCTTCACTCAAATCGCTGAGATTGCCGTTGAACAAGCTTTCGGTAATGCGTTTTGCCGCGACCAGACCTTCTTCACCGTGAACCAGACGCGTAACCTGTTCGGCCAGAACATACTGGGCACGCGGCGCTTTACCGCTGTTTTTATCTTCTTCTTCCAGCGCATTGATTTCTTCAATGTCCATGAAAGTGAAGAATTTCAGGAAGCGATAAACGTCCGCATCGGCGGTGTTGATCCAGAACTGGTAGAATTTGTACGGACTGGTTTTCTTCGGATCCAGCCACACTGCGCCGCCTTCCGTCTTACCGAATTTGGTGCCATCAGCTTTAGTGATCAGCGGAACGGTCAGACCAAACACCTGATTCTGGTGCAAACGACGGGTTAAATCGATACCCGAAGTAATGTTACCCCACTGGTCAGAACCACCAATCTGCAGTGCCACGCCGTGCAGTTTGTTCAGGCAGGCAAAGTCATAACCCTGCAGCAGGTTGTAAGAAAACTCGGTAAAGGAGATCCCCTGATCGTCACGGTTCAGACGCTGCTTAACCGCTTCTTTGTTGATCATCTGGTTAACGGAGAAGTGTTTGCCGATATCACGCAGGAAAGTCAGTACGTTCATACCGCCAAACCAGTCGTAGTTGTTCGCAGCAATCGCCGAGTTGTCGCCACAGTCGAAATCGAGGAACGGTGCAACCTGTTTGCGGATTTTATCCACCCACTCCTGCACGGTGTCTTCGGTATTCAGTTTACGCTCGGCGGCTTTAAAGCTCGGGTCACCAATCAGACCGGTTGCGCCACCTACCAGTGCAACAGGCTTATGGCCTGCCTGCTGGAAGCGTTTCAGGCATAACAATGGAACCAGATGCCCCAAATGCAAGCTGTCAGCGGTAGGATCGAAGCCGCAATAGAGCGCGATCGGGCCTTGCGCCAGTCGCTCTGCTAACGCTTCCTCGTCCGTCACCTGGGCCACCAGCCCCCGCTCTTGCAATTGTTTAATCAAGTTACTGCTTGCCATCAAAATCTCCATGTATAAAACGACTGCACCTTTGCCGGTACACGACTTTTCGCCTGATGCGAAAGAAACATAGAATAAAGCGCCGGATTGATCAGCACCAGCGCTTAAAACAAGAAATTTGCATCTTTAGGGGGCCAGGCGATCAATTTTCCACGCGTTATCTTCGCGTTGGTATAAAAAACGATCGTGCAGACGGTTTTCACCGCCCTGCCAGAACTCCATTTGTTCAATACTCACGCGAAAGCCGCCCCAGAAACTGGGCAGAGGAACTTCCCCTTGCTGAAACTTCTGCTTCAGTTCGAGGAATTTGCTTTCGAGAATACCGCGCGCGGAGATTCGACTGGATTGTTTTGAGACCCAGGCGCCAATCTGACTATCGCGTGGGCGACTGTGGAAGTATTTCACCACTTCGAGTGTGGAAAGACGCTCTGCCTTGCCGATCACCATCACCTGCCGTTCCAGCGTATGCCAGGGAAATAAAAGGCTGATGCGTGGATTTTTCTCGATCTGATGCGCCTTACGGCTACCAAGGTTGGTATAGAACACCAGCCCTTTGTCATCATAATGCTTGAGTAACACGATACGCTGATACGGCTGACCATTTTCATCGACGGTCGCAACGACCATTGCGGTGGGATCGGCCAGTTTGGCATCACAGGCTTGCCCCAGCCAGCGCTCAAACAGCGCAAGGGGTTCGGCGGGAAGATCGCGGCGGCGAAGACCGCCTTTCGTGTATTCACGGCGCAGATGCGCGATTTGCTGCAATTCGTCGTTATCAGACATGATGTTGGGCTACGGATTGTCAGTGGGTGACGCTATTGTGCGCCGCCCAGGTGAAAATCTCAACGCTTCGGGTTCTGTAACTGACAGTTATTTAGCACAATTCTGTCTCGTTTATAGACCGTTGCCTCGTCGCCTTTAGACCAAAATACGTAGATACCATCGGTATAACGTGCACCTGATGCCGACACGCCCTGTTTGAGGTTCAATAGCTGATTATCATAAACAAAGCTTGCCGTCTGGCGGGTATTGTTCAGCTTCACGGTCAGCGGTTTTTCGTCGCAGCGGTATTCAAGCGTATCCGTTTGCATACGCTCGACAAATTGGTTGTACACACTACAACCGCTAAGCAGTACGGGCAGACACACTAACAACAGTTTTTTCATAGCCATATCCTGAAGACTTTCCTGGTCCTGGAGGGTAATGGCACCCTCCCTAATATCCTTAGTTTACCGGCATACCGCGCTGAATAATTTCAGTTAACTCTGAGTTCGTGGATTGGCAGGATAAATTGCCCCTAAAACACTCGGCTCTGACGCCCCCGTCACAGAAGGTAAATTTCCCGGTAATCCGGCCAGCGTTCGCCACGCCAGCCAGGCAAAGGCTAACGCCTCCATATCATCACCGCTGATCCCGGCTTCATCGGTAGAGGTAACCTCTGTACCCGGTAATAATGCCGCCAGACGCATCATCAGCAGCGGATTACGACTGCCACCACCACATACCATGAGTCGATCACAGCCGCCGCTTAATAAGACCTGCTCTGAAATGGTTACTGCCGTCAGTTCGGCAAGCGTCGCCTGCACATCTCGTGGGCTAATTCCCGGAAACTGCGCCAGATGACGCTCTATCCAGCCGTAATTAAAATACTCACGGCCGGTGCTTTTCGGCGCAGACGCGGAAAAATAAGGATCGTTAAGCATATTCTGCAGCAACGGCAGGATCACCGTGCCTGAAATAGCCCACTGCGCATCTTTGTCGTAGGGCTGGCCACATTGCCGCCAGATCCATGCATCCATCAGCATATTGCCCGGCCCGGTGTCGTATCCGCGAACGGGTTGTTGCGGAATAAGCAGAGACAGATTGGCAATCCCGCCGATGTTTAACACCATTCGCCGTTCCGTTGGATGTGCCAGCAGTGCCTGATGAAACGCGGGAACGAGCGGTGCACCCTGCCCGCCAAGGGCGATATCACGTCGACGAAAATCGCCGACTACGGTTATCCCGGTACGCGCGACAATCTGGTTGTTATCACCAATTTGCAGCGTGTGCGGCGCAGCACCGTTCGGTTCATGCCACACGGTTTGCCCGTGGCAACCAATCGCAACGATATCCTGCGGTTTCAATTTTTCTTGCGCCAACAGCGCATTCACCGCCTCAGCAAATAGATAACCGAGCTGTGCATCTAACTGACCAAACTGAGAAAGTGTAAGCTGCTGCCCCTGACAGATATCCAGAATCGCTTGTTTAACATGAATGGGGATGGGCCAGGTCAGACTCGCCTGCTGCGCAACCATCGTTTCATCTATTGTCGCCAGCACAACATCGACGCCATCAAGGCTGGTTCCAGACATTACACCGATAAAACGGCCCGATTTCATAGGTCATCCTTTTAAGCAAATTAGCCTTGACACTCAACCATAAAGTGTCGACTAATGCCATGCTTCCTTAATGATTTTTGGTGGCTAATCATTACAATGATCGTTTAATTACATCAATTACATGAATGATTCGTTTATACTCGGTTGATCCGATTTCGGTTAAGATTTTCATATTGTTCCAGTAGAACATGTGACCTCAGGCTCACAAATGCCATATAATTTAGCCATGAAGGGTGCTTTATTAGCGTTTCGTGGTGACAAAGGAGATTTGTAAATGATTAAACGTGTGCTGATTGTTTCATTAATGGGCGTATCTTTAGCGGGTTGCGTTAACAATGACAGCCTTTCAGGCGACGTATATACCGCATCCGAAGCGAAACAAGTTCAGAACGTTACCTACGGTACGATTGTTCATGTTCGTCCGGTGCAAATCCAGGGTGGCGATGACGCAAACGTGATTGGTGCTATTGGTGGTGCGGTACTCGGCGGGTTCCTTGGTAACACCGTCGGCGGCGGTACTGGTCGTTCATTAGCGACGGCTGCAGGCGCAGTTGCCGGTGGCGTAGCGGGTCAGGGCGTACAAGGTGCGATGAATAAAACCCAGGGTGTGGAACTGGAAATCCGTAAGGATGATGGTAATACCATCATGGTGGTTCAGAAACAGGGTGCGACCAAGTTTTCAGCCGGCCAGCGCGTTGTTATGGCTAACAACGGCAGCCAGGTTACCGTGTCTCCACGCTAATCGAATTCACGTGTGGTCAGGCTCTGGCCACACGTAACTTATCGTTTCAACCCTGTGACTGCAGTTCAATAATATTGTGTTCGAGTTTGGCAACCAGCTTAATCAGCAGATCAATTTCCTCAGCTGAAATCCCTTCCAGAATTTCTCCACGTGTTTTGTTGATCACCGCTTCCATATCAGCGATCAGCGGCTCAGCCTTCTCTGTCAGTTTAATTCTCTTAGCTCGACGATCGCTGGCGCAAGTCTGTCGTGAAATGAGTCCCTTTTCTTCCAACTGGTCAAGCGTACGTACCAACGAAGGCTGCTCGATGCCAATCGCTTTAGCCAACTGAATCTGCGATTGATCCGGCGGCAACTGATGAATGTTGTGCAGCGTAACCCAATGCGTCTGCGTCAACTCCAGAGGTTTCAGGCGATGGTCAATCAGAGCACGCCAAATGCGCACCAACCGTGCCAGATCAGAACCTAATGGCGATTCCAATTTCATCTCCTTATAATTAGCTTGCTAAGTTATTGTGCTGATTTTAGAATAGTGTGCAGCATTTGTATTCCCAAAACAAATGTATTGCCAAATTTGCTTACCGGCTGACATTTTTTCAGACATTATGCGTTACGGAGACTCATTGTCCCTTTTTTGCTAAACCTATAGCAATGCTCTCTTCCGCCAAGGATTTTGCCCGTGAAGTTTATGTTTAATGCAACAGGATTGCCCCTACAAGATTTAATGATCGGCGCATCTGTCTACTTTCCTCCTGTTTTCAAGGCGATTGTAGCAGGATTTATTCTCTGGCTGGTTGTTCATCGCCTGCTGCGCGACTGGATTTACTCCGGCGAAATCTGGCATCCCCTGCTAATGGATCTGTCACTCTTTACGCTTTGCGTATGTCTGGCCTTTGTTATGCTGATAGCGTGGTGATTATGTCGCTTAAAACCGTTAAATACTTCTCCACTATTATAGTCGCTGCAATCGCAGTTTTCGCCGGATGGTGGATGTGGAATTACTATATGCAGTCGCCCTGGACACGTGATGGCAAAGTACGCGCTGAGCAGGTCAGCATCACGCCGCAGGTGTCAGGCAGCATTAGCGAACTCTATGTAAAAGATAACCAGTTTGTGAATAAAGGCGATGTCCTTTTTATTATCGACAAGACGCCATTTCACATTGCTGAACTGAATGCGCAAGCGCAACTGGCAAAAGCGCAGTCTGACCTGGCGAAAGCCAATAACGAAGCCAACCGCCGCCGTCATTTATCGCAAAATTACATCTCAGCCGAGGATCTGGATACCGCAAATCTCAACGTGAAAGCCATGCAGGCAAGCGTTGAAGCAGCAGAAGCCAGTCTGCGTCAGGTCCAGTGGCAACTGACGCAAACGGTGGTCAAATCCCCCGTGGCGGGCTGGGTCACAAACCTGTCTACCCGTACCGGTGATTACGCTTCAACCGGTAAGCCCCTGTTTGCCCTTGTCGACAGTCACTCTTTTTATGTGATGGGGTATTTTGAAGAAACCAAATTGCGCCATATTCGAGAAGGCGCACCGGCGACGATTACGCTCTACAGCGGCAATATAAAGTTACAGGGTCACGTATCCAGCATTGGCCGTGCCATCTACGATCAAAGTGTGGAAAGTGATTCCGGCCTGATTCCCGACATCAAACCTAACGTGCCGTGGGTGCGTCTGGCGCAGCGTGTCCCGGTACGCATCGAATTCGACGCCTTGCCGCGGGAGGTCACGCTTGTGTCAGGTACAACCTGCAGCGTATCCATCGGCCAGCGTAAATGAAACTGCCCCGCCTGACACCAGGCAATTTGCCGTGGTTTAAAGCCACAGCGGCACAGTGGCGTTATGCGCTGCGTAACACCATTGCGATGTGTCTGGCGTTAACTTTTGCTTATTATCTGAATCTGGACGAGCCCTACTGGGCGATGACCTCGGCGGCGGTGGTTAGTTTTCCCACCGTTGGCGGGGTTATCAGCAAAAGTCTGGGTCGCGTGGCGGGTAGCCTACTGGGAGCCACCGCCGCATTGATTATTGCCGGTCATACTCTCAATGAGCCGTGGCTGTTTTTGCTGAGCATGTCAGTGTGGATCGGTTTTTGTACCTGGGCATGCGCGCACTTCACCAATAACGTTGCCTACGCCTTTCAACTGGCGGGTTATACGGCGGCGATCATTGCGTTTCCCATGGTCAATACCGTGGAAATTACGCAGTTATGGGATATCGCGCAGGCACGCGTGTGTGAAGTCATCGTCGGTATCCTGTGTGGCGGCGTGATGATGATGATCCTGCCCAGCACCTCCGATGGCACCACGTTACTGACTGCATTGAAAAACATGCATTCACGTTTACTGGAACATGCCAGTCTACTCTGGCAACCAGAAACCACGGATGCCATTCGCACAGCCCATGAAGGTGTTATCGGGCAGATTCTGACCATGAACCTGCTGCGTATTCAGGCATTCTGGAGTCATTACCGCTTTCGTCGCCAGAATGCTTTGCTCAATTCGCTGTTGCACCAGCAGTTACGGATGACCAGCGTGATTTCCAGCCTGCGCAGGATGCTGCTGAACTGGCCTAATCCCCCGTCCAACACCCGGGAAATCATCGAGCAGTTGCTCAGTGAACTAATAAAATCCAATGCGAATAGCTACACCGTCGCATGTATTATTGCCCCGCTGCGGCCCGTCGATGCCCGCGACTATCGACACGTCGCCTTCTGGCAACGACTGCGTTATTTTTGCCGGCTCTACCTGCGCAGCAGTCATTATCTGCATTTACTGGAAAATGGTGTTACCGCCGAGCGTATTAATATCGCCCGCACGCCGGGACTTGCCCGTCATACCGATAATGCGGAAGCTATCTGGAGCGGGTTGCGTACGTTCTGCACTTTGATGCTTATCGGCGCATGGAGCATTGGTGCACAATGGGAATCAGGCTCTGGCGCACTCACGCTCGCCGCGATCAGCAGTGTGCTGTATTCCGCCGTTGCCACACCGTTCAAGTCGCTTTCTTTGCTGATGCGTACGCTGGTTCTACTGTCGCTATTTAGCTTTGTGGTTAAGTTTGGCCTGATGGTGCAAATTTCCGACCTCTGGCAGTTTATTCTCTTTCTCTTCCCACTACTCGCCACCATGCAACTGTTGAAGCTACAAATGCCTGCCCTGGCAGGTCTTTGGGGGCAGCTGATTGTATTTATGGGTTCGTTTATCGCGGTGACCAATCCGCCGGTATATGATTTTGCTGATTTCCTGAATGACAATATGGCGAAAATCACCGGCGTGGCGCTGTCATGGCTGGCCTTCGCCATTCTGCGCCCCGGATCGGATGCACGGAAAAGTCGCCGCCATATTCGCGCCCTGCGCCGGGATTTTGTCGATCAGCTCAGCCGACATCCATCACTCAGTGAAAACGAATTTGAATCGCTGACCTATCATCACGTCAGCCAGCTCAGCAACAGTCAGGATGCGCTGGCGCGACGCTGGTTATTACGTTGGGGGGTCGTTTTACTGAACTGCTCGCATGTGGTGTGGCAACTGCGCACCTGGGAGGCGCGTTCCGATCCGCTGGCTCGCGTCAGGGACGTGTGTATCTCGCTGCTACGCGATGTAATGAGCGAACGTGGCGTCCAGCAACGACCACTGAATGCCACGCTGAATGAGCTACAGCGCATCTGCGATACGCTTGCCCACCATCATCAACCCGCTGCGCAGGAACTGTCGGCACTGGTCTGGCGGCTACACTGCTCGCTTTCACAACTCGAACAGGCGCCGCCGCCGGGCACTCTCAGTCGTTGATTATTTGATAACACCACAGGCGTAGCGCGCTCCGCCACCGCCAAGCGGTTTCGGTTGATCGGACATATTATCGCCGCCCACATGGATCATCAGCGCCTTACCTTTAACCTCATCGAGCGTTTTAAGCCGCGGCGCAACGACCGGCGTTGTGGCGTTACCGTCGTTATTCACCACCAATAGCGGCAGGTCGCCCATATGACCTGCACCTTCCGGGCCTTCATGTTTGCCGGTTTGATGCGGATCATAATGGCCACCAGCCGATTCTGCGGCTGAGGCTTTCCCTTCTTTAATCGCGGGTTGGCAGCTGCCGTTCATATGCACATGGAAGCCATGTTCACCTGGCGGCAACGCTTTCAGATCGGGCGTAAACTCCAGCCCCTTTGCGGTTTCAGCAATAGTGACCGTACCAATCGCCTGGCCGACGCCTTGCGACGTGACCAGATTCATCGTCACTTTTTCTTCACTGGCAGCCTGCGCACCTGCACAGACAAGTAGAGTGATAATGGCCAAACTCAAACGCTTCATAAGACCTCCGTCCAAAAGGTGTCTGATTGTTAAGTGTAAACCAGTGACACAATTTTGAACGGAGATGCGCCAAAAACGCGATTAGGGTACGTCGTAACCCAGCGCCGCTTTACGAATGCGGAACCATTGCTGGCGAGACATGTTCAGCGACTCAGACTCAATGGCAGCACGTACGCGCTCTATTTTTCCTGAGCCAATAATCGGCAGCGGCTGAGACGGCAGACGTAAAATCCAGGCGTATACCACCTGTTCAATAGATTGCGCATTCAACTCTTCAGCGATCACAGCAAGCTCATTACGTAAAGGCTGGAAAGCATCATCATTAAACAGGCGACCACCGCCGAGACAGGACCAGGCCATCGGGCGAATGCGCAGCTGTTGCAGTTGATCTAAAGTACCATCCAACAGGAGCGGCTGATGTACTGGTGAAATTTCTACCTGGTTGGTCGCCAGAGTAAACGGCAGACGCGATTGCAGCAATGAGAACTGTGCCGGGGTGAAGTTGGAGACGCCAAAGTGACGCACTTTGCCACTATGGTGCAATTTTTTAAAAGCGTCGGCGACATCGTCAGCATCCATAAGCGGATCGGGACGGTGGATCAGCAGCAGATCAATATGATCGGTCGCCAGCAGCTTCAGCGACTCTTCCGCACTGGCAATAATATGTGCACTGTCGGTGATGTAGTGGCCCAGCGCATTTTCCGCGCGCGCCGTCGTCGCGATCCCGCATTTAGTCACAATCTGCATTTTTTCACGCAAATGCGGAGCCAGTTTCATTGCCTCACCAAACGCCGCTTCACACTGGTATCCACCGTAAATATCGGCGTGATCGACGGTGGTCACGCCAAGATCCAGATGCTCTTCAATAAAGCTGACTAGCTGGCGCGCGGACATATTCCAGTCCATCAGGCGCCAGTACCCCATCACAAAGCGAGAAAATTCCGGGCCTTGCGGCGCAATAGTAATACGCTGAACCATAGCAGCTTCCTTTTAAGTGAATGTGCCTCGAGTATACGCAATTACGCTTTTAAAAGAGTGAAGGTTGTTGCGGTTCTTCCGAAGGGTTGGCTTTGTTTGCACGTAATTTACGCATCAGGCGCTGACGACAAAGCCGCAGCACTTCCTGCTTTTGGGTATCGCTCATCTTTTGCCAGTTAAAACGCTCATCCCGACTGCGAAAACAGCCACGACAAAAGCCGCGTTCGTCAGACTGACATATTCCACGGCATGGGCTCTGGACGGGGAAAAACTCCAGCTGTTCGGCCACATCCCCTCCTTTAATAAGATTGATATACTTATTGAAGACGTTAACTGAATTTCTCGCAAGCGCTATTGCATTAGACCGACTGGTCTATTACACTCCTTTTCATGAACAAAATCACTGAACACGATACACGCGAACATCTGCTGGCGACTGGCGAACTGCTGTGTATGCAGCGCGGCTTCACCGGCATGGGTTTAAGCGAACTACTGAAAACCGCTGAAGTACCCAAAGGTTCGTTTTATCATTATTTTCGCTCTAAAGAAGCGTTCGGTGTCGCGATGCTGGAACGCCACTATGCGGCCTATCATCGGCGACTGGCTACGCACTTTGATACGGGAGCTGGAAACTATCGCGACCGCATTCTGGCCTACTATCAGGAAACCCTGAATCAGTTTAGTCAGCACGGCATTATTAGCGGCTGTTTAACAGTAAAACTGTCTGCCGAAGTGTGCGATCTGTCAGAAGATATGCGCACTGCGATGGATAAAGGCGCGCGGCACATTATTGTGCTGTTAGCGCAGGCGCTGGAGAAAGGTCAGGCCAGCCATTGTCTGTCTTTTGTTGGCGAGCCGTTACAGCAGGCGCAGGTACTGTATGCGCTGTGGCTTGGCGCCAACCTGCAGGCCAAGATTTCTCGTAGCGCCACTCCGCTGGAAAATGCGCTGGCGCACGTTAAAAACATCATCACAACGCCTGCCGTTTAACAGGCGTTTTTATTTTCTTTATTACTAGACGACCGGTCTATTCAGGAGTGCACATGTCATCTGAAAAACTGTTTTCCCCACTGAAAGTGGGTGCCATTACGGCAGCAAACCGCGTATTTATGGCGCCACTGACGCGTCTGCGCAGTATTGAGCCTGGCGACATCCCTACTCCGCTGATGGCCGAGTATTACCGTCAACGCGCCAGCGCGGGGCTTATCATCAGCGAAGCGACGCAGATTTCCGCACAGGCGAAAGGCTATGCCGGAGCACCCGGCTTACATAGCGAAGCACAAATTGCCGCATGGAAGAAAATCACTGCTGCCGTACACGCTGAGCAAGGTCATATTGCTGTCCAGTTGTGGCACACTGGACGCATCTCTCACGCCAGTCTGCAGCCAAACGGTCAAGCTCCAGTTGCACCTTCCGCGATTAGCGCTGGAACCCGCACCTCGCTGCGCGATGAAAACGGCCTGGCAACGCGTGCCGATACCTCAATGCCACGTGCGCTGGAAACTGAAGAGATTCCGGGCATCGTTAATGACTTCCGTCAGGCGATAGCCAATGCGCGCGAAGCGGGTTTCGATATGGTTGAACTGCACTCTGCCCACGGCTACCTGCTGCACCAGTTCCTGTCGCCAACGTCTAACCAGCGTACCGATCAATACGGTGGCAGCGTCGAAAATCGTGCGCGTCTGGTGCTGGAAGTGGTTGATGCCGGTATTAAAGAATGGGGTGCCGATCGCATTGGTATTCGCGTCTCGCCGATTGGCACTTTCCAGAACGTAGACAATGGTCCAAACGAAGAAGCCGATGCGCTGTATCTGATTGAACAATTGGGCAAGCGTGGAATCGCTTACCTGCACATGTCTGAGCCGGACTGGGCCGGTGGCGAGCCGTATTCCGATGCGTTCCGCGAAAAAGTGCGCGCGCGCTTCCACGGCCCTATCATTGGTGCTGGTGCTTACACCCCAGAAAAAGCAGAAGCGCTGATCGAGAAAGGTCTGATCGACGCCGTTGCTTTTGGTCGCGCCTATATTGCTAACCCGGATCTGGTGGCGCGTCTGCAACGCAAAGCAGAACTGAATCCGCAACGTGCCGAGAGCTTCTACGGCGGCGGCGCGGAAGGTTACACCGACTATCCTACCCTCTAACGTCACAATCTCCGTTCTGCCATTGATAGCGGCGTAACAACGCCGCTATACTAAAACAACATTTTGAATGTATTAGCCATTTTCGAAGGGGAAAAAGATGCGTTTACTCCATACCATGCTGCGCGTGGGTGACCTGCAGCGTTCCATCGAGTTTTATACCAACGTGCTGGGCATGAAGCTGCTGCGTACCAGCGAAAACCCTGAATACAAGTACTCTCTGGCTTTTGTCGGCTACGGTCCTGAAACCAGTGAAGCAGTAATCGAACTGACCTATAACTGGGGTGTCGACAAGTATGATCTGGGTACTGCCTATGGCCATATCGCCCTGAGCGTAGACAACGCGGCTGAAGCCTGTGAACGTATTCGCCAGAATGGCGGTAACGTAACGCGTGAAGCAGGTCCAGTAAAAGGCGGCACCACAGTGATTGCGTTCGTTGAAGATCCGGACGGCTACAAAATTGAGCTGATCGAAGAGAAAGACGCCGGGCGCGGCCTGGGCGATTAATCACCCCCTCGGGCGCAGATCGTCTGTGCCCATAGTTTTATACTCATCATTTTGCCATAATACGCGCTGCAATTTTCCCGTATTAAGAGACCCAGATGTCCGATAACGCTCAACTTTCCGGTCTGTGTGACCGTTTTCGTGGTTTTTATCCTGTCGTCATTGATGTCGAAACCGCAGGGTTCAATGCCAAAACCGATGCGCTGCTTGAGATTGCCGCCATCACACTGAAAATGGATGAACAAGGCTGGCTGATGCCGGACACGACGTTACATTTCCACGTAGAGCCGTTTGAAGGTGCCAATTTGCAACCGGAAGCGCTCGCCTTTAACGGTATTGACCCTAACAATCCGCTACGCGGTGCGGTCAGCGAATATGATGCTTTGCATGCCATCTTCAAAATGGTGCGTAAAGGCATTAAAGACAGCGGCTGCAATCGGGCAATCATGGTGGCGCATAACGCTACGTTCGACCACGGTTTTATGATGGCGGCGGCAGAACGCGCCTCGCTCAAACGTAATCCGTTCCATCCATTTGTCACCTTTGATACGGCGGCATTAAGCGGCCTGTCTCTGGGGCAGACTGTGTTGTCAAAAGCGTGCCTGGCGGCGGGAATGGAGTTTGACGGGAATCAGGCGCACTCGGCGTTGTATGACACCGAACGTACGGCCGTGCTGTTTTGCGAAATCGTTAACCGCTGGAAACGTCTCGGCGGTTGGCCTCTTCCCGTGCCTGAAGAAGCGTAACGGCGACATAAAAAAAGCGACCATTTCAGGTCGCTTTTTTACTTCTGCTGGTATTACTCAGCGTCCGGCTCTTCGGTTTTGTATTTCGCTGCTGTTTCTTTAATCAGCTGCTGCAACTCACCGCGCTGGTACATTTCGATCAAAATGTCACAACCGCCAACCAGCTCACCATCAACCCACAGTTGCGGGAAGGTCGGCCAGTTTGCGTATTTCGGCAGTTCGGCGCGAATATCCGGGTTCTGCAGAATATCAACGTAAGCAAAGCGTTCACCACAGGCTGACAGCGCCTGCACAGCCTGTGCGGAGAAACCGCAGCTTGGCAGTTTAGGGGAACCTTTCATGTACAGGAGAATCGGGTTTTCAGCGATCTGGCGCTGGATTTTTTCGATAGTGGTGCTCATTATCTTGCTTCCTTAAACTTCTTTTACGGCAGTAGTCTGACATTGTAACGGGTCAGACAGGCAACGGAAAATAACATTTTCATTACGCGTTATTATTTTATCCCCTGACGCTAAAAGTTGCATTCACAATCTCACTTATCCCCTTCAAACATGTGGATTTGATTATCCGTTCACCAACTCAAACGTTAATTGCTGTTTTTTTTTGCGGTCGGTTACGAAACATAGTTTTAAACAAAAAAAGCTATTAACTTTCCCTCTTTCTATAGATTAGAATCATCAAGTTTTGAAAATCACACGCAGGCACGATAGACCTGCCTTACCAGAGGACTGCTCAGTGGCGCGGATAAACCGAATCTCGATCACGCTCTGTGCTTTGCTTTTTACTACACTGCCTTTTACGCCTATGGCTCATGCTTCCAAGCAGGCCAGGACGACACCTACCAGTACTCACCCACTCAAGACGGTAGATAAAAAGAAAAGCGCAACAACCAGCCAAAAAACAACAAAGACCAGCAAGAAAACGGCGACAAAGACCACCAGCAAAACCAGCACCAAAACCGCTTCCTCTTCTAAAAAACGCACAGCCACTCCGGCAAAGTCGACTAAAACTGCAAATCGCCGTGGTAAAACTGCCGCAGCACAAACCGCAGCCGTTACCTGGACGGAAAAATGCACACCGCGCAAAGGTCATAAACCTCGCTGCGTGAAGGTGAAAACCACTGCACCGACTACGCTTGCTGACGCACATAAAGTGAAAGTGCAGAAAGCGACTAAAACCGCTATGTCCACCTTGATGAACCAAATCGGCAAACCTTATCGTTGGGGCGGCTCCTCGCCAAGAACAGGGTTTGACTGCAGCGGTCTGGTTTATTACGCCTATAAAGATCTGGTGAAGTTCCGCATTCCGCGTACCGCGAATGAAATGTACCATCTGCGTGATGCCGCACCAATTGAACGTGGCGAACTGAAAAATGGTGATCTGGTATTCTTTCGTACCCAGGGTCGCGGAACAGCCGATCACGTCGGCGTCTACGTCGGCAACGGTAAGTTTATTCAGTCACCGCGCAGCGGGCAGGAAATTCAAATCACCTCTCTGAGCGAAGATTACTGGCAGCGCCACTATGTGGGCGCTCGTCGGGTAATGACGCCAAAAACAATTCGCTAAAAACTTACCCTACAGAACATGCTGTAGGGTAAGTTCTTCTTTTGCATAACCTTTCAATTTGCTACCCTATCCTTACTCACAATGAGGCTATTGTGTGTACTCAATATAAATAATAAGGAGAGAAGCAATGTCGTTTGAATTACCTGCATTACCGTATGCCAAAGATGCTCTGGCACCGCACATTTCTGCCGAAACGCTGGAATATCACTATGGCAAACACCATCAAACCTACGTGACCAATCTGAACAATCTGATTAAAGGCACGGCGTTTGAAGGCAAATCACTGGAAGAGATCGTTCGTAGCTCTGAAGGCGGTGTATTCAATAACGCAGCACAAGTATGGAACCACACGTTCTACTGGAACTGCCTGGCACCAAACGCAGGTGGTGAACCGACCGGTAAACTGGCTGATGCAATTGCCGCCTCCTTTGGCAGCTTTGCAGATTTCAAAGCGCAGTTCACCGATGCCGCTATCAAAAACTTCGGTTCTGGCTGGACCTGGCTGGTTAAAGGAACGGATGGCAAACTGGCTATCGTCTCCACCTCCAACGCAGGTACTCCGCTGACCACCGACGCGACGCCGCTGATGACCGTTGACGTATGGGAACACGCCTACTACATCGATTATCGCAATGCCCGTCCTGGCTACCTGGAACATTTCTGGGCACTGGTGAACTGGGAATTTGTTGCGAAGAACTTCGCAGCATAAAAAAGATAACGCAGAAGGACTTCCTTCTGCGTTTTTGCATTAATTCGCGGTAGTGAAAGCCTCTTCAGGCTGTCTTCTTGCGGAAATGAACACCAGTAGCAGCGCAAGACCCGCCACAATCGCCCCCATCACCGGTACAAAACTGTAGCCCAGGCCGCCAGATATCACCGCCCCACCGGCTGCCGCACCTAACGCATTCCCCAGGTTAAACGCGCCAATATTGACTGACGATGACAATCCAGGCGCTTCGCTGGCAACGCGCATCACACGCATCTGCAACGGTGGAACGACCGCAAACGTCGCCGCGCCCCAGACCACCATACTGACCGCCGCTCCCAGCTCATTACGCGCAAGGAAAGGAATGGCCAGCATAATAACCATCAGCAGCAGTAAAAAGCCTTTCAGCGTACCGTTGACTGAACGGTCAGCCAGTTTGCCGCCAAAATAGTTACCGATCGAGAAGCCAACGCCTATCAACACCAGCATCCCGGTAACAAATGCCGGTGTAGCATGAGTGATAGTATGCAGAACCGGCGAGATGTAGGTATACAGCGTGAACATCGCCCCAGCACCCAGTACGGTAGTCAGTAACGCCGACAACACCTGTGGGCGCATCAACACCGCCAGTTCGCTTCGGACATCCGGGCGCTCTCCTGCTCCACCCTTGGGTAGTGAGAAGAACAGGCTGACCATCGCAATGACGCCCAGCCCTGCAGTGGCCATAAACGACATACGCCAGCCGATGGTTTCACCAAGCCAGGTTGCCGCCGGAACGCCGCCAATATTGGCGATGGTTAACCCCATAAACATCGTTGCCACGGCGCTGGCCTGCTTATGTTTGGGTACCACACTGGCTGCAACCACAGAACCGAGACCAAAAAAGGCTCCATGGTTAAGACTGGTCAAAATACGCGATAGCATCAGCGTGGTGTAATCCGGCGAGATAGCCGAAAGCACATTACCCAGCGTGAAAATCGCCATCAGGAATATCAAAGCATTACGTCGCGCACGATGAGACAGCAGCAATGTCATCAGCGGTGCACCTACCATCACACCTACCGCATAAGCGCTGATCAGCATGCCAGCCGCCGGAATCGAGACGTCCACACCTTTGGCAATGACGGGCAACAACCCCATTGGCGAAAACTCGGTGGTGCCAATACCAAACGCCCCGATTGCCAGCGCCAGTAAAGGGTAATTGATTTTCATATTTCGACTCCATATCGTCGAGCCGTGGCACGACATAAAATAAGAGTCAAAAGCATGACATTGATCGCAAAATTAATAAAGTTAACAAAACTGCAAAAGACTTTTGCTTATTCGCAAACAATAGAGGGGAAAAACGAGTCGAAGGGATGAGGGAGAGCTAACTCCCTCGGGGAAATCAATGCAGCGCTGCGGTCAGACCACCCGCGACGATCAAACCCAGAACAATAATGGTAGTCACTAACGAAAATTTCAGATCGGTGCTCATCAAGTTTTCTCCTTTTTATTCCCACACAAAAAGTGATATTGCGCATTTTTACACACTTGAAAGCAAAAATCTCTCACGATTTATATTGATAACTGCTTTTAACTCTTCCCCTTTTCGTTAAGATCAGACAAAATTCCACGCTTACTTGATTAGCGTACCGGCCATTGACCCCTTCCTGACGTTCCGTGTCGTTTTCCCGGCGTGCCGCAACCCTTACGTTGCGATAAGGGTGTGTAAAGGCAAACGTTTACCTGGAGTATTCTCAGGAGCTTAGGATATGGTCTGGAGTGAGATGTAATGGCAACAATTAAAGATGTAGCGAAGCGAGCAAACGTTTCCACTACAACCGTATCACACGTAATTAACAAGACGCGCTTTGTCGCGGAAGAAACACGTAATGCTGTCTGGGCAGCAATCAAAGAACTGCACTATTCTCCGAGCGCAGTTGCCCGCAGCCTGAAGGTAAATCACACCAAGTCTATCGGCTTGCTGGCGACCAGCAGCGAAGCGGCCTATTTCGCCGAAATTATCGAAGCCGTTGAGAAAAACTGTTTCCAGAAAGGCTATACCCTGATCCTGGGTAACGCATGGAACAGTCTCGAAAAACAGCAGGCTTATCTGTCGATGATGGCGCAAAAGCGCGTTGATGGTCTGCTGGTGATGTGTTCTGAGTATCCGGAGTCGCTGCTTTCGATGCTCGAAGAGTATCGCCATATCCCGATGGTCGTTATGGACTGGGGCGAAGCAAAAGCCGACTTTACTGATACGGTCATTGATAACGCCTTCGAAGGCGGTTACATGGCGGGCCGGTATCTGGTAGAACGCGGTCATCGTGAGATTGGCGTGATCCCTGGCCCAATGGAACGTAACACCGGGGCCGGGCGTCTGGCTGGCTTTATGAAAGCGATGGAAGAAGCGCTGATTAAAGTGCCTGAAAACTGGATTGTCCAGGGCGATTTTGAGCCTGAATCCGGCTACCGCGCCATGCAGCAAATTCTGTCGCAGTCTCATCGTCCGACCGCGGTCTTCTGCGGTGGCGATATTATGGCAATGGGTGCGCTGTGCGCCGCTGACGAAATGGGACTGCGCGTACCGCAGGATGTCTCACTCATCGGCTACGACAACGTGCGCAACGCCCGCTTCTTCACGCCGGCCTTGACGACCATTCACCAGCCGAAGGATTCACTGGGTGAAACGGCCTTCAACATGCTGTTAGACCGTATCGTGAATAAACGTGAAGAGTCACAGTCTATCGAGGTGCATCCGCGCCTGGTTGAGCGTCGCTCCGTTGCCGACGGTCCGTTCCGCGATTACCGCCGTTAAGCCTGTTGTGCGGGAGTCTCATCTGGCTCCCGCAGCCATTCCTTGTTCAACGTTTCACTATCTCCTAAATAGTCCAGCAGCCAACTCAATGCCGGTGACGTATCGTTCTGCTGCCATGTCAGACAACATGCGGCATCAGGAAAGGGGTTCTCCAGTTGCAGCGCAACCCATTTACCGCTATCGATCCACGGCTTGGCAAAATGCGTCGGTACCATGCCCACGCACAATCCCGCGGACAAACAGGTCGCAGAAGATTCCCAGTCCGGCACGACGACGCGCTTTTGGTTGTCCAGCAGCCAGGTAATACGCTTCGGCAATGTTCGGGAGGTATCTTCGCGCACCAGTGACGGCCAGTTGCGCAACGTGTCATCACTTAACGGTCCAGGCATTGACGCTAGTGGATGATGGCTGGCTACCACGCAGCTCCAGCTCAGCATTCCCATATCGCGGAAGGTATACCGCCCCCCGACCGGAATGGCCTGTGTGGCCCCGATGGCCAGCTCCACACGCCCATCAGACAGTGCGTCCCACACGCCGTTAAACACTTCCTGAAAAACTAACAACTCCACATCATCAAAGTGACGGTAGAAATCCACGATCATCTGTCGGGTACGATCCGGGCGGACAATGTTATCGACGGCGATCGCCAGCTGTCCGCGCCAGCCGTTGGCAATTTGCTGACATTGCTGGCGCGTGATCTGCATTTTTTTGATAACAGAGCGGCCTTCTTTTAAAAACCATGCCCCGGCAGGCGTTAATTCCACATCCCGATGGCGTCGCTCAAAAAGTGGCACCGCCAGCCACTCTTCCAGCTGGCGCACGGTGTAGCTTACCGCCGAAGGTACACGGTGCAGCTCCTGCGCGGCCGAACTAAAACTGCCGTTACGCGCTACCGCATCAACCACTTCAAGTGAATATTCCGACCACATATTCTGCCTGCAAAAAATTTGAAATCAGTAAGCAAATATTAGCGTTTCACAGCGAGAATTACACTCACTACACTCAGCGGCATTGTTCTACTGCTAAAAAAGAGAAATGATGATGCAACCTGGGAAAGGGTTTTTAGTCTGGCTGGCAGGTCTTAGCGTGCTCGGTTTTCTGGCAACGGATATGTATCTACCCGCCTTTGCTGCTATTCAGTCCGATCTGCAAACACCTGCATCTGCCGTCAGCGCCAGCCTGAGCTTGTTCTTAGCCGGTTTTGCCGTCGCGCAACTTTTGTGGGGGCCACTTTCCGACCACTACGGTCGCAAACCTATTTTGCTACTGGGTTTATCTATCTTTGCACTGGGCAGTCTGGGCATGCTGTGGGTTGAAAACGCCACTGGTCTGCTGGTACTGCGATTTGTTCAGGCCGTTGGCGTCTGTGCGGCATCGGTTATCTGGCAAGCGCTGGTGACCGATTATTATCCTTCACAAAAAGTAAACCGCATCTTTGCCACTATTATGCCGCTGGTCGGGTTATCTCCTGCACTCGCCCCGCTATTAGGTAGTTGGATCCTGGTACATTTTTCCTGGCAGGCCATTTTTGCCACTCTGTTTGCCATTACTCTGATTCTGATGCTTCCGGCTCTGCGTCTAAAGCCAACGGCTAAAGCGCGCGATGACAGCCAGGATAAACTGACTTTCGCCACCTTGCTGCGCTCGAAAACTTACCGTGGAAACGTGCTGATTTATGCCGCCTGTTCCGCGAGCTTTTTCGCATGGCTGACGGGTTCCCCGTTCATCCTCAGCGAAATGGGTTATAGCCCAGCGGTAATTGGTCTGAGCTATGTTCCGCAAACTATCGCCTTCTTAATTGGTGGTTACGGCTGTCGTGCAGCGCTGCAAAAATGGCAGGGTCGTCAGCTGCTGCCCTGGTTACTCATTCTGTATGCCTTCAGCGTTGTAGGCACCTGGGCGACCGGCTTTATTCATCATGTTGCATTGGCTGAAATCCTGATCCCATTCTGCGTTATGGCGATTGCGAACGGCGCGATCTACCCTATCGTTGTCGCGCAGGCATTACGCCCTTTCCCACAGGCCACGGGACGCGCAGCCGCATTGCAGAATACGCTGCAACTGGGTTTATGCTTCCTGGCAAGCCTTGTCGTTTCCTGGTTGATTGCCACCCCGCTGCTGACCACCACCAGCGTTATGCTGACAACAGTATTGCTGGCTGCTGTGGGTTACAAAATGCAGTCGCAGAAAACTGACGCCCCGCAAACAGATGATCGTGCGCAAGTTGCCCACGGAGAGTCGCACTAATAATGGTTGCGGGCATTTAGTTAGCCCGCTAACAATTATTGGTTGAATCGTCAAAAATTCAGGCATATACTGATTTTCAGTTGTTAAAAAAACGATAATTTTAATGCGTTAACGGGGACAAGAACGTTCCCGTTTTACCACGGATGGCCTTTTCGGCAAGGGTTTCTCCCTTCCTCTGTTCTACGTCGGATTATAGATTCGCGGATTAATTCCGTGAGATTTCTCACAAAGCCCAAAAAAGCGTCTACGCTGTTTTAAGGTTCTGATCACCGACCAGTGATGGAGAAGCTATGAGTTCATCATGTATAGAAGACGTCAGCGTACCGGATGATGACTGGTACCGCATTACCAATGAATTATTGAGCCGTGCAGGTATTGCTATTAATGGCCCTGCACCGGCTGATATTCGAGTAAAGAACCCCGATTTTTTCAAACGCGTATTGCAGGAAGGATCGTTAGGGTTGGGTGAAAGTTATATGGATGGCTGGTGGGAATGCGACCGGCTGGACATGTTTTTTAGTAAAGTCTTGCGCGCCGGTCTTGAAAACCAACTCCCCCGCCACTTTAAAGATACGCTACGTATCGCCACGGCTCGCCTGTTCAATTTACAGACCAAAAAACGTGCGTGGATGGTCGGCAAAGAACATTACGATTTGGGCAACGATCTCTTTACCCGCATGCTTGACCCCTATATGCAGTATTCCTGCGCCTACTGGAAAGATGCCAACACTCTGGAATCTGCCCAGCAGGCGAAGCTCAAAATGATTGCTGAAAAATTGCAACTGAAGCCAGGAATGCGGGTGCTTGATATTGGCTGTGGCTGGGGTGGTTTATCCCAGTTTATGGCATCGCAATATGGCGTGAGCGTGGTGGGTGTGACCATTTCGGCAGAACAGCAGAAAATGGCACAGGAACGTTGCGCGGGGCTGGATGTCACCATTTTGCTGCAGGATTATCGCGACCTGAACGACAAATTCGACCGCATTGTCTCCGTCGGCATGTTTGAACATGTTGGACCGAAGAACTACGCCACCTATTTTGAGGTGGTCGATCGTAATTTAAAACCGGATGGTCTCTTTTTACTGCACAGCATCGGCTCCAAAAAAACCGACAATAACGTTGATCCGTGGATCAATAAGTATATCTTCCCAAACGGGTGTTTGCCGTCAGTTCGCCAGATTGCCAACGCCAGCGAACCGCATTTTGTGATGGAAGACTGGCATAATTTTGGCGCGGATTACGACACGACGCTGATGGCATGGCACGAGCGTTTCATGAGCTCCTGGCCTGAAATCGCCGATAACTACACCGAACGTTTCAAGCGGATGTTCAGCTATTATCTGAACGCCTGCGCCGGGGCGTTTCGTGCTCGAGATATTCAGCTATGGCAGGTGGTCTTTTCCCGCGGTGTTGAACACGGTCTGCGCGTTCCCCGCTAATCGTTTTCGCCCCCGTAGCAACGGGGGCTTTACTCTCAGGCTTAGGCTCCCGCTTCGCCCGTTATGTTGCTGATGGCGCTTTCACGCGCCGCCAGGACACGCTCAACGGTATCAACCACCGCCTGCGTTTGGGGATCGATTTCGATATTAACCCGTGCGCCCAGCTTTTTCTTGCCAAGCGTCGTACGCTCCAGCGTTTCCGGGATCAAATGCACACAGAAACGTGTCGGCGTCACTTCACCGACCGTCAGACTGATACCGTCAATACCAATAAATCCTTTGTACAGGATATATTTCATCAGCGACGGATCCTGGACTTTAAACCACACCTGACGGTTATTCTCCGAGGTCAGAATTTTCGACACTTCGGCAGTGGTCATAATATGGCCCGACATTAAATGTCCGCCAATCTCATCACTGAATTTTGCCGCACGTTCAACGTTAACCAAATCTCCAACCTTCAGATCGCCCAGGTTGGTGATACGCAGCGTTTCTTTCATCAGGTCGAAGCTTATCTGGTTACCGTTAATTTCGGTGACCGTCAGGCAGCACCCATTGTGGGCAACCGATGCACCGGTCTCCAGCGCATCCAGCATATATTCAGGCAACTCCACAACATGCGTACGAAAATTCGGTTTTTCATCAATGGACACCAATTTTGCGGTGCCCTGCACAATACCCGTAAACATACTTCCTACTCCTGAACTCAATTAAGACATCTCTGCACAGCACAATAGCAGGTGGAAATTCAGGTTGCCAGCAATGCGCCACCAGCGCCTGTTTTTTCACTGGAGAATTACGTATTCCTCGCTACAATAGACTGAAATTTCCCCTGCTTTTTCTCCTTGCTGCCATATAAGGCGGCTTTTTTAGTCTCTCAAATAACAACAATATAGTGGTGTACACGTGCAAAAGTATGTAAGTGAAGCGCGTCAGTTATTAGCTCTGGCAATTCCGGTGATTCTTGCGCAAATCGCTCAAACCGCAATGGGATTCGTTGATACCGTCATGGCGGGCGGATACAGCGCGACGGATATGGCGGCAGTCGCCATTGGTACGTCCATCTGGCTACCGGCCATTCTGTTTGGTCACGGACTACTGCTGGCGTTGACGCCGGTAATTGCGCAACTCAATGGTTCCGGACGCCGCGACCGTATCGCCCATCAAATACGTCAGGGATTCTGGCTGGCGGGCAGCGTCTCCGTGCTGATTATGGTTGTGCTATGGAATGCGGGGTACATTATTCGCTCCATGCATAACATCGACCCGGCACTGGCGGATAAAGCCGTTGGCTACCTGCGTGCCCTGCTGTGGGGCGCACCGGGTTATCTGTTCTTCCAGGTAGCCCGTAACCAGTGCGAAGGATTAGCCAAGACTAAACCGGCGATGGTGATGGGATTTCTCGGCCTGCTGGTGAACATTCCGGTTAACTATGTTTTCATCTATGGGCATTTAGGCATGCCGGAACTGGGTGGCGTGGGTTGTGGTGTGGCAACAGCAGCGGTTTACTGGGTGATGTTTATCGCCATGCTCTCTTACATCAAACGTGCGCGTTCAATGCGCGATATCCGTAATGAGCGTGGTTTCCAGAAACCTGACACCGCAGTAATGAAGCGTCTGGTACAGCTGGGTTTACCTATCGCGCTGGCGTTATTTTTCGAAGTGACGTTGTTTGCGGTGGTCGCGCTGCTGGTTTCTCCACTGGGGATTGTCGACGTAGCCGGACACCAAATCGCACTGAACTTCAGCTCGTTAATGTTCGTCCTGCCGATGTCTCTGGCTGCCGCCGTCACCATTCGTGTCGGCTATCGTCTGGGCCAGGGTTCCACGCTGGATGCGCAAACCGCAGCCAGAACGGGTCTGGGTGTTGGTGTGTGCATGGCGGTCGTAACGGCGATTTTCACCGTGACATTCCGCGAGCATATTGCCCTGCTCTATAACAATAACCCGGAAGTTGTCGCCCTGGCGGCTCAGCTCATGTTACTGGCCGCTGTGTATCAAATTTCGGACTCTATCCAGGTTATTGGCAGCGGGATCCTGCGTGGTTATAAAGATACGCGTTCCATTTTCTTTATTACCTTTACGGCATACTGGGTGCTGGGTCTGCCGAGCGGTTATATTCTGGCGCTTACCGATCTGGTAGTTGACCGGATGGGACCGGCGGGATTCTGGATGGGCTTTATTATAGGCCTGACCTCTGCGGCGGTACTGATGATGCTGCGGATGCGGTTTCTACAACGCCAGCCGTCAGCGGTTATTTTACAACGCGCTGCGCGATAATCTCATAAAAGCCGCCGCCAGGCGGCTTTTTTTCGCCTCAAAACGGGCTGGCGTTTTTGGCGTTCATCCACGCTTCACTAATGGGATGCCTGAAATGCAGTTCACTGGCATGTAGCATCAGCCGTGACGTTTGTTCAGTCCCCGGCAGCAGACGTCCACCGTACAGATCGCACCCCAAAATAGGATGTCCCAACTGCTGACAATGGATCCGTAGTTGATGGGTGCGCCCGGTTTCAGGGGTCAGTTGCACCCGCGTCAAGGGGAGCAACGTCCCCTCTTCCTGACGATGATAAAAACGCTCGACAACCTGATAGCGCGAGCGCGCGGGTTTGCCGTTGAGAGCACAAATCGACATCAATGGAAACAGCGCCGGGTCTTTGGCAATCGCGGCGTCGATAACCCCTTCGTCGTTCTCCAGATGCCCGCATAACAGCGCACTGTACACCTTAGTGACCGTCCGCTGGCTGAACTGCTGGCAAAGCGCGGCGTTAATAGCCTTGTTACGAGCGACCACCATCAGCCCAGAGGTGCCGAAATCAAGCCGATGTACCAGCGTGCAGCCAGGGTAAATCTGTACCAGCCGGTGATGTACCGAATCGAGATTCTGCGGATTTTTGCCCGACAGGCTAAGCAACCCGCTGGGTTTATTGATGAGCACCAGATGCTCGTCCTGATAGAGGGTCTCTATCTCGTCATGGCAAGGCGGGGCAATAAAGGTATCGAAGATCGTAGACATCAGGCGGCCAGAATGAGGTGTGGGAACGGATGATAACGAATTTTCACCACAGTGGCGAATCTGAGCATTGACCCAATGGCTGACATGGTAGAGTGTGATTTATCCTGAGTGCGATGAGAGGGTTACTCTGTGCAACAAATCGATTTTTACATGGTGGATGCCTTTACCACCACGACATTTGGCGGTAATGCCGCAGCTGTCTGTCCGCTCACGGACTGGTTGCCCGATGAAACATTATTAAAGATGGCGCAGCAGCATAACCAGTCAGAAACTGCTTTTTTTGTCGCCAATGAGAATGGCTTTGAGCTGCGTTGGTTTACCACTCAAGGTGAAATCAATCTGTGTGGGCATGCCACGCTTGCCGCTGCGCATGTCATCTTTGAACATCTGGATTACCCGGATACGAAAATCCATTTTGCTACCCGCTTTGTAGGACCGCTGACGGTCACGCGCTGCGGTGAATGGCTGACGCTTGATTTTCCAGCCTGGCAAAGCGAATCTGCCATGCCGCCCGCTTTACTGCTGGAAACATTAGGCATCACCGAATACAAAGAGGTGCGTGTGGCACGCGATTACATGGTAGTGCTGGAAAATCAACAGCAGGTTGAGGCTGTTCGCCCCAACATCCACGCCATGATTCCGCTGGGGAAAATGGTATGCATCACCGCGTCGGGTGACGGGGAATACGATTTTGTCAGCCGTTTCTTCTGCCCGGGTGAAGCCGTCGCGGAAGACCCGGTCACAGGCTCAGCACATAGCATGCTGATCCCTTACTGGGCTGAAAAACTGAATAAAACACAGATGCTGGCACGCCAGGTCTCTGAACGCGGCGGGGATTTACGCTGCCAGTTAGCAGGAACCCGTGTTTATATCAGTGGGCAGGCGATAACTTATCTGACCGGTAAAGTGCTGTTGCGCTAGCAGCCTTACCCAAAATAACCAATCCATGGAGGATTTATGTCGAACAAACTCGTGCAGATACACTTTGATTTTCATGGTCCGTTTGGGGCTGAGATGTCGAATCAGCTCGTTGAACTGGCAGAATCAATCAACCAGGAGCCGGGGTTCATCTGGAAAATCTGGACCGAGAACGAAGCAAATCACGAAGCGGGAGGCATCTACCTGTTCCAGGACGAAGACACCGCTCAGACCTATATCAAAAAGCATACCGCCCGCCTGAAGCACCTGGGTGTGGAGGAAGTAACGTTCAAAATCTTCGATATCAATGAACCGCTAAGTAAAATTAACCACGGTCATATCAGCTAAACTTTTGCCTTAGACGCCCCCTCCCGGGGCGTTTCTTCATTTCCCCCTGCTTTCCCCTTTCAACAGCGATATCCCCGTCACCGCTCCAGGACAGTGATTTAGCCTGTGCCACGTTTGCAGTAGTTCACAAAATCAGCGTTAGCGAAAACTATCGCTGGCCGAACGCACTATGAAGGAGTATAAAATAATACAAACAGTATTATTTTATACAAAATGAATCACAAACGGCGACTGGAGATTCTCATATGACCGCGGACATTACACTGAACTCATCTGCTGGAAGCTTCCCGCCAGCAGGTCATTACTCGCACAGTACAACGGCTGGAGGATTCGTCTTCATTTCCGGGCAATTGCCGGTCACTTTCGACGGCGAGAAAAAAGCGGATGCCTCTTTTGAAGATCAAACCCGGCTGGTACTCAAGAATATTGATGCTTGTCTGGCTGGTGCTGGGGCATCACGTCAGCATCTGGTGTCTGTTCGCGTCTATGTGACGGATATGAACCAGTGGCCGACGTTTAACAAAATCTATGGAGAGTGGATCGGTGATTTCCGTCCATCCCGTGCAGTAGCAGGTGTTGCGGAACTTCATTATGGTTTTGCGCTGGAAGTTGAAGCTATTGCGTTGGCCCCGCAAGCGTGACGTTTAACAACATACAGGTGAACAACAATGACTGAAATGACACTGCCTGATTATTACGATGTTGCCGCTGCGGCAGAGCGCATCGCAGATTATGCTAACAAAACGCCGGTGATGACCTCCCGAACGGTTAACGAAGAATTTGGCGCGGAAGTCTTCTTTAAGTGCGAAAACTTCCAGAGAATGGGCGCCTTCAAATTTCGCGGCGCTATGAATGCGCTACGTCAGTTCACCCCACAACAACGCGCTGCGGGCGTCGTGACATTTTCTTCCGGCAACCATGCACAGGCCATTGCCTTGTCGGCAAAGTTGTTAGGCATTCCAGCAACAATTATCATGCCGCATGATGCCCCGGCGGCCAAAGTTGCGGCGACGAAAGGCTATGGCGGAAAAGTGGTAACTTACGATCGCTATACTGAAGATCGTGAAAAAATTGGTCGGGACCTGGCAGAGAAACAGGGGTTAACGCTGATCCCCCCTTACGACCATCCGCACGTGATCGCAGGCCAGGGCACCGCCACAAAAGAGCTAATTGAAGAAGTGGGTCAGTTAGACGCCCTTTTCGTGTGTCTGGGCGGTGGCGGCCTGCTCTCAGGATCCGCCCTGGCGGCCAGACATCTGTCTCCTGACTGCATCATCTATGGTGTCGAACCTGAGGCGGGTAACGATGGTCAACAGTCGTTTCGTAGCGGCAAAATAGTTCATATCGATACGCCCAAAACCATTGCTGACGGTGCTCAGACTCAACATCTCGGGAACTATACGTTTCAGATTATCAAGCAAAACGTGAACGATATTCTGACTGTTTCAGACGCTGAGTTAATCGCCTCAATGAAATTTATCGCTGAACGCATGAAAATCGTCGTTGAGCCGACCGGGTGTTTGGGTTTTGCTGCCGCCAGAGCGCGTAAAGCTGAGCTTCGCGGCAAGAAAATCGGCATTATCATCAGCGGTGGAAACGTGGATATCAGTCGCTACAGTGAATTTCTGGCCGGATGATAAACAGGGTATCTGCCATGCAGATACCCTACTTTTACTGTCTGTACACTCCCGTCTGGAAAAACGCTCCCAGGTCACTGTAAACTGCTCGCAATCATGGCAACAGACATCACCGCAGGAGACTGGCATGCCAAAAACCGACAATAACTCGCTTCTCAGCCAAATTGATACTATCGCCAGGGGATTGAGTGAGACCTTCTCTCCGTTTTGCGAAGTGGTGGTTCATGACCTCAAAAATCCAGAACATGCCATTTTATCCATCCATAATAATCTTTCCGGACGTCAACCTGGCCAGCCAGCAACCGAGCTTGGCCTGGCGAGAATCGCATCACCTGACTTTCCCAGCATCATTGCGAACTACAGTAATCAGTTTGCCGATGGCCGTCCGGTGAAAAGTACCTCCATTGGCATCAAGGACGAAGACGGCAAATACGTAGCGGCACTTTGCCTGAATGTCGATATGACGCTGTTCCGTGGTATGCAGAGTGCTCTTGCGCGTTTTACTGAAACTGAAAATTCCCCCATTAAGGAACATATCGATCCCGGCAGTAATGAAGTCATCCGCCAGCGTATTGATGACTTTGCCGCTAAACGCGCGACGACGGCCCGAGCCCTTAAACCTCAAGACCGTAAGCTGCTGATTCAACAATTACGCCAGGACGGTTTGCTGAACGTACGCAAATCTATGGATACGGTTGCACAGCATCTGGGCGTATCGAGGGCCACCGCCTATCTGTATGCCCGCCAGTCAGCTCAGGCGGGTGAATAAACGGGTTCAGATAGACCGCACTTGCCACGTAGAGAATTTCTGTCCTTGATTACCGACACGAAGCGCTCCCGCTCCACTAAAGGCGGCTTCGTGCCCGATATAGTTACCCACCAGTAAACAACCAAATCCAGCTGCAGTGAAAAAAATAAACCTTTATTTTCGTGCGTATTTATTGGCACTGAGTAAATAGATGATTTATTTTTGTACATACATAGTGAAATTTAGCTTTACTCAAATAACACACTAGCATTTTTAATGCACCACAGCAGAACAGGTAACAACTAACTAACTGATTTAAAAGAGTTAAAAAGCCATTAAAGTTATTACACCAATAATACCCATGCAATATATATAAATAGCGTGATATCTAAATTATAATTCTTTAACATCCGGCTGATTGGTGAGGTAAGAATGCGATTAATGGTCATGTTGGTAAGCTTTGTACTCTCCACCCAGCTATGGGCAGGTGAACTTTCCAGGCCCACCGGTAAAGTGCTTTTAACGCTGTCGGGTAATATTGAAAATACAAATGCAGACGGGAAAGCCGTTTTTGATACCGCCAGCCTTGAGAAGCTGGGCATGGTCAGTTTCCAGACCACCTCCCCCTGGTATAATGGGCGCACTACCTTTACGGGTATTCCGCTACAAAAGCTCATGGATTATGTCGGGGCGAACGGCTCTGTTGTTAAGGTCACTGCGCTCAATGACTACACCACCGTTATCCCTCTTAGTGATTTCAAAAAATACAATGCTATCCTTGCGTTAAAAATCAACGGAAAATATATGCGCATCCGTGACAAAGGCCCGTTATTCATTGTGTACCCCTATGACAGCATGCCAGAACTGAATAATCAGATATATTATTCAAGGTCTGCATGGCAGGTCAGTAGTATGGATATTGAGTAAGCGTTCAGAGGAACATCATGAACAGAATACTGGCTGGCATCATCTTTTTTCTTTTTATATCTACCGGGTATATCTCTTTCCTCGTGCATGAACGGCAACAAGAGTTACAGAAACTGACTCACTACACCGATTCCTGGTCTGCTGCTCAGCTGGTATCACAATATTACCGATTTGAATCGTTGCTTGGTCTTTACACTATCGATGATACGATGAATCTCGATGATGTACGCATGCGCCTCGACATTATGCTTAGCCAGAGTGATTTGATAAAAGAAGGTGACCTGGGGCGCTACATCGAAAGCAATATAGCCCACCGCGAGCTGGCGGTAAAACTTGAAAATACCCTTAGTTTTCTGGATGTTAATCTAGAAAAAATGAACCGTTCAGCACTCCAGGCTTATCTGAAAAAAATGCATACTCTGGATGCGCCACTGGGTCGTCTTTCATCTGGTGCGTTAAACAAAGATGTTAACTCGATCAATAACGCCAACCAAAAAATTCAGACGCTGTACTATATTTATTCTGCAACCTCTGTGCTGCTGATAATACTGAGTGCGATTCTGGGCGTGCTCATTTTCTATCAAAACAGAAATATTCTGCGGGCGCACCTGCAGGTCAAGAGTCTTGCCGAAGAACTGCAGAAATCTAAAGAAAAACTGCAAATTCAGAATGCTAAACTGGAATATGACGTCTACCATGACTCTCTTACCGAGATGAATAACCGTCAGCTATTCTGGAGCGATTTAAATAAAACAATTGAGAGAGCAGAAAAAAATCACGATTCTGTGACTGTGATGTTGTTTGATTTAGATCGATTCAAAGAGGTAAATGATACGTATGGTCATGATGCCGGTGATATGTTGCTACGCCAGATATCAGACCGACTGGTTTCGATGAGCCTTACCTCGGATACGCTGTATCGCCTGGGTGGAGATGAATTTGCGTTTCTCTCAAGTGGCCTGACAGAAAGCCACGCTGTTTCGCGCGCCCAGAAAATATGTGAGTTTATCAGCCAGCCCTACACTATTTATAACACGATTATCAACATAACCACCTGTGTTGGCATTGTTATCTCAGACACTGAACGTCGTTCCGACTATCTTTATAAATTTGCCGATCTGGCCCTTTATGAAGCCAAAGGTGAAGGCTCTGGTAAGATAAAAGTCTTCCGACAACGAATGTTAGAAAAGCTACAAGAAAGCAGAACGCTTGAGCATGATATGGCATTGGCAATAGTGAACAAAGAATTCGTGGTTTATTATCAGCCCATTGTTGACTCCTTCAGCCAGGAAATTTATAGCTATGAAGCCCTAATTCGTTGGCTCCATCCTCTAAAGGGCCTCCTGTCACCGGATAACTTTATTCCTGTTGCTGAAAAAACCGGAATGATTAATGAGATGGGGAAAGCTGTGCTTGAAATTGCCTGCCGGGAAGCGGCTTGTTGGGCGGTTCCGGCTAAAATTTCAGTGAATGTCTCTCCAGTCCAGCTAAGCAGCAAAGCCTTTGTCGGTATCGTACTGTCTATTCTGAAAGAAACTGGACTCCCAGCCGATCGTCTTGAACTGGAAGTAACAGAATCCTCTCTGTTCACTGAGAGTACGACGCCGATGAACACACTTAATAAACTCAGAGCCATGGGTGTAAAAATCTCGATCGATGATTTTGGCACCGGATATTCTTCCCTTTCGCGCCTGAGCAGGCTTGCCTTCGATAAAATTAAAATAGACAAGTCGTTTGTCCATTCAATATCCACACAGGAAGATGCGCTTAATATCATCAAACTGATCACCGGCATGGCGAAATCCCTCAATATGAAGGCTGTTGCTGAAGGTGTTGAAACGCAGGAACAACTAAAAAGCCTTCAGGCGCTGGGCTGCGATTTCGCCCAAGGATATCTGTTTGGTAAACCTCAGCCTTGTATCGATGAGAAAATCAGAAACGGTTGAATCGCTCCCAGGCTATTTGATCATCAACCGTAGCGCTAAATCATTCGGATAAGGATCAAAATAGTTCTGGGTAAGCAGATAGCTGTCTGGGTATTCAGCCAGATAGTGCTTGAGTAGCGTCAGAGGCGCTAATATTGGCAGCAGCCCACCGCTATAGTTGAGGATAACGTCACGTAACTCTCCGCGCTGGCGTGTGTTCAACCGTTCGCGGAAGTAGCCCTGGATATGCATCAGTACGTTGGTGTGATTTTTCCGTGAGGCGGGCTTTGTCAGGATCGTCATGAGCTTTTCACGATAGACAACAAAAAAAGCGTCCAAATCATCCCACTGGTGAAGCGAGGCAACGAATGGGCCGATTTCCCGGTAACCGGCCTGGTGATGAGCCAGAAGCTGGAGCTTATAGCGACTGTGAAAGTTGAGTAAGCCATGGCGAGTAAGACCATTGGCCCGCAGCCTGTTAAGCTCATGCAATGCGAACACGCGTTCGACAAAGTTCTCCCTCAGCACTGGATCGTGCAAGCGGCCATCTTCTTCGACTGGCAACCACGGGTAGGTTTCCATTAACGCGCCAGTAAACAGACCAGTCCCTTCTTTTCGCCCACGATTTCCCTTCTCGTCATACAGTCTCACTCTTTCCATACCGCAACTCGGTGATTTAGCACAGACGATAAAACCCGAGAGGCCACCAAGTCCCTGAAGATATGAGTTGGTGAAATCGGACATTTTATCGGTTACATCCTCACCAGGCGCATGGCTAAAACAGATGCGGACATTCCCTTGGGCGGTTTGAACCAGACGCAACGCGGGACGTGGTACAGGCAAACCGATGGACATCTCTGGGCAGACAGGTTTGAAAGTCACCCACTGAGCCAGGTCGTCCATCACAAACCCCATCCGTTTATGCCCACCGTCGAATCGCACGGCTGAACCAGTTAAACATCCACTAATCCCGATGACAGGCTGAGTGTTCATAGCGACCCCCTCGTTAATTGACGACCCTTTTCGGGAAAAAAATGACGGTTTCACTATTAAATCATAGCGTACGTTATCTGCTGTGAGTTCAACTGATAGATGCAAGTATTCAAAAATATCCTGGCCGCCAGGGTAAGTGGTTAGCGGTTTTAAGATGACTTTCGAGTGAACTGTTGCTCAGTAATAGTATTCCCCCATTGATCGCCTTCCCATTCTTTCGATAATTCAAATCCAAATGATTCGTACAATCGTCTTGCAGCAGTAAGTTTATTAAATGTCCACAATTGTACCGATGAGAATCTCTGCTCATCACAAAATCTCATCGCTTCTCCAACAAGCTTTCTACCCAATCCGCTGCCACGACACCCATCTTCAAGGATGAACCAGCGCAGATGCGCCTCATTATTCCCAAGGTCCTCACCGTCAATTGCAACTGAGCCGACTATGCGTTCATTCACCATTGCCAGCCAGATCTGATTACATGGCTTGTCCAGACGGTCAGAAAAATCAGCAAGACCTGCGGCAACCTTCCCTTCAAAAAAACTGCCGAAGTTATGTTCTCTGGCGTAATAGCTACCATGCATTTCAGTAATACGACCTATCATACCGGGATGATAACCCGTTACTATTTTGAAACTGTTACACACTTTGCCTTCAATTCTTTCACGACAGGCTTTCAACGCGCTGGCATAGGAAGAAAGACCTTGTAATACAGTTTGTTGTGTAAACGGATCGAGCTTACCAAGTGCCGCTCCGACACGTTGGTCAGCATAAGTATTGATGTTATGTACGGTCTCCATGCCCTTCCCGGTAAGGCTTAATCGTTTTGTCCTCGCATCTTCAGCAGAAGGACTTTCTTTAAGCTCTCCGGCTTCGACAAGTTTAGCGAGCATGCGGCTAACGCTGGATTTCTCTAGCCCCAAGACCTGGACCAGTTGAGCGGCTGTCAATGATCCATGAGTTTCAATTTCAAGCATGGCGTGAACTGCTGAAGGAGGATAGTCAGTTGCAGCCAGGTTTTGGTTCATGAACCCCAGCTCTCGCACCATTAAGCGTGATGCCGCACGTATGTTTTGTATATTACTTAGTTCAGAAATCATGAGCATTATCCTGCAACAATAGTTGTACCATGCAACCATTGATGTAAGGATTTTGTCAATCTCTTATTCTTTATCCGCTTCGTGCCAGGAGCGGAAGCTGTGGTGCCAGAGGTCCTCTAAACATTGATGGTTCATTTTGCAGGGATACTTACATTCCGATTGTCTCTCATCATGAGGATCGGAAAACCGATCCTCATCTGATCTACATTGCACCAGAGCCTGGCTGTCGACGAGCATCGCCCAGCACATTGGTATTGCGAATCACCGACGCTCCATGATTTGAAGTGCCCTCGCAGTGCGAGAAGCGGTTCAATTTTCGGAGCGATTCAATTTTTGCTGAACCTTTGTAAAATATTCTGTGAGAGCCTGGTTGACCTCCTGACTGTGTTCCTGCTGTATCCAATGACTGCCATGTGGAATGATGACTTGTGTCACTTGTGGAACTAAATTCGGAAGAGCAGCCAGGCTGGCCTCGCCATTCGGATTGGCGATGACGGGATCGTCACTGCCCGCGATAAACAGGGCTGGCTGTTGAATTTTTGCAGATTCCAGCGGGGCGCTGTCATACCAGTTTTGGTCGATGTTCCGATACCAATTGAATGCACCTCGAAAACCCGTCTTACGAAATTCATTCGTAATGTACTCTAAGTCTTTCTCCGACAGCCATTTAGGGAGTTTGTCGGGTACAGACTGGAAAGTAAGAAAACCATCACCTTTGTTCATCAGGAACGGCCGTCCCGAAGGGTCCGCTTTACCATGAGAGAAGAGGCGAATAAAGGTGCCGCGCGTATCCCGTTCGAATTCTGCTTCAGCGACACCTTCTTTTTGGAAGTAAGTCCAATAATGCATTTTATTGCCAGGGATGTTTCGAAGCATTTCAAGGGGCGGCATCGGCGCACGCGCCGTGAATGGGACACTAAGTGCAGCGATGGCAGGGAACATGTCCGGTCGTAATTGAGCTGCCAGCCACGTAGCGCTAGCGCCAAAGTCATGGCCGACGAGGTATGCTTGCTCTTCGTTGTTGGCGTGCACCAGGCCAACTAAATCACCGACAATCCGCATCAAAGAATAACTCTTCGTATCCTTGGGAGCCTCCGTTTGCCCGTAACCTCTCATGTCTGGGACGACCACATGAAATCCAGCTTTTACCAGTGCAGGGATCTGATACCGCCATGAATACCATGACTCTGGCCATCCGTGGACGAGCACCACTAGAGGACCTTCTCCGGCTTCAACGTAATGCATGTTTATTCCGTTTATTTTCTTTATATGGTGTTTCAGGCGCAGGTCAATGTTGCCATTTCTCAGGGATGTAATCTGGCCAGTTTCCTCGGCTCCAGCTCGCGGTGCTGTCGGTGCAGAAGCCGCAAATGCAGAAGCCGCAAGTACAGAAGCCGCAACCGCGGTCAGTAAAAAAGTGCGGAGGTGGATGGTCATTGATATGCCTCTTTATTAAGTGCGTGAAGTGATAGGAAAACTGATTCCTGGCAGATGAAGCCACGACTCCACCAATCCTCCCGGCGGCCATCATAGTCATCAGCATCCATACCGGAAACCAAGTGCCACGCCAATTCAATTGTTCACGTGTATTAGGTATTTGCGCTGCAAAGACACTTTCAGCCTGACAGCACTATTCCCGGATGGTTGTATTTTTATTTCAGTATAAACAATAGGATTACTACGTTCTGCTCCAGATAACTATAATCTGCATGGCAGTATAAAAGCCATTATTAGAGTGGCAATATAGATGCAGCCATGCAGATCTAATTGAATTAGACTAATCTGGTCTCTGATTTAGCGTAATGGTAATGCTAAAAAATATTTTCAAAATGTAGAGAAGTGATGTTCCAGTCCTTTTGGATTACTCGCCCAGAAACCAGACGCCTGCTGTGAAATAGGATCAGGATAAATATCTTCGAGGTCGTTAATCAGTCCTTTAATAATCTCTTCTGCGGCACTATTTGCTGAGGTTTTTTCAAGCTGGAGTTCGGAAGACATTCGGGTGTCAACCGGACCTGGGTAAATACCCACTACTTTGATATTCTTTGTTTTCAGAAGGCCCCTGGCGGCCTGTGTTGCTGAGTGCATTGCCGCTTTAGATGCCGAATAACCTGCTGTAAATGACATAGGTGCCAGCGCCAGTATGCTCAGTACGTTGGCAATAACACCTCCACCATTTTTCTCCATCGCAGGAATAAAAGCCTGCATGACTCTCATGGTACCAAAGTAGTTAACGTCCATGTCCGAAGATAATTCTTCCTGAGTGGCAGTTGCAGCATTATTAGAAAGCATTGCACCGGCGTTATTCACTAAAATATCAATTGCGCCAATTTGTTCAACGGCTGCGGAAACATCTTCGGCTTTGGTAATATCAAGCTTGATAAAAAAAACTCCGTCATCACCGAAATCCGGTAAATTACTCAGTTCCCGGGTGCCAGCATAAATTTTCCCTGCACCATTCAAGATGAGAGCATTAACAAGCTCTGCACCAATACCACGATTGGCGCCTGTTACTAAAATTGTTTTACCCTGAATATTCATTTTATTACCTGTCTGTTTGCAAATTAAACATGAGTGAAGCGTCTATTTGGGAATAGACATACCTATGGTCAGGTATGTCGCTCTTTTACAATTAAAGTGGTTTAGCGACTTCAATGACTAACTTACCGAAGTTCTTACCTTCAAGCAGACCAATCAGGTGCTGTGGTGCGTTTTCTAATCCAGTTTCCATTTGCTCGCGATATTTGACTTTACCTTCTGCTACCCATTGGCTCATGTCAGTTGCAAACTCGTTGTAACGGTGGCTGTAGTCTTCAAAGATAATGAACCCCTGTACTTTCAGGCGTTTTACCAGGATTTGAACCATTAGCTGAGAAAGACGATCCGGACCTTCAGGAAGAGACGTCGCGTTATACAGAGAGATCAAACCACATACAGGAATTCGGGCGGCAGTATTCAGTAAAGGCATAACCGCATCAAACACTTTGCCACCGACGTTTTCATAGTAAACATCAATGCCGTCTGGACATGCTGCTGCAAGTTGTTCAGCAAAGTCATCCGCTTTGTGGTTAATACACGCATCCATACCTAACACGTCTACCGCGTAGCGACATTTTTCTTCACCGCCAGCAATGCCGACAACGCGACAGCCTTTGATTTTGCCAATCTGTCCAACAGTGCTACCCACTGGTCCGGTCGCCGAAGCAACCACGACAGTTTCTCCCGCTTTTGGTTGACCAATATCCAGCAAGCCCATATACGCCGTAAATCCTGGCATACCCAGAACACCGAGTGCCCATGAAGGATTTGCAGGGTTGTCACCAAGCTTCAAAAGGCCTTCACCACTGGATATGGAATACTTTTGCCAGCCTGTTGTGTACGCAAGCACCCATTCACCCACTTTGAAGTCAGGATTGTTTGATACTTCGATTTGACAAACAGTCCCGCCCACCATGACCTCGTTGAGGGCAACGGATTCTGCGTAAGACTCCGCATCGCTCATACGGCCGCGCATGTAAGGGTCAAGCGACAAATAGATAGTACGCAGCAGGACTTCGCCTTCTGTTGGCTCCGGCTTAGTAACAGTTTCTAAGCGGAAGTTTTCAGCTGTTGGCGCGCCGACGGGGCGTGAAGCCAGAACGATACGTTGGTTTGTTGAGTCGATCACTGGACTTTCCTTTTATTGTTTAACAAATAGACCGGTCGTCTAGTCGTGATTTAAAATGCTATCGAAATAGCATATGAATTCTGTTACCTGCCCTCCTGTATGGGCATTTTTTCTGCAAGCATTAATGCGTTTGCTTTACCATCGATAAGGAGTTGATCCGACACCTCTTTATCAGGAATTATGCGGGCCAGTTGCAATGTTCCAAGCATGACAGCCCAGATAGCTCCGGCAACGCGCATACGAGTTGCCGGATCGGCGTCTGTGGAAAGACAGTCTGAAATACGTGCAATAATCCTGGTTATCTTGTCAGACATCATGTCACGTGTGTCTTCCGGCCGAGTCCTCAGCTCAGACGCTAGCGCCGCGATTACGCATCCAAACTCTGGCGAGTCGCGATGTTCGGGTGTGAGGTACCTGTCCAGTATCTGTTTAATACTGAGGTTTTCATCGCTGTTTGGATCGCCAAATGCTGCACAAAATGTTTCATCCGCCGCGAGACACACCGCTTCTTTGATCAGCTCTTCTTTTGACTTAAAGTGGCTATAAAAGCCGCCCACCGTAAGTTCGGCATCGGCCATAAGGGTTGCAACCCCTACCTTTTCGATACCTTCCGCGCGAAACCTTTTTGACGCAGCTTCGACGATTTTTTTATGCGTTTCTTCTTTACGGTCTTTGGAATATCTCATGCTACGTTCCTCATCCTGCATTATCTGAATAGCATTATGGCGATAATGCTATTCAGGGCAAAGACTACGATCTATAACTTTATCTGGTAACCAACAACCGCTTAAGACCGGACCGTCCTGAGCGCGGACGAGTTCTGCTTATTGTATTTGGGCCACATCGCCCCCGAGCGGTCGATCACGACACTCATAAGAGCGGCTATCACCATAGATCCCATGACGATAATAAACAGTCCGGCCTGACCCACATTGAAGTACTCGACTGCAATCCATCCGCCACCGGCTGCGAGGATTAAACGAACGGTTCCGACCAGGAACATTTTCCACATATAACCGCTGCCCTGCGCAGCAAACCCGAGTGCAAACAAAATGCCGTTGGCTGCGTAGAAGGGAGCAACAATTTGCAGGTACAGCTCGCCAGTAACCAGAACGCTTTCATCATGCGTGAACAGGCGAAGCCAGACGCCAAGAAATACTGCGACAAACAGGCCGACAACCTCGGTGAATACCACACTGACAGCAACACCGACCCAGGCAATACGTTTCGCTCTGTCTATCTGACGGGCACCTACGTTAATTCCGACCATCGTCACAATGGCCGTACCGATCCCGAACAGTACGGGGATCAGAACATAGTCGAGACGGGATGCTGTACCAAAACCACCTATTGCATTGACACCAAACACGCCCACAGCGCCGGTGACCAGTAAAACCATTACATTGAGCTGAATAGTCCCCAGTGCAGCAAGCAGACCTACATTGAGAATTTCGCGGAAAAGAGGCCAGTGTAAGCTTACAAACATCATCCGGATACCAGCACGCCCACTGGACATGTAACGCAGCATAGCTATTGCCGCGACCCAGTAAAAAATATTAATTGCAATGCCAGCCCCTGCTAACCCGAAGCCCTCAATCGGCCCAAGGCCAAAAATCAGTAAAGGTGAAAGCGGGATCAGCACCAGGGCGCCTATCAGCGTGACGGTCGCAGGTACTTTAACATTGCCAATACCGCGTAATACGGCAGAAAGGAGATTGACGATCCAGATCGGCACAGATGCAAGAAATACATAGACAGAATATTCATGTGCAGCACTGAGTGCCTCGCCAGACCCGCCCATAGCCGCATAAATATGTTCGCCCAGACCGATAAAGAAAGCTGTAAAGGCAAGACCAAAGACAATAGCTACCACAACCGCATGCAGGATGAGTGCATTAACATCATCATGTTTCCCGGCACCCGTTGCTCGAGCTACAGCTGAGGCCACACCGCCACCAATGCCACCGGCAGCCATCATGGTCATCAGCATCCATACCGGGAAAACAAGTGCGACGCCAATCAGCGCTGGTGTTCCTAAAAACGATACGTAATACGTTTCAGCTACGCTGACTAACGTTTGCGCAATCAAAACGAGGATCGTAGGAACAGCGAGCTGCATCATTGGGCTAAAGACTGGCCCGTTAAGAATCGCTTCCTGCCGGGCTAGTTTGGCCGCCTCGCGACTGTCAGGTTTCATTTAAATCTCCAGAGTGTTTGAGCAGGCAGAAGACCTTGGGCTGGGCATAGTTTGCACCAGCGGGTTCTTTTATATTATGATCATAATACTATGAGATTCAAAAAAGAAAGCTCTTTATGAAACGCCATCGTTTCCTGGTGCTGAAATGATCTCTAAGTTACCGAAATTACGCGAAAAAAAATTTTCTTATCACTGAGTACAGTACGGGAGTTATGGATCATGAAGATTTTATTAGCAGCTTTTGCCTGCATTTTTCTCACAACCGCCGTTAATGCAGCGCAGTTTAATGAAGGGAAACAGTACATTTCTTTGAGCAAAACGGTACCTGATGCACCCGAAGTCATGGAGTTTTTTTCGTTCAACTGTCCGCATTGCTATCAGTTTGAACAGGTCATTCACGTCTCAGACAAAGTCGCTGAAAAACTACCGGCAAACGCGAAGATCGTTAAGTATCACGTCGAATTTCTTCCGCCATTAGGCAAAGAGCTGACTCAGGCCTGGGCAGTAGCAATCGCGTTAGGCGTTGAAGACAAAATCACTTCCCCTATGTTCGAGTCGGTGCAAAAGAAACTCAGCATCAAGAATATTGATGATATCCGTAGCGTTTTTATTGATGCCGGTATCAAAGCAGAAGACTTTGATGGTGCGTGGAACAGCTTTGCTGTGAAAGCCTTAGTGGCTAAGCAGGAGAAAGCGGCCATGGATGTTGAACTTAGAGGGGTTCCGGCGATGTTCGTCAAAGGAAAATATCAGCTGAATCCGCAGGGGATGGACACAAGCTCGCTTGATATTTTTGTTCATCAGTACGCGGCGACAGTTAGCTATCTAATTGAAAATAAATAACCTCAACCTTTCAACAATGAAACCTGGCGGCAGTAATGACGCCAGGAACGATCTACTCAATTCCTTAAATCCATTCTTGTTGTAAGAGTAAAAAATTAACAAAACTGATGTGCCATTCCTAATGAATATTTAGGCGGGATACAAACCAGGCAATCAAAGAATCCAATTAAAGCAGCAAAGGCAGGTACTGTAGATATATAGATCTCTAAATTGATGTTCATCACATTGACAGGTTCTTACGTGAATGCGACTTCAATCTCTTTATATACTCTTTATTTGTTCATATCTTCATGAGGAATAAAGAATGTTCGATCATGTGAAAATCGGTGTAAGTGATTACGAAAAAAGTAAAATTTTCTTTCTCAACGCGCTTCAGCCGCTTGGCGTAGAACTCATCGATGAAGGCACACCAAGCTACGGTGTTGAAATGGGCTCCGAGAATGTTTCACTTTGTCTGTTCCAGACAAATGACAAGCCGGCTCCTCTGCATCTGGCGTTTGTCGCAAAAACCCGGCAGCAAGTTGATGAATTTTACAATGCTGCTTTGCGCACGGGAGCCCAGGATAACGGAGCACCTGGCTTACGTTCCTATAGCGAAAACTACTATGCCGCATTTGTCATTGCACCTGATGGCCATAATATTGAGGCGGTCTGCCATGCGCCGGACTGATTAAGGTGCAGTTTGGATATCGAAAAATTATTCGACGTTGATATTGAATCTGTCTGAAGAGCTGTAATAACGCTGCTTATTTGAAGTCAAGACATAAGAGTATCGTTGAAAAGAAGGAATTCGTATATGTCTAAGATTAAGTTTGAACTGAGGCGAGGATAGCTCTCCCGCCAGTGAAGCAAGGACAATAAGAATGTAGCCTTAGTGCAACATCTTTATTCTAAATATCTGCAGCTAAAGTTGGTAAATCCCCTGAACGGTTCTATAGTCGGGACTGCTTCTCATTACAGGGTTCACTAATGCGATTTAACGGACTGACTAAAGGTTTCTTCATTTTCATACTTGCCCTCGTGACCTGGGCGTTCTTCGATGTATTGTCCCCCTACTTTTCCGCCATTTTGTGGGCCGCGATATTAACGACTATCTTTAACCCGGTAAAAAACAGACTACGTAGCGCGCTTGGCGAACGCAACGGGCTGGCATCGTTGATTACCATCGTCATTATCTGTCTGATTGTCTTTATCCCGCTGATGGTAATCCTGTCATCGTTGGCCATTGAACTGAACGTGGTGTACACCAAACTGCAACAGAATGACACGCAGTTCCCGGAAGTCGTCACTTCTATTCTTTCGTACCTTCCTGATTGGGCCAGAGGATTTCTGGCAGAACACAATCTGGATGATGTCGCGCAGATCCAGAAAAAACTGTCCGATGTCGTGCTGCAAGGCGGGCAATATCTCGCTGGCAGTGCATTTCTGATCGGGAAAGGCACATTCGGCTTTGCTATCAGCTTTGGCATCATGCTGTATCTGCTGTTCTTCTTACTGAAGGATGGACCGTATCTGGTGCGCCAGATTCTGGACTCATTACCCCTTTCTGATTTTGCCAAACAGCACCTGTTTGCCAAATTCGTCGGCGTGACGCGGGCAACCGTTAAGGGCACGGCGGTCGTCGCTTTGGTTCAGGGTATTCTTGGCGGCATCGCGTTTGCAATTGTGGATATCGACGGCAGCGTTCTGTGGGGTGCGTTGATGGCGTTTCTCTCCCTCGTGCCTGCCGTGGGCTCAGCGATCGTCTGGGTACCTGCAGCAATATTCCTGTTCGCCACCCACCAGCTATGGCAAGGGCTGTTTATCGTTGGCTTCTTCGTGATTATCGTTGGGCTGGTGGACAATATCCTGCGCCCGCTGCTGGTAGGTAAAGACACCAAAATGCCGGACTATCTGATTTTGATTACCACTCTCGGCGGCATGGAGATCTACGGCATTAACGGCTTTGTGATTGGCCCCCTGATTGCTGCACTATTCATAACCTGCTGGAACCTGTTTTCCGGGCGTGACCATGAAGGTAACGTGGAAGGAATCGACGAAGCCTTTATGGAAGAAGGAAAAAATCCTCCAGATTTATGATTGCAGGACGATAACAGAAGGCGGTTTCTGGACCGCCTTTTTTATTTTCACGCAAAATCATGCGTTTCCTATAATTGCAATCATGCGTATTCATTAATCGTCGCAGAAGGAACTAATCAGTGCGAATTGCCACAATCACCAACTGGGCCTATAGCGCGACGGTATGCCTGACCATCGCTTCAGGCGTTGTCATGCTGATGGCATCCAGCGCCGATAACACAGAACGCCAGGTGGTAGAACAGCGTTATCAGTTCGATCAACTTACCGAAGAAGTCGAACTCGATGCCTGGTCGCTGTCAGACCTGGCACGCGACTATGTTATTGCAAAAGATCCTGAGGTGCTTGACGCCTACCGTCAGAAAGAAGCGACGCTGAAAGCTGTTGAGCATCGTCTGTCGAAGCTCAAGGACCTTGGAGCAACGGATGAAGAGCTGGCGCTATTGCACGAAGGGCTGCAGATTGTTGATGCCCTGCAGGACGAGCAAGCTGCCGCGCTTACCAGCGTCGCACGCGCAGAAGAGTCGCAGGCTATTGCCCTGCTCTATGGGAAAAGCTATGAACAGGAACTGGAACGCGCCCAGGACCGGATAGATCATTTCCGCCAACTGCTCGATAACCGCGTACGTAATACGATTGAAGATGCAACCCAGTCATCCCGCATACTGCGGACGGCCTCTGAAGTGATGGTCGGTCTGACGGCGCTGCTGTTTTTATTCGTTCTTGGTTTCATTTTAAAGCGTCGCGTCCTGCGTCCCGTCGTGCGTTTGAGCGATGTCGTAAACCGTCTGGCGTCGCAGGATTATGCCGTTGAGACGCCCAGCTTTAACCAGATAGATGAAATAGGCGACATGGCGCAGGCGATCCGGATATTTCGCGAGAACGGTCTGGCGCGTCAGAGACTGGAGAAAGAGCGAGATGCCGACTGGGCAATCCGCGATCTGCTGGCGCGTATGACGCAGCGTCTGCAAGGCTGCGAGAGTTTTGCCGATGTCATCAATGTGGCAGAGCTGTTTGCACCGAATATTGCTCCAGGTATCGCCGGGCGGCTTTACATACTGGACCAGGAACCCTGGCAAATGCGCTGCGTTGCACAATGGCTTTCTCCGCAGGGTAAAGCGGATGCGTTCCACCCGGACGAATGCTGGGCTGTGCGCCGCGGCCAGAGTCATCCTCCGGTACAAGGTGAACCCGATATCGCCTGCTACCATCTGCCAGAGTCATGCCAGCACCACACTCTGTGCGTCCCGCTGATTGCCCAGGGCGAAGCCATCGGCCTGCTCTCATTCCAGAACCTTAGCGATGATTCAGCCCCCTCCCGTGCATATCTGGAGCTGATGGCAGAAGCACTCGGCCTCGCATTAGCCAACCAGCGTCTGCGTGACGCCCTGCTGGAGAAAGCGCTCTACGACCCGCTAACCGGACTGCGCAACCGTCATCATCTTGAAGATACACTGCGTACCCAGATGAGCCAGGCAGTGCGTAACAAAGAACCAATCAGTTGCCTGATGATCGATATCGATCATTTTAAAAGTATTAATGACCGCTTTGGCCATGAGGCTGGCGATAGCGTAATCAAAAGTATCGCTGCGACTATTCAGCGCGTTGTCCACGACAGCGGCATGGCCTTCCGCTACGGCGGTGAAGAGTTTCTGGTACTGCTGGCCAATACGGATGAACAGGCCGCTAACCGCTTTGCTACGGAAATCTACAACGGCGTACGCGAACTGTCGCTGCGCTTTGGCGTTTCCGATATTGGACACGTGGATGTCTCTATAGGTGTCGCCAGTTACCCGCAGCATGCCCAGAGCGACAACCTGTTACGCGCCGCAGATGTCGCACTGTACCGCGCGAAAGAGTTAGGTCGTTCGCGCATTGTGAGCTTTGGCATGCTGGAAGCGAGCTGATATGCGCCAGCACTTCGGGCATTGCTTTACCTCTACGCCAGGTGGTATGTTAATTGGATGAACACAAAACACGATATCAACGGTTTTAATCACAACCTGTGGTGGCTGCCTTCTTAAAGGCGGTCAGAATGTGTTTTCCTCATTTTAAATAACCGCCGAAAGGCGGTTATTTGCATTTAGAGACCCCTTTCGGTTTTATGACTAAGGAGTCTTACATGAACAATAAAACCATCATCCTCACTGGCGATCGTCCCACCGGCCCGCTGCATCTTGGCCATTATGTGGGGTCATTGCGCCAGCGCGCCACGCTGCAACACGATTATCAGCAGTTTATATTGGTGGCTGACCTACAAGGGTTAACCGATAACGGCAGCACACCGCAAAAGATCCGCAACAATATTCCCGAAGTACTTGCCGACTATCTTGCTGCAGGAATAGACCCGTCACTTACCACCATCTGTCTGCAATCTGCACTGCCTGCTCTCGCAGAGTTAACCGCGCTTTATATGAACATCGTCACCGTGGCTCGCGTGGAGCGTAATCCTACGGTCAAAAACGAAATTGCGCAGAAAGGGTTCGCCCGCTCGTTACCGGTTGGTTTTCTGGTTTATCCCATCAGTCAGGCGGCAGATATTACGGCCTTCAAAGCCGAAGTCGTTCCCGTCGGCGACGATCAGTTGCCAATGATTGAACAGACTAATGAGATAGTGCATAAGATGAATAGCCTGTTACCGGCCCCCGTCCTATCGCACTGCAAAGCGCTGCTGAGTGAAACCAGCCGCCTTCCAGGGATCGACGGAAATGCCAAAATGTCAAAATCGCTTGGTAACACATTGCTCCTGTCAGCCAGCGAAGAAACCATTCACCGCGCGGTTAGCGCAATGTACACCGACCCTAATCATCTGAAAGTGTCCGACCCAGGGCAAATAGACGGCAATATGGTATTCACTTACCTCGATGCTTTTCATCCGGATAAAGCAAAAGTGGCGGAAATGAAAACGCATTACCAACGGGGTGGACTGGGTGACCGGACATGCAAAAACGAGCTGGAAGTGTGCTTGCAAGAACTCATCGCGCCAATGCGCGAGCGGCGTGCAACCTACATTCAGGATAAAGGCATGCTGATGGCGATGCTCAAAAAAGGAAGCGAGCAGGCGCACGAGATTACGCAGCAGACATTAAGAGAAGTGAAGCAAGGACTGGGTTTGCCGGTGTTCTGATATCGAGTTGCAACAGGAGCGATAAGTAACGATGACTCCCGTCTGAATGCCACCGCCGGGAGTTATCAGAAGCTGGCTCGCGTTTTATCGAAAAAATTTAGGGTAAAAATCAATCTCCTTTAACCCGCTGAAAAATCTTGTCCCGATACGCATCAAGATGATGTTTTTGCAGATAACGTTCCACCTCCGTAACCCATTGGGTTCCCTCACCGAGAGTAGCGCGGCTATGCGTTGACGCGTAAAGATATCGTCTGTCATAGAGACTAATCAGCGTCTGATTTACCGCATTGACACTGTAATTGGGGTTGTTAGCCAGCTGCTTTTCCAGCGACTGAACGATACGCGCCTGATGGGCAGCATCGGCAGGATATTCCGTTTCATTAAGCTCGCTCAACACCAGAAATAAAGGGGGGATCTGCTCTTCAATCGCCGCCTGTAATCGATAATGCCCATCAAGGATCACATAAGATCCTAATCCGGCGATATACCAGACCAGTATCGGCGGCAACGTCCCCTCTCGGCATTTTTTACGCCACCATTTTAATCTCCCCGTATTGGGTTGAATGGCATAACGCCCCCGCAGCAAATAACCGCCCCACCACCAGTCAAGCAATCTGACGTTTTCCGGCTGCGTCAGATCTGGGAAATCTTCACCGTACAGCGTCCACTGGCAGTTAATATTTTCAGTGCTTTCTGGCGCTGAGAAACGCCAGTTTTCTAACGCAATGGGTTGGGGACTGGAATAGCGCGATGAACATTGAATCGGTAACATCGGTCTTATCAACCAACGCTGCGGTGAGAGTAATGGTGTTGGCGCATTCATTAACTGACGAACAAAATACCGGCACCATTCGCCGATCCGCACCTGCTCGCCTTTGGCTTTTATCCGTTCAATATCTTCAGAAGTTACCGCAGGTAATATCTCCTGGCTCCGTGGATGATCTGCATTAAAAACCAGCCAAACGCCGGAATGATCTTCAAGCATTGAAGCCCAGAATAACGGCTCTCCAGCGAGCTGCAATGCCATACGCCCAAAATGGCCACTGAGCATTTCCATCGCTGGCTCAGTTCTTTGATTTTCTTTGAAGATCAGTTCCAACCCTTGCCACTGGTTATTACGATCAACCAGGTCTTTCCACCAATAATCTGTCATTGCCGCCTTCCCTGAGTAACGGGTTAATATCCCATGAGCTTCGCCATCGGTCAGCAAGGGTGTCTTGCGTTGAGAATAAGATGCATTGTGTCAAAATCCAACCTCCCTATCGATGAGTGGCGTCAATCCCCCTCCAGAGAGGGGGTTGATTAGCGTCAGTATGAGGTCCGTCTGTATTGACGATACTGCGGATGCCAAAAAATCTCGTCAATTTTGCCTCGTAATGATTCCTCCGGTATACGAATGGCTACGCCATCGCGTTGCGCTGCAATACCAACACTAAAGGCAATGGCCTTTGTTACCTCCTGAATATTATTTATATCCGGTAATAATGGAGAATCTTTATTGCTTTTCATTGGCGAAAAAGAGGCTAACGTTCGGCTTGCCGTTATTAACATATTTTCTGTAATTCGTGTGGCGCGGCTTGCCAGACACCCTAGACCAATACCAGGGAAGATGTAAACATTATTACATTGTGCAACGGGATACTCCTTTCCTTTGTATATTACGGGATTAAATGGACTTCCCGTTGCAACAATGGCGTTTCCCTCTGTCCATTCAATAATATCTTCCGGCCTCGCCTCGACCCGTGAAGTTGGGTTGGATAACGGCATGATTATTGGGAGCTTACAGTAATTGTACATTTCCCTAATAATAGCTTCGCAAAACAAGCCTGGTTGGCCGGTAACACCTATCAACACCGTAAGATGCGCGTGACAAACAACATCCATCAGCGTCATTTTTTCGCTTTCCACACCCCAGCTTTCGACGATCGTTCGAGGCTGTGACAGTTGTCGCTGAAAAGGTGGAAGGTTTGCCTGGTCATCAGTCAACAATCCGAACCGATCCACCATATAAATTCTGGCGCGAGCTTCCACTTCAGACAAGCCTTCAGCGATCATCTGCTGAATAATATGCTCCGCAATACCGCAACCAGCCGATCCGGCCCCCAGAAATACAACTGTTTGCTCGCATAATGAACGACCGGAGACTGAGCTTGCCGCCATTAAACATCCTAGCGCGACGGCAGCAGTTCCCTGGATGTCGTCATTAAAACAGCACATCTCATCTCTGTATCGCTCCAGAAGAGGAAGTGCCGTTTGCTGAGCAAAATCCTCGAATTGCAGTAGGACCTCAGGCCATCGACGTTTAACCGCGTTTATGAACATATCCACAAACTCAAAATATTCTTCCCCGGTAATTCTTGGGTGACGCCATCCCATATAAAGAGGATCATTTAGCAGTTGAGAATTATTGGTTCCAACATCCAGCAGAATGGGTAATGTATTTGCCGGATTTATACCACCGCAGACGGTATACAAAGACAGTTTGCCGATTGGAATCCCCATGCCGCCAATACCTTGATCCCCAAGTCCCAGGATCCGTTCACCATCGGTGACGACGATGACACGAATATGCTGTTTCGTGGCATTGTGCAATATATCATCGATTTTATGGCGATCCGGCCATGCGATAAATAACCCTCTGGCCCTACGGTAAATATCAGAAAAATGTTCGCATGCATGGCCAACAACAGGTGTATAAATAATAGGTAGCATTTCTGCTAAATGTTTATTCACCAGATAATAGAATAGTGTTTCGTTAGTGTCCTGAATGTTCCTAAGGTAGATATGCTGTGCAATAGCAGACTTAAAATCGCTAAACTGGCGATATGCTCGATGGGATTGCTCTTCAATTGTTTCAACTGCATTGGGTAGCAATCCTTCCAGATTGAATATCACTCGTTCCTCTTCGCTAAAACCACTTCCTTTATTAAGAAGAGGAGATTCGAGTAGAACAGAACCTGAGTAAGGAATATAGAGCAAATTATCCACATTTTCATTTAACATAGTGTTCATCCAGATAAAAACCTTCCGTATTCAGTTACTCTTACATACTGGAAATTAGCGTATTAGCGATTAGCATAGTTATGATTCCACCAAGTGCCGGAATGACCGTTCTGCGCACGATCATAAATGGGGAACACTCTCCCGATTTACTGACGGCAATAATAATACCGGCAACAGGCGACATTGCGCGTCCCATCCCAGCCATCAGTTGCATTGGCAGAAGCATATGTACGGCGTTCATACCAAATTTTGTTGCAATAGACTGCGCCATACCGGCAAATGAAAAGAAGGCTGCAACCCCCGACCCTGTCAGTACGGCCGTTACCCCGACCAAACATGCCATTACAATCGTCATGCTGGTGAAACCAAAGCCAGCGTTATGTGTCGCATCGAGTAAATAATCCACTGCACCAATTTTTTGTAATCCCTGTGCGAAAATTTCGGCGCATACCAGTAATGAAACGATACTGGTAAACATACTCCCCATACCTTTAAAGAAGACTTGTACTCCTTTGCAGCACTCTTTAAAGTTTCGTTTTACACATAGCTCAAAAATAAAGGCGACAATAGTTCCGATAACCATTGCAGTCACGACATCTACTTTAATGGTATCAACAACCAACGGACTGAACACCAATACCAGAACGACAGGAAAAATGGGCAATAACCCGTAGAACTTAGGTGCTGGCACGTCATCTTTTTCAGCAATCTCGGGTTGCACAGCACATTGTGACGCAACAACATGTCCATCTTTTTTGTCAAAATATTTCGCCGTAAAATAGATTAATATAGAAACGACAACCATCACCGCCGCAGCTACCGGCATCTGATAATGAGCAAAATACAGTGCTGTTTCCATGCCAGCATATTCAGCAGCTAAGTTCGCGGTGCCAACGGCCGGCCCAAGATCCATAAAGGCACACATGCCAATCATAGCCGCGGCAGCAGCCTTACTTACCCCAAGCCGAACCAAAACCGGGAAAAATGTCACCAGCAATAACATTGCAAGGCCCGCAGCACTGGAGATGGCAACATGGAGCAATTGCGCAAAAATGTAGCCGATGGCAAGGATCAGGTAAGGTGCTTTTAAAGCCTCCAGCGGCCGAATGCAGACATCAACCATGGCCTTTGAAGCTTTAATATGATCCATATAGCTGGCGAAACCACCGGCCGCCATAATAATCAAACCGATCCCTGCTACCTGCGTTGATAATGAACCTTTTACAAAAGCAAATATATCAATCCAGACAGACCCTGTGGATTTTGCATTTCCATATAAGATACTTTTTTCAGGGTAGAAAATGGCTGTAATTGTTAACAAGGAAAGCCCCGCTAACAGCAAAACAGTTTGCGGCTGGTAATTCTTGATAATTAACCAAGCCGCAACGACAGTAATAACTATCGCAATAATAAAAGCACTCATGGATATTTCCCGTTATTTATTCGTCAAGATATCAATAATCCATATAGCCACAGTGGTTACATGAGGATAACAAACAATAATGTCGTTGAGTGTGCATGATGTATTTAGCTAAAATTATGCCCCATCATCAGAATTAATATCGTTAAGCATCATTCCAGCAACCAGTACGGTTCTGGTAACGATATTTACGGGTAATATATGCTCATGGAGCGCATGGATACCGGCTCCTGTCGCACCAAGGCCATCTAATGTAGGAATACCTAACGCCGCGGTGAAGTTTCCATCACTACCACCTCCAGCCGATTTCGCGGTAATCGTAATGCCCAGTATTTCCGCAATCTTTTGCGCTTTTTCAAATAGCTGTTCGGAAGCTGAAGAACGTTCCATCGGTGGGCGAGTTTGCCCTCCTTCAACCCTGAGTTGGCTACCCTGCAAATGAGGTGTCAAACGGGTGATAGCATCATGGATCCGTGCAGCTTCTGACTGATTTTCCACTCTGGTATCAATTTCTAATTCGGCAGAATCCGCGACGACATTGACCCGACTGCCACCCCGTACAATACCAACGTTAACGGTGGTACCGCGCTCAGGATCATTCAACTCTCGCAATTTGAGGATCTGAAAAGCCATTTCCTCAATAGCACTAACCCCCTCATCAGGATTATTGCCTGCATGCGCAGCAAGACCTGTGATAGCAATGCGGTAACGGCCAGTGCCTTTACGGGCAATTTTTAAATCACCATGAGTTGTCGCCGGTTCAACAACCAATACTTGCTCAGATCCTGTAGCATTACGGATAATCCATTCCTTCGAACTTGGACTTCCGAGTTCTTCATCACTATTGCACAGGAAAACAATGCGCTTACCACCGAGATGCCCGCTCTCTTTTAACGCACGAACCGCCCAGATAGACTGAATCATCCCGGCTTTCATATCGAGGATCCCCGGGCCATACCATTTCCCCTCTTCTTCGCGAAGTGAGAGTACCCCTTTATCCCAGACCGTATCAAAATGCCCCAAAATTGTGGTTTGCGGGCCCTCTTTTCCCAGAACAAATTTTAACTGGTTACCGTAATGTGTCTGTTTTTCAGTTTCAGCCTGTATACCCAGACGCTTTTCGAAAATAGCTTTTAAAACGTCACCACAGTGGTCAACAGCAGCTTTATCAGTTGAAGGAGACTCAGCCAGTACCAAATCGCTGATATCTTCCATGATAAGGTCAGTATGTTTCTGTAAGTAATTAACAACGCTCTTCATTGCCACACTCTCCGCATAGGTATTTAGCATTAGTATGTGATGAATCCCGGTTGAAAAAGAATCAGGCTCCTATGCTATTATTGTTGCTTTCAGGTCAACAATAATGGAAAAAACATGACATTGAGCACCTATCCAGAAAAAGCGATCCGTTATTTATATATGGTCGGATTGTACGGTGGGATCCGCAGAGCCGCCGACATCCTTGGCTTTAACCCTTCGGTTGTCAGTCGCCAAATCTCTCTTCTGGAAAGAACAATACAGCTGCCATTGTTGGAGAAAAGAGGACGTAACGTTGTCCTCACCGAGGCGGGAAGATTACTGGCTGATGACTACGCCATTACTCAACAAAAACGCAATGAACTTGAGCGGCAACTCAGCGATATGCGCCATATGCGTGGAGGGACAGTTACGCTGCGCGTTGGACAAGGGATGGTCCAGGAAATCATTACCCACGTCGTGAGCGATTTTGCCCAAATCTACCCGAATGTGTTTGTAGATATCACTTCTGGCAACATGGAAACGTCGATGGAACTCATTGCAAGAGGTGAAGTGGATATGGCCGTGGGATTTGGTCCCGTTGGGCAACCGGCACTTAAACGATATAGCTATAATCGGGGAGCCATTTGTGCCATTGTCAGGAAGGATCATGCTATTTCTGATTTAAAGAAAATAACGCTTCAGGAACTTTCCCGGCATCGCCTGATTGCTATGCATGACAATTTTGGGCTTCAGCGATATCTCACTGCGATGTTTCGCGATGAAGCGATTATGTTCAGGCCATCCTACTGCTGTAATTTGTTTACCAGCGCAATAGCCCTGTGCCGTGCGGGACTGGGGATTGCTTTTATGACAGAACAAACCGCTAATGCAAATTCTTATCCTGGGGAATTGACGGCAATACCGATTGATCATCATATTGCCAGAGAGTGTCAGTGGCATGTATTGCGTAGTTCCGATCATCGTTTTACACCGGCTGCTCATTACTTATGGAAGTTGCTGTGTAATTATTTAAGTGACTCCAGCACGTAGAAATGTAAAAACATCACGCAGTTTAACAATCAGGTGTGACTCGCCCGACGCACAGCCTGAGTAAATAGCATTCTGCAAAATTAACAAAATACAATCATTTCAAAACTCAAAAAAAAACATATAAATCATTACGATAAACAATTACTGGGACAGTTAATAGCGGGTTATAGCAGCTATTAATGTGTCCCTTTTTATGTCCCTGCTCCAAAAGATGCCCCCAAATCACGCTTCAAGTGGGGTAAAACCACTCCAAAGCCACACAGGTTATTCAAGCCTCTCATCATCAGTACTTATGGCCTTCAACTATTCAAATTTCACGTGAAAAACAGTACCTCCTCATACGACTGCTCAGTGCCAACAGCGGACATTGTTTCGGTCTACTGTCAGTGTTGTAACTTTTCTTAACTGACTGTTTTTGTGGGGCTGGCGGGAATTGAATCTGCGAGCACACAGAAAAGTGATCCAGAAAATTAACCATTAAAGGCAATTTATCCGTAACCGATCCCCACTTAACATAAGTGCACGACTGGTTATTTCATTAATTTAGTAATATTGGGCCGATTGCGATATTTATTATCCCATGGCATACCATAGCCAATGAGTAGATCATCACTCTCCATTTCATAGGCAAAATACTGTTTTACAGGAATATTCACTCTTCCAGGTTTGACGAAGAGGACGGCAACAGACAGGGATGCTGGATTGAAATTATCTAAGATATATTTAATAAGGCGCTTCATTGTACCACCTGATTCTATTGCATCATCAATAAGAATGACATGACGATTTTCAATCTCAATATTTTGATGGTAAACAATAGTGGAGTTGTTATTTCGTTCCCCAGGTGTGTGAGGGCAGGATATGTAATCCATGCTTACTGAATCGCCACGGATAATCTAGACACTTCCGAGCCGTTGATAATACTGGTTTTCATATTCTGTCGGTGACATCTGATTGCTCGAACCATGCCGACGCTTACTGTTATAAAACATTTCGATGTAATCAAAAATATCGCTGCGGGCTTCTTCCCGCGTTCCGTAGATCTTTTTCTTTATCCGTTCGCGTTTCAGCAACTGGAAAAAGCTTTCTGCAACCGCATTATCGTGACAGTTACCGCGACGGCTCATGCTCCCCTCCAGGCCGTGTGATTTCAGGAACGACTGCCACTCATGGCTTGTGTACTGACTGCCCTGGTCCGAATGAACCAGCACCTGTTTTTGGGGATTACGCCGCCATACAGCCATCAGCAGTGCGTTCAGGACAATGTCCTTTGTCATCCGGGATTGCATTGACCAGCCGATAATTTTGCGTGAGAACAGATCAACAACCACAGCAAGATACAGCCAGCCTTCGTGGGTCCTGATGTAGGTTATGTCCGTTACCCAACGCTTATCCGGAGCATCCGGATTGAACTGTCGCTGGAGCCTGTTGGGCGATACGATACTGGCCTCGCCTTTGCGTGCCCACGGGCTCCGGTACCCGACCTGAGCCTTTATCCCGGCACGATTCATCAGTCGCCAGACTCTGTTCACTCCGCACTGTTGACCGCTATCCCGCAAGTCCAGATGGATCTTGCGATAACCATAAACGCAACCGGACTCCAGCCAGAACTGTTTGATCTGTCCCGTCAGTCTCAGATCTACCTGGTGGCGCTGAGAATACGGTTGCTTAAACCAGGCGTAAAAGCCACTGGGATGAACATCCAGCACCCTGCAGAGCAGACGAACAGGCCAGCAACGGGAGTTGTCACGAATAAAGGCGTACCTCAGTCGGACAGCTTTGCGAAGTACGCCGCGGCTTTTTTTAATATGTCCCGTTCGTCAGTAACCCGCTTCAACTCCTTCTGGAGTCGGCGGATCTCGGCCTGAGCATCTGACTGTTCTTTATTAGTGGATGAGTCCGGACCGTACTTCTTTATCCAGGCGTAAAGGCTGTGGGTGGTGATATCGAGACGTGTTGCAACGCTGGAAACAGAATGACCGCGATCAATAACCTGTTTGACTGCTTCAATTTTAAACTCTTCGGGATAACGTTTACCGCTCATGGGCACCTCTCTTTAAGTCATCTTAAATGACTCCGAGGTGTCTGTTAAACCCGTGGCGATTCA
>NZ_JAOWGU010000037.1:0-49592 GCF_030332975.1 Citrobacter sp. Cpo032
ACCCTCACAGGTAATTTACCGGTTTGATGATAATCGCTACCTGGAGTTGATCGGTTATGATTGTGAAGGATATGTTGTTTACCATGACATAAAAAGAAAGATCCACAAATCAATTTATGGCAATCCAATCTATAGGGTATTCTCGGGTGAGTTTATCCATCCCTCAGAACAGTACATACTTGTGCCTGAGTGGGAGCCAGGGGCATATAAAATATCTAAAGATTACGGACAAACGTGGCAGGTCGCAAAATATATGGCCTCTTTCCCGGCGCTGGAGAGAAACTCAGATGGTATTATGCGCGACTATCCTGAAGGAAAAGAAATAAAAAGAGTGGTGGTGGTCAATAACCAGGCGTTTATTTCCACTGCACAAGGACATTTATATATGAGTTCATACCCTTTTGACGACCCGCGTCTGGCGCCGGGTGGTCCGGGTATAGATTATCAATACTTTGATGACACCTATTATCTCTACAGACCAGGCAAGCATAAATCCGGTGGCAAGTATGTGGACGGTCATACCAGTCCTGAGTTTCCAGGGCGCGCCTGGGGAACGGTGGTGTTTATGAAAGCATCTTTAGCCCATTTAACGGAAGGTTATAAGGCTAACTATCAAAACCTGCCGGACAAAGAGCCGGAGGTGGTGGGCTATAAGGGCTGGACCCGGATGCACTGCGATATGGATGCAGGGAAATAATATGAAAGGTGTAATCAGGCTAAACGATCCGCTGGAAAATGGCGGATATGTCAATAAAGCTTCTGGTAGCAAGTTTATGGGAATTCCTGTCGCTTTACAGGGGGATACTGTGGTTTGTATTCTGCACAAAGGTACCTTCCCAATACTTGATTTTGAGCCAACCTGGACAATGGACGGCAAAGGCGTCGTTGTGGATGGCTGTAGGGCCGCATGTGGTTGTGCAATTAAAACCACACTGCCAACGGCGGGGACAAGCAAATGAGGAAATGGAAGATACCAAGCAAGAATCCCTATGAAGAACCAGAAAAATTCCCGCTTAATATTATGCTGATCATTAGCTGTGCTATCTTTCTGTTTTTTATAACGTACAATATATTCAGCTGGTTGCAGGACAAGAAAGTCCCTGATGATCTGATATGGAATGCAATAGGTATCCCGTCGCTAATAGTGTTAGCAATCTGGTGTGTGGTGGTAATCACTTACGGTGTTATATCTTTTCCATGTTACTATGCGGGTTATCTTGAGAAGTATGGTATGAACCAGTGGAAAAACTGGGCAATACGGGCATTGCCTCTTTTAGACTATTCATCCATTCTCCCGGTGCCTGAACTGGCATTAAAAATTCAGAAACTAGAGGGTGAAGCGCCAGCAGGTTCTGCAACGCCGTTACGCATTGATATTGAAGTTGACTCAATGGATGACACCAGAGTTGATAAAGTACTAAGGCAGTTGATAGAGCCCCTCAAATGTTCTCTTGTCAGGGATTATCGGCCTTTTACTACCTGGCTGTACGTTAAGGGAGCGGATGACACTATCGGCAATAGTTTCAAGGCGGTGCTGGCAAGTCTGAGCATCCCCAAAGATAAGGTCGGAAAAATTAATATTCTTCACAAATGTCCTGATTATTTTTTAATAAATGAGTGGGTTGATTTAAATATTTCTGAAAATAACCTGATTATTACCGTTGAATTGCATGATGAAAATAATGCTGATTTTTTTGAAAGTGCTAACGCCTTTATTTTTACCAATACACAACTGCTTAAAGATAAAGACACACCTTTATATTTATTACGCATGATGGACAGTACCCCTTACTATCTTGATGAAATCGTAAGTACATATCTTTCTGCACAGCAAGTTGATGTTAGTAAAATTAAAAAACTATGGTTCAACTCACTGGATAAGCAGTCAAAATTCGTATTGTTTAGTGGGATAGAAAACGCAAAAACGAGCATTTTGGCCGATAGTCGATATGAACTGGAGGCCGTCACTGGGCGAAGCACAGAGGTTCAGCGCTGGGTTGTATTAGCGTTGGCTGCGGATGCTGCAAAATATGGTCAAGGCCATCAGTTATTCGCCAGTACATCCGCAGATACTATTCAATCCGGCATAATAGCTGCTAAATATCCAGGATCGTGTCCGGCACTTGATAAGCTGGATTTCCATGATTATTGGAGAGTCATAAAATTGTGCGCAATTATTTTATGGTGTATGGGATTTGTAAGTCTCGTACCACTGGAACTGTTCCAAAGTCACCCCTGGTATACGTTTACACCTTTAGTTATTGGTATTCCGGTTATTTACACGGCGGTTATGATTTTTTCTTTTATGTTGAGTCATAATATAGAGGAGGAAATGGATATTTATTACTCTCAGTTTTTATGAGGTAAGCGCCCTGACGGGCGCTCTTGCTTCTTTGACTCTCTTTGTGACAGGAGAGCATTAGTCGGTTCAGGATTTATTTAACTGTCCAACCCTTATAACTGCCGACGTTGTTTTTATCGATCATCGTCACCGGGATCAGCACGGGTTCTTTCGGAGCGGGTTTCCCCTGCAATATGTCATAGCCGATTTCGACCGCTTTGGCAGCCATCACCTGCGGATCTTGTGCCGGAGTCGCCACAAATAGTGAGTTTTCGCGCTTCAGCGCTTCTTCACCGTCCGGGGATCCATCTACGCCGACAATAAAGAATTCGCTACGCTGCGCCTGTTTTGCCGCCAGATCGGCACCGATCGCCGTCGGATCGTTAATGGCGAATACGCCGTCGATCTTCGGATTCGCCGCCAGCAGCGCGGTCATGATCTCCAGCCCGCCTTCACGACTGCCTTTGGCGTTTTGGTTATGCGACAGCACCTTGATGTCAGGGTGGCGTTTAAACTCAGTCTGGCAGCCTTCCACGCGGTTCTGGACGGCGGAAACTGGCGGCCCGTTGATGATGACGACGTTGCCTTTGCCTTTCAGGCGGTCGGTAATGTATTTACAGGCCATTTCACCTGCCTGGGTGTTATCGGAGGTAATGGTCGCGTCTGCGCCTTCCGCCGCCACGTCAACGGCAACCACCACGATCCCGGCGTCTTTCGCGCGTTTTACCGCCGGGCCGATGCCTTTGGAGTCGGCAGCGTTAAGGATAATCATGTCGACTTTGGCGGCAATAAAGTTGTCGATCTGCGACACCTGTTGCCCCAGATCGTAGCCGCTGGAAACCAGCGTTACTTTAACGCTATCACCTGCCAGCTTGCGTGCTTCCAGCTCCGCGCCTTTGGTGATCTGCACGAAGAACGGGTTGGCCAGATCGCCCACCGTAACGCCGATCGATTTCAGTTCTTTTGCCTGCACAAACGGAGCTGCAGCAAGCAGGGCGCCAGCACAGAGCGCGGTTACTAATGGCTTCAAACGCATACTCGTTTCCTCACGTAGGGTATTGTTGTTATACGCCTGATGGCGCTGCGCTTATCAGGCCTACGAATGAGCAGGCCAGTAAGCTTGTCTATGCACTTTGATGGTGTCGGGTACGGTATTTGTCGATCAGCACCGCTATGATGATCACCGCCCCTTTGATCACCAGTTGCCAGAAATAGGAGACGCCCATCAGCGTCATGCCGTTATTGAGCGTGGCGATTATCAACGCCCCCACCAGCGTGCCGGTGATGGTGCCGATCCCGCCAACAAAGCTGGTGCCGCCGAGGATCACCGCCGCGATGGCGTCCAGCTCGTAACCCATACCTAAGTTGCCGTTGGCGCTATACAGCCGCGAGGCGCTCATCACCCCGCCAAGACCTGAGAGCAAACCGCTCATGCCGTAGACGAACAGCAGCACCAGCCACACTTTGATCCCGGTTAAACGTGCGGCCTGCATATTGCCGCCGACCGCGTAGATATGAACGCCGAGCGTGGTGCGGCGCAGAATGAACCAGCACACCACCACCACCGCCAGCGCAATGACCACCAGCCACGGAACCGGGCCGAGATAGTTGTTACCGATCCACTCAAAGCTGATATTGGAGTTAATCACCGTTGTACCGTCGGCCAGCAGATAGGCCGCACCGCGCAGCGCCGTATAGGTTCCAAGCGTGACGATAAACGGCGGTAGTCCGGCAAAAGCGACCAGCGCGCCGTTAAACAATCCCAGCACCAGACCGAGCATCAGCGCCGCCGGAATCGATAGCATGGCAAGCTCAGGAATAAGAGAAACGACCATGGCTGCGACAGCGGTGGTACCGAGAATCGAGCCAACCGAGAGGTCGATCCCGCCGGTCAAAATAATGAAGGTCATGCCAGCCGCCAGCACGATGTTGATCGAGGCCTGACGGGTAATATTCAGCAGGTTACTTTCGGTAAAAAAGTTAGGCGCGATAAAGCCAAATACCGCCACAATCAGGATAAGAATCGGTAAGATGCCGACCGTTTGCATCAGATCGCTCATCAGCATTTTTTTTGCGGAGGCGGATTTCGCCACCTGCTGGGGAGTGGTTGGATTATTCATGGGGCACCGCCTGATGGTGGGAGTCGTTCACGCCGGTTGCCAGCGTCATAATATTTTCCTGGGTAATACTTTGTCCGTTCAGCTCGCCGGCAATGCTGCCTTCCCGCATGACGTACACGCGATCGCTCATACCGACGACTTCCGGCAGTTCGCTGGAGATCATCAGGATCGCTACGCCTTTGCGCGCCATATCGTTCATGATCCGGTAGATCTCGCTTTTGGCACCGACGTCCACGCCGCGCGTGGGTTCATCGAGGATCAAAATACGTGGGCCGATCGCGACCCAGCGTGAAATCAGCAGTTTTTGCTGATTACCGCCGGACAGCCCGCCCGCGCGTACCTGTGCGTGCGGCACGCGGATGTTGAGCAGCTTGATGGCGTCATCGGAAATAGCCTGCGCCTTTTTGCGATCGAGCATGCCCCAGTTGGCGTCACGCTCCAGCGTTGCCATGGTGATGTTTTCTGCCGCTGCCAGCTCTAAAAATAATCCCTGTTCTTTGCGGTTTTCCGTCAGAAAGCCAATGCCGTGGTCAATCGCCTCGCGGGGGGAGTGGATCACTACCGGTTCACCGTCTACTTCAATCATGCCGCCGATGGCTTTACGCACGCCAAAAATAAGCTGAGCCAGTTCAGAACGCCCGGCACCGACTAACCCGGCCAGGCCGACGATCTCCCCGGAGCGCACCAGCAAGCTGCACGGCTGGACTTTATGGCCGTCGGTCAGGTGATGAACATTGAGGCGTGCTTTACCTAAGGGAATGTCGCGCTCTTTGTTGAACAGATCGCTCAACGGACGGCCCACCATCATGCGTACCAGCTCCGAGGCGTTGAGCTTGTCGCGGGTCAGGCTGCCAACATATTGCCCGTCACGCAGGACGCTGACGCGGTCCGAAAGTTCGTACACTTCCGCCATGCGATGGCTGATGTAGATAATCGCCATCCCCTCATCGCGCAGGCGCATGATCAGTTCAAACAGGCGGTGGGTTTCACGTGAGGAGAGGGCGGCGGTGGGTTCATCCATTACCAGAATGCGGCTGTTACGGTGCAGGGCGCGGGCAATTTCCACCTGCTGCTGTTCGGCGATGGTCAACGTCATCACACGGTCGCTGGCCTTAAACTGGGCGCCGAGTCGGTCGATGACTTTCTGCGACTGCATCACCATCTCTTTACGCTGGACCAGCCCGCCGCGCGACAGCTCGCTGCCAAGAAAGATATTTTCCGCTACCGTCAGGTTCGGCGCGAGCTGCATCTCCTGATAAATCAGCGTGATGCCTGCGCTAAGCGCATCTTTAGGACCGCGAATATGGAACGGCTGACCGTCAATCAGGATCTCACCGCTGGTGGCGGTATAGGCGCCCGCGAGGATCTTCATCAGGGTGCTCTTCCCCGCGCCATTCTCGCCCATCAGGGCATGAATCTCGCCCGGCCAGACCGTTAAATCGACCCCTTTCAGCGCGTAAAATTTGCCAAACGCTTTAGCAATGTTGCGCATCTCCAGAACTGGTGTCCTGCTCATGGCGGATCTCCTGTGGGGTGGCCGATATCAGCAGTCCATCACAGGAATGTAAATGCAAAATGTCAGAAGCCGTTCATATTTGTCATATTGCGATTTTTCTTCACGGAGCGTGATATGCCGCAACCGGGACGTCACTTTTTCGCCAGTGCGCGCGGACGATTGCTGTTCTTCAATCTGCTGGTGGTGGCTGTCACGCTGATGGTGAGCGGCGTGGCGGTGCTGGGTTTTCAGCATGCCAGTCAGATTCAGGAGCAGGTGCAGCAGCAAACCGTTGACGACATGACCGGCAGCATGAACCTGGCGCGGGATACGGCGAATGTGGCGACAGCGGCGGTGCGGCTGTCGCAGGTGGTCGGGGCGCTGGAATACAAAGGGGAAGCGGAGCGGCTGCAGGAGACGCAAAGGGCGCTGAAGCAGTCGCTGGAACAACTGGCTACCGCGCCGCTGGCACAGCAAGATCCGGTGCTGGTCGAGCGTATTATCCAGCGCAGTAATGAACTACAAAGAAGCGTAGAAGGGATGTTGCAGCGCGGGCAGCGGCGACACCTGGAGCGTAACGCGTTGCTCAGTTCGCTGTATCAAAATCAAAGCTATTTACGTCATCTGCAAAAGTTGACCGGCGCGCAGGATGATGCGCTGCTGGGGCAGATGGACCGCTTAATTGTTGCTGCCATCGACACGCCCACGCCGCGTTCGGTGGTGAAACAACTGGATGCGGTGATGCCTGCGCTTCCCTTGCGCCATGCTAGTCCGCTGATTAGCGGTATCCTCAACGACTTCAACCAGGAGCTGCATAAGCTGGAGCCGCTCTCTTACGCGCTGGAGCAGAGCGATTTGGCCATCAACTGGTATATGTTTCATATCAAAGCGCTGGTGGCGATCCTCAACAGCGATATCAATCAGTATGCCTCGCAGGTGGCGCTGATCTCAGAGCAGCGGGTGGCGCAAAGCCATCAGGAACTGCAATCCGGCGCGTTGTTTATTTTAGTGTTTGCGCTGCTGGCGGTGGTGATCACCGGTTTTGCCGGGTGGTATATCTACCGTAATCTCGGTTCCAACCTGACGGCCATTTCACGGGCGATGACCCGGCTGGCGCACGGTGAATCAGACGTCAGCGTCCCGGCCCTGCAGCGTCGCGATGAGCTGGGCGAGCTGGCCCGCGCTTTTAGCGTCTTTGCCCGTAACACCGCGTCGCTGGAGCACACAACCCGACTGCTAAAAGAAAAAACCAGCCAGATGGAAATCGATCGCACCGAACGTCAGGGGCTGGAAGAAGCGCTGTTGCACAGCCAAAAGCTGAAGGCGGTGGGGCAACTGACGGGTGGATTAGCACATGATTTCAATAACCTGCTGGCGGTTATTATTGGCAGTCTGGATCTGGTGAATCCGGAGTCGCCCGATGCGCCACGGGTCAATCGGGCGCTAAAAGCCGCCGAGCGTGGGGCGTTGCTTACCCAGCGACTGCTGGCCTTTTCGCGCAAACAGTCGTTGCACCCTCATGCGGTGGAGCTGAAAACGCTGCTGGAAAATCTGGGCGAACTGATGCGCCACTCTCTTCCGGCCACGTTGACGCTGGAGATTGAAGCCCAGTCTCCCGCCTGGCCCGCGTGGATTGACGTCAGCCAACTGGAAAACGCTATTATCAATCTGGTGATGAACGCCCGTGACGCCATGGACGGGCAGGCGGGCACGATTAAAATCCGTACCTGGAATCAGCGGGTCACGCGCAGCGATGGGCGCAAGCAGGATATGGTGATGCTGGAGGTTGCCGACCAGGGGAGCGGGATGTCACAGGAGGTGAAAGCCCAGGTCTTCGAGCCGTTTTTCACCACCAAACAGACCGGTAGCGGCAGCGGACTGGGGCTGTCGATGGTTTACGGTTTTGTGCGCCAGTCCGGAGGTCGGGTGGAGATTGAAAGCGCTCCCGGGCAGGGAACGACGGTCAGGCTACAACTGCCTCGCGCCGTTGTGCCGGTGCAGGCTCAGGCAGAACCGGTGGCGGTACATGCGGCGAACAGCGGTGAAAAACTGGTGTTGGTGCTTGAAGATGAAGCCGATGTACGCCAGACGTTGTGCGAGCAGTTACACCTGCTGGGCTACCTGACGTTAGAGGCCGCCAACGGCGAACAGGCGATGCATATGCTGGCGGCTTCATCCGAGATTGATATTTTAATCAGCGACTTAATGCTACCAGGAGGGTTGAGCGGCGTGGATGTGGTGAATCATGCGCTGGCACATTATCCGCAGTTGTCCATCCTGCTGATTAGCGGTCAGGATTTACGTCCGGCGCATAACCCAGCGTTGCCGGATGTGGCGCTATTGCGTAAGCCTTTTACTCGGGGAGAGCTGGCGCAGGCGCTGCGGCATTCGCGTAATTGAGATTCCTCCGCTACCCGCGCAAATACGCTTTGATTACCGTGGGGCGAGTTTCTTGATGAGGCTGGTTTTATGCAACGCTCCGCGACATTCCTTCTTTTTAGTTTGCTAATGCTGACCACCGTATCGGCACAGGCGGATATTATCGATGACGCCATTGGTAATATTCAGCAGGCGATTAACGACGCATACAAACCGGACAACGGGCGGGATTATGATGACTCCCGTGATGAAAGCTGGCAGCGCCAGATGAGTGACGACCGGCGCAGGCAATATGACAATCGCCGCCGCCAGTTTGAAGATCGACGTCGCCAACTGGATGACCGCCAGCGCCAGCTCGATCAAGAACGGCGTCAGTTAGAAGACGAAGAACGCAGAATGGAAGAAGATTACGATCGTTAGCGGTAACGATTAAATTTATGGGTATTTTATCTTTCTGGCAGGGATTTACCTGCTCGCCCAACAGCTCACCATTTTATGTTAATGAATGCACTTGAGCACAGTGCATGCATGCACTACAATCTCTCTATGCTTATGGAAAAGGTGCTGGCAATGGAATGTCTAAATCATTAAATATCAGAAATTTTCGGGATACATGGCTTGAAGATTTTTTTGAACGGGCGACATCGCACAGAAAAATACCTGCGGATATTCACACTGCATTAGCCAGAAAGCTGGATATCATTAATGCGGCTGTTTCGCATCGGGATTTGCGCTCGCCACCCGGTAACAGATATGAAGAGTTAACCGGAAAATTACAGGAATATTCTTCAATCAGAGTAAACAAGCAGTACCGATTAATATTTAAATGGATTAATGGTAAGGCCGAAGATGTGTACTTAGATCCACACATCTATTAGAGAAAACGTAAGGTAACGATATGAAACAGGCATCCAGAAAACCAACGACTGTGGGTGATATCCTGCAATATGAATACCTGGAACCGCTTGATCTGAAAATCAACGATCTGGCTGAAATTCTGCATGTTCACCGCAATACAGTGAGCGCACTGGTCAACAATAATCGCAAATTAACAACGGATATGGCGTTTCGTTTGGCAAAAGCGTTCGATACCTCCGTTGATTTCTGGCGTAACCTACAGGCGGCGGTTGACCTGTGGGAAGTTGAAAATGACATGCGGGCGCAAGAAGAACTGAACCGGATTGTTTCAGTTAAAGATTTTATTGCGCAGCGAGATGTCGGCGCAAAAAAAGTCGCTTAATCATCTGTTTGTAGGCCGGATAAGATGTTTTCATCGCATCCGGCAAATTTCCTTACTCCAGCACAATCTCCATTCCGTCATATCCTGCCTCAAACCCTACTGGTAGCGGATGTTCCATCATCCACAGATCAAACTGATGGCTGATATGCGTCAGGATCACCCGTGGGCAGCGGATAACTTCGTTTAAGGCGATAACGGTGTTTAAATCACAATGATTGCGCGGTGGCTCGGCGCGCGGGGCATGGCTGCAGTCGATGATAATCACCTGAGGCTGGTTATTGTGGAGAAACTTCAACGTCTTGTCGGGAAGTACGGCGGTATCGGAGAGCCACGCCACGCGGCTATGTGCGGTCTCCAGCAGATAACCAAACGTCAGCTTTGAATGGTTGAGCGGTAGCGGCGTTACCTGCAATCCTTGCAGGTCGAACACCACGAACGGTGCCACGGTATGGCTAAAATCGAGGATGCCGGGATGCTTAAACAGATCGTCGCAACCCTGTTCATCCGGCGGACCGTACACCGGGATAGTCGCCCCCACACCCCAGCGCAACGGAAACAGCCCTTGCACATGATCCATATGATAGTGGGTCAGTAGAAACTGCTGGAAGCTGCCCGCCGGCCAGTCGTCCATCAGATGTGGGAGCCCCGCGTCCAGCAGCGTCACCGTATTATTGAACTTGACCACCCCGCTACAAGGGCGTCGACGGTATTGTGCCTGTAAGCGTGCTCGTTGGCAGGCCGCACAGTCGCAGCCATATGTCGGCACCAGCTGCGCGCCGCCCGTTCCCGTCAGCGTAATGGTCAGACCCATGGCTCCCCCTACAACGGTTTAGTGAAGCGAAAATGGCTCTGGGTATAGCCTTCGCGCTGATAAAAACGGTGAGCGTTAAGGCGTTGAGTGCTGGTGGAAAGCTCGGTCATCTCTGCACCCGCTTCGCGCGCGGTGGCTTCGGCCCAGGCCAGTAACTGACTGCCTACCGTTAATCCTCGCGCCTGCGGCATCACCACCAGTTCCTGTATTTCGCCAATCCAGTTAGCGTGGTGCAGATGAAACTGCAGGTGCAGACCGATCAAGCCGACGACCTGTCCGTCGAGCAGCGCCAGTTGGTAGTGCATATTGGGATCTTGCAGATTTGCGGCGTATCCGGCACTAAAGGCCTGCAGGTCGAATTGACCCTGTTTCAACTCACAGATGAGCGCATAAACCGCATCGGTATCGTATAGCGTTGCGCGGCGTAATTCACAGACAGACATGTTTCTTCTCCTTGCGTCCCATCAGTGTGAGTAGTGTATCGACAGACTGTAGCAAACTTCCATCGTTGTTCAGGACGTGGCAGTCATACGGGGCGTAGCGGGCTGCGCGCTCAAGACGGGCGGCGATTTCCGTTTCGCTCTCCCGTCCACGAGCCTGCAAGCGCTGGCGTAAAATCGCCGGAGAAACCTGTAAGCAAATGGGGAGTAAAGATGTGCCGTAACGGGCCTGCGCCTGGGGCAGATGCGCCCGTGAGCCGTTGACCACCACATCAAAACCGGCGTGTAGCCAGAGGTCAATCTCCACACCAACGCCGTAGTAGAAGCCATTGGCGTGCCAGCTCAGTGCCAGCAGGTTCTGCCCGGCGCGGGTAAAAAATTCTTGTTCGCTCAGCGCAATATGATTTTCATTCCCGGCGTTGGCGGCGCGGGTGATGTAACGGTGCGCCACCAGCAGTTGCGCCGGTTCCTGCTGGCGGAGTTCGGCCAGCAGACTGTCCTTACCGGAGCCGGATGGCCCCATCAGCCAGATCAGTTTACCCATAGTCAGAATACCCTTTTGCCCTGACGCCAGACGTGGTCGATATGGATGTTGCCGCCTTTGCGGTGTGCCAGCACCAGATCCGCGCGTTTGCCTTCGGCTACAACGCCACGATCGTCGAGATTTAATGCCCGCGCCGGATTGCGGGTCACCATGTGAATGGCCTGCGGCAGGGTAAAGCGGTTGGCGTCGTCATCCGCCACGCGAAATGCCGCGTCGAGCAGGCTGGCGGGGTAGTAATCGGAAGAAAGAATATCCAGTAGCCCCAGCTCAGCCAGCTTATGCGCCGCCACATTGCCGGAATGAGATCCTCCGCGCACGATGTTCGGCGCGCCCATCAGCACGTTCATACCATGCTGGCGCGAGGCTTCAGCCGCTTCGAAGGTGGTGGGAAATTCGGCGATCACGCTGCCAAGCTGGTGCGATTCCAGCACATGATCATGGGTGGCATCATCATGGCTCGCCAGCGCAATCTGGCGCTCACGACACATCTGGGCAATCGCCGCGCGATTGGGCTGTGACCAACGCGCCGCCAGCGCTAACTGTTCTTCTTCATAGCGGGCCATCTGCTCGTCGGTGAGCGAATACTTGCCTTGATAATACTCGCGGTACTTCTCGCGATTGGCGAACTGACGCTGGCCTGGCGAGTGATCCATCAGCGACACCAGCGTTACCGGCTCGCGGCTGACCAGTTTTTCAAACAGCGGCAGGGTAGTGTGATGCGGCAGCTCACAGCGCAGGTGCAGGCGATGCTCGGCGCGATTGACCCCGCGCTTTTGCGTCTCTTCGACTGCATTGATCATCTTCTCCAGATTTTCCAGACGGTCGCCGCCGTCGCGTACATCGCCAATTGCCACCGCGTCCAGCACGGTGGTAATGCCGCTGGCGACCATTAGCGCGTCGTGACTGCTCATCGCCGAGTGGGCAGGCCAGTCTACCTTCGGGCGCGGGGTGAAAAATTTGTCGAGATTATCGGTATGCAGCTCGATAAGCCCTGGTAACAACCAGCCGCCTTCGCCGTCCAGCGCCTCAGGTAGGCTGCTCGGACTTTCTGCAAAGGTGCGAATGACCCCGCCCTCGATTTCCAGCGATCCTTGCACCACTTCATCTTCCAGTACCAGCTTTACATTATTGATAATCATGCTGTTGTTCCCATCAGATGCAGACGATCCGCTACGCGGTCGCGCACGGTTTGATCGTGAAAAATGCCGACAATGGCTGCGCCGCGGGCTTTCGCTTCTTCAATCAATGCAACGACGGCGGCGCTGTTTTTGGCGTCCAGCGAGGCGGTAGGCTCATCGAGCAGCAGAATTGGGTAATCGACGATAAACCCGCGGGCGATGTTGACGCGCTGCTGTTCGCCGCCGGAAAAGGTCGACGGCGCCAGGTGCCACAATCGCTCCGGCACGTTCAGGCGGGTAAGCAGGTTAGCTGCTTTGGCTGCACACTCCTCACGGGAGACCCCCAGATCCAGCAGCGGTTGCATCACCACGTCCAGCGCGGAAATCCTCGGGATCACGCGCAGGAACTGGCTCACCCAGCCGATGGTTGAACGGCGAACCTCCAGTACTTTGCGCGCCGGGGCCTGCACCAGATCGACCCATTCATCGCTGTGGCGGATGTGGATGTGTCCTTCATCCGGCAGGTAGTTGGCGTACAGCGAACGCAGCAATGTGGATTTGCCGCTGCCCGAGTGACCGTGCAGCACCACGCATTCGCCGCTTTTAACGTCCAGAGTGGCGTTTTGCAACACCGGCAGACGCACACCGTTTTGCTGATGCAGGACAAAGGTTTTACTGACATTTTCAACGCGGATCGCGTTCATTTTTAGCCTCTTTAGACATTTTTGCGTTCAATTGCCTGATGGCGCTTCGCTTATCAGGCCTACAACCAATGCCGCTCCGTAGGCCGGATAAGGCGCAGCCGCCATCCGGCACAAGCGATGCCGCCCCGTAGGCCGGATAAGGCATAGCCGCCATCCGGCACAAGCGATGCCACTCCGTAGGCCGGATAAGGCATAGCCACCATCCGGCACAAGCGATGCCGCTCCGTAGGCCGGATAAGACGTAGCCGCCATCCGGCACAAGCGATGCCGCTCCGTAGGCCGGATAAGGCGTAGCCGCCATCCGGCACAAGCGATGCCACTCCGTAGGCCGGATAAGGCATAGCCACCATCCGGCAGAAGCGATACCGCTCCGTAGGCTGGATAAGGCGCAGCCGCCATCCGGCACAAGCGATACCGCTCCGTAGGCCGGATAAGGCGCAGCCGCCATCCGGCACAAGCGATGCCGCTCCGTAGGCCGGATAAGGCATAGCCGCCATCCGGCACAAGCGATACCGCTCCGTAGGTCGGATAAGGCATAGCCGCCATCCGGCACAAGCGATGCCGCTCCGTAGGCCGGATAAGGCGCAGCCGCCATCCGGCACAACAAAAAATCAGTTCTGCAACACCGACGACACCAGAAGCTGGGTATACGGATGATGCGGATCGTCGAGCACGCGGTCGGTTAACCCACTTTCCACCACCTGACCTTGCTTCATCACCAGCAAACGGTCGGCCAACAGGCGCGCGACGCCCAAATCGTGGGTGACAATCACTACCGCCAGATCCAGTTCCACCACCAGGCCGCGCAGCAGGTCCAGCAGTTTGGCCTGTACGGAAACGTCCAGCCCGCCGGTAGGTTCGTCCATAAACACCAGTTTGGGATGGGTGACGAGGTTGCGGGCAATCTGCAGGCGTTGCTGCATGCCGCCAGAAAAGGTGGTGGGCAGATCGTCGATACGCGAGGCAGGGATCTCCACCTCCTCCAGCCAACGCTGCGCGGTGGCGCGAATGTCGCCATAGTGGCGCGCGCCGGTGGCCATCAGGCGTTCGCCGATGTTGCCGCCTGCGGAAACCTGACGGCGCAGGCCATCCAGCGGATGCTGATGCACCACGCCCCACTCGGTGCGCAGCAGACGGCGGCGGTCGGCTTCGTTCATGTCGTACAACGAACGGTTCTGATACAAAATTTCACCGTTCTGTGGCGTCAGACGTGAAGAGATTGATTTCAGCAGCGTGGTTTTGCCGGAACCGGACTCGCCGACGATGCCCAGCACTTCGCCTGGCCACAGGTCAAAAGAGACATCGCTGAAGCCTTTGCCCGGCGCGTAGAGATGGGTCAGGTTGTTGACTGAAAGCAGCGGTTGCGTCATTTGCTGAGGGCCTCGCTCTGTTGGCGGCAGTAGTCGGTGTCGGAGCAGACAAACATGCGTTTGCCGGTGTCATCGAGCACCACTTCATCGAGATAGCTGTGGGTTGAGCCGCAGATGGCGCAAGGCTCATCCCAGCTCTGCACGGTAAACGGGTGATCGTCGAAATCGAGGCTTTCCACGCGGGTGTAAGGTGGAACGGCATAGATACGCTTTTCGCGGCCAGCGCCAAACAGTTGCAGGGCCGGCATCATGTCCATCTTTGGATTGTCGAATTTCGGGATGGGCGACGGGTCCATGACGTAGCGGTCATTGACCTTCACCGGATAGGCGTAAGTGGTGGCGATATGGCCGAAGCGGGCGATATCTTCATACAGTTTCACCTGCATGATGCCGTACTCTTCCAGCGCGTGCATGGTGCGAGTTTCCGTTTCACGCGGTTCGATAAAGCGCAGCGGCTCAGGGATCGGTACCTGGAAGATGATTATCTGATCTTCCACCAGCGGCGTTTCCGGGATGCGGTGGCGGGTCTGGATCAGCGTCGCATCTTCCGTACGCTCAGTGGTATTCACCCCGGTCACACGCTTGAAGAAATTACGAATCGACACGGCGTTAGTGGTGTCGTCTGCGCCCTGGTCAATCACCTTCAGTACGTCCGGCTCGCCAATCACGCTGGCGGTAAGCTGAATACCGCCGGTTCCCCAGCCGTAGGGCATCGGCATTTCACGTCCGCCAAACGGGACCTGGTAACCGGGGATTGCCACCGCTTTCAGAATTGCGCGGCGGATCATGCGTTTGGTCTGCTCATCAAGATAGGCAAAGTTGTAGCCGGAGAGGTTAGTGGTCACGGGTGGCCTCCTGTTGCAGGCGTTTGAGCAGTTCCAATTCGGCCTGGAAATCGACGTAATGGGGAAGTTTGAGGTGTGAAACAAAACCCGCCGCCTCGACGTTATCCGCATGCGCCAGCACGAACTCTTCGTCCTGCGCCGGTCCTGTGACCGTTTCATCGTATTCGGCTGCCTGTAGGGCGCGGTCCACCAGCGCCATCGCCATCGCTTTACGTTCGCTCATACCGAACACCAGCCCGTAGCCGCGGGTAAAATGGGGAGATTCGTTTTCTGGTGCGACAAACCCGTTCACCATTTCGCATTCGGTCATCAGCAGTTCGCCGACGTTCACCGCAAATCCCAGCTCTTCCGGTACGGTTTCCAGTGCCACATAGCCGCTGCGGATTTCGGCGGCAAACGGGTGGTTGCGCCCGTAGCCGCGCTGGGTGGAGTAGGCCAGCGCCAGCAGATAGCCCTCATCACCGCGCATCAGCTGTTGCAGACGTGAAGCACGTGAGCAGGGGTAAACCGGCGGTGTGCGGGTGATGTCGTCGGGTGCGTCGCCATTGTCTTCTTCGCGTTTTGCCAGCCCCTGCTTTGCCAGCAGGGAAAAGACGTGCGGGGAGGCATCCTGCGTGCTATCCGCGCTGCGCAGAGGCGGCGTTTCGCCATTGGCCAGCAAGGTAAAATCCAGCAGGCGATGGGTGTAGTCATAGGTTGGACCCAACAGTTGCCCGCCGGGAATATCTTTGTAGACCGCCGAGATTCGGCGCTCAAGGCGCATTTCTGCGCTGTTAACCGGTTCACTGACCGCCACTTTTGCCAGCGTAGTGCGGTAGGCGCGGAGCAAGAAGATGGCTTCGACGTTATCGCCGCTGGCCTGCTTCAGCGCCAGTGCCGCCAGTTCGCGGTCGGCGATGCCGCCTTCGGTCATCACCCGGTCAACGGCCAGGTTCATCTGCTGTTCGATTTGCGCCACGCTCAGTTCAGCAATGGTTTCATCGCCCCGGCGTCGGTTTTCCTGTAGGGCGTGGGCGTTGGCTATCGCCTTTTCGCCCCCTTTGACGGCGACGTACATCAGCACACCTCCACATGGGTGGTTCGCGGAATAGCCAGCAGGCGTTCGCCGCAGGTGAGGATCAAATCGACCCCCAGTGGGAACGGGTGCGGGCGTTCGGTGAGTTCGTGAATCAGGCATTCCGGCAGCTGTGGCGCGATCATGCGCTCTTCGGCGATGCCCGCGCCGGTCAGACGCAGCATGCGTCCGCCGCTTAAGCCAGAGACCTGCACAATCAGCGTGGCGCTGGTCTCTGGCGCGACGGCTGAACCGGCGGAGAGGGCGTTAAGCTGTTCGCTGCTGATGCGCTCGTCGGCGACGGCAAAGGCCGCCAGCTGCGGCTGATCCACCAGCGGCGCGTTGGTATGAAAACGCAGGTTCTGGCGGGCAATATCGTTATCCATCGACGGTGCCAGCCAGACCGGCGTGTCGCCATCGACCAGGGTCAGCAGCACGCTGGTGGTCGCCAGACCCAGCGGCTGCCAGCCGTGTTTCAGTTGATGCAGGGCGACGATTACGCCCGGCTCGCTCATGGCTTTCAGCAGGCGACGAAAGCTCTGCTGAGCATCCTGAACGGGTAAATTAAAAGCGGTCAGAAGTGCTGTAGATCGTGTCATGCGTTATCTCCGCGTACCAGCGTGAAGAAGTCGACCCGGCTGGCGTTGACTTCGGCACGGCGTGCGTTAATCAGCGCATCGCGTTCCGCTTCCAGCGGGGCAATTAAGGTTTCCATTAGGTTCTGGAAATGCGTTTGTTCCTGCAGCAGTGCGTCAATCACCGCGCACTGCTCGGCATGTTGTTTATTGCGTCCCAGCAGGTAGCTGTAACCCAGCGTGCCGCTCTTCAGGCGTACCACTGCGCGGGTAAGCGTGGTGTCGCCAGCAAAGAAGCGGTTGCCGGTACCGCCCATACGGGCCTGGATCTGCATCAGTCCGCTTTCCGGAGCGCGGATAAGTTCATAGTCCGGCGTTAGTTTGAGCGCGGTGATGCGGGCGTTCAGGGCATCGGCATTGCTGTAAGCCAGCGCGCGCATCCAGCGCTGGCGGGTGGCGGTATCGAAATGCATTCAGTGCTCCATAGTGAATTCGATCATGTCGGCGCGGGTCAGGCTGACGGAGTATTCCGCCGCGTGTTCTTCGCCTTCACGGTGGTTCAGGGTGCGCACGCACAGCAGCGGCGCCATATTGGGGATTTCCAGTACCTTGCTCTCTTTGGCCTGCGCGCGGCGGGCGCTGATGCGCGTTTGCGTGCGTAGCAGCGTCAGACCGGACTGTTCGCGCAGGTAGTCATGCAGTGAACCGCTGTTGAAGCCTTGCAGCAGCGGCCACAGCGAGAGGTCGGAAAAATAGTGGTCGATCTGGCACAGTGCGATGCCGTTAACCCGGCGCAGGGTGCGCAGGTGAATCACGTTATCGCCCTCGTTTATGCTGAGCGCATCGGCAATGTGGCTGGAGGCCGGACGCAGCACCGCCAGCAGTTTTTCGCTGGTGGGATGGCTGCCCTGGTCCAGCAGATTCTGACTAAAGCGCGCCTGGGCATTAAGCGGGTAATCGAACGGGCGCATCAGCACCAGCACGCCGACGCCCTGCCGACGCTGAACCCAACCGCGTTCAACCAACTGGTCAATGGCGCGGCGCAGGGTGTGGCGGTTTACCTCGTAGCGCGCGGCAAGCTGATGCTCGGCGGGCAGATAGTCACCGCAGCGATAATGTTGACGTAGCTCCTGCTCAAGTCTCGCGGCAATTTCCTGATAACGCGTTGGATAACTGGTCGGATGTGTAGACAAGTGCATAGCAATCAATGCCTCGCTAATCAGATAAAGTGCTTACGCAAACGCTGGGAAAGGAAATCCAACAGGCTGACGGTGACGATGATTAACACCATCAGGGCGCAGGTTTGCTGGAACTGAAAGCCGCGAATCGCTTCCCATAAGGTCACGCCAATACCGCCTGCACCCACCATTCCGACCACCGTGGCCGAGCGAACGTTGGATTCAAAGCGATACAGCGAGTAAGAGATAAGCAGCGGCATGACCTGTGGCAGAACGCCGTACAGAATCTCTTCAATTTTGTTGGCACCGGTGGCGCGAATGCCTTCTACCGGACCTGGCTCAATAGCTTCTACCGCTTCGGAAAGCAGCTTGGAGAGCACCCCGGTAGTGTGGATAAACAGCGCCATCACCCCGGCGAATGGGCCTAACCCGACGGCGACCACGAACAGCATGGCGAAGACCATTTCATTGATGGCGCGGCAGGCGTCCATCAGGCGACGCATCGGCTGGTAAATCCACCACGGCACGAGGTTATCGGCGCACATCAGGCCGAAGGGAATTGATAGCACAACGGCAAGGGCAGTCCCCCAGACGGCAATTTGCAGGGTGACGGCCATTTCACCGAGATAGTCCTGCCACTGGCTGAAGTCCGGCGGGAAGAAGTCGGCGGCGAAGGTCGCCATATTGCCGGAATCCTGGATCAGCGTGAGCGGGGCCATTTCGGCACCTTTCCACGAGACCACCAGCACGGCGAGAAGAATGGCCCAGCTCAGCAGCGAGAACCAGCTACGTTTGGGCGGGGCGACGGTGATGGTTTGCATGTTTAGCTCCTGGGTGTCGATGTTTCGGGTCTGTTGTAGGCCGGATAAGGTGCTGGCACCGCCATCCGGCATGGAATCCCTTGCATTGCCTGATGGCGCTGCGCTTATCAGGCCTACAATTTGGTCACCAGGTTTACTGCACCGCTTTGGTGACGCTGGTCATAGCGCCCAGTGCGGCGGTCAGACGGTCAAGGTCATCGAGCTGCGCTTTCAATGCCGAGGTTTTGCTGGTTTTCTCTTCCTCGTTCAGCCCTTTGTTGTCCTTCACACCCTGCATCTCTTTAAACAGTGCCAGCTGGCGAATCGGCACCAGTTGCAGATCGCTGGAGGCGCGGAACGGTGCCCATCCCAGGCGTTCCAGTACGGTTTTTTGTTCCGGCGTTTTGCCGTAATTCATAAAGAAGTCGTACACCTTGTCCTTGGTGGTTTCTGAGAGGTTTTTACGCCAGACGATCGGATCGCCCGGGATCAGCGGCGACTTCCAGATCACCTTCAGTTCTTTCAGTTTTTCCGGCGCGGAAGTTTTCAGCTTGTCGAGGTTTTCGGTGTTGTTGGTGGCGACATCGACCTGCTTGTTGGCGACGGCCAGCGCGTTGGTTTCGTGTCCGGCGTTAACGGTGCGTTTGAAGTCGCTGGCGGAGATGTTGTTTTTGGCGAAGACGTAGTAACCGGGGACGAGGAAGCCTGACGTTGAGTTGGGATCGCCGTTGCCGAAGGTCAGATCCTTACGTTTGGCGATCAGATCGTTCAGGTTATTGATCGGACTGTCTTTGTTAACGATCAACACGCTCCAGTAACCTGGGGATCCGTCGGCGGCGACGGTCTGGGCAAACACTTGCCCATTAGCGCGATCCACCGCTTCCATTGCCGAGAGGTTGCCGTACCAGGCGATATCAACTTTGTTAAAGCGCATTCCCTGGATGATCCCGGCGTAGTCCGGGGCGAAGAAGGCGTTCACTTTCACGCCCAGTGATTTTTCCATGTCCTTCAGGAACGGTTCCCACTGCGGTTTCAGGTTTTGCTGTGATTCGGTCGAAATAATGCCAAAGTTCAGCGCTTTTTCCTGTTCTTCGGCATGGGCCGGGGTGAGCAGTGTGCTGAGACTAAACATGCTGGTGAAAGCCAGCGCGGCAACGGTCTTATAGCTCATTTCCATTCCTCATTGTGGGGATGTCAGGCAGCCTGCGCGTTCTGTTCGACGCGGTTCATGCTGCGGTAGAGATGGTCAAAACGATCGTTATCAAAATGCTGGCTGCTGCCATCAAAGAAGACGTTGCCCTGGCGCAGCGCGACGATGCGTTCGCAGTAGCGCAGGGCGTAATCCACCTGATGCAGCGTGACGACCACGGTGATGCCGTCGGTCTGGTTTATCTCGCGTAGGGTGTCCATCACGATCCGTGCGGATTCCGGGTCCAGCGAAGCAATCGGCTCGTCGGCGAGGATCACTTTGGCCTGCTGCATCAGTGCGCGGGCGATTGCGACACGCTGCTGTTGCCCACCCGAAAGTGTGGAAACGCGCTGGTATGCAAAGTGCGCCATGCCCACGCGGGTCAGCGCCTGTAATGCACGCTGTTTTTGTTCCTGGCTAAACCAGCTAAAACAGGTACGCCAGAACGGCGTGCTGCCGAGCGCGCCAATCAGGACGTTCTCCAGCACTGTCAGGCGGTTCACCAGATTGAACTGCTGGAAGATGTAGCCGGTGTGGGCGCGGCTTTTGCGGATATCGCGCGCCAGGCGGCCTTCATGTTGAACGGTGCGGCCCAGCAGCTCGACGCGGCTGCCGGGGGATTTATCACCGGTGATCAAACCGCTTAAATGACGTAAAAGGGTGGATTTGCCGGAGCCAGACGGCCCAAGCAGAGCCACCATCTCACCGGAACAGATGTTCAGATCAACCGCATTGAGCGCCTGATGTTGATTGAAGGACTTGGAGAGTTTCTCGACGCGAATAATCGTTTGCATGATGCGGCCTCCCTAAAAAAGTGGCCCCATCGTGGCGGATTAATGTGACGTTTTCGTTAAGGGATGGTTACTCGACGATGAAGAGTTGAGCGCTATTTGATGACAGTACGGGAGGGCTGGCCTCCCGTTGGATTACTCTGTAGGGGGTTGCTGTTGTTTGACGACGTTGATCATCCACGGCACGCCATACTGGTCGCTCACTTTACCGAAACCGTGGGCCCAGAAGGTTTCCTGCCAGTCCATTTCGATTTTTCCGTTTGCTGCCAGGTTATCAAACCAGCGTTTGCCTTCATCGACGTTTTGCGTGTCGAGCACCAGCGTGAAGCCAGAGTAGTGAGCATTTCCGTCCGGGGCGCTATCGCTCATCATGATGTCACTGCCCGCAACGCGCAGGTTGGCGTGGGCGATGGCGGTGTCGGGGAATTTCATGCCTGAAGGGCAACCATCTTCGCTTTCCTGCGCCGATTTGGGCATTTCACCGAAGTTGATTTTGTAGAGTAGCTCAGCGCCTAACGTTTTTTGATAGTAGGCGATAGCGTCAGCGCAGTTGCCTGCAAAGGAGATATAGGGACTTAACGGCATAATCTTTACCTCAGGTAAAAGAAGCCAATTAAGTGTAGTTAGCGTCTGCAAAAATAAACCAGGCGGGAAGTATGAGCTTCCCGCCTGGCAGATGAGCTGGTGTTGACCTGATTAGCGTCGCGCTATCAGGCAATTTGCATCAGTTCTTTTTCACAAACTCAGATTTCAGCTTCATTGGGCCAAAGCCATCGATTTTGCAATCGATGTTGTGGTCACCTTCAACCAGACGAATGTTTTTCACTTTGGTACCAATCTTCAGCATGGAAGAGCTACCTTTTACCTTCAGGTCTTTCACGACGGTCACGCTGTCGCCGTCAGCCAGCAGGTTGCCGTTGGCATCTTTAACGATCAGTTCGTCGCTGTCCTGCGCCGGTTCAGCATCGTTCCATTCGTGAGCGCATTCCGGGCAGATGAACATGCCGTTATCTTCGTAAGTGTATTCGGAGTTGCATTGCGGGCAGTGTGGTAATGACATGTGGATTTCCTCAAAAGTCAGCAGGGGCAAATGCGCCCAAAAAATGGCAGATTGCCGAAAAAGGCCGCAATTATACATAAAATCCCTGCATTTGTCGGGACTACTGCGCGATTACGCAAAATGATCTGCTGTAAAGACCCTCTGCTTTCACCTCAATGAAAGTATGGCGGAATATTTTTTAAGGGAAATTGCTACGCTTAGATATTTAAGATAAGGTGAGGCGAAATATCTGATATTCATAGGTATCATTGCTTAGAAATGCCTAAGTCATTGTGATTGAATATCATTGAACCCCTTAAATTTAGTAGGGGGATTCCGCTGGCATTTTTTAAAACTGAACTACGCTGTCTATCTTTCTTACTTATTTTCATAAGTGAGAGGCATCGGGCCAGCGGTTATACACCAAATTTATTTTAATAATATCAATTGGTTGTTTTGATTTTAATTATTTCTATACGTAATTATAAAAGCCAAAAAATCTATAAATAAAACGATTGGGCTAAATAAAAGTAATGCTATTTGCGTTAAGGAAAAATTTTCCATGCACACACAGACAATTTATGAATTAAGTCAGGAAGCGGAACGCTTGCTGATGCTCTCGCTTGAACATCTCAGGCAATTGCAAAAATTGCCCGTGACCTCGTTGGATGATGTCGCGCTAAAACAAGGAGAGCATAGCAGTCAGGTTGTTCAGCCCCTGCATTTCAGCGCGCGTGGCATGGATGTCCAGCAAGCAACGCTCAATAATGAGCTGCGCAAGATTACGCGTCTGGAAATGGTACTGGCGATTGTTGGCACGATGAAAGCGGGAAAATCGACGACGATTAACGCGATTGTGGGGACAGAGGTGTTACCTAATCGTAATCGCCCCATGACGGCGTTACCAACGCTAATACGCCATACGCCGGGGCAGAAAGAGCCGGTGCTGCATTTTTCACATGTCGCGCCGATCGATGCCTTAATGAAGGTTTTGCAGCAGCGCGTGCGCGAGTGCGATCGCCTGCGTCTTACGCAGACCCTGGAAATTGACAAGGATATGAATGTCCTGCTGCAACATATTGAAAATGGTGTGGCATTTGAACGGTATTATCTTGGCGCACAGCCTATTTTCCATTGCCTTAAAAGCCTGAACGACCTGGTGCGCCTGTCAAAAGCATTGGACGTTGATTTTCCTTTTGCCGCCTATGCCGCGATTGAGCATATTCCGGTTATTGAAGTTGAGTTTGTCCATTTGGCCGGACAGGCAAGCTACCCAGGGCAATTAACGCTGCTGGATACGCCGGGGCCGAACGAGGCAGGACAACCGCACTTACAAAAAATGCTCAATGAACAGCTGGTGCGGGCCTCTGCGGTGCTGGCGGTGTTGGATTACACCCAACTGAAATCGATTTCCGATGAGGAAGTGCGTCAGGCGATTATGGCGGTCGGCAAGTCAGTACCGCTGTATGCGCTGGTGAACAAGTTCGATCAGAAAGACCGCAACAGTGATGATGAAGAACAGGTGCGGGCGTTGATTTCCGGCACGTTGATGCAAGGCGGAATTGCCCCTGAAAGAATTTATCCGGTCTCCTCAATGTGGGGCTATCTGGCGAACAGGGCACGTCATGAGCTGACGACGCGCGGGCGACTGCCGGATCATCAGGAGCAACGTTGGGTGCAGGATTTTGCCGAAGCGGCGCTTGGCAGACGCTGGCGCACCACCGATCTTGACGATACGGAACACATCCGCCATGCCGCCGACCTGTTGTGGGAAGACTCGCTGTTTGAACAGCCGATCCAGAAAGTGATCCACGCCGCTTATGCTAATGCTTCGTTGTATGCGCTTCGCTCTGCGTCACATAAGTTATTGAACTATGCACAAAGCGTGCACGAATATCTGGAATTTCGCGCCCACGGGTTAACGGTCGCCTATGACAAACTGCGGCTGAACATCACGCATATTGAAGAGGATATGCAGCAGTTAGAAGTGAGCCAGGGGCGGGTGAGCGATGAAGTCAGCCATGAAGTAGAACTGGCGCTGGAGGCTGCCGCTGCCTATCTCAGTGAGCAACAGACTGAGATTCTTTGCGGTATCAATACGTTCTTTGTCAAAGATAACGTCCTGATGATGTCACAACACGGTCTGGGGAATGCTGTGAATACGGCAGAAATGGCCGGAGAGATGTTGGTGCTGCATGATGAAGGGCAGGCGAAAATTGTGTTAGATAAAATTCGCTCATCCTGTGAGGGGGTATTGCTGGCGGCGCAGGAAAGCATCAGCCGGGACTTAGCCCTGCGTTTTGAACAGCTTGAGTCGACTCTCTCCCGGGCGCTAAATGACGCGATGCGGCCAATTGAGCAAAGGGTGAAAGAGGAGCTAAACCACGCCGGTTTTCGTGCGCGGATCCGTTTTCCAGCGTTCCATACGGCGATGTTTAATTTCAATACCCGCCAATTGTTTAACGAGGCCATTGAGCAGGATATTCCGGCAGAAAATGCGCCGTCTACTGGCGGTGTGGTGCGTGACACTTTCTCTCGTTGGCTAAATCAACCCAACTGGGGATGGAATGATTACGTCGAAACAAAAACGCGTTATCTCATTGATATGGGCGCATTGCATAAAAACCTTGTGCAGTACGTCTCCCAGTTTTGCCAACAAATTCGTAAAGCTTTAGCTGCTCAGGTCGATATCTCCGTTACGGCTGGCATGGCCACATTTTTTGCTGATTTCTCTCTGTGCCTGGCGCAATTGCAGGCGAGTCTGAGTGAGAGCCTGACGCTACGCCAACAAAATGAATCGGCGGTGAATGCAATGAATGAGCAATTGCAGCAGCGCATTACGATTGCGGCATGGCTTTATGAAGATTCCCGATTGCTGCGTGACGATATCAATACCCTTTTTGCAACCGAGCACACATGACTAACGTTTTACTGGAAGGCCCCGGGAGGACGCTGGAGTGTGTCTACCCGAAGTTTATGGTCGATCTGGTTCAGGGAGATGAAACCAAACGTTCCGGCGGTTTTCTGCAACAGCAGAAGCGGCTGCGTGCGCGTCTGACGCAGGAAGTGTTATCCCAAACGCAACTGCGTGCGTGGGTGATGGCGGGAGTGTCCAGCGAGCATCTGGTGATGCGCCTTAAGCTGGTGGAGAAGCTGGCAGGCATGATTGACCCGGGTCATCTGGCGCTAGTACGGATCGCCGAAGGGCTGATGTTTTTGCAACAAACAGAACACCCGCGTGGGCTTTCAACCCCCGGTCTTTTACAGCAAATAAATTCACTGACTGACTGGTTTACCCAACGCGCGGCGTATAAAGAGAAGGCGCTGACCCAGCGCGGCCTCACGGTTCAGGCGGGCGAGCATAGCGAACAAATTTTTACCCGCTGGCGGGCTGGCGCGTATGACGGCTGGTCGTTACCAGGACGCTGTTTTGTCGCGCTGGAGGAGCTACGTTGGGGAGCTTTTGGTGATGCCTGCCGGTTAGCGAATGCCGATGTGGTGTTAATGCTAAAAGATAACCTGCGAACCATGGCGGCTCAGGCATTGGCGGACAGCGTGAATGCAGCGCCCGCTACGCGTCATTATTATCATCATTGGCTCAGCACGCCAGCTGTCGGCGGATCGGGCGAGTATAACGATATGCTGAGCTGGCTGGGGAGCTGGTGCGATGCGCAACGTCATCCGGTAAGCTGGTCGGTGACGCAGCGTTGGCAAAATGTGGCGCTGGGAATGCCGCGATTGTGTTCGGCAAAGCGGCTGGTCGATGCGATGGTTGAGGAGATTTTTGCACCGACCCTGCTCGTCAATTGAGCAGGGCTGGTGAGTAGGATAAAGGCAGGTTTAGTGGTGCAGAGAGTCTGCCGGGGTGGCCACCGCTTCGTTGGCGACCAGGTTTTTATTAAAACGTTTGGCGTACAGCGCGGTGATAATCGGCACCAGAATGGCGGTGACAATTACGCTGGCGGCAACCAGCGCCGTAGCGGATGCGGCAACCGGTTCGAACGCCGGGTTAATCTGGGCGATAATCACCGGGTTTGCTACCGCAGCACCTGCTGCTGAAGAGGCTGCGACGCCTGCCGTACCGTTCCCGCCACCAATAACACGGTCAGCAATAATCAGCGGGATACCGGTGATGACGATAACCGCGACACCCAGCAGGATACCCAGCAGACCAGTATCAACGATCACGCTCAGGTTAATAGTGTTACCCAACGCGAAGCCGAAGAACGGGATCAACACCGGTGTGGCTTTGCTGAAGAAAGAACGCAGGTCGTGATCCAGGTTGCCCAACGTAAAGCCAATCAGGAACGGTAATACCGCGCCGATGAAATGGTGTGGCTCGAAGGAGGCCAGACCCGCAGAGCCGAGGATCACCATGGTCATTAACGGACCGGATTCCAGAGACATCAACACAAATGCGCCGGACTCTTCTTTGGTGCCGTACTGGTTCATCAGGCTGGCGTACAAACCACCGTTGGTCATGTCCATTGCGGAGACAATTGCCAAAACTGAGAGGCCTGCAAAGAACCCGGTTTGAATACCGGTATCAGGAATAAATGAAGCAGCAATCATTGCCACTACCCAAGCCACGGCTATTTTGGTTATTACCAGCGTACCGGACTTGCGTAATACCGTACCGGTTGCCCGCAAATCGATAGATGCGCCGATACAAAAAAACCACACTGCCAGAATCGGTACCGTTCCGCTGATCATTCCTTTGGTAAACGAACCGAAATACGCACCGGTATCCGGAGCTAACGTATTTAACACTGCGCCTAATAACAGAGGAATCAACATCATTCCGCCGGGGATGCGTTCAATCGTGGCTTTAATTTTCATAAACGTCCTCATGTCTTGTCGCTGCTAAAACTCGCGCAAGAGGGTAAAAATTAATAAATTCAAATGGTTACTGGTATCTCTTAACAAAGAAAATCGCTATCTCTTTGTTTTATAAAATCTAACGCGGCATACGTTGAGCGTGTTGCTGCTCCCAGGGATATTGCGTCTGGAATTAGTTTGCATTCATGGGAACATTGATTCAATCAAAATAAAACGATGTTTTAGTTATCTTCATCACATATTCCGCGCAAAAGTTTCCGGTCGCTCTGATTATTAAAAAAGCTGTGATCTTTTTGTGAAGGGATTAGGTGGTTTTTTTGCTAGCAGAATAATAGTGACCGCTGTGATTGTTGGTGCAATAAAGCGATTTATTCTTGTATTTAATTGTCAGTAAATCGCAAGCATTACATGTAAAAAAGCTGACTAAGAATGACCTAATTTACGCATGTTGACGAAATGAAAAACTATATGTGAAGTTGATCACAAATTTAAACGCTGTTAGGGTAAAGAGGTCATTAACCGCCCAATCAGGCGTCAACAGGTTCGGTTGTACTGTGCGTTTCTCGTCAGTGTAAGTAAACCTGCTACGCTTGTTACAGGGAATGCGCCTGTGCATTCCCCGCTCGGTGATGACCCTGACGCATGGGCGTTAGGGGACTCGAACTGGAGCGTGACAGGGCTAAGTCTATGAGGACGAGTATGCTAAAAAGGAAAAAAATAAAACCGATAACGCTGCGCGACGTTACCATCATTGATGACGGTAAATTGCGAAAAGCCATTACCGCAGCGTCGTTAGGTAATGCGATGGAGTGGTTCGATTTTGGTGTTTATGGATTTGTTGCTTACGCATTAGGTAAAGTGTTCTTCCCGGGGGCTGACCCCAGCGTGCAGATGGTTGCTGCACTCGCCACCTTCTCTGTTCCCTTTCTGATTCGACCGCTTGGCGGATTGTTCTTCGGTATGCTCGGCGATAAATACGGTCGTCAGAAGATACTCGCTATCACCATCGTGATCATGTCGATCAGTACATTCTGTATCGGTCTTATTCCCTCTTATGCCTCAATTGGTATCTGGGCACCGATTCTGCTGTTGCTGTGTAAGATGGCGCAGGGGTTCTCGGTCGGCGGAGAGTATACCGGGGCATCGATTTTTGTCGCAGAGTACTCGCCAGACCGTAAGCGCGGATTTATGGGCAGTTGGCTGGACTTCGGCTCGATTGCCGGGTTTGTGCTGGGCGCGGGCGTGGTGGTCCTGATCTCAACTATCGTCGGCGAGGATAACTTCCTTGAGTGGGGCTGGCGTATTCCGTTCTTCCTGGCGCTACCGTTAGGGCTGATTGGTTTGTACCTGCGCCATGCGCTGGAAGAGACGCCGGCGTTCCAGCAGCACGTGGATAAACTGGAGCAGGGCGATCGTCAGGGTCTGCAGGAAGGTCCTAAGGTCTCGTTTAAAGAGATTGCGACTAAGCACTGGCGCAGCCTGTTGGCATGTGTTGGTCTGGTGATTGCCACCAACGTCACCTACTACATGCTGCTCACCTATATGCCGAGCTATCTGTCGCATAACCTGCATTACTCTGAAGACCACGGCGTGTTGATTATTATTGCCATCATGATTGGTATGCTGTTTGTGCAGCCGATTATGGGGTTGCTCAGCGACCGTTTCGGGCGTCGTCCGTTTGTGATCATGGGCAGTATTGCGCTGTTTGTGCTGGCGATTCCGGCATTTATTCTGATTAACAGTAACGTTATCGGCCTGATTTTCGCCGGGTTGCTGATGTTGGCGGTGATCCTCAACTGCTTTACCGGGGTGATGGCGTCAACGTTACCGGCGATGTTCCCGACGCATATTCGCTACAGTGCGCTGGCCGCCGCGTTTAATATCTCGGTATTAATCGCCGGTCTGACTCCGACATTGGCCGCATGGCTGGTGGAAAGCTCGCAGAATCTGATGATGCCCGCTTATTATCTGATGGTGATTGCGGTAGTAGGTTTGATTACCGGCGTGACCATGAAAGAGACGGCTAATCAGCCGCTGAAAGGCGCGACACCTGCTGCTTCGGATATTCAGGAAGCGAAAGAGATCCTCGGCGAACACTACGATAACATTGAACAGAAAATCGAAGATATCGATCAGGAAATTGCTGAGCTACAGGTTAAGCGCACGCGTCTGGTGCAGCAGCATCCGCGTATTGAAGAGTAACGGTGTTATTGCCTGATGGCACTACGTTTATCAGGCCTACGGGCAGCATTGTACTCAGTAGGCCGGATAAGGCTCTAGCCGCCATCCGGCGCATGGCCAGGGCATTCGTGTTATTGCCTGATGGCACTACGTTTATCAGGCCTACGGGCAGCATTGTACTCAGTAGGCCGGATAAGGTGTCTTATGATATCAACTTAAGGTTGGCTTAATCTGTGTCAGGCAAACTCTCCTCCATAGTTTCGGAGGAGAGTGTCATGAAAACCCGTATTTATGAAAGTTTGACCACCGTGTGCAGCGTGCTGATCGTCAGCAGCTTTTTGTATGTGTGGGTGAGCTCTTACTGATTTTTCGCCAATTCCACCCATGCGCGAGTGCCGCTGGCTCCCTGGCGATTTTGCAAATAGAAATGCCCGTGATGTAACTGGGTGATGCGACTGACAATGCTCAGCCCCAGCCCAATCCCACCAAAACGGCTGTCCATACGGACGAATGCTTTACTTAACTCCCCGCATTTACTTTCATCAATGCCCGGCCCTTCATCTTCGACGGCCAGGACGGCATCATGCTCGGTGTTCAGGCTAATCGTAATATGGGTGCCTTCCGGGCTGTAACGATGCGCGTTTTCCACCAGATTTCGTAGCAGCATCCGCAACAGCGTAGCATCGCCACGCACGACAACGTCCGCCGCGCTTTGTGGCAGGAGCAGCGTCTGTTTACGTTGGTCCAGCATGGTGCTGAGTTCATCGTAGGAGGGTAGAATAACGTCCTCCAGCAGTTTGACATGCTGGTAGCTCCCGGCCGAAAACGACTGTCCGACGCGGGCGAGTTGCAGCAGCTGCGATACGCTGTCCATCATTTGATCAAGGCGGGCAATCAACGGCGTAACGTCGACCTTATGGGTTTTGGATAATAATTCCAGATGCAGGCGAACGCCTGACAGCGGTGTGCGCAGTTCGTGGGCGACATCGGCGGTAAATAAACGTTCGTTTTCAATAGTGCTGGTCAGCCGCGTTACCAGGTCATTGAGCGCTGAGACAACGGCCTGGATCTCAACGGTTGAGCTGTGAATTTCAATCGGGGCCAGGTTATCGGCTGCTCGTGCCTCTAACTCTTTTTGCAGATCGGCAAGGGGACGGGTAATACGTCGCACCGCCTGGTAGCAAATTAGCAGCGTCAGGCTGACCATAAAGATGCCGGGGACGATCAGGCTGGCGATAGCCTCGCGGATCTCATGCATGATGTGGCGATCGTTGTTACGGTTATCGCGCAGCGCCTGTTCGAATAACTGTATTTGCTCGGTACTTTCGTGCCACAACCAGAAGGTGCTAATGAGCTGAAAGACCAGCAGAATTAGACCGATCGTCAGTATTAACCGTTGGCGAAGAGGGAGAGGTCGTTTTAGATATTGCAGCAGCTTCACTTAGCTTTCCTCAGTGGCGACCAGCATATAGCCAAATCCCCTGACCGTGCGGATACGTGATTTCCCCACTTTATCGCGCAGATTATGGATGTGGACTTCCAGCGTATTGGTCGACGGTTCGTTATCCCAGCTGTAGATGTCGTTATACAGAATTTCCCGGTGAACAGGACTGCCTGCCTTGAGCATCAGACGCGACAGGAGCGCGTATTCTTTCGGCGTTAAGATAACCTCTTGTCCGTCCATCCACACCTGGCGACGACCGATATTCAGCGTCAGATTGCTGACAATTAATTCACTTTCACCCTGATTGTTGTGGCGACGCAGAAGTGCCCGGATGCGGGCGTGCAGTTCTTCCAGTGCGAACGGTTTGACCAGATAGTCATCGGCACCCACGTCCAGCCCGCTGACCCGGTCTTTGAGCGTGTCACGGGCGGTGAGGATCAGCACGGGGAGAGAGTATTTCTTCTGTCTGATGCGGGTCAGGAAGTGCAAGCCGTCTTCATCCGGCAAGCCCAGGTCCAGAACAACCAGACTGTAATGTCCGGTCTCCAGACACTGCTCGGCTGCACGGGCGGTTGACACGCCATCACAGGCGTAGCCTTCTGTTTGCGCAGCGAGTATCAGTCCCTGTAATAACAACGTATCGTCTTCAACAATCAGGATTTTCATTCGTTTAGCCTCCCCGGCAGGGTTGCAGAATATCATCTGCCGCCTGATATTTCTGTGTTTGCACGCCCGTTAATCCCAGCAGAGTTGAGAAGAGATTATCCTGCGAGAAGTCTTCTGAGCTTGCCCGTTTTTGCAAACATGTCTGAGAGACCTGATAGCGTTGCTGATAATCCTCGGAGAGCCACAGCAGCATCGGCACATGTTTTTGTGTATCTGGTGCAATCGAATACGGCAGGCCGTGCAAATAGACGCCATTTTCCCCTAAGGATTCGCCGTGATCGGAAAGATACACCAGGCTGGTGGTGAAATTATCCTGATGTTCTTTCAGTATATTGATCGCTTTATCAACAATATAGTCAACGTAAAGAATGGTGTTGTCGTAAGTATTGACCAACTGTTGCTGCGAACAGGTCTGGATTTCGTTGGTATCGCAGGTTGGCGTAAATTTCTTAAACTGCGCAGGATAGCGGTTGTAATAGGTCGGACCGTGGCTGCCGATGGTATGCAGCACAATCACGCCGTCGCCTTGCAGATTATTAATGTACTCTTCCAGCCCGTGGAACAGGACTTCATCGTAGCATTCACCGTCAATACACTGCCCTGGCAGGTTCAGCTTAGTCATATTCTGGTGTGGAACCCGGTCGCAAGCCCCTTTGCAGCCGCCGTCGTTATCGTTCCACAGAACGTTAATTCCCGCCCGCTGAATGATGTCGAGTACGCCTTCCTGATGCTGTGCCAGTTCTTCGTCGTAGTGCGCGCGTGGCATATCCGAGAACATGCAGGGTACTGATACTGCCGTTGCCGTTCCGCAGGATGTGGTGCGGGGGAAATAGACCACATCATCTTTTTCCAGCAGCGGGTTGGTCTGGCGCGAGTAGCCTGACAGCGAGAAGTTATCGCCGCGCGAGGTCTCGCCGAGAACCACAATCGTCAGGTTCTTACGCTTTTCTTTCACCATCAACGGATTGCGATGTGCATCCTCGCCAATGCGCACCAGCGGCAGGTGGGCCAGTCGCTGGTGTGAATACCAGGATGACGTTGCCACAATGCTGTTGGATGGACTGAGGGATTTCACCAGTTCTTTGTTGTTGCGAAACAGTGAGGCGTAATCTTTATAGAAGAACGCAGCGACCAGCACGATCAGCAGCGCGGAGATCAGAATGTTCGCGCCACGAAACAGTACGCTGCGCATAACTGGCGTGATCGGTTTAATTTTTACCCAGCAGGCAATGAGCGCGGCCAGAATGCCGCTCACCCCGAGTGTGATGAGCATTTGCGGCGTCAGCAAAGCAAAGGTTTCGGCGGGCGTAGTGTCCATCATATTGGCGATCATCGAGCGGTCGATGATGATGCCGTAGGTCATGATGAAATATTGGGCCGATGCACCAACCAGAATGAAAATGCACGCCACCAGGCGATTAAGCCACAGGAATGAGGCCAGCGTCAGCACGATGTTCATGACGCTGAACGCGACGACTGGCATTGATAAAAACACCAGCACGTTACGCACAGAGTCCAGAGGCAGGTCTTGCAGCACTTGTTTATAGAACGCAATGTTCAGGAAGGTCGCAAGATAAAATGAGATCAGCAGAAGCCAGCTGATTAGCCCGAGAGTGGGCCTTTTAAACAAGAGCTTTAACATTAAGGGGGTTCCATCGACTATGTGGCGCAAATCCTCTCAAAGTAAAATTAAGCCAACCTTAAGTTCTTAATGTTGATTTTTCGAAGAGCGGTAGGAGAACGTTGACCCGATGAACTTACGCCATCGGGCCACGACGATTGTTGGCGTTAGTTATTGTTTACCGGGGCATCCAGTGGATACGGGTTTTTATGGATCCGGTTGTAGTTCAGTGCGTACAGCGCGGTAATGATCATCAGCGTGACGAACGACCACATCACTTCTTTGGCGCCGGAACCGACAACCGCCCAGATGCAGTAGACAAAGGCGATAAAGGTCACCAGTAAGTACATCGGGCGTGCTTTACCAAAGTGGCCATGGCCGAGCAGCAGCAGCGCGGCGCAGGTGTACAGATACGGCACCAGGGTGAAGATAACGGAAACCGAAGAGACCAGACCAAACTCTTTTGCTGCGTTCGGCGACATGCTGCTGAACTGGAAGATGGTCATCAGGATGCCGACGATAATTAACCCGGCCACTGGCGTACCGGCTTTGTTCACGCGGGCAAAAATCGGTGGGAACAGGCCGTCATCGGCTGCGGCTTTGGCGGTTTGCCCGGCAAGCAGCGTCCAGCCGCCCAGAGAACCAAGACACCCGGCAGCAGCACAGAAGGAAACTATCGCCCCAGCGGTGTCACCCAGCGCCATACGTGCGGCATCACCGAACGGAGAGGCTGATACACGCAGCGCCGCGTTAGGGATCATACCCATGATTGCGGTGGTGGAGAGCACATAGCAAACAGCGGCAATCAGCACGCCGCCCATGGTAGCGATAGGTACGTTACGTTTGGGATTTTTAACCACGCCAGCCGCAACGGAGGCGCTTTCCACCCCGATAAATGACCACAAGGTGACGTTCAGAGTGCTTTGAATCGCGCCGAAGGTGTTCATCCCGCTGACGTTCCAGGCTGCCATATAGGTTTCACCGCGGAACCAGAACCAGCCGAAGACGGCAATCCCGACAATTGGCACCAGTGCCAGTACCGTTGCGACGGCCTGCACGCGGGTGATCATTTTCGGTCCGACAATGTTCAGTAATACGAAGATCCACAGCACTACGACGCAGGTCAGCGTCAGGACCAGCGGATCTTTTAAGATGGGGAAGAAGTAGCTCAGGTAACCGACGCCAATGACCACCATGGCGATGTTACCAATCCAGCAGGCCAGCCAGTACAGCACGTTGGTCTGGTAGCCCAAAAAAGGACCGAAGCAGCGGCGGGCGTAAGCATAAGAACCACCGGGACTGGAGTCTAAGGACGACATTTTGGCGTACACCATCGACAGTGCCAGAGCACCGATAATCGTGACCAACCATCCGTAGATTGCAATCCCGCCAGTTGACGCAAGGTTTGCGGGTAGCAGGAATACACCGGAACCCATAATATTCCCCGACACCATAAGGGTGACGGGGATTAAGCCCACTTTGTGAGCATCAGCATCCGTCGACATATTTTTTAACTCCTGATAAGGATAAATGACGCCTTATCATACCTCGTCAAAAGTCTGTTTAATGATGACGGAGCTGGGGTATCGCTAATGCTGATATTATTATGGCTTATCGCTAACTGATTAAAAATCAGGCGGCGGATGGCTCCCTATGTTGGCTAACATAATGCAGAGGCGTCATCCCATAGAACTCTTTGAATACGGAGATAAAGTATGAGGTACTGTTATATCCACACAGTTGAGAGACCTGAGAAATGTTTTTGCCGTCCATCAGTAATTGATTGACGGCATATCGCATGCGACATGTGGTAATTATTTGGCTGTAACTTGTATTTTCACTTTTGAGCTTTTTCTTTAACAAACTGGGACTCAGGCATAAGCAACTGGCAACCATGCTTAAATTCCAGTCTTTATGTATATCGCTCTCAATAATGTGATAAACGCTATCGCTGATACAGTTGCGTAGCATATACATGAGCAAAGAAATAAACTTTTTGCTGTCGAGAAAGCGTGATAACACCGTGAACAGTAGCGAGCGCGTACGCTCTCTTTCAGCTTCGTTCACTGTGTCCATTACGCTATGTTGGGCTGCCACCCTGAAGACATCCGGCGTCAGGCACGCGGCGGTCATCACTGGGCTGGCACTGCGTTGCCAGAGTGGGATCTGTGAAAGGTCTTTATTTAAAAAGCGCAGATAATCTTTAATGATATCGCGGCTGATATGTACGACCAATGCGTTATTAAGTGATGAGAAATCGATAATATTATTATCGCATGCCACCAGTGCCATATGATTAGCTTTTAAACTGATGGCTTCTTTACCGTTAATCCTTAACCAAACATCCTTCTCCGTTAATACAACAACACAAGCTTCTTTGCTGCAAAGCCTCATACCCAACTCCAGGAATATGAACATAAAACACCGTAGCTCAACATCAGATGAGCCAAATCGGCTAAATTGAAATTGTATGATGAAACCAGGACTGCAATAAAATAACGTGTCTGAAATTAATTACAATGTTTGGCGGGATTTTTCTTATGTACACATTTTTGTACGCAAGTGGAAAGGCGCTATTTGCGTATAAAAAAAGCGCGGGGTGGTCCCGCGCAAAAAGGTATGACAATGTTATTGTTTTGCAGCAATACTCAGGAATTACTCAAGCATGACATGTCTACCTTAAACATCGGACTATCTATAAAACGACATTATGCTTTCACGCACATAACGTGGTACACACCGTCAATAATTTCCGTTCCTTCGGTTTCATGTTCAAATCCAGGGAAGTGGTGGTCCCAGGACTGCAACGAACGTAGATAACTAATCTGCGGGCTATTGGCGTCGCCAAAGTTTTCCCCGGACAGCAGCATCGGAATTCCTGGTGGGTAAGGAATAACGGAATTCGCGGCTATACGACCCGGCAGATTTTCAATGGCCACCATCTCAACGTTATCGCTGACTATCGCGTTATAGGCTTCACGCGGGGTGATTTCAGCAACAGGCAGGCCGGAGTAGGCCGCGTTAAGACGTGCGCCTGGGTTGTTCTCTTTCAGCCAGGCGAACATGGTGTCGCCCAGATCGTGAATGCCCATGTTGGCGTAAGTGTCTGGATGTTCCTCAACCAGTTCTGGCATCACCTGTGCCAGCGGGGTATTGGCATCGTAATGGTGTTTGAAAGAGCACAACGTGTTGATCAGTGTGCCCCATTTCCCGCGGGTAATCCCCATGGAGAACAGGAACATAATCTGGAAATCGGTGGTACGGGTCGGCACGATGCCGTGACGGCCAAGCCAGGCGGTGACCAGTGCAGCCGGTACGCCGTTCTCTTCCAGTTCACCATCGTCGCCCATCCCCGGAGCCAGAATGCTGACTTTGATCGGGTCCAGCATGCTCCAGTTGTCCGGCAGGTCTTTAAATCCGTGCCAGGATTCACCCGGGCGCATTACCCAGCAGTTCTGGTCGGTGGTCAGGAGTTGGGTTGGCGCATCGGCAAAGTCATAGGTTTTGCCGGTCTGCGGATCGGTCACAATCTCTTTGTTCCACGGTTTGAAGAACCAGTCGCCTTCGGCGGTGAATTCTTTGTACAACCATGCCATGGCCTGACGGAAATCGACCGCTTCGTCGATCACTTCCTGGGTGAGCGACAGGCCGCTGTTACCGTCCATCATGGAGACCGCCACGTCGTTTGAGGCGCAGATGGCATACAGCGGAGAGGTAGTGGCGTGCATCATGTACGCCTGGTTAAAGCGGGAGAAGTTCACGGCCCCACGACCTTCACGAACGTGAATGTAAGATGCCTGAGAAAGCGCATTCAGCAGTTTGTGGGTCGAGTGGGTGGCAAAAACGGTAGGACCGTTATGATCGCCCGGCGCGCCACGCATGGCGTAGTGATCGGCGTAAATTGGGTTGAAGCGAGCATAGCCATACCAGGCCTCATCGAAGTGGATGCGATCGCTGGTTTGCGCGAGCAGGTCCTGGGCCTCTTTGGCGTTGTAGCAAACACCGTCGTAGGTACAGTTGGTCACAACGCTGTAAGACGGTTTTTGCCCGGCTTTACCTTTGGTCAGCGGGCTTTCGCTGATCTTTTTCTGCAATGTTTCAGGCTGCATTTCCTGCGGGTAGATAGGCCCGATAATGCCGTACCGGTTGCGGCTTGGCACCATGTACACCGGTTTTGCCCCGGTGAGGATAAGCCCCTGCTCGATGGATTTATGGCAGTTACGATCCAGCACCACGACGTCGTTGTCGGTCATACAAGCCTGCATGATGGTGCGGTTAGAGCCGGAAGTCCCGACCACTACGGACCAGGAGCGGTCAGCGCCAAACACGCGGGCGGCATATTTTTCGCTCTCGCCAAACGCGCCGGTATGATCCAGCAGCGAGCCGAGCGATGCGCGTTCAATACCCATGTCGCTACGGAATAAGTTTTCACCATAGTAATCATGGTAGAAACGACCGGCCGGCGTTTTGGTGAATCCGACGCCGCCCTGGTGACCCGGAGCTGCCCAGGAGTATTCATGGATGTCGCCGTACTTCATCAGCGCGCTGAACAGCGGTGGCAGAAGTTGTTGGCGGTAGCGGGTCATCGCCGCAACGGCGCGACCGGCGATAAAGTCTGCGGTATCTTCCAGAATCCAGGCGAATTCATCGACAAGCTCCAGCAGGTCGCGATCCAGCGATGCGGTGGCTTTTTCGCGATCGCCCAGCAGGAAAACGGGAACGTTTTGCTGGCGCTCGTGGAGCTTGCCGATCAATTGCCTGACGTTCAGGTGCTCGTCTTGTTGTTCCATTTGATAGCTGAACATCAGGCAATCAATGGCTTCATTGGCGGCGAGGATTGCGTAACCATCGTCGAATGAGGTGGACTTAATGACGGTAACATTTTGGCGGCTTAATGCGTCAGCCAGACGTTCGACAGCGCTACCGACCCAGGTGTCCTGATGCAGAAACTCACTTTCAACAATTAATACTTTCATCATCTTTTACCCGGTTGTGGAAAGGTTGCAATCTATGAATTGCAGACACACCGTATGAATGTGACGCAGGCAAGTATTATCCTGTCAAAATGGGCTGTAAAGCGGGTGAAAAATAGTCTGATTTGTGTTTAATTTGTTTTTAAACAGTAGGTTATGTTTGCTTGTTGGCGGTTTTTCACCGCCGTTTATCGACAGGGGGAATATTTTTTTGGCTGATACTGATATTGCCGAATGATATCAACCAGCGATTGTTTGCCGATGCTGCTGGCTTAGTTTGCGGTACTGCTGCGGCGACATGCCGACAAACTTGCTGAAGGTGTCATAAAAACGGCTGCTGGATCGGAATCCGGCGGTCAACGCAACGTCGAGAATGGTTTTATCGGTATCGCTAAGCAATGCGCGGACGTGATTAATCCGCATTGCCGTGATGTACTGCTTCAGGGTGAGTTGCATTACGCGTTGGAAAATCCCCATCGCGTAGTTGGCGTTGAGCTTCACGTGTTCCGCGACGTCGTTGATGGTGAGCGCCTGATCATAGTTGTCGGCAATAAAGCTCAGCATTTGGCTGACGTAAAACTGGGCGTGCCTCGACACGCTGTTTTTGTGGGTCCGCGAGGTTTTATTGACCAGGATAGGCTGCCAACCGGAAAGGCTAAACCGTTTGAGCATCAGACCAATTTCATCAATGGCGAGCTGGCGAATTTGTTCGTTCGGGTTGCTCAGTTCCTGTTGCCAGCGCTGAACCTCAAAGGTGCTCAACTGCTGCGACGCCAGCGATTTGATGACCATTCCATGGGTAACATGGTTGATCAGCTCGCGATCCAGCGGCCAGGAGAGGAAAAGGTGCATCGGTAAATTGAAGATAGCCATACTTTGGCAACTGCCCGGACGCGTGAGCTGATGCGGTGTACAGGCCCAGAATAGCGTGATGTGTCCCTGTTTTATCTGCACGACTTCGTTGTTGATAAGGTACTCGACGTCACCATCAAACGGAACATTGATCTCCACCTGCCCATGCCAGTGGCTGGCAGGCATAGCATGCGGTGAGCGCAACTCGATATCCATCCGTTGATATTCTGAGTACAGCGATAGCGGGCTGCGGGTTTGTTCTTCATCGCTACTGCACATGTGCGGATCGGGAGGGAGAGGCGATGTCGGTAATGTACTCATGGTTGCTCCATTTCCTGAATTATCAGAATCATGTCATTTAACACGTATTAAGGCTGAGAATCAGGACACAAATTGGACCGTTACCATTGAGCATAGCGACATTTTGCGGCCGCATACTCTGCTTTTTGGGTAATTTTGTCCCATAAACTCAGATCCAATAGGGCGCAGAGTGATGATCTGAGTTTATGGGAATGCTCAGCAGGGAAGTCGGAGGTTTTCATCTATGCGCTGTGCCACCATGACTGTGTTCACTAATGTTCTGGAGAGTCATGATGTCTGCACCCAAAATTACCTTTATCGGCGCCGGTTCCACGATTTTCGTCAAAAATATTCTTGGGGACGTCTTTCACCGCGATGCGCTTAAATCTGCGCATATCGCCTTGATGGATCTCGATCCTACGCGTCTGGAGGAGTCACACGTTGTTGTGCGCAAGTTGATGGATTCTGCGGGCGCGTCTGGACGAATCACCTGCTATACCGATCAAAAAGCAGCATTACAGGATGCTGATTTTGTGGTGGTCGCTTTCCAGATTGGCGGCTATGAACCTTGTACCGTCACCGATTTTACGGTGTGTAAACGCCATGGTCTGGAGCAGACGATTGCCGACACGCTGGGGCCGGGCGGTATTATGCGCGCGCTGCGCACCATCCCGCATTTATGGCAGATTTGTGAGGATATGACCGAAGTCTGTCCGCAGGCCACAATGCTTAACTACGTTAACCCGATGGCAATGAACACCTGGGCAATGTATGCGCGCTATCCGCATATTAAGCAGGTTGGGTTGTGTCATTCGGTGCAGGGGACGGCGGAGGAGTTGGCCCGCGATCTGAACATCGACCCTGCTTCTTTGCGCTATCGCAGTGCCGGGATCAACCATATGGCGTTTTATCTGGAGCTGGAGCGCAAAACGGCGGACGGTGCCTATGTGAATCTCTACCCGGAGCTGCTGGCGGCCTATGAATCCGGTCAGGCGCCGAAACCAAATATTCACGGAAATACCCGTTGCCAGAACATTGTGCGTTATGAAATGTTCAAAAAATTGGGGTATTTCGTCACCGAATCGTCGGAGCACTTCGCTGAATATACGCCGTGGTTTATCAAACCGGGACGTGAAGATCTGATTGAGCGCTATAAGGTGCCATTGGATGAATATCCGAAACGTTGTGTGGAACAGTTGGCGAACTGGAAAAAAGAGCTGGAAGAGTACAAAACGGCTGAGCGGATCGACATTAAACCGTCGCGCGAATATGCCAGCACTATCATGAACGCTATCTGGACCGGTGAACCGAGCGTCGTGTATGGCAACGTTCGCAATGACAATCTGATCGATAACCTGCCGCAAGGCTGCTGCGTTGAAGTCGCTTGTCTGGTCGATGCAAATGGTATTCAGCCAACGAAAGTCGGGACTCTCCCGTCACATTTGGCGGCCATGATGCAAACCAATATCAATGTTCAGACCCTGCTAACGGAAGCCATCTTGACGGAGAATCGCGATCGCGTTTATCACGCGGCGATGATGGATCCGCATACCGCCGCGGTACTGGGGATTGAAGAGATTTATGCTCTGGTGGACGACCTGATCGCGTCTCACGGCGACTGGCTGCCGGCCTGGCTGCACCGTTAATACACAATCACGCCGGGCATTGCATCCGGCGTTTAACCTCTGACGTTTCCTCTTACAGAAGGCGGGCGCTGGTAACAGCGACCCGATACCCTATGAGCATATCTCTGACAACAAAACTCAGTTATGGATTTGGAGCGTTTGGTAAGGATTTCGCCATCGGTATTGTGTACATGTACCTGATGTATTACTACACCGACGTAGTGGGATTATCGGTGGGGCTGGTCGGAACGTTGTTCCTGGCGGCAAGGATCTGGGATGCGGTAAACGATCCCATCATGGGCTGGATTGTGAACGCCACCCGATCGCGCTGGGGAAAATTTAAACCCTGGATCTTGCTCGGTACGCTGGCGAACTCATTGGTGCTGTTTTTGCTTTTTAGCGCACATCTTTTTGAGGGTACTGCGCAGGTCGTATTTGTTTGCGTGACGTATATATTATGGGGAATGACCTACACCATTATGGATATTCCATTCTGGTCACTGGTGCCAACCATTACGCTGGATAAACGCGAGCGTGAACAACTGGTGCCGTACCCCCGTTTCTTCGCCAGCCTTTCTGGGTTTGTTACCGCAGGCGTGACGCTGCCTTTTGTGAGCTATGTTGGCGGAGCAGATCGTGGTTTTGGTTTTCAGATGTTTACACTAATTCTCATCGCGTTCTTTATCGTTTCCACCGTTGTGACGCTACGGAATGTGCATGAGGTTTATTCGTCAGACAGTGAGGCCACGGCAGACAGCAGTCGTCTTGGGTTGAAAGCGATCGTTGGGCTCATCTATAAAAATGACCAGCTATCCTGCCTGTTAGGTATGGCACTGGCTTACAATATTGCATCTAATATCATTGCTGGCTTTGCCATTTACTATTTTACCTACGTGATTGGCGATGCAAGTCTCTTCCCGTACTACATGTCTTACGCAGGTGCGGCAAACTTGTTGACGCTGATTTTCTTTCCTCGGCTGGTAAACGCGTTGTCACGACGGATCTTGTGGGCTGGGGCATCGGTGTTGCCGGTGCTTAGCTGTAGCGTACTACTGGTGATGGCGCTGGCAGATTTCCATAATATCTTACTGATTGTTATAGCGGGTGTTTTACTGAATATTGGTTCTGCGCTTTTCTGGGTGTTGCAGGTCATTATGGTGGCGGATACCGTTGATTACGGCGAATACAAACTTAATGTTCGTTGTGAAAGTATCGCTTATTCGGTGCAGACAATGGTGGTAAAAGGTGGGTCAGCATTTGCCGCTTTCTTTATCGCGTTGATACTCGGAGTGATTAATTACGCGCCAAATGTCGCGCAGTCTGCCGAAACCATCGTTGGCATGCAGTTTATTATGATAGCGCTACCCGCACTCTTTTTTGTGGTGACCTTAGTCCTGTATTTCCGCTTTTATCGACTGAATGGCGACACCCTGCGCAGGATCCAGATCCATTTACTGGATAAGTATCGCAAGGTGCCGCAGCACCATGAGCAACCGGATATCCCGGCTATTGCGGTAGTGGCTCCAGGCGATGTGAAGGCATAGCGATGGAATGGCATTCGTTGATTGGGTATTTGGCGGCCAGCCTGACAACGCTCTCTTTCTTACCGCAAGCCATTAAGGTTATTACCACCCGCAACACGCAAGGCATCTCCGGTTTGATGTATGTGATGTTTGTGTGCGGGCTGGTTTTGTGGCTGATTTACGGATTATTGATTGAAGATACTGCCGTCAGCATGGCGAACTTTCTGACACTGTTGTTCGCCTTGCCGATTCTGGTTATCAAGTATCGCAGTAGGTAATGTAGATTGCCGGAGAAGCGTTAGCGCTCTCCGGCCGTTTTCAACTGCCGATTGTGCCAGCCCGCTAACGCGAGGACCGTTGTTAACGCACCGAGCAGGGCGCAGAACATGTCCGACTGGGTATCCCACGGGTCACCTTGCGTGCCAAGGAAGTCATCCGCACCTTGTCCCATTGCCAGCGCGGCCCACCATTCGATGAGTTCATACATTGCGCTAATCGCCAGTGCTACGCAGCAGACCAAAAATGCCAGCATCTTACGACCACGGACAATATTGCCGCGCACTAAAATCTCTCTTGCCGTCAGGGCTGGTACCAGCCCCTGGAAGAAGTGGCCCAGCTTGTCATAGGGGTTTCGACTGAGATCCAGCCATTCCTGAACCTGAAAACCGACGGGGACTTTGGCGTAGGTATACATCCCGCCTACCATCAGAATGATGGTGTGCAAGAAAATCAACGTATAAAGCAGCGGCGTCAATGGGTACTGCTTCATGGTAGCCAGCAACAGCGGGACGACAATAATGACTGGCGTGACTTCCATCAGCCAGGTGATTTTCTCAGAGGCAGAGATACCGGTGTAGATAAGAATCAGCGCCAGGATCAATGCACTGGTGCGCAAGATTGTGGGGTTCAGAGTGCGGAGCATTGCGAATTCACACGTAATGGAAAAGATCACTATTCCCTGTGAACGGCAAAAATTCAATACCAGTAAATGGGGGGATAAAGTTGGCCCGGGGGGATCGCTGGACTGACGCCAAAAATTTAGTGCCAGTCCAGTGCCGGGCCGAATGGGTTACTTCGCGCAGTTAGCGCATTGTTTGCTGACGATTTGCTGGAAGAAATCGTTGCCTTTGTCATCGACCAGAATGAAAGCCGGGAAATCTTCTACTTCGATTTTCCAGATAGCTTCCATACCCAGCTCCGGGTATTCCACGCATTCCAGATGCTTAATGCTCTGCTGCGCCAGTACCGCTGCTGGTCCACCGATGCTGCCCAAGTAGAAGCCGCCGTGTTTGTGGCAGGCGTCAGTCACCTGCTGGCTACGGTTACCTTTTGCCAGCATGATCATGCTGCCGCCGTGAGACTGCAACAGGTCAACGTAGGAGTCCATACGACCCGCGGTGGTTGGACCTAAAGAACCGGACGGGTAGCCTGCAGGGGTTTTGGCCGGACCCGCGTAGTAGATCGGATGATCTTTCACGTACTGCGGCAGACCTTCGCCGGACTCAATACGTTCTTTTAACTTCGCGTGGGCAATGTCACGACCAACAATGATAGTACCGCTCAGTGACAGACGAGTAGAAACCGGGTACTGAGAGAGCTGGGCGAGGATCTCTTTCATTGGGCGGTTAAGGTCAACTTTAACCACTTCGCCTTCGCCCGCCTGGCGCAGAGATTCCGGAATGTACTGACCTGGGTTATGTTCCAGTTTTTCAATCCAGATCCCTTCGCGGTTGATCTTGGCCTTGATGTTACGGTCTGCGGAGCAAGAAACGCCCATACCAACCGGGCAGGACGCGCCGTGGCGAGGAAGGCGGATCACGCGGATATCATGTGCGAAGTATTTCCCGCCGAACTGAGCACCAAGGCCGAGTTTCTGCGCTTCTTCCAGCAGTTCTTGTTCCAGTTGCAGATCGCGGAATGCCTGGCCGTGAGCATTGCCTTCAGTCGGCAGCGCGTCATAGTAGTGTGTGCTGGCCAGCTTCACCGTTTTGAGGGTGCTTTCCGCTGACGTACCACCAATAACGAATGCGATGTGATACGGCGGGCAAGCTGCGGTACCCAGCGTGCGCATTTTCTCAACCAGGAAGTTTTTCAGTTTGCCGGGAGTCAGCAGCGCTTTGGTTTCCTGATACAGATAGGTTTTGTTGGCTGAGCCGCCGCCTTTGGCCACGCACAGGAATTTGTATTCGTCACCGTCCACGCTGTACAGATCGATCTGTGCGGGCAGGTTGGTGCCGGTATTCACTTCTTTGTACATATCCAGCGCCGCATTTTGTGAGTAGCGCAGGTTATCTTCGATATAGGTATTAAATACGCCTTTGGAGAGCGCCGCTTCATCGCCGCCGCCGGTCCAAACACGCTGACCTTTTTTACCCATGATGATTGCCGTACCGGTGTCCTGGCAGGTTGGCAACACGCCTTTGGCGGCGATTTCGGAGTTTCTCAGGAACTGCAGCGCCACGTACTTATCGTTTTCGCTGGCTTCGGGATCATGGAGAATTGAGGCGACTTGCTGTTGGTGTTCTGGGCGGAGCATGAAGGAGGCATCGTGGAAGGCTTGCTGGGCCAGTAGTGTAAGTGCTTCAGGGGCTACTTTCAGGATTGTTTCGCCTTCAAACTCGCCGACGCTGACGTGATCGGATGTCAGCAGGTAGTACTCAGTTTTGTCTTCCCCCAGTGGGAAAGCCGCCTGGTAAGTGAATTCAACTTTTGACATTTGCTTCCAGCCTTTTCATTTTTCTCAGGAATTTTAAAATTCTCTGTGTCTTCATGGTGGCGTGCCGTACCAACGTGGACGGCACGCGAACTGTGATTACAGGAAACCGTACATTGCGGCGAAGATCCAACCAAAGACACAGGATACGCTTACGCCGATCAAGCCAGGCAGAATGAAGCTGTGGTTGATAACGAAGCGGCCGATGTGGGTGGTGCCGGAACGGTCAAACTGGATAGCAGCCAGATCGCTCGGGTAGGTCGGCAGAATGTAGTAACCGTAACATGCCGGAGCAGAAGCCACGATGTACGCGGGATCAACCCCGATTGCCAGCGCGACCGGAACAATCGCTGCCAGCGCCGCTGCCTGGGAGTTTACAAATTTGGATACCAGCAGCAGAACAATTGCATAGGCCCACGGATACTCTTTCACCATATTGCCCAGCACACCTTCGATTTCTGTCATGTGCGCGCCGAACATTGTTTCGGCCATCCAGGCAATACCGTACACCGCCACAATCGCGATCATACCGGAACGGAAGACTTCGTTTTTAGATATTGAAGCGGGATTGGTCTTCGTCAAGATAATAATCAGCGCACCGGTCAGCAGCATGAACATCTGGATAACCAGCACCATTGACAGCGGTTTGCCGCTAAAGGTAGGACGCAGCTCAGAGAACGCGCCAAGCACGGCAACAACGGCGATAGCAGCCAGGAAGATCCACATGGCCAGCCAGTTGCTTTTCGGCAGCTTTTTGTCTAACAGCGTGGCGGTATCGCCATACACATAGTTGTGGTTTTCAGGTACGGAAATGAACTTCTGGAACTCTTCATCTTTATCCAGATCCTTACCACGGAACCAACTGAAGATACCGATCGCCAGGATACCCAACAGGGTAGACGGGATGGTGATGCTGAGCAGGTCGAGGAATTCGAGATGCTTGCCTTCAAACGTTACGTTACCCAGCATTGCCACCAGTGACACCACGGCTACAGAAACCGGGCTGGCGATAATCCCCATCTGCGCGCCGATAGAACTCGCCGCCATCGGACGTTCCGGGCGAATATTGTTCTTAATGGCAACGTCATAAATGATTGGCAGGATGGTGTATACCACGTGCCCTGTACCGCAGAGAATCGTCAGGGTGCAGGTAACGAAAGGTGCGACGATGGAAACGTATTTTGGGTTACGGCGCAGCAGCTTTTCAGCGATTTGCAGCATAACGTCAAGGCCGCCGGAGGCTTGCAAGGTTGCCGATGCGGCCACCACGGCAATAATAACCAGCATGACATCTACAGGTGGTTTACCCGGCTGGAGATGGAAAACGAAAACCAGAATGACCAGGCCGATACCGCCTAATAAACCCAGCGCGATACCGCCCTTTCTGGCACCATAAAACAAACATATTAATATTATGAGAAGTTGTATACTAAATAACATTTTATTTACCCTCGCGAAAAACCCAGTCAATTTTTTGAAAAATGGATCTGTGCCACATTCTTTTTTGCCAGAATAAGCATCAAAAAATGGTCAGTATTCGATATGTCCGTATTTGCGATTAATGTTCAAATGTCTTGCTAGAATGTTTTTTTAAAGTTATGGCGATATTTAGTTTTTTTCTGTGGCTTTGATCAGAGGAGAGAATCCTCAGGCGATGGGAAGCAGAGCTGAACATGGAGAGCCGCGGTTGACGCTGTAATTTATCTGTTTTGCGTTTTCCGCTATTACATGAACCACCGACAGAATGAGTGAGTGGGTTATTTATGTGATCACGGTCACGCCATTTCATGATGTGATGAAGTTGGCGTGGGGATACTTTTATTTGCTCACAAAAATGTACGGTGTCCATGGTACGTAGCATGGTCTCCATTGCTACCAGTCTAGATTTTGTATGTCTGGTTAATTTCAGACTAATCCTTTATGGGTAAAAATACACACTCTGCGAGTTAGATAATACTTAATTAACTTTTGTTAGCGATTTTGAAATTAAAAACAGTGTGACGTTTGTCAATATTAAAATAATACATTTAACATGCCGGATACAAATATATTTGATCTAACGCAAATTTATAATTTTACAGTGCCAGATGGTGAAATTGGGATTTTTCATTATTTTAATAATTGTTACTTTCAAATAACAAATAATCCCAAGTGTATTTATTGGCAATATTGTTTAAGCAATGAGTAGTGTTCAGCCTGCACGCGATAACGATAAACAGGTCTGCCGGTCACGCCATAATGGATGCTGGTAAATAAGATGTGACAATTGACGAGCCAGATAAGGTATTTACGGCAAGAGACGCGCGAGATATTGACCTCGTTGGCCAGCTCATCCGTGGAGAACTCCTGATCCTGGTGCTCATCAATCCACTGACACAGCGTGCGTAACGTTTGTGGCGTTAACCCTTTAGGTAAGCGCCGTGCTTCCTGTTCATTGGAAGAGCTGCCGTGAATCAGCTGGTCAAGCTCAGACTGTTCATAATACTGATGCTTGTCCATCTCATTTTTCTTGTGCAGCCAGCCGGTGAGCGCTTCTTCAAACCGGGAAGCCTGGAAAGGTTTGATCAGGTAGTCAACAACACCGTAGTGAAGTGAATCTTTGATGGTGGTGGCATCAGCGGCGGAAGAGATGACGATGACATCACACTTGCAACCTTCGCTGTGCAGAACCGGTAGCAGGTCCAGACCGTTTTCTTTTTGCATATAAATATCTAGCAAAATCAGATCGATATGATGACCGCTATGAAAGATTATCTCTTTTGCTTTCTCCAGCGTGGAGGCTGTGCCGCAGCAGTGAAAACCGGAGAGTTGCGCGACATAACGGCGGTTTAATTCCGCTACCATTGCATCGTCATCGACAATTAAGACATTGATCATCTGCTGGCCCTCTCACCATTCCACGGTAACTGTACAAAAAATTGGGTGAAGATCCCAGGTTCAGACTCGACGGAAATATTACCGCCAACGTTTTCAACCTGTTGTTTAACAAGCGCTAAACCAACGCCCCGTTCGGTTCCTTTTGACGAAACGCCCTTCTCAAAGATGTGCTCAATGTTTTCGGGGGCAATCCCCGGACCATCGTCATTCACTTCGCAATGCAACCAGCCGTGTCGATAATGCAAGGATACGCTGATCTCACCACCAGGTTCTTGACCTAGCGCTTCCAGGGCGTTTTCAATCAGATTCCCCAGAACGGTAATCAGCACCGCCACCTGATCTTCGTTGCTATTTTCCGGTAACTGGCTTTCATTGCTAATGACCAGACTATGGCCTAAATCAGATGTGCGATTAATCTTACTGAGTAAAAATCCTGCGATCACCGGTGATTTTATTTTTCCTAACAGTGAGCCAATTTCTTCCTGATAATTGTTTGCGGTCTTCAGGATGTAATTTTCAAGCTGCTTATAACTTTTCAGATGCAATAATCCCAGAATCACGTGCAATTTATTCATGAATTCGTGGGATCGTTCACGAAGTGCGTCGGCATAGTTGACCATACCATCCAGACGTTGCATTAGTTTTCGGACTTCAGTCTTATCTCTGAATGTTGAAATGGCACCGATGATTTTACCGTTGCTGAGTACCGGGACCGTGTTAATTAAGAGTAGCCGATCCTTCACCATGATCTCTTCATCGCGGCGCGGCGTTCCGTCATGTAGTACCTGTGAAAAATCGACCACCTGTGACCACGCATGGCTGAGTGTGGAGAGCTGGGCATCATCTTGTGATTTGTGATAATCCAGCAGCTCCTGCGCAGCCTGGTTAATCAGGGTCACTTCACCGCATTCGTCAACGGCAATAACACCTTCCTTTATAGAGTGCAGCATCGCCTGGCGTTGTTCGAACAGATTGGAGATTTCATAAGGCTCCAGGCCAAACAGAATGCGCTTGAGGACTTTGACAAATACCCATGTACCGAGCAGTCCAACCAGTACGCCAAATAAGATTGACCAGATGATGCTGCCGCGGCTGTTATTGATCTGCTCAGTCACCCGGCTTAGCTCAAGGCCGATCGACACGACGCCAATCTGCCGGTGATGTTCGTCATAGATAGGAGTAAATACACGTAGAGCTTTAGCCAGGAATCCGCGATTAATGGCGACATTCTCTTTACCCTGCAGGGCCAGCAATATGTCATCACCTTTAAATGGCTGACCGATTCGCTGCGCTTCGGGATGGGAGTAACGAATGCTTTGCATATCAGTGACGACGATGAACAAAAAGTCGTTGCTCTTATTCACCGCCTGGGCAATCGCCTGAATGCCGCTTTCCTCGGGCTTTTTCATTAGTCCCTGGCGGATCTCCGGAGAGTTGGCTAGCGTTCGCGCGACCGCAAGCGCTTTACTCGCTAATGCATCGCGCGTCATGTTGCTGATCTGCGAGAAATAAATCAGATGAACGACAAGCAGCACGGAGAAGAGTACTGCACTAACCATGAGGATCACGGTGGTGCCAAGCTTCATCGGGCGTTTACGTATAGCAGTACGTTGCAGGGAGTATCTCATCACGGTCCTGAAATCACGGTTTGTGCGGGTATTATTGCCTGATGGGGTGCGTAATTCAAAGGTGGTAGGGATTATGGCGCTTAAGTTGTCAGTCCTTCTTCTTTATATAGCGTAGAGTGAATTTCTTTCTATATAGAGGTTTTCATACCGATTCTCTCCCTTTTTAGGGACGCTTACAGATAATTTCCTTACGATTGTGGATAACTCTGTGTGTAAATGGGTATAAAGCGGGGTTTTGCTGTGGAATGCAGCAGTCAGTCATTTTTCTGTCATTTAAGGGTTGCGGGCCGCAGGAAACTCCCTATAATGCGCCTCCA
>NZ_JAOWGU010000038.1:0-28898 GCF_030332975.1 Citrobacter sp. Cpo032
TTCTTTAAGGTAAGGAGGTGATCCAACCGCAGGTTCCCCTACGGTTACCTTGTTACGACTTCACCCCAGTCATGAATCACAAAGTGGTAAGCGCCCTCCCGAAGGTTAAGCTACCTACTTCTTTTGCAACCCACTCCCATGGTGTGACGGGCGGTGTGTACAAGGCCCGGGAACGTATTCACCGTGGCATTCTGATCCACGATTACTAGCGATTCCGACTTCATGGAGTCGAGTTGCAGACTCCAATCCGGACTACGACATACTTTATGAGGTCCGCTTGCTCTCGCGAGGTCGCTTCTCTTTGTATATGCCATTGTAGCACGTGTGTAGCCCTACTCGTAAGGGCCATGATGACTTGACGTCATCCCCACCTTCCTCCAGTTTATCACTGGCAGTCTCCTTTGAGTTCCCGGCCTAACCGCTGGCAACAAAGGATAAGGGTTGCGCTCGTTGCGGGACTTAACCCAACATTTCACAACACGAGCTGACGACAGCCATGCAGCACCTGTCTCAGAGTTCCCGAAGGCACCAAAGCATCTCTGCTAAGTTCTCTGGATGTCAAGAGTAGGTAAGGTTCTTCGCGTTGCATCGAATTAAACCACATGCTCCACCGCTTGTGCGGGCCCCCGTCAATTCATTTGAGTTTTAACCTTGCGGCCGTACTCCCCAGGCGGTCGACTTAACGCGTTAGCTCCGGAAGCCACGCCTCAAGGGCACAACCTCCAAGTCGACATCGTTTACGGCGTGGACTACCAGGGTATCTAATCCTGTTTGCTCCCCACGCTTTCGCACCTGAGCGTCAGTCTTTGTCCAGGGGGCCGCCTTCGCCACCGGTATTCCTCCAGATCTCTACGCATTTCACCGCTACACCTGGAATTCTACCCCCCTCTACAAGACTCTAGCCTGCCAGTTTCGGATGCAGTTCCCAGGTTGAGCCCGGGGATTTCACATCCGACTTGACAGACCGCCTGCGTGCGCTTTACGCCCAGTAATTCCGATTAACGCTTGCACCCTCCGTATTACCGCGGCTGCTGGCACGGAGTTAGCCGGTGCTTCTTCTGCGAGTAACGTCAATCGCTGCGGTTATTAACCACAACGCCTTCCTCCTCGCTGAAAGTACTTTACAACCCGAAGGCCTTCTTCATACACGCGGCATGGCTGCATCAGGCTTGCGCCCATTGTGCAATATTCCCCACTGCTGCCTCCCGTAGGAGTCTGGACCGTGTCTCAGTTCCAGTGTGGCTGGTCATCCTCTCAGACCAGCTAGGGATCGTCGCCTAGGTGAGCCGTTACCCCACCTACTAGCTAATCCCATCTGGGCACATCCGATGGCAAGAGGCCCGAAGGTCCCCCTCTTTGGTCTTGCGACGTTATGCGGTATTAGCTACCGTTTCCAGTAGTTATCCCCCTCCATCGGGCAGTTTCCCAGACATTACTCACCCGTCCGCCACTCGTCACCCAAGGAGCAAGCTCCTCTGTGCTACCGTTCGACTTGCATGTGTTAGGCCTGCCGCCAGCGTTCAATCTGAGCCATGATCAAACTCTTCAATTTAAAAGTTTGATGCTCAATGAATTAAACTTCGTAATGAATTACGTGTTCACTCGTTGAGACTTGGTATTCATTTTTCGTCTTGCGACGTTAAGAATCCGTATCTTCGAGTGCCCACACAGATTGTCTGATAAATTGTTAAAGAGCAGTTGCGACGCGCTTTAGCGCTCTGTCGCGAGGTGGCGTATATTACGCTTTCCTCTTTCAGAGTCAACCCTCATTTTCAGGTTTTTCTCTTCAACCGAACCGGCTGTTTGCGTGAAGTGATTCACATCCGCCGTGTCGATGGAGGCGCATTATAGGGATCCCATTTTTTAGCACAAGTATTTTTTGGATCTTTTTTTCTGAATGCTTGTTTTTCACTCCTTTCGCTACATTCCTGCGCAATTTGGCTGATTTTTGATAGCTAAACCACTTGCACAGTCTCAATAATCCAACCAAAGTCTTCATTACTGCTCTATTTTCGTTGAGGTAAACATGTCTGATGTACTGCGTCCTTATAAGGATCTTTTCCCACAGATCGGAAATCGCGTAATGATCGACACCAGCAGTGTCGTCATTGGTGATGCCCGTTTGGCTGATGATGTCGGAATTTGGCCACTGGTTGCCATTCGTGGCGACGTTAACTATGTACAAATTGGTGCCCGTACAAACATTCAGGACGGCAGCGTTCTCCATGTCACACATAAATCCACGTCTAATCCGCAGGGTAATCCATTGATCGTGGGTGAGGATGTAACGGTCGGTCACAAGGTCATGCTACACGGCTGCATCATTGGCAACCGAGTATTAGTCGGCATGGGTTCGATTCTGCTGGATGGCGTGGTAGTAGAAGACGACGTTATGATTGGGGCTGGGAGCCTGGTTCCCCAAAACAAACGCCTGGAAAGCGGGTATCTGTACCTGGGAAGCCCGGTTAAACAAATCCGTCCATTAAGCGATGAAGAGAAAGCAGGCTTACAATATTCAGCTAACAACTATGTTAAGTGGAAAGATGAATATTTAAGTCAGAGTAACCAAACCCAACCTTGAGCATCTTCCTGCTGGGCCTGGATCAATCCTTCAGCTTCTTCTTCCAGATCCCAGCGATGCTGTTGAAAGATTTCCAACCACTGTTCAGGCGTGTCGCCGCCAAAGCGGGACGCCAGCATCTCTCCAGAGATGGCACATGTTAACTGCATACCATGAACCATCGCCGGAAACACAACGGCGTTGACATCCGTGCGCCATTCTTCTCGATCGGGAAACTGGATCGCCTGATTCATTCCGACAATTCCTGCTGCATGCTTTTAATGACGGGTTCAATCTGCGGCAAAACCCCATGCCAGAGTAAAACGGCGTGCGCTGCTTGCCCCACCAGCATACCCAGGCCATCAGCATATTGTTTCGCCCCATGTTCGGCACACCAGGAGAGGAACGGTGTATCTCCTTTCTGATAAAACATGTCATAACAATAGACAGATGGGTGAATAAGAGATGTCGGAATAGCCGGTATCTCACCGCTAATTCCGCTGGATGTCGCGTTAATAATTAGATCAAAACTGTAATTATCAAGCTCGTCCATTCCTACCGCCTGTACGCTGCCGGTATGGGAGAAGATTTGTGCCAGTTCTTCAGCGCGCGAAGCGGTACGGTTAACAATAGTCACCGCACAATCCATAGAAAGAAGAGGTAATAAAACTCCACGGGATGCACCACCCGCACCAATCAACAGAACTCGCGATCCGGGACGAATAAAAGATAAACGCTCAAGATCGCTCAACAAGCCGATACCATCCGTGTTGTCTCCCAGTAAACGTCCATCCTCCAGCCGTTTAAGGGTATTGACGGCTCCAGCAAGCGATGCCCGCTCCGTTAGTTCATCGGCACGTGCAAATGCCTCTTCTTTAAAAGGCACGGTGACATTTGCCCCCTTCCCGCCCTCAGCAAAAAAAGCGTTCAGCGTATTCACAAAATCATTGATAGGCGCCAGTACACGCCCATAGGAGTGATCAATCTTCAGCTGCTCTGCAAATTGCTGATGAATAAAGGGCGATTTACTGTGCGCTATCGGATTACCAAAAACAGCATAGGCTTCTTTCATATTACCCCTGTCGAAACTGTTCACCTGTCAGAGCATCACGGATCTCCGAAGGATTCAAACGCCCCCCGGTCTCCCCTTCAACCACGGGAAAGTCTGTACCGAACTGTGCGCGAACTTCATCTACCGTTCTGCAAGGCGGTAAGCCACTCAAATTAGCACTGGTAGAAACTAACGGTTTGCCATAAGCCTGGCACAACGCAACCACCAGCGGGTGATCGGTGACGCGAACAGCCAGAGAATCAAAGCGCCCGGTCAACCAGCGTGGCGTTGTCGCAAGCGCTGGGAAAACGAAGGTAACAGGACCAGGCCAACGGGCGAAAACAGCGTCACGTTGAGCATCGGTGAGCATGCTATCGTCGATATATGGTTTAAGTTGTTCAAAGTTTGACGCGATTAAAATTAACCCTTTATCGACCGGACGTTGTTTTAGCGCCAACAAACGGGTTACAGCCGTTTCGCTATCGGGGTCGCAGCCGACACCAAATACAGCTTCAGTTGGATAGGCGATGACTTTTTCTTGTTTCAGAACCGCTATCGCCGCAGCGATAGCGTCTGTGGGCAGGCTATTATTCACTTTTTTATTCCGCCGAAATCGGCTTTCCACATTGTTTACTGGCACAGAAATGCTTCACACCCTGCGCGGTTTTCTTTTCGATGAGAAGCGGATAATGACACTCAGGACATTCTCCGGCTAACGGTTTGAAGTTAATGACAAACTGGCACTCCGGATAGCGATCGCAGGAGTAAAAGGTTTTGCCATAACGGGAACGCCGCTGGACAAGATGACCAGTCTGGCATTGAGGACAGACTATTGCTGTTTCATCAGGCTTGTCGATGAGCTCGGTGTGATCGCACGCAGGATAGTCACTGCATCCAATAAACATACCGAATCGTCCCTGTCTCAGCACCAGCTCAGCGCCACATGCAGGACAAAGCTTACCCTCCAGAACTTTGACTACATGTCCGTCCGCGGAAGATTTCAGCGGACGGATGTAATCGCATTCTGGATAGTGTGAACAACCGAGAAACGGACCGTGTTTCCCGGAACGAATAACCAGTTCAGCCCCGCATTGTGGGCAGGGCTCGTTTTTACGCACCGTGAACAGTGCTGATTTAGCCATAACAACTCATACTGAATGAAGATTGATTAATGCAGCATACCTTCATTCACTTCAAAGAGTAATTCTTCCATTTGCTGATAGGCATTTTCACAACCTGGAATGTTGAATAGCACCATCAGAATCACCCACTTCAGGTCTTCCAGATCGAACTCTGCCGTATCTAGCGCGAGTACGCGCTCAATAACCATTTCTCGCGTTTCGAGGTTTAGCACCTGAATCTGCTCCAGGAATAGCAGGAATCCTCTACAGCTTGCATCCAGTCGGTCGCACTCTTCCGCAGTATAAATACGTATAGAAAGAGGGTCCGATGCCAGCTGCATAGGTTCAGCAAGACCATCCTGATAGTCAGCAAGCTTCTCCAGCCAAAGTAACGCGTTGTAAATGTCTTCACGATCAAAACCAGCGTCGGTAAGATCCCGTTCCAGTTTGTCCTGATCCACACGCAGCTCAGCTTCGTTATGGATATATGTCTCAAACAAATACATTAGTACGTCGAACATGGCATGCCCTCCTCAATCGGACATAGCCGCCGGGTACAGCTGCGATCCACCCTGCTAACTCCAGTTCGAGCAGTTGAGCCACTACCTCTGGCACAGGTTGGCCGGCACGTTCAGCGACGACGTCAACAGGTGTTACCTCATCTCCTACGTTAGCCAGGAGCTCCGGAAATGGCAATGCCACCTCTTCGTGATCTGGCGAATAAATTGATTTTTCAGGTTCATCTGGCAACCATTGCAGCCCATATTGCAAATTTTCAAGAATTTCCTCTGGTGTCGTCACAAGCATGGCTCCCTGCTGAATAAGCCAATGCGGGCCTTCACTTCCCGGGCTCCCAATCGGCCCTGGTAAAGCAAACACCTCCCGCCCTTGTTCAATTGCACAGCGAGCAGTAACCAGCGACCCGCTACGCTGTGCAGCTTCGACAACCAGTACACCTTTACTTAGACCACTGATAATACGATTTCGTCGGGGAAAATTGCGCGGCAAAGGGAGCATATCTAATGGGAACTCAGACACCAGTGCGCCCCCAGCCTCAATAAGTCGCTCCGCAAGACGGATATGCTGCCGTGGATGAATGGTCTCAAGTCCATTTCCCAGCACCGCAATACTTGTGCCTTGTCGGTTTATCGCAGCATTGTGCGCCACGCCATCAATCCCCCGGGCCAGACCGCTGGTGATCGTCACCCCACATGCAGCAAGCTTTTCACAAAACAACCGTCCCCAGCGTTCGCCATACCATGAATGTTGTCGACTACCGACAACGGCAACTTGAAATGAGTGGAGGCATGCGGGAGCTCCTGCAACAAAAAGCCCCCCAGGATAATCCTCAATCGCACGGAGCTGTGGCGGATAATGCTCGCTGTCGGCAACCACAAAATGGTGGTTAGGCTGTTCAAGCCAGCGCAGCGTTTTTTCCAGCGTCAGATCTGAAAAGGTTAAAAAGCGTCTTGCCTGGCGTGGAGAGAATCCTGCCTGCAAGAGTACCGCGTTGTTAATGCACGGTTGAGTATTGAGCCAGTGAGCAACGCGCACTATCTCATCACCATACAGTTCATTCACTTGCGCTAAACGTAGCCAAATTTCGATTTGGGTCATCCCTGTTCCCCTGCCACAAGCAGTCCTGGCAATCTTTGCGATTGGTCACTGATGCTGTCAATCAGAGGGGGTTTTGTCTAGAATAGAGGTAATAATCTTTTCAACTCCTGAACTCAACTCTGGATAACTATGTCAGTTTTGCAAGTGTTACATATTCCGGACGAGCGCCTTCGCAAAGTCGCAAAACCGGTTGAAGAAGTGAATGCAGAAATTCAGCGTATCGTTGATGATATGTTCGAAACGATGTACGCCGAAGAAGGTATCGGTCTGGCAGCAACACAGGTCGATATTCATCAGCGCATCATTGTTATTGATGTCTCTGAAAATCGCGATGAGCAGTTGGTACTCATTAACCCAGAACTGCTGGAAAAAGACGGCGAAACCGGCATTGAAGAAGGCTGTCTGTCTATTCCTGAACAGCGTGCGTTAGTACCGCGTGCAGAGAAAGTAAAAATTCGTGCGCTCGATCGCGACGGCAAATCTTTTGAACTGGAAGCCGATGGCCTGCTCGCTATCTGCATTCAACATGAAATGGATCACCTGGTCGGTAAACTATTTATCGATTATCTGTCTCCGTTGAAGCAACAACGCATTCGTCAGAAAGTTGAAAAACTCGACCGCCTGAACGCCCGAGCTTAAGGACAAGGATCAACGTGTCAGACTCACTACGTATTATTTTTGCGGGTACACCTGACTTTGCAGCGCGTCATCTCGACGCGCTGCTGTCTTCTGGACATAACGTCGTTGGCGTGTTTACCCAACCGGACCGCCCGGCGGGACGCGGTAAAAAGCTGATGCCCAGCCCGGTAAAAGTGCTGGCAGAAGAAAAAGGGATACCGGTCTTTCAACCCGTCTCTCTTCGCCCTCAGGAAAACCAGCAACTGGTTGCTGATTTACACGCAGACGTGATGGTGGTGGTGGCATATGGCCTGATCCTGCCAAAAGCCGTACTGGAAATGCCGCGCCTGGGTTGTATCAACGTTCACGGTTCCCTGCTTCCGCGCTGGCGGGGTGCAGCACCGATCCAGCGCTCACTGTGGGCAGGCGACGCCGAAACCGGTGTTACCATCATGCAGATGGATGTTGGCCTCGACACCGGTGATATGCTGCTGAAGCTGTCCTGCCCAATTACGGCAGAAGATACCAGCGGTTCGTTATATGACAAGCTGGCAGAACTGGGGCCTCAGGGGCTGATTGAAACGCTAAAACAGCTGGCTGCCGGCACAATAAAACCGGTGGTACAAGACGAATCACTGGTTACGCATGCAGAAAAACTCAGCAAAGAAGAGGCCCGTATCGACTGGTCGCTTTCGGCTGTTCAATTGGAACGCTGCATCCGCGCCTTTAACCCCTGGCCAATGAGCTGGCTTGAAATCGATGGTCAGCCAGTGAAAGTCTGGCAAGCTTCGGTTATTGCTGTAAACACCCAGGCCGAGCCAGGCACCATTCTAGAGGCGACAAAGCAGGGTATCCAGGTCGCAACAGGCGACGGCATTCTGAATCTTATCTCTTTGCAGCCTGCCGGTAAAAAAGCCATGAGCGCGCAGGATCTGCTTAATTCGCGCCGGGAGTGGTTCGTGCCCGGAAACCGTCTGGCCTGACGGTTCATCTCTTTAAGCCCGGTGTCTCCGGGCATTTTTATTTTTGCGCTTATGAAAAAACATCTTAATTTACGCAGTATGGCGGCCCAGGCCGTCGAACAGGTTGTCGAGAAAGGACAATCACTAAGTAACGTGCTGCCCGCCATGCAGCAAAAAGTTGCCGATAAAGACAAAGCGCTGTTACAAGAACTTTGCTTCGGCGTATTGCGTACACTCTCTCAACTGGAGTGGATGATCCAGCAACTGATGGAACGTCCAATGACGGGCAAACAGCGCACCGTTCACTACCTGATCATGGTGGGCTTCTATCAACTGTTGCATACTCGTATTCCAGCGCACGCTGCGTTGGCTGAGACCGTAGAAGGCGCGGTCGTTATTAAGCGTCCACAGCTGAAAGGGCTGATCAACGGCGTACTGCGCCAGTTTCAACGCCGTCAGGATGAACTGCTGGCCGAGTTTGCGCAAAGCGATTTGCGCTTCTTACACCCCTCCTGGCTGGTGAAACGTATTAAGAGTGCGTATCCGCAGCAGTGGGAAGCCATTCTTGAAGCCAATAACCAGCGACCGCCGATGTGGCTACGAGTCAATCGTAATCACCATACTCGCGACGCCTGGCTAGACCTGCTTACCGAAGCGGGTTTGACAGGTTTCCCGCATCCAGACTACCCGGATGCAGTGCGTCTGGAAACACCGGCTCCAGTTCACGCCCTCCCTGGTTTTGACGAAGGTTGGGTCACCGTTCAGGATGCTTCCGCTCAAGGATGCGTAAATTATCTGTTGCCGGAGGACGGTGAGCAGATCCTCGACCTGTGCTGTGCGCCGGGCGGTAAAACCACTCACATTCTGGAAGTTGCTCCGCTAGCTAACGTCATGGCCGTCGATGTGGATGAAAAACGCTTATCGCGCGTTTACGACAATCTGAAACGTCTGGGCATGAAGGCAACCGTAAAACAGGGGGATGGCCGCTATCCACAGCAGTGGTGCGGTGAACAACAGTTTGACCGTATTTTGCTGGACGCTCCATGTTCTGCTACCGGGGTGATCCGTCGCCATCCGGATATCAAATGGCTGCGCCGCGACCGGGATATTGCCGAACTTGCCCAATTACAGGCTGAGATCCTGAATGCGACCTGGTCACATCTTAAATCTGGCGGCACGCTAGTGTATGCAACATGTTCTATCCTGCCAGAAGAGAACCAGCAGCAAATTGCCGCCTTCCTGGCACGCACACCGGATGCGGTATTAAGCGAAACCGGTACGCCGGAAAAACCCGGACGTCAGAATTTACCGGGTGCGGAAGATGGCGATGGCTTCTTTTACGCTAAGCTAATCAAAAAGTGATGAGATAACGGGTCGCGACTGATGAAAATTATCATTCTGGGCGCAGGGCAAGTTGGCGGTACGCTGGCTGAAAACCTGGTCGGAGAGAACAACGATATCACGGTAGTCGATACCAATGGTGAACGCCTGCGCAGCCTGCAGGACAAGTTTGATCTCCGTGTCGTGCAAGGGCATGGTTCGCATCCCCGCGTATTACGTGAAGCCGGTGCCGACGATGCCGATATGCTGGTTGCCGTAACCAGCTCAGATGAAACAAATATGGTTGCCTGCCAGGTAGCTTATTCACTGTTTAATACGCCTAATCGCATCGCCCGTATTCGTTCACCAGATTACGTTCGCGATGCCGACAAGCTGTTCCAATCCGATGCGGTGCCAATCGATCACCTGATTGCGCCTGAGCAACTGGTTATCGATAGCATTTATCGCCTGATTGAATATCCGGGCGCATTGCAGGTGGTGAATTTTGCCGAAGGTAAAGTCAGTCTGGCAGTAGTAAAAGCCTATTACGGCGGGCCGCTTATCGGTAATGCGCTGTCAACAATGCGTGAGCATATGCCGCACATCGATACCCGCGTTGCGGCGATTTTCCGTCATGACCGACCGATCCGTCCGCAAGGTTCTACGATCGTTGAAGCGGGTGATGAAGTCTTCTTTATTGCGGCATCACAGCATATACGCGCCGTAATGAGTGAACTGCAGCGTCTGGAAAAGCCGTACAAACGCATTATGTTAGTGGGTGGTGGTAATATCGGTGCGGGTCTGGCACGTCGTCTGGAAAAAGATTACAGCGTCAAACTGATCGAACGTAATCAACAACGCGCATCCGAACTTGCAGAGAAACTACAAAATACGATCGTCTTTTTTGGTGATGCTTCGGATCAAGAGTTACTGGCCGAAGAACATATCGATCAGGTCGATCTGTTCATCGCAGTGACCAACGATGATGAAGCAAATATCATGTCGGCGATGCTTGCCAAACGGATGGGTGCCAAGAAAGTAATGGTGTTGATCCAGCGCAGAGCATACGTCGATCTGGTGCAAGGCAGCGTGATCGATATTGCGATTTCACCGCAGCAGGCGACCATCTCCGCGCTGCTGAGCCACGTGCGTAAAGCTGATATTGTTGGCGTTTCTTCACTTCGCCGTGGCGTCGCGGAAGCCATTGAAGCCGTCGCACACGGGGATGAAACGACGTCGAGAGTTGTAGGGCGTTCAATTGATGAAATTAAACTTCCGCCCGGAACCATTATTGGCGCCGTTGTACGTGGTAACGATGTCATGATTGCCAACGATAACCTGCGCATTGAGCAGGGCGATCACGTCATTATGTTCCTGACAGATAAAAAGTTTATTACCGACGTCGAGCGACTATTCCAGCCAAGTCCTTTCTTCCTGTAATAATTTGGGCGCTAATACAGCGCCTTTTTTATTTCCCTTTATTTTTCATGGTCTAATAAATTTTCCTTTCGACAATACATAAATGGAAATTGCCTAAACATTTGTTAAACTTATAAACGTCAGCTGCATAGGGAGAATAAAATGAGCATTATTAAAGAGTTTCGCGAATTCGCGATGCGCGGGAATGTTGTCGATTTGGCAGTGGGTGTCATTATTGGTGCGGCATTCGGTAAGATTGTTTCATCACTGGTTGCCGATATCATTATGCCGCCGCTGGGGCTGTTAATTGGTGGAATTGATTTTAAACAGTTTGCTTTAACGCTACGTGATGCACAGGGAGACATCCCTGCCGTGGTCATGCATTACGGTGTATTTATTCAGAATGTATTCGATTTCATTATTGTTGCGTTTGCTATCTTTATGGCAATCAAACTGATCAACAAACTGAACCGTAAAAAAGCGGAAGAGCCGGCAGCACCGCCAGCTCCATCGAAAGAAGAAGTATTGCTAAGTGAAATTCGTGACCTGCTGAAAGAACAGAATAACCGCTCTTAAGCACTCACTGAAACAAGAAGGCCAGTGGTAAAAAAGTTAATTACTTTCTTGCCACTGGCCTCCCAATTACCCCGATTGCCATGTTTGCCTTTACGCAGATAACTTCCTTTCCCTTTCTTATTTTTCTCAACGCGCTGTCTGAACAGTGGGTCATGCAGAAGCGCCTCAATGGCGTTGTCCTTTATCTGCCCTTTGGTGTGCTGATAACGACTCATAATATCTCCAGTTTGTAGTAATTTACGCCGCGAGTGTAGACCTGGCAGTTCAAGAAATCAACAGCCTGATGTTGTTCCACTGGCGCCTTGCTCAAGAGCTTCAAGAATAGAGCAGTACACGCTGCTGTGTGCCTTGCCGCAGCATGCATCATTCAATCGCTGCAGTGACCGCTGCATCGTCTGAAGTTCAGCAATGCGGGCTTCGACTTCTTGCAGTCTTTCCTGGACGATCCCTTTTGATTCCTGACAGGTATGGTGTTCGGGATCAACCCGGATCGAAAGCAATTCACGGATCGACTCCAGAGTGAAACCAAGCTGCCGGGCATAACGAATAAACTTCAAGCGCTGAAGATCGCTTTCTGTATAGAGGCGAAATCCGCCTTCAGTACGCACTTCATGCTCCATCATCTGCTGCTTTTCATAGTAGCGGATAGTATCTGGCGTAACGTCAGCCAGTTTCGCTATTTCACCAATTCGGTACATGCTCTCTCCGCTATTCGTCGTTGATCTTTTTTAGCAGCTTATCTGCGTAGTCACCGCGTAAAAACTCGGTGCTGAGTCCAGCCTGCCGAAGTTTAAGTTCCAGTAGCGACAGTCTTCGGCTCACCTCCGGATAACTAGGATCATCTTTGCGGAACCCCGCGAGTATTTCAAGCAGCTGTATTGCCTCTCTGCGTTGCTCGAGCTCAGGAGGAAGGCAACCTGCATTTTTTAATAAACGGTATCCGGCTCTGAGTTCAGGCGGGACATGGGAGTCATCGTCAAGAGTCAGCGGTTCGCCTGTTCCCGGTAAATCATCAAACTCGCCTTTAGACTGTGCATCAATAATATGGCGCTCTGCCCACTGGTCAAGTAACCACATACAACACTCCAGGGGATGAACAAAAAGAGTACAGATATTGTAGATAAGTGGGGATATGACGGATATAAAAAAACCCGCCGAGGCGGGTTTTTTTACGTTACTACAGATTACTCTGCAGCAGCTTCTGTTTTCTCTGAACGATCAACCAGCTCGATGTATGCCATCGGCGCGTTGTCGCCTGCACGGAAACCACACTTCAGAATGCGAGTGTAACCACCGGCGCGGCTCGCAAAACGCGGGCCCAGTTCGTTAAACAGTTTTGCCACGATCTCGTTATCACGAGTACGGGCGAATGCCAGACGACGATTAGCTACGCTATCAGTCTTGGCAAGAGTAATCAGCGGCTCAACTACGCGACGCAGCTCTTTCGCTTTCGGCAGAGTCGTCTTGATGATTTCATGACGAACCAGTGAACCTGCCATATTGCGGAACATAGCCTGGCGATGGCTGCTGTTGCGGTTCAGTTGACGACCACTCTTACGATGGCGCATGACCTTATCCTTCTCAGTAAAACCTTAACCTGTGATCCGGTTACTCGTCAGCGATGCTTGCCGGTGGCCAGTTTTCCAGGCGCATGCCCAGAGACAGTCCACGGGAAGCCAGCACGTCTTTAATCTCGGTAAGAGATTTTTTACCAAGGTTAGGCGTCTTAAGAAGCTCAACCTCAGTACGCTGTACCAGATCACCGATATAGTGGATAGCTTCTGCTTTGAGGCAGTTAGCAGAGCGGACAGTCAATTCCAGATCGTCAACAGGGCGCAGCAGGATCGGATCGAATTCTGGTTTCTCTTCTTTAACTTCCGGCTGACGTACATCACGTAAATCAACGAAAGCTTCCAGTTGTTCAGCCAGAATGGTTGCCGCACGACGAATCGCCTCTTCAGGATCGATTGTGCCGTTGGTTTCCATTTCGATGACCAGCTTGTCCAGGTCGGTACGCTGTTCTACACGCGCTGCTTCAACATTGTAGGCAATACGCTCTACAGGGCTGTAGCATGCGTCGACCAGCAGACGGCCGATTGGGCGCTCATCTTCTTCCGAATGAATTCGGGTAGAAGCCGGCACATAACCACGACCGCGCTGAACTTTGATACGCATGCTAATAGATGCATTCTCATCGGTCAGGTGGCAGATCACGTGCTGTGGCTTGACGATTTCGACATCACCATCATGGGTAATGTCGGCTGCAGTCACAGGGCCAATGCCAGATTTATTCAAGGTAAGAATAACGTCATCTTTACCCTGAACTCTCACCGCCAGCCCTTTCAGGTTGAGCAGGATTTCCAGGATATCTTCCTGAACGCCTTCTTTGGTGCTGTACTCATGTAGTACACCATCAATCTCAACCTCGGTCACCGCGCAACCCGGCATCGATGAGAGCAGAATACGGCGCAGTGCGTTACCCAAAGTATGGCCAAAGCCACGCTCTAAAGGCTCAAGGGTCACCTTGGCGTGCGTCGAACTCACTTGCTCGATATCTACCAGGCGCGGTTTTAGAAACTCTGTCACAGAACCCTGCATTGTGTCCTCTCTTTGGTACTAAGCTTTACTTGGAGTAAAGCTCGACGATCAGGTGTTCGTTAATGTCCGCAGACAGATCAGAACGCTCCGGCTTACGCTTGAACGTACCTTCCATCTTGCCAGCATCAACTTCCAGCCAGGTTGGCTTTTCACGCTGCTCAGCCAGCTCCAGAGCGGCTTTCACGCGAGACTGCTTCTTCGCTTTCTCACGAATGCTAACAACGTCATTCGGACTAACCTGATAAGAAGCGATGTTAACAACACGACCGTTTACCATAATTGCTTTATGGCTGACCAGCTGACGTGCTTCTGCACGAGTGGCACCGAAGCCCATACGGTATACAACGTTGTCCAGACGACCTTCCAGCAGACCCAACAGGTTTTCACCGGTGTTGCCTTTCAGACGTGCTGCTTCTTTGTAGTAGTTACGGAACTGACGCTCCAGCACACCGTAGATACGGCGAACTTTTTGCTTTTCACGCAACTGCACACCATAGTCAGACAGACGCGGTTTACGCGCACCGTGCTGGCCAGGAGCTTGTTCAATTTTACACTTGGTATCGATCGCGCGAACGCCAGACTTAAGGAATAAGTCAGTGCCCTCACGACGGCTCAGCTTGAGCTTAGGACCCAAATATCTTGCCATTTTCTTTCTCCAACAATCCTAGAAACGACAGCGTTATACGCGACGTTTTTTCGGCGGACGACAACCGTTATGAGGGATCGGAGTCACATCAGTAATATTAGTGATGCGGAAACCAGCGGCGTTCAGAGCACGAACAGTAGATTCGCGACCTGGACCCGGTCCTTTGACCATAACTTCCAGATTCTTGATACCGTATTCTTTTACGGCTTCAGCGCAACGCTCTGCTGCAACCTGAGCTGCAAACGGAGTGGATTTGCGAGAACCACGGAAACCGGAACCACCGGCTGTTGCCCAACCCAGTGCGTTACCCTGACGATCAGTAATGGTAACGATGGTGTTGTTAAAAGAAGCATGGATATGAGCCACGCCGTCAGAGACTTGTTTTCTTACACGTTTACGTGCACGAATTGGTGCCTTTGCCATTATTCAATCACCCCGATTATTTCTTGATCGGTTTGCGCGGACCCTTACGGGTACGTGCGTTGGTCTTGGTACGCTGACCGCGAACCGGGAGACCACGACGATGACGCAAACCGCGATAGCAACCAAGGTCCATAAGGCGCTTGATGCTCATGCTAACTTCACGGCGCAGATCACCTTCAACGACAAATTTGGCAACTTCGTCACGCAGCGTGTCGATTTGTTCTTCAGACAGCTCACTGATCTTAACATCTTCAGCGATACCCGCGGCAGCCAGAATGGCTTTAGAACGGGTCTTGCCGACGCCGTAGATCGAAGTTAATGCGATCACAGCATGTTTCTGATCAGGAATGTTAATGCCTGCTATACGGGCCACTATGCACTCCTACTATTTAATATGTACGCACCATGCTGAAAAGCCCGTTTTCAGGATACTCAAATGGAAACGCACAGACATACAAAAGATTGGCTGGCTAATCTAGCCAGCTCAACCCAACTTTGCAAGAAAAATATGCGAATAAATCAGCCTTGGCGCTGTTTATGCTTCGGCTCGGCACTGCAAATCACACGGATGACACCATCACGCTTAACGATTTTGCAGTTACGGCATAATTTCTTGACGGAAGCACGAACTTTCATTTTTACTCTCCGTAACTTCTCGGGCGACTGTTAACGGCCGTAGCCTTTCAGATTCGCCTTCTTCAATGCAGACTCGTACTGACTTGACATCATCAGAGTTTGCACTTGAGCCATAAAGTCCATAATCACGACAACAACGATAAGCAGTGAGGTCCCACCGAAGTAGAACGGTACTTTCATTGCATCACGCATGAACTCCGGGATCAGGCAGATAAAGGTAATGTAGAGCGCACCAACCAAAGTCAGGCGGGTCATTACTTTATCGATATACTTCGCCGTTTGCTCTCCCGGACGAATTCCTGGTACAAATGCACCGGACTTCTTCAGGTTATCTGCTGTTTCACGCGGGTTGAAAACCAACGCCGTGTAGAAGAAACAGAAGAATATGATTGCAGACGCATAGAGTAACACATAAAGCGGTTGCCCAGGCTGCAAATACAGCGAAATTGTTGTCAGCCAGTTCCAACCAGTCCCGCCCCCGAACCATGACGCGATGGTCGCCGGGAACAGAATAATACTGGAAGCGAAGATTGCCGGGATTACCCCCGCCATATTCACTTTCAGCGGTAAATGTGTGCTCTGTGCAGCATAGACACGACGACCTTGCTGACGTTTCGCGTAGTTTACCACAATACGGCGTTGACCACGCTCAACAAATACAACAAAGAACGTCACTGCGAATACTAATACTGCAACCAACAGCAACACGAGGAAGTGCAGGTCGCCTTGACGCGCTTGCTCGATAGTATGGGCAATGGCTGGCGGGAGTCCCGCGACAATACCGGCGAAGATAATGATTGAGATACCGTTGCCGATACCACGTTCAGTAATCTGTTCGCCCAACCACATCAGGAACATCGTCCCTGTAACCAGACTTACAACAGCGGTGAAATAGAATGCAAAGCCTGGGTTCATCACCAGGCCCTGCATACCAGGCATATTCGGCAGACCGGTAGCAATACCGATCGACTGGAATATTGCCAGCACCAGAGTACCGTAGCGGGTGTACTGGCTGATCTTACGACGACCAGACTCCCCTTCTTTCTTAATTTCTGCCAGCGTTGGATGAACCACCGTCAGCAGCTGGATAATGATCGACGCCGAAATATACGGCATGATCCCCAGAGCAAAGATAGAAGCACGGCTGAGAGCACCACCAGAGAACATGTTAAACATTTCAATGATGGTGCCTCGCTGTTGCTCAAGCAGTTTGGCAAGTACAGCGGCATCAATACCAGGGATCGGAATGAAAGAGCCAATACGGAACACAATCAGCGCGCCGATTACAAACAGCAGTCTGCGTTTCAGCTCGCCTAAGCCACCTTTGGCACTTTGAAAATCTAATCCCGGTTGTTTAGCCATCTGCTACTTATTCCTCGATTTTACCGCCAGCAGCTTCGATAGCAGCACGAGCGCCTTTAGTAACACGCAGGCCACGAACAGTTACCGGAGTAGTGACTTCACCAGCCAGGATCACTTTCGCGAACTCGATCTGGATACCGATAATGTTAGCTGCTTTCAGCGTGTTCAGGTCTACAACACCGCCTTCAACTTTAGCCAGGTCAGACAGACGAACTTCGGCTGTAATCGCTGCTTTACGTGAAGTGAAGCCGAATTTCGGCAGACGACGGTACAGAGGCATCTGACCACCCTCGAAACCGCGACGTACGCCACCGCCAGAACGAGACTTCTGACCTTTGTGACCACGACCACCGGTTTTACCGAGGCCAGAACCGATACCACGACCCAGGCGGCGAGCCGCTTTTTTAGAGCCTTCGGCCGGAGACAGAGTATTTAAACGCATCTCTTACTCCTCAACTTTAACCATGAAGGAAACCGCGTTGACCATACCACGAACAGCAGGAGTATCCTCGCGCTCTACGGTGTGACCAATACGACGCAGACCCAGGCCAAGCAGCGTTGCCTTGTGTTTCGGCAGACGACCGATTGCACTGCGGGTTTGAGTAATTTTAATAGTCTTTGCCATGGTTTATTTCCCCAGAATTTCTTCAACGGATTTACCACGCTTGGCAGCGACCATTTCCGGAGATTTCATATTTTCCAGGCCATCGATAGTTGCACGAACCACGTTAATCGGGTTAGTGGAACCATACGCTTTAGCCAGAACGTTACGAACTCCAGCGACTTCCAGAACGGCGCGCATTGCACCACCGGCGATGATACCGGTACCTTCGGAAGCCGGCTGCATGAATACACGAGAACCCGTGTGAGTACCCTTAACCGGGTGCTGCAGGGTGCCGTGGTTCAGCGCGACGTTAATCATATTGCGACGGGCTTTTTCCATCGCTTTCTGGATCGCTGCTGGAACTTCACGCGCTTTACCGTAACCAAAACCAACGCGACCGTTACCATCACCAACTACAGTCAGAGCTGTGAAGGAGAAAATACGACCACCTTTAACGGTTTTAGATACGCGGTTAACCGCGATCAGCTTTTCCTGCAGTTCGCCAGCTTGTTTTTCGATGTGAGCCATCTTACACCTCTACCTTAGAACTGAAGGCCAGCTTCACGGGCAGCATCTGCCAGTGCCTGGACACGACCATGATATTGGAACCCGGAACGGTCAAAAGAAACATCTTTGATGCCTTTTTCCAGAGCGCGTTCAGCAACAGCTTTACCTACAGCTGCAGCAGCGTCTTTGTTACCGGTGTACTTCAATTGTTCAGCGATAGCTTTTTCTACAGTAGAAGCAGCTACCAGAACTTCAGAACCGTTCGGTGCAATTACCTGTGCGTAAATATGACGCGGGGTACGATGTACCACCAGGCGAGTTGCACCCAGCTCCTGGAGCTTGCGGCGTGCGCGGGTCGCACGACGGATACGAGCAGATTTCTTATCCATAGTGTTACCTTACTTCTTCTTAGCCTCTTTGGTACGCACGACTTCGTCGGCGTAACGAACACCCTTGCCTTTATAAGGCTCAGGACGACGGTAGGCGCGCAGATCTGCTGCAACCTGACCGATCAGCTGTTTATCAGCGCCTTTCAGCACGATTTCAGTCTGAGACGGACATTCTGCAGTGATTCCCGCAGGCAGCTGATGGTCAACTGGGTGAGAGAAACCTAAAGCCAGGTTTACTACATTCCCTTTAACCGCTGCACGATAACCTACACCAACCAGCTGAAGCTTCTTAGTGAAGCCTTCGGTAACACCGACAACCATTGCATTCAGCAGGGCACGCGCGGTACCAGCCTGAGCCCATCCATCTGCGTAACCATCACGCGGACCGAAGGTCAGTGCATTATCTGCATGATTTACTGCAACAGCATCGTTGAGAGTACGAGTCAGCTCGCCGTTTTTACCTTTGATCGTAATAACCTGACCGTTGATTTTTACATCAACGCCGGCAGGAATAACGACCGGTGCTTTAGCAACACGAGACATTTTTTCCTCCGATTAGGCTACGTAGCAGATAATTTCGCCACCAAGACCAGCCTGGCGCGCTGCACGATCAGTCATAACACCTTTAGAGGTAGAAACAACTGCGATACCCATGCCAGCCATAACTTTCGGCAGCTCGTCTTTACGCTTATAAATGCGCAGACCTGGGCGACTGACACGCTGAATGCTTTCTACAACAGCTTTACCCTGGAAATACTTGAGAGTAAGTTCCAGTTCCGGCTTGGTGTCGCCTTCAACTTTAAAATCTTCAATAAAACCTTCTTCCTTCAGCACGTTGGCAATTGCCACTTTCAGCTTGGAGGAAGGCATGGTGACCGCAGCTTTATTCGCGGCCTGACCGTTACGGATACGGGTCAGCATATCCGCGATCGGATCTTGCATGCTCATCTGTCTTTACTCCCGTGATTCAATTGGTAATTACCAGCTAGCCTTTTTCAAGCCTGGTACTTCACCGCGCATGGCGGCTTCACGCAGTTTGATACGGCTCAACCCGAACTTGCCCACATAGCCATGCGGACGACCTGTTTGACGGCAGCGGTTACGCTGACGGGACGGGCTGGAATCACGCGGCAGAGACTGCAGCTTGAGAACTGCGTTCCAACGATCTTCGTCGGTCGCGTTCACATCAGAGATAATAGCTTTCAGTTCAGCGCGTTTTGCGAAGTACTTATCAGCTAAAGCTACGCGCTTTACTTCGCGTGCTTTCATTGATTGCTTAGCCATTCAGTAACCCTACCTTACTTGCGGAACGGGAAGTCAAAGGCAGCCAGCAGAGCACGGCCTTCTTCATCAGATTTCGCAGTAGTGGTAATGGTAATATCCAAACCACGCACGCGGTCGACTTTATCGTAGTCGATTTCTGGGAAGATGATCTGCTCACGGACACCCATGCTGTAGTTACCACGACCGTCGAAAGACTTAGCGGACAAGCCACGGAAGTCACGGATACGTGGAACAGCAATAGTGATCAGGCGCTCAAAGAACTCCCACATGCGTTCGCCACGCAGAGTTACTTTACAGCCGATCGGATAGCCCTGACGGATTTTGAAGCCTGCAACTGATTTGCGTGCTTTGGTGATCAGCGGTTTTTGACCGGAGATTGCTGTCAGGTCAGCTGCTGCGTTATCCAGCAGTTTCTTGTCAGCGATCGCTTCACCAACACCCATGTTCAGGGTGATCTTCTCGACCCGAGGGACTTGCATGACAGAATTGTAGTTAAACTCAGTCATGAGTTTAGCGACTACTTCGTCTTTGTAGTAATCATGCAGTTTCGCCATCGTACTACTCCAAATTACTTGATAGTTTCGCTGTTAGATTTGAAGAAACGGACTTTTTTGCCGTCTTCGAATCTAAAGCCTACACGGTCAGCCTTGCCGGTTGCCGCGTTGAAGATAGCAAGGTTAGAGATCTGAATAGCTGCTTCTTTCTCTACGATGCCGCCTGGTTGGTTCAGGGCCGGAACCGGCTTCTGATGTTTCTTAACCAGGTTGATACCTTCAACAATGACCTTGCCGGAAGACAGGACATTCTTAACTTTACCGCGTTTACCTTTATCTTTACCGGTTAACACGATAACTTCGTCATCACGACGGATCTTCGCTGCCATGATTCGCTCCTTAGAGTACTTCTGGTGCCAGAGAGATAATTTTCATGAACTTCTCGTTACGAAGTTCACGAGTTACCGGCCCAAAAATACGCGTACCGATAGGTTGCTCGCTGTTATTGTTTAAAATAACGCATGCATTACCATCGAAGCGAATGACAGAACCGTCCGGGCGACGAACACCCTTCTTGGTGCGCACCACTACCGCCTTCAGCACATCACCTTTTTTGACCTTACCACGCGGAATTGCTTCCTTGATGGTGATCTTGATGATATCGCCGACGCCTGCGTAGCGACGGTGCGAGCCACCCAGAACCTTGATACACATTACGCGACGTGCACCGGAGTTGTCGGCGACGTTCAGCATAGTCTGTTCTTGGATCATTTTAGTGCTCCGCTAATGTCAACTACTACTGAGACCCGAAAATCAGGTCGTTAAAAAAGCCCCATATCGGGGGCGCGGCATTATAACACCGCTTCAACGATATGGGTAGAAAAAATAAACGGCTCATCGCTGAGCCGTTTATTCGTTGAGAATGCCTACTGTATTACAGAACGGCTTTCTCTACAACGCGAACCAGCGTCCAGGACTTAGTCTTGGACAGCGGACGGCATTCGCGGATTTCAACCACGTCACCAGTACCGCATTCGTTGTTCTCGTCATGTACGTGCAGTTTGGTCGTACGCTTAATGAATTTACCGTAGATCGGGTGTTTCACAAAACGTTCGATAGCAACAACGATGGATTTCTCCATTTTATCGCTAACAACGCGACCTTGCAGAGTACGGATTTTATCGGTCATTACGCACCCGCCTTCTCAGTCAGTAAAGTCTTAACGCGTGCGACGTCACGACGCACTTGCTTCAACAGGTGAGACTGTTGCAGCTGGCCACTTGCAGCCTGCATACGCAGGTTGAACTGCTCACGCAGCAGATTCAGCAGCTCGGTGTTCAGCTCTTCAACACTCTTCTCACGCAGCTCTTTTGCTTTCATTACATCACCGTCTTAGTTACAAAGGTGGTTTTAATCGGCAGTTTCGCTGCTGCCAGCTTGAATGCTTCACGGGCCAGCTCTTCCGGTACGCCGTCCATTTCATACAGGACTTTACCCGGCTGAATCAAGGCAACCCAATACTCCACGTTACCTTTACCTTTACCCATACGCACTGCCAGCGGCTTTTCAGTGATCGGTTTGTCCGGGAATACACGGATCCAGATCTTACCTTGACGCTTAACTGCACGGGTCATAGCACGACGTGCTGCTTCGATCTGACGGGCAGTCAGACGACCACGGCCAACAGCTTTCAGACCGAAGCTGCCGAAGCTAACATCCGCGCCAGCAGCCAGACCGCGGTTACGGCCTTTGTGCATTTTACGGAATTTTGTACGCTTTGGTTGTAACATCAGCGACGCTCCTTATTTACGGCCTTTACGCTGCTGCTTTTTAGGTTGCGCAGCCGGTTTTTCCGGTTGTTCAACAGCAGCCATACCACCCAGGATCTCGCCTTTGAAGATCCACACTTTAACGCCGATTACACCGTAAGTGGTGTGCGCTTCAGAGGTGTTGTAGTCGATGTCAGCACGCAGAGTGTGCAGAGGTACGCGACCTTCGCGGTACCATTCGGTACGTGCGATTTCCGCGCCGCCCAGACGGCCGCTAACTTCAACTTTGATACCTTTAGCGCCCAGACGCATTGCGTTCTGTACAGCACGCTTCATAGCACGACGGAACATAACACGACGTTCCAGCTGAGAAGTGATGCTGTCAGCAACCAATTTTGCGTCCAGTTCAGGCTTACGCACTTCGGCGATATTGATCTGAGCAGGAACGCCAGCAATATCCGCTACGACTTTGCGCAGTTTTTCTACGTCTTCGCCTTTCTTACCGATAACGATACCCGGGCGAGCGGTGTGAATGGTCACACGGATGCTCTTAGCCGGACGCTCGATAACGATACGAGATACAGACGCTTTCGCCAGTTCCTTAGTCAGGTACTGACGTACTTTAAAATCGCTGTCCAGGTTGTCAGCGAATTCTTTGGTGTTCGCAAACCAGGTTGAGTTCCATGGTTTTACAATACCCAGGCGAATACCATTAGGATGTACTTTCTGACCCATTGCTAGTCTCCAGAGTCTCAGCGATCGGACACAACCACAGTAATGTGGCTGGTGCGCTTCAGGATGCGATCTGCACGACCTTTTGCACGCGGCATAATGCGCTTCATGCTCGGGCCTTCGTCTACGAAAATTTTCGTAACTTTCAGATCGTCAATGTCAGCGCCATCGTTGTGTTCAGCGTTAGCAATGGCAGATTCCAGGACTTTCTTAACCAGTACAGCCGCTTTCTTATTGGTGTAGGTCAGAATATCCAGAGCCTGCGACACTTTCTTACCGCGAATCAGGTCTGCAACAAGGCGAACCTTCTGAGCAGAAGAACGAGCATGGCGATGTTGAGCTAAAGTTTCCATCTCTTCCTCCTACCTTATTTCTTCTTCGCTTTTTTATCAGCAGCGTGGCCGCGATAAGTACGAGTCGGTGCGAATTCACCCAGTTTGTGACCGACCATTTCGTCGGAAACAAATACCGGAACGTGCTGACGACCATTATGGACAGCGATGGTCAAACCGATCATGTTAGGAAAGATCGTTGAACGACGGGACCAAGTGCGCAGGGGCTTCTTGTCTCCGCTTTCCACCGCTTTCTCTACCTTCTTCAGCAAGTGCAGGTCAATAAAAGGACCTTTCTTGAGAGAACGTGGCATGGCTTATCCTCTAAAATTATTTGCTACGGCGACGTACGATGAATTTATCAGTACGCTTGTTGCTGCGGGTCTTCTTACCTTTGGTCTGAACGCCCCACGGAGTTACCGGGTGCTTACCAAAGTTACGACCTTCACCACCACCATGTGGGTGGTCGACTGGGTTCATCGCAGTACCGCGAACGGTAGGACGAACACCACGCCAGCGTGCAGCACCTGCTTTACCCAGAACGCGCAGCATATGCTCAGCATTGCCAACTTCGCCCAGAGTTGCACGGCAGTCTGCTTCGACTTTACGCATTTCACCAGAACGCAGACGCAGGGTGACATAAGCACCATCACGAGCAACGATCTGAACGTAAGTACCAGCGGAACGTGCCAGCTGACCGCCTTTACCTGGTTTCATTTCTACGTTATGAACGGTAGAACCAACCGGGATATTGCGCATCGGCAGGGTGTTACCTGCTTTGATTGCAGCATCAACGCCAGACTGAATCTGGTCGCCAGCTTTCAGGCCTTTAGGGGCCAGGATGTAACGGCGTTCACCGTCTTTGTACAGAACCAGCGCGATGTTCGCGGAGCGGTTCGGATCGTACTCAAGACGTTCAACAACTGCCGGGATACCGTCTTTGTTGCGTTTGAAGTCAACAATACGATAAGCCTGCTTGTGACCACCACCGATATGACGAGTGGTGATGCGGCCATTGTTGTTACGACCACCGGATTTGCTGTTTTTTTCAACCAGCGGAGCAAAAGGTTTGCCCTTGTGCAGCTCTGGGTTGACCACTTTAACAACGTGGCGACGACCCGGAGATGTCGGTTTACATTTAACAACTGCCATTGTATTACTCCTCCGACTTACTCAGCGCCGCCGACGAAGTCCAGATTCTGGCCTTCCTTCAGGGTGACGTAAGCTTTTTTCCAGTCGCTACGACGACCGATACGCTGTCCGTGACGTTTAACTTTCCCTTTAACTACCAGGGTGTTAACGACTTCGACTTCGACTTCAAACAGTTTCTGCACAGCAGCTTTGATTTCTGCTTTGGTCGCGTCTTTAGCAACTTTGAGAACGATGGTGTTAGTTTTTTCCATCGCAGTAGACGCTTTTTCAGAAACGTGCGGTGCGCGCAGCACTTTCAGCAGACGTTCTTCACGAATCATGCCAGCATCTCCTCAACTTGCTTAACAGCATCAGCAGTCATTACGACTTTGTCGAAGGCGATCAGGCTAACCGGGTCGATACCAGTTGCATCGCGTACGTCAACCTTGTGCAGGTTGCGCGCAGCCAGGAACAGGTTTTCGTCCAGCTCACCGGTGATGATCAGCACATCTTCCAGAGCCATGTCTTTCAGTTTCTGTGCCAGCAGCTTAGTTTTAGGCGCTTCTACAGAGAATGATTCGACAACGATCAGACGATCCTGACGTACCAGTTCGGACAGAATGCTTTTCAGCGCGCCGCGGTACATCTTTTTGTTAACTTTTTGACTGTGGTCCTGTGGACGAGCAGCGAAGGTCACGCCACCTGAACGCCAGATCGGGCTCTTGATAGAACCTGAACGCGCACGGCCGGTACCTTTCTGGCGCCACGGCTTTTTGCCTGAACCAGTTACTTCAGCACGAGTCTTCTGAGCACGAGTACCCTGACGAGCACCAGCTGCATAAGCAACAACAACCTGGTGAACCAGCGCTTCGTTGAAATCACGACCGAAGGTAGTTTCGGAAACAGTCAGCGCGCTCTGCGCGTCTTTCAATACTAATTCCATTGCTATCCCCTTACGCCTTCACAGCTGGTTTAACGATCAGGTCGCAACCGGTCGCACCCGGAACACCACCTTTAACCAGCAGCAGGTTGCGCTCAGCGTCAACACGTACTACGTCCAGGCTCTGAACGGTTACACGTTCGTTGCCCAGCTGACCTGCCATTTTCTTGCCTTTGAACACTTTGCCCGGAGTCTGGTTCTGACCGATAGAACCCGGAACGCGGTGAGACAAGGAGTTACCGTGAGTAGCGTCCTGGGTACGGAAGTTCCAGCGCTTAACGGTACCAGCGAAACCTTTACCTTTAGAGGTACCGGTTACGTCAACTTTTTTAACGTCAGCAAACAGTTCAACGCTAATGTTCTGACCAACGGTGTATTCTTCACCATCTGCCAGACGGAATTCCCACAGGCCGCGGCCAGCTTCTACGCCAGCTTTAGCAAAGTGGCCAGCTTCCGGCTTAGTTACGCGGTTAGCTTTTTTAGCACCGGTGGTAACCTGAACAGCGCGATAGCCATCGTTAGCCAGATCTTTAACCTGAGTAACGCGGTTTGCTTCAACTTCGATAACGGTTACTGGGATAGATACGCCATCTTCAGTGAAGATGCGGGTCATACCCACTTTTTTACCGACTAAACCAATCATTGTATCAACCTCTCAATCGCTCGATGACCTGATTAACCCAGGCTGATCTGCACGTCTACACCGGCAGCCAGGTCCAGACGCATCAGAGCATCAACGGTTTTTTCAGTTGGCTCAACGATGTCAACCAGACGCTTGTGAGTACGGATCTCGTACTGATCACGCGCGTCTTTGTTGACGTGCGGGGAGATCAGAACGGTGAAACGCTCTTTGCGGGTCGGCAGCGGGATCGGACCACGAACCTGCGCACCAGTGCGCTTGGCAGTCTCGACGATTTCCGCGGTTGATTGATCGATCAGACGATGATCAAACGCTTTCAAACGGATACGGATTCTTTGGTTCTGCATGAGACCAGAGCTCCAATTATTTTATAGACGAAATAGTTACTCCTCAAACCCATTACGATTGATGGGAGAGTGTAACCGTTCTTACAGAGTTCCCCGATTGGGAACATTGTCTGGTATTGCTTTCGCAGTACCGGTGGCTCATATCGAACCGCTGTCAATATTAGACAAGCCCGCGCATTATACGTAAATCTCAGTCTTAAGCAAGTGCCGCGTAGAAATTAATCACTCGTTCACAAATGCGGCGCTCCTTCCACTCTGATTGTATGTCCTGTGGTGCAACGCGTTTTCCGTGGAAGAGAGCATCCATAACCCATATCCCGGGCTTGTAGGGCCGCCGGGTTTACCTGAAGGTAAACTCTTTACCAGATAAGGCTTGCCCATGTACATCGACCTCCCCTTCCTGTTGATTTATGTTTCGCTATCAGGGCTGCTCTTAGTCCATGACCTACGTACCGGGTTGCTGCCCGACAAATTTACCTGCCCTCTTTTGTGGGGCGGTCTTATTTATCATCAATGCTGCAGACCTGCACAGTTATCCGACGCGCTTTGGGGTGCTGTAGCAGGTTACGGGGTATTTGCTTTGTTCTACTGGGGGTATCGTTTGATATGCCGACAGGAAGGATTAGGCTTTGGTGATGTCAAATTTCTTGCCGCGCTAGGCGCATGGCATCGCTGGGAATCATTACCACTGTTGGTTTTACTTGCCGCGGGTATGGCATGTTGCCTCACCGGGATTTACTGCGTCCGTTACGGGAAACAGGTACTAAAAAACCCGCTGCCATTTGGGCCATATCTGGCGGCTGCGGGTTTTGTTATTGGCCTGGTAAGTATGATACAGGGCGGTTAGTCACTGACTTTAATTTGCGATTGCAGATAATTTTGTAAGCCAAGTTTTGCAATCAAGTCCAGCTCGGTTTCGAGCCAGTCAATATGCCCTTCTTCTTCAGTCAGGATCTCAATCATCATATCCCGGCTGACATAATCATGAACGCTATCGGCATAGGCAATGGCTTCACGTAAGTCTTTAGCACCATCGAGTTCGAGTCGAAGATCGGATTGCAGCATCTCTTCAACGTCTTCGCCAATACCCAACTTGCCAAGATCCTGCAAGTTCGGGATCCCTTCTAAGAATAAAATACGCTCGATATATTTATCAGCGTGTTTCATCTCATCGATAGATTCATGGTACTCAACATCATTGAGGCGAGTCAGTCCCCAGTTTTTAAACATACGAGCATGGAGAAAATACTGGTTGATCGCGACAAGCTCATTTCCCAATAGTTTATTGAGATAATTTATGATTTTAACATCACCTTTCATTTATAGTCCCTCCGCTTCCACTCTTAGAGCGTAGATGGGGCTACAGGGATGTCAAAAAAAAGAGTGTGACTTAGGCGATCTCTTTAAATTCTGGCATTTGCGTTAATTCATCCTGCATGACTTCGCGGGCAGCACGAATGCACTTACCGCATTGATTTCCAACAGGAATAAATTTACGTAATTGCTGAAAGGACTGAGGATGAAACTGGCGAACAGCCTGACGTATTTTTTTATCACTTATCGCATTACACAAACAAACGTACATGATCGCTCCCGTTCAATTTCTGCGCAAAGTGTAAATGAGAATAGTTATGATTACAATAGCACAACGCGATTTACGCGGCGGGAGAATGAATAAAAAATGCGAATAAATATGACAACGACTAAATTGCAGATAGCAAAAAGGGCGCCGAAGCGCCCTTTTTAAGCTCAAAGCTAATTAATCAATAATTAGCTCATTACTTTAGCAACAACGCCCGCACCAACAGTACGGCCGCCTTCACGGATTGCGAAACGCAGACCGTCGTCCATCGCGATCGGGTGGATCAGGGTAACAACCATTTTGATGTTGTCGCCCGGCATTACCATCTCTACGCCTTCCGGCAGTTCGATGGTACCAGTCACGTCAGTAGTACGGAAGTAGAACTGCGGACGGTAGCCTTTGAAGAACGGAGTATGACGGCCGCCTTCGTCTTTGGACAGAATGTACACTTCAGATTCGAACTTGGTGTGCGGCTTGATAGAGCCCGGCTTAGCCAGTACCTGACCACGTTCGATTTCTTCACGTTTGATACCACGCAGCAGAACACCAACGTTCTCACCAGCACGGCCTTCGTCCAGCAGTTTGCGGAACATTTCAACGCCAGTACAGGTAGACTTAGCTGTCTCTTTGATACCAACGATTTCAACTTCTTCACCAACTTTGATGATACCGCGCTCTACACGACCGGTAACAACGGTACCACGACCGGAGATGGAGAATACGTCTTCGATAGGCAGCAGGAACGGCTTGTCAATCGCACGCTCTGGTTCTGGGATGTAAGAATCCAGGAAGCCAGCCAGTTCGATGATTTTCGCTTCCCACTCTGCTTCGCCTTCCAGCGCTTTCAGAGCAGAACCACGAACGATCGGAGTGTCGTCGCCCGGGAAATCGTACTGAGACAGAAGTTCACGAACTTCCATTTCTACCAGTTCCAGCAGCTCTTCGTCATCAACCATGTCGCATTTGTTCAGGAACACGATGATGTACGGAACGCCTACCTGACGACCCAGCAGGATGTGCTCACGAGTCTGCGGCATCGGGCCGTCAGTCGCAGCAACAACCAGGATCGCGCCGTCCATCTGCGCAGCACCGGTGATCATGTTTTTAACATAGTCGGCGTGGCCCGGGCAGTCTACGTGTGCGTAGTGGCGAGTCGGGGTGTCATATTCAACGTGAGAAGTGTTGATGGTGATACCACGAGCTTTTTCTTCCGGCGCGTTATCGATCTGGTCGAATGC